>NZ_JBSVRR010000001.1:0-1028889 GCF_054072805.1 Luteimonas sp. A534
CCCCCCCCCCCCCCCCCCCCCCCCCCCCCCCCCCCCCCCCCCCCCCCCCCCCCCCCCCCCCCCCCCCCCCCCCCCCCCCCCACCCGGAGCCCTGTCAAGGTCGCCCATGTCACCTCCAGCCGCTAGACTATGGCTTTCCTGCGGCAGCATGACCATGACTCCCCTTATTTTCGTCACCGGCGGCGTGGTGTCCTCGCTGGGCAAGGGCATTTCCGCGGCGTCGCTGGCGGCCGTCCTCGAAGCCCGCGGCCTGCGGGTGACGATGATGAAGCTCGACCCCTACATCAACGTCGACCCCGGCACCATGAGCCCGTTCCAGCACGGCGAGGTCTACGTGACCGACGACGGCGCCGAAACCGACCTCGACCTGGGCCACTACGAGCGCTTCGTCAACGTGCGCCTGTCGGGCAAGAACTCGATCACCACCGGCAAGATCTACGAGAGCGTGATCCGCAAGGAGCGCCGCGGCGACTATCTGGGCGCCACCGTGCAGGTGATCCCGCACATCACCGACGAGATCAAGCGCTGCATCGACACCGCCACCCAGGGCTTCGACGTCGCCCTGGTGGAGATCGGCGGCACCGTGGGCGACATCGAGTCGCTGCCGTTCCTCGAGGCGATCCGCCAGATCCGCACCGAGCGCGGCCCGGACAAGGCCCTGTTCCTGCACCTGACCCTGGTGCCGTACATCGCCGCGGCCGGCGAGCTCAAGACCAAGCCCACCCAGCACTCGGTGAAGGAGCTGCGCTCGATCGGCATCCAGCCCGACGTGCTGCTGTGCCGCAGCGAGCAGCCGCTGCCCGACAGCGAGCGCCGCAAGATCGCCCTGTTCACCAACGTCTCCGAGAAGGCCGTGATCTCGGTGGTGGACCTCGACAACATATACAAGATCCCGATGTGGCAGCACCTGCAGGGCCTGGACGCGATCGTGCTCGAGCGCCTGCGCCTGGAAGGCAAGGCCACGGCGGTGGCGGACCTGTCCGAGTGGGAAGCCGTGGTCGATGCCACCGAGCATCCGATCGACGAGGTGAACATCGCGGTGGTCGGCAAGTACGTCGACCACAAGGACGCCTACAAGTCGGTGGCCGAGGCCCTGCGCCACGGCGGCATCCGCCAGCGCACCCGCGTGAACCTGAAGTGGGTGGAGTCGCAGGACATCGAGCGCGACGGCGCGGTGGCCGTGCTGGCCGGCGCCGACGGCGTGCTGGTGCCGGGCGGTTTCGGCGACCGCGGCTTCGAGGGCAAGGTGCTGACCTCGCAGCATGCGCGCGAGACCGGGCTGCCGTACTTCGGCATCTGCTACGGCATGCAGGCCGCCGTGGTCGACGTGGCCCGCAACATGGCCGGGCTCAAGGGCGCGAACAGCACCGAGAACGACCGCAAGACCCCGCACCCCGTGATCGGCCTGATCACGGAATGGCGCACCCAGGCCGGCGAAGTGCAGCGCCGCAGCGAAGAGAGCGACCTCGGCGGCACCATGCGCCTGGGCCTGCAGGAGCAGCGCCTGAAGCCGGGCACCAAGGCGCGCGCGCTCTACGGCAAGGACGTGGTGGCCGAGCGCCACCGCCACCGCTACGAGTTCAACAACCGCTACCGCACCCAGCTGGAAGACGCGGGCCTGGTGATCAGTGCCAAGTCCATGGACGACCTGCTGGTCGAAATGGTGGAGCTGGCCGACCACCCCTGGTTCATCGCCTGCCAGGCGCACCCCGAGTTCCTGTCGACCCCGCGCGGCGGCCACCCCCTCTTCATCGGCTTCGTCCGCGCCGCGCGCGAGCGCAGGGCTGGCGGGAAGCTTCTGAAAGAAGCAACGGCATGAGCGTTTTTGGCCACGGATTGACGCGGATAAACGCGGATCAAGCGAAAACCCGTAGGAGCAGCTATAGCTGCGACCCGGGAGCTAGGTCGTGGGTCGGTGACAGTAGCTATCGCAGCTATAGCTGCTCCTACAAAATCATGGCTTTTGCTCTATCCGCGTTTATCCGCGTAAATCCGTGGCAAAAAAAGGCTTGTCAATGAACCTCTGTGGATTCGAAGTTGGCCTCGACCAGCCGTTCTTCCTGATCGCCGGCCCCTGCGTCATCGAGAGCGAGCAGCTGCAGCTTGATGTCGCGGGTCGGCTCAAGGAGATCACTTCAGCGCTCGGCATCAACTTCATCTTCAAGTCGAGCTTCGACAAGGCCAACCGCACCTCGGGCACGGCCTTCCGCGGTCCCGGCATGGAGGAAGGCCTTCGCGTGCTGGCCGAGGTGAAGCGGCAGATCGGCGTGCCGGTGCTCACCGACGTCCACGAGTACACGCCGATGGACGAAGTGGCGAGCGTGGTGGATGTGCTGCAGACGCCGGCCTTCCTGGTGCGCCAGACCGATTTCATCAAGAAGGTCTGCGCCGCCGGCAAGCCGGTGAACATCAAGAAGGGCCAGTTCCTGTCGCCCTGGGACATGAAGCCCGTGGTCGAGAAGGCCAAGTCGACCGGCAACGACCAGATCATGGTCTGCGAGCGCGGCGCCAGCTTCGGCTACAACAACCTGGTCAGCGACATGCGCTCGCTTGCGGTGATGCGCGACACCGGTTGCCCCGTCGTGTTTGACGCCACCCATTCCGTGCAGCTCCCGGGCGGGCAGGGCACCTCCAGCGGCGGCCAGCGTGAGTTCGTGCCGGTGCTCGCACGTGCCGCGATCGCCGTCGGCGTCGCCGGCGTCTTCATGGAAACCCACCCCGATCCCGCCAAGGCGCTGAGCGACGGACCCAACGCCTGGCCGCTGGACAAGATGCGCGCCCTGCTGGAAACGATGCTCGAACTGGATGCGGTCACCAAGCGTGGCGGCTTCCTGGAAAGTCAGATCTAGAAGCTTTGCCACGGATTTACGCGGATAAGGGCGGATTTACACGGATAGATCAAGAACTGAATCTTCCTTGCTGTAGGAGCAGCTATAGCTGCGACCGCACATGGACCCCAGCTCGGGAACGCAGCTATAGCTGCTCCTACATTCGCAAGATGTTTGCTCTATCCGTGTAAATCCGCCTTATCCGCGTAAATCCGTGGCAAAAAATGCTCTTCCCGTAATCCCACATAAAGCGACAAAGCGAGCCCATGACCAATATCGCCAAGATCCATGCCCGTGAAATCCTCGACAGCCGTGGAAATCCCACGCTGGAAGCCGAGGTGACCCTCGCCGATGGCGGATTCGGCCGCGCGATGGTGCCCTCGGGCGCATCGACCGGTACGCGCGAGGCGGTGGAGCTGCGCGACGGCGACAAGACGCGCTACCTCGGCAAGGGCGTCACGCAGGCGGTGGCCAACGTCAACGGCGCGATCGCGGATGCGCTGAAGGGCTTCGATGCCGCCGACCAGGCGGGCCTCGACAAGCGGCTGATCGATCTGGACGGCACCGACAACAAGGGCCGGCTGGGCGCGAATGCGCTGCTGGGTGTTTCGATGGCGGCGGCGCACGCGGTGGCGGCCTCGCGTCGGATCCCGCTGTGGCAGCTGCTCGCGGGCGACCGCGCGCCCGTGCTGCCGGTGCCGATGATGAACATCATCAACGGCGGCGCGCATGCCGACAACAACGTCGACCTGCAGGAATTCATGGTGCTGCCCGTAGGCTTCGACTCCTTCTCCGAGAGCCTGCGCGCGGGCACCGAGATCTTCCACGCGCTGAAGTCGGTGCTGAAGGGCCATGGCCTGAGCACGGCGGTCGGCGACGAGGGCGGCTTCGCCCCCGACCTGCGCAGCAACGTGGAGGCGCTCGACACCATCCTCGAAGCCATCGGCAAGGCCGGCTACCGCGCCGGCGACGACGTGCTGCTGGGCCTGGACGTGGCTTCGAGCGAGTTCTACGACAACGGGAAGTACCACCTGGTAGGCGAGGGCAAGCGCCTGTCGGCGGAGCAGTTCACCGACTTCCTGGCCTCGTGGAGCGACCAGTACCCGATCGTCACCATCGAGGACGGCATGGCCGAGGCCGACTGGGACGGCTGGAAGCTGCTCACGCAGCGCCTGGGCAACCGCGTGCAGCTTGTCGGCGACGACCTGTTCGTGACCAACCCCTCGATCTTCCGCGAGGGCATCGACACCGGCACCGCGAATGCGATCCTGATCAAGGTCAACCAGATCGGCACCCTGACCGAAACGCTGGAGGCCATCACCATGGCCGACGCCGCCGGTTACGCCGCCGTCATCTCGCACCGCTCCGGCGAGACCGAGGACACCACCATCGCCGACATCGCGGTGGCGACCACGGCCACCCAGATCAAGACCGGCTCGCTGTGCCGCAGCGACCGCGTGGCCAAGTACAACCAGCTGCTGCGTATCGAGGAGTCGTTGGGCGCGGGCGCGCGCTTTGCCGGCCGCGACGCCTTCGTCTCGCTGAAGCGCTGACGGAACCGCCATGCGCACGCTGCGGATCGTGCTGGTGGTGCTGGTCGCGCTGCTGGCGTGGCTGCAGTACCGCCTGTGGTTTGGCAGCGGCGGCAACAACGAGGTTGCCCAGCTGCAGGCGCAGGTCGAGCAGCAGGCGCGGCAGAACGATGGCCTGCGCGAGCGCAACGCCGCGCTCGCCGCCGAGGTCGCCGACCTCAAGTCCGGCGAGGCGGCGATCGAGGAGCGCGCGCGCGCGGAACTGGGGATGATCAAGCCCGGCGAGGTGTTCTATCGGGTGGTCGACCACGCGCAGCCGGCGGCGGACGCGGAGGAAGAGTCGCAATGAACCGGACCGTTATTTCTGGCAACGACGGAGATGCCCAGTGACCTGGGTCGTGGTCCCGGCCGCTGGCCGCGGCGCGCGCTTCGGCGGCGCCGTGCCCAAGCAGTACCTGGAGGTCGCTGGCGAGCCGCTGATCGCGCACAGCTTGCGCGCGTTGTTCGCACACCCCGGCGTCAAGGGCGCGGTGGTGGCGCTGACCGAGGGCGACACCCGCTGGCAGGGCTGGAGCGACGGCAGTGGTCGTCCGGTGATCGCCTGCACCGGTGGCGACACGCGCGCGGAATCGGTGCTGGCCGGCCTCGCCGCACTCCCCGACGACGTGCGCCCCGATGCCTTCGTGCTGGTGCACGATGCCGCCCGCCCGAACCTGCGCCTGCTGGACCTTGCGGCCCTGCTCGAGCGCGGCCGCGAGGATCCGGTGGGCGCCATCCTCGCCAGCCCGGTGCGGGACACGCTCAAGCGCGCGGGCGACGATGGCGGCATTGACCGCACCGAGCCCCGCGACCGCCTGTGGCGCGCGTTGACGCCGCAGCTGTTCCGGCGCCTGCAGCTGGGTCGTGCGCTGGAGGCCGCCGCTGCCGATGGCGTCGAAGTCACCGACGAAGCCATGGCCATGGAGCGCCAGAGTGCGCGGCCGCTGCTGGTCGAAGGCGCCGCGGACAACATCAAGATCACGACGCCAGACGACCTGGCCTATTTCGAATTCCTGCTGGCGAGAAGGTGCGAAGCGCCCGATGAGTGGGCTTCGTCTCGGCGCTAGGCTTGGCCATATAAAACAGATGACGAGAGCCCGGCTGCCAACGTAAGAAGAAACCAAGCCATAGATATATATAGTCGGCGGCGAGTCTTCGTGGCCATGGCTACAATTTCAGCTGGCAGCTTGATGCCATAGAGTTCGTCGCCCTTTACGTTCTGCATGGCTTGATAAGCACCATGAGCCCAACCAAGCCCTGTCCGGGTGCGCAATTTGTTGGCGAGCAGATCGTTGAACTCAATAAATGATGTTCGCAGTGAATGCAACGAAATGAAGTAGATCGGGGCAGTCACAAGCATGCCAAGCCAGCCTAAAACGAGCAGAAAATTCAGCAGAGTATTCAAAGTTCCTTCTCCCAGCCGAGCGTTGCTGGTGGCCGTACAATTAATTCGCCCCCGAGCCCACCGCCTGTGGAGACGTACAAGCTCCCACCACCATGGTCGTTAAATTTGACTACTATTCCGACGGCAAGTCCACCGCCGATCTTTAGTTTTGCGTATCCCATGGGGTTACCCTTCATAGTGATATCCGTTGTTCCCTCTGCATCCCCCCACGAGAACAGCCTGAAGTTTGCGTTGGCACCAACGAATGCTCCAAGTCCGATGACTTTATAGACTCCAACCCGATCGCTTTGCCACGGTCGAGTGGTCTTGATCGCTATCGCTTCAAAACCAACCCCTACTGCGCCTGCGCCACTTGCGGAGAATGAGGTGCGCCTGGCTCCGCGCTCAGTGATGTTGCTCGCAAGTTCCATGACGTTGTTTGCCAGCGGGATCTGCGGCTGGGTCCCCGTTTGACTTCTGGAGACGCTTGTTACTCCCCCCTGTGCACTCATAGCGCCATGCGACAGCATTCCTTTCGCAACCTCACTTCCTCGTAAGTGCGAGCCCGTGGTCTTTTGATCATCCCCATCTACAGCTTGTCGGCCGTCGGGGTCGATCAAGCCGTACGGATTGTTGTTCGCGTACCGATATCGGTGGAACTGCCCAACTGGATTTAAGTGCGCGGACACGGGATCCGTGGACAAGAATAGTCCAACTTCGGGGTCGTAATAGCGCTGAACACTCTGACCCGACGCGGATTCCGCCTGTTGCTGCGATCAACCCCCGACGCCATGCGGCCTGCCGCCGCCAACTGCCCTTGAAGCACCCCTGCCGTTCTCGCCAAAGCTCTTGAAGCGACTTTCGGCTGCCAGCGTCGCAGCGTCAAGGACGCTATCCACCCGTTGCCCCCCCACGCAAGCCCAACTGTGGGGATGCAATGAGCATCGCCGCCGTTGGTTGCGGGCGCGCAAAAGGCGTGAAGCTGACCCGGTTAGTTGGTCCTCGGTAATCACTTCAATTGTTCGCAGCGAGAATTATAGGAACCAACGGGCTCGATATTTTTCCGGAGAAGTAGCCGCCACCTTCAAGAAAGACGCAAGGCTTCTCATAGCGTTGAAAGCTATTGATAGGCATGGTGCCGTAGACCGTGGTAGGTCTCGCGCTCGGGAAATTGCCGCCCTCAATCCTCTTGCCATCCAAGAATGGCTGCAAGGGAAACTTCTTAGAGTTGTCCGCACACTCAACCACAACAATCGAAAAGTATAACTCCCGTTCTTTGATCACTTGGACATCACGCTGGTCAAGCATAACTTCAACAATTACATTCGCGTCGATAATGCGTGCGCTAGTCGAAGTCGGGTCTGCGCTATGTGTGCACGCGGTCAAAATCAATGCGAACGCGCAAACTGTGATTGTATAATTCGGTCGCATGATTAGGGGTTCCGCTTTTCTTGATAAGAGGCGTCGATGGTCTCCGTGGCTTTGGCCTCGTTCATCATCGTATTGAAATAACCGTGATGTGCGTTGGATGTCTGGGACGTGGTGGCTCCTGACGTGTTAGTCGCTCCGAAAACCGCATGACCAACACTTGCGACCTTGTCTGAGCGATCGCCGGTTCCAGGATCTGCTGCGATGTTCACCCAGTTCTCAGTGTTGGCGGGTTTTACGCCATTGCCGGCTTGCTCACCCACTGGATCAATCGTAACCAGGTTGGTTATCGTCGCACCGGAATCATTGGCGTGCTTAATCGCTTGACTACCACCCAAGCTGTGTCCAATCACATTGAGAGGCTCGCCGTCGGCCAACCCCTTGGACATGGCTTCCGAAATACTTCCAGACTCTCTCCAGCTGAAGTATTGAATGTCGCGGTCTGGGTGCAACTGTTGTTGAGCTGCAGCATACGACTGAACAATCTGCGAACCGTTCTTGTCTCCACCGCCACCGATGTAAATGTCACGACGCCCATCCGGATCAACTCGGGTGTATGGATTGTTGCTGGCGTACCGATATCGATGGAACTGCCCTACCGGGTTTGAATACGCCGTCACCGGATCAGCGGATAGGAACACGCCCAGCATCGGATCGTAATAGCGCTGCTGCATATACACGAGCCCGGTCGCCGCGTCTTCCAAGTGCCCCGTATATCCGGGCCCATCGCGCAACGCCCGGTTGATCACCTGCCCATACGGTTCGTACTCGCTTTCCTCCGCCCTTGAGCGGTCCTGCCGCGTCACCACCACCGGACTGCCCAATGCGTCGGTGTGCTGGTACTTCACCGGTTCCGGGCCTGCGCCGAGCGAAGGCTTCTCGTGGATGGCAACCAGGGTGCCGCCAAGAAAGACGTGATCGGTCTGTAGCGCGGTCTTCTCGCTCTTCTGGTACAGCAGCCTGCCGTCCAGCCCGTACTGCGAGAACACTGTTCCCGCATCGATCTGCATGGCCAACACACGACGGCCATGGCCGTCGTATCGATAGCGTTCCACACCATCGACTTCCCGCAGCCGGTTGCCGAAGTCGAAGCGGTAGGTTTGCGCGGTGCCGCCGGTGGGTTCGCGTGACTGCAGGTTGCCCTGCGCGTCGAACTGCAGCGTGAAGAGTGACGTGCCGCTGCAGCCTCCCGCCCTGATGCCACCAAGCTGGCGCTTGGCGTTGTAGCAGTAATGGTGGTTGCGGCCCGTGGGGCCGCCCACGTTCACCTGCGTGAGGTCGTCAAGCACGTTGTAGACGTAGTTCGCGCCGGTCGGCCCGTACATCTCCGAGGCGACGGACGTCAGCCGGTCCAGTCCGTCGTACGTCATCGTGCGCGACCGGGCGCCGCCCTTGGCCAGGCGCAGGTCGGCGATGGCAGTGACGTTGGCGTTCCGGTCGTAGGCATAGCCGTCGTGCAGAAACTCCTCGGCCCCGTACACCGACGACACCGTGCCCGGCAGCTGGCGCGCGTTCGGCGCCATCGCATGCACGATGCCGTTGCCATAGGTGAAGCCTGCGACCGCGCCGTTGGGGTGGTAGCCGATGCCGCTGGCGTAGGTCGCGCCGGCGCTGGTGATCGCCGTGGGCTGGCCCAGGGCGTTGACCGCGGTCGTGACCACGCGGCCGCTTGGATACGTCAGCTTGATCTCGTGCCCATTGGCGTCGTATGCGTGCCCGACCAGGAACATGTACCAGGCCGGTACCGCGATGGCTTCGGTAGTCAGCAGGCCACGCCGGTGGTAGCCGTACAGGTTGCGGGTTTCCTTGGGATCGCCGCCCTCGACGCCGATGTTCCAGGTACTTATCTGGTGCGGCTTGCCGTCCCGGAAGTAGGTCCACGCCTGGTCGCCATTGCCGTTGCCGTTGCTGTCCTTGGGGAAGGACAGGGTCTTCAGCCGACTGCGCGCGTCGTAGGTGCGGTCCACCCGGCGGGCGCTGATGGTGGGCGTGGTGCCGGCCAGGTGACAGGCCGTGGCCGCCGGCAGGCCCGCGGCCGACCACGCCAGGTTGCCGGTGCCGTCATAGCCCATCAGGGTGGCGCCCGTCTCTGGTTCCACGCTGCGGCACAGCTCCTGATGCGGGTTGTAGGCATAGGTCCGGTCGACCGCCAGCGTTCCGCCGGCAGGATTGGTGTGGTTGCTGCGCCGGAGCAGCGTCGGCTTGCCGAACACGTCTCGGGCGATGTGGGTGAAGGCGCCCTCCGGATGGGTGATATGCACCGGGAGGTCGGTGGTCGGTTGGTCCCAGGCCAGATAGCGGGTCAGCGTCTGCTGGTTCTCCGCATTGGTGACGTGCGTCTGGAAGCCGGACTCGTAGAGCGTGGTGGTGGTCAGCAGGCCCTGCTCACTATCCTGCGAGACCGAGGTCGCGCGGCCCAGCGCGTCGTACTCCGTCCAGGAACCGGAAGTGGGGTTGTGCACGGTGGCCGGGTAGGAGGCGAAGGTGGTGCGCCCCTCGTGGTCGTAGGCGAAGCGCTGGAAGCGCTGGGTCCCCGCCGCGTTGGCCGTGTCGTACTCGCGCGTCACCAGCGGGCGCCACAGGGCGTCGAAGTAGGAGACCCGGCGGCCATTGCCGGTCGCCACCGTTTGCCGCCAATGGCCGGCCGGGATCCCGTATTCGGTGCTGTCGACTTGCTGGAAAGCCTGGGTGGTGGCCGCCCACGTGCTGGTGTTGCAAGTATGGGCCGCAGCTTCGGAGGGGTAGGTGACCTGGCTGATCCGGCCCATGGCGTCGTAGAGATAACAGGTGCGCGAGCCGTTCTCGTCGTCGATCCAGTCGATCCAGCCGCGGTCGTTCACATGCGCGGCGTGCATCGCGCCGGACGGCGCTTCGGGCGTGGCCGGATAGGTGATCAGCTGCGGGATGCCGTGCTTCCAGTCGGCCAGGGTGGTGGCATGACCATTGCCGTCGGCCACGCTCGCGGCGGTGCCGCGCTGGCCGCCGGGTAGCGGTGCGGCCGTGTTCCAGCCCAACGTCTGCTCGATCTTGCCGAAGCGTTCGGTGACCAGGGGCAGGGCGTAGGTGGGGTCGTAGCTGCGCTTGAACATCTCCGTGCCGCCGCCGCAGCCGGCCGGCAGCGCAGTGAACGGACCAATGCAGACCGCGCGGTGGACCTGCCCCAGGACCCACTTGACCATGTTGTCCCAGTAGAACGTCTCCTCCTGGCGAGTCGGGTTGCCCGGAAGGGTACTCGATCTGGTTACGCTCTTCGGCCGGGCGAAGGTGTCGAAGGTTGGCCTGCCAGATGAAGTTGATGTCATCCTGCTGGATGGTCCGGTTGGTCACCGGCCGCTGGCGGACGCTGGCGGGGTCGCCGACTCCGCCGAGGTTCGACCCTTGCAACCCATGGAACGGCTGCGCTGCGGCCTGTGCTTCGGTCATGTATGTGCTGGTCTCGCTCCGCGCCACCGTGGTGTTGGCGCGCAACGTTTCCACTTTCAGCTGGCGCCCATCGTTGTCGTGGTAGCGCATGCCGAAGGTGTAGCGCGTGGCGCTGGCGTCAGGATGGGTGACGGTCACCGTCTTGCTCGCGGTGCAGGTGGTGCAGGGATACGACGGGGGCTCGGTCGGCAGGCCCCAGAGGCTCTGCAGGTGGGCGGCATAGCTGTACGTCCATTCCTGCGCCTGCAGCCCAGGGCCGCTCAGGGTCTTGCTGTCGATGCTCATCACGTCGAAGAAGTGCGGTACCCGGAGACGGTAGCTGGGATCGTAAAGATCTCCGGTGCGCTCGCATTCGGTGACATGGACGCCGCTGCGGGAGTGCCTGCGGTTGTTGAATTCGAACGTACCCACGGCTCCCGATGGGTGCGTGGAGGTCAGAACCAGGGAGTCTTCCTGCAGCAGAGGGAAGCCGGCGCACCAGGGCAGCGTCGGCACCCCGACGGAGTCGGGCGGCGGCATCAGGTCGTTTGAGTAGGTGTATTTCCAGGTGCTGTGGTCGGGTCGTTCGACTTCTGAAAGACGGGCATACAGCCCGCTGCCAGTGTGGGTATACCTGTAGTGCCACGTCCGGCCCTGGCTCGCGGCCGTCGCCAAGCGTCCGCCGGTGTAGGTCAGCGTGATCTCGCGGTCGTCGTTGGACCAGATCCGGGTCGGGTGTCCATTCGCGTTGTACTGGAGCTCCACGGTATTGCCGAACCGGTCCTCGATCTTGCTGGCCAGGAGGTACAGCCGGTTGCGCGGTGCGTAGACGGTCAACGGCATCTGGCCGGACCGCTTGACCAGTCCTTCCAGCGTGGCTGCAGTACGCGTGGTCGGAGTATCGAAGTGGTAGCGAAGTCCCGACACGGTGGTCATCCGGAAACCCTGGCCCGTGAAGCCCGGCTTCATCGGAATGCACTCGAAGACGTCGCGGTCGGGTGTGGTCAGCTTGTACGTCGCGCCCCCGGTGGGGCGCGGAAGTTCGGCCAGCATGCCCAGGGCGTTCATGCTGCCCCGGCCCGGGACGTTGACGGTCACGCCCTGCCAGATGTCGCCACGATGGAAACCCTGTGGGGCTCCGCTGGGCACGTATCCGCCATCGCAGCGCAACGCGGCTCCGGCGGAAACCAGATAGGTTGCGGCCATGTGCGGCACGTCCACGTCCCAGTTGCCCATGCCACGGAGCAGGGCGTCGTAGCTGCGAATCAGGTTTTGCGGCTGAAGCTCGACCGAGAAACGTCGGGTCAGCTGCACCGGCAGAGCGTTGTTGCCCGGGACGTCGATGTCGGTGACCGCGAAGGCGGTACTGCCGTTGTATAGGCTGACCTGCTCGCCGAACAGGCCGTGCTCGAGCGGCGAAATGTTCTGGGCAGTCTCGACGCGTTTGCGGTACTCGACGTAGGGCTCGATGGCGTCTTGGGCAAAGAGGCCGGGTGACGCGACCAGCAGAGCCAGCGGGAAGAGCAGTCGGGATGCGACGTTCATGGTCCCCTCCATCTGCCGGCCGCAGTGCACGCCGACCGTGGATGTGGCCCCGATCAACCGGCCAAGCGTTGAGCGGGACGGCGGCGCTCCAATGCAACTCCCCGGGCGCCAACGGTTTCCCTGTAGCACGGTTCGCGGCGAGGAAGAAAATCGCGGCGACGGCGGCGCCTTTGCTACCGGTAGGAGGTGTGCGCTTACTGTGGGAGCGGCCATGGCCGCGATCGCGGCTGTAGCCGCTCCCACAGGGTCTCGGGGGCGGATTGGGCAGGTTCGCTTCATACTTGCCGGCCCCAGTCCCGATCTTCAGGAATCCAGCCCAATGACCATCCGCATCGGCCACGGCTACGACGTCCACGCGTTTGGCGAGGGCGATCACGTGATGCTCGGCGGCGTGCGCGTGCCGCACGACCGCGGCCTGGTCGCGCACAGCGACGGCGACGTGATCCTGCACGCACTTTGCGACGCCATGCTCGGCGCGCTGGCGCTGGGCGACATCGGCGTGCATTTCCCGCCGTCCGACGAGCGCTGGAAGGGTGCCGACAGTCGCGTGCTGCTGCGCCACTGCGCGGCGCTGGCCGCCGAGCGCGGCTGGAAGGCCGGCAACGTCGATGCCACCGTGATCTGCGAACGCCCGAAGGTCGGTCCGCACGCGCAGGCGATGCGCGAGGCGATCGCGGCGGACCTCGGCATCGCGCTGGACGCGGTCAGCGTCAAGGCCACCACCAGCGAGCGCCTGGGCTTCATCGGCCGCGAAGAGGGCATCGCCGCGCAGGCCGTGTGCCTGCTCGTGGCGGCGTGAGCGAAGCGACGCGTCGCATGGAGCTTCCGCGCGCCCACGGCGCGCCGGTGCTGGCCGCGCGGATGCGGGTCACTCCGGAAGATTTCGACGTCACCGAGATTGCCGGCTTCGACGCCAGCGGTGCCGGCGAACACCTGCTGCTGACGGTCGAGAAGCGAGGCATGAACACCGCCTTCGTCGCGCGCCTGCTGGCCGAGTGGGCCGGCGTGGACGAGCGCACGGTCGGCTACGCGGGGCTGAAGGACCGCCACGCGGTTACGCGGCAGCGCTTCAGCGTGCAGCTGCCGGGGCGGGAGGCGCCGGACATCGCGACGCTCGAGCGCAGTGACCCGGCCACCGGGCAGGCGCTGCGGGTGCTCGACCATGCCCGGCATGCACGCAAGCTGCCGCGCGGTGCACTGGTAGGGAACCGCTTCGTGTTGGTGCTGCGCGATGTCGAAGGCGATGCCGCCACCATCGAGGCGCGGCTGCAGGCCATCGCCGCCCGCGGCGTGCCCAACTACTTCGGCGTGCAGCGCTTCGGCCGCGGCGGCGGCAACGTCGACAAGGTGCGACGTATGTTTGCGGGGATGCGCGTGCGCCGCGACGAACGCGCGCTGCTGCTGTCGGCCGCGCGCTCGGAGCTGTTCAACCGGGTGCTGGCCGCGCGCGTGGAATCAGGCCGCTGGGATCGCGGCCTCGAAGGCGAGGCGTGGATGCTCGACGGCAGCCGCAGCGTGTTCGGACCCGAGCCGTGGAGCGACGCGCTGGCGGTGCGGCTTGCCGCGTTCGACATCCACCCCAGCGCGCCGCTGTGGGGCCGCGGCGAGCTGCGCAGCGTGGACGACGCACGGGCGCTGGAACTGGCCACGTTGGCGGACGACGACAGCATGGCGCTGCGTGCCGGACTGGAAGGCGTCGGCCTGAAGCAGGAGCGCCGCGCGACCCGCCTGCGGCCCGACGGACTGGCCTGGCGCTGGCTGGCGGGCGATGTCCTGGAGCTCGGGTTCGCGCTGCCCGCCGGCACCTACGCCACCTCCGTCCTGGCCGAGCTGGGCGCCGTGGCCGATCCGCACGCAGCCTGAGCCGCCGCCTGTCGGAAACCGCTCCCAGGCACTGGCCCGGCGGCACTGCCGGGTATAGAGCTGGGCTGCGCGCCGCGTTGGCGCGCAATGACGGGAGACGATCATGAGAACGCATCTCCGTATGGTCCTGATGGCGATGGCGGCCGTGATGCTGGCAGCCTGCGCCACGGATGGCAGCCAATTGTCGAAAGCCACGCCCCAGCACCAGGGCAGGCTCGTCACCGACACCGAATACGTCGCCTACGTAGAGCGAAAGGCGCTCAGCCGCGGCGTCGAGGTGTACTGGGTGCAGCCGCCGACACGGGCCGTCGCCAGCACCGACACCGACGAATAGTCAGCGCCGGGCCAGCAGCACCAGCACCGCGCCGGTCCCGCCCTGGGCGGGCGGCGCGGAATGGAAGGCCAGCACGTCCGCGCGATGGCGCAGGACACGGTCGACCACGTTCTTCAGCACCGGCAGGCTGTCTGGTGAATTGAGTCCCTTGCCGTGGACCACGCGCACGCAGCCGTGGCCGGCGTCGCGAGCCTCGGCCAGGAAGCGGCGCAGCAGGATTTCGGCAGTGCCGGCATCGGTGTGGTGCAGGTCGAGCTCGTCCTGGGCGGCGTAGAGCCCCTGTGACAAGCGCTTGAGGGTGCGTGGCGGCACCTGGTCGCGGCGGTGCGAGAGCACGTCGCCGCGTTCGATCACGAAGGCCTCGCCGCGGCCCAGCCGGAAATCCTCGCGCGCCTGCGCTTCGTCGCGCTCGGCCATGCGGGCCCGCGGCCGTGGGCGCGGGCGCCCGGGCGGGGCGGGAGCTGCGGGCAGTTCGCGCACCGGGCCGACCGCGGCGCGGAACAGGGCCGCATCGTCCTCGTCGTCGTCGTGTTTTCCGCCCGGTCCAGACATGGTGCAAGCCTAGCGCGAGGGACCCCGGGCGTCGCGTTCCGTTATCATCGACGCAATGAAAATCCTCGTTAGCAACGACGACGGCGTCGACGCCCCCGGCATCAGCGCACTCGCCGAAGGCCTGCGTGCCGCCGGCCACGAGGTCACCGTCGTCGCCCCCGATCGCGATCGCTCCGGCGCCAGCAATTCCCTCACCCTCGACCTGCCGCTGCAGGCGGTGCAGCTCGATGCGTCGACCTGGCGCGTCCACGGCACGCCGACCGACTGCGTCCACGTCGCCATTACCGGCATGCTCGACCACGATCCCGACATCGTGGTCTCGGGCATCAACAACACCGCCAACCTGGGCGATGACGTCATCTATTCGGGCACCGTTGCCGCGGCGATGGAAGGCCGGTTCCTGGGCCTGCCCGCGGTGGCGGTGTCGCTGGTGACGCGCGACCATGTTGGCCGGCATTACGAATCCGCCGCGCGCGCCGCGGTCGAGATCGTCGCCCGCTTGAAGGCTGATCCACTGCCCGCCGACACCATCCTCAATGTCAACGTGCCCGACCTGCCCTGGTCGGAAATCGAGGGCTTCGAGGTCACGCGCCTGGGCAACCGCCATCGCGCGGAAGCCTGCATTCCGGCGAAGGACCCGCGCGGCCGCCACTTCTGGTGGATCGGCGGCGCCGGCGCCGAGGCCGACTCGGGCCCGGGCACCGATTTCCACGCCGTGCGCACGAAGCACATCGCGATCACGCCGATCCAGGTCGACCTGACGCGCTACCAGGCGCTCGAGCAGGTCGCCGCCTGGGTCGGCGGGCTCGAAGAAGCCCTGCGCAACGGAGGCCCGGCGTGACGCCGCGGCTGCGGCTGCAGCCCGAAGCGCTCGGTGTCGGCATGACCTCGCAGCGCGTGCGCGACCGCCTGATCGAACGCCTGCGCGGCAACGGCATCACCGACGAGCGCGTGCTCAACGCCATCCGCGTGGTGCCGCGGCACCTGTTCATCGACGAGGCGCTGGCCACCCGCGCCTACGAGGACACCGCGCTGCCGATCGGCCACGGCCAGACCATCTCCCAGCCCTGGGTGGTGGCGCGGATGACCGAAGCCCTGTTCGACGGCGCCCAGCCCAAGCGCGTGCTCGAGGTCGGCACCGGCTCCGGCTACCAGGCGGCGATCCTTGGCGCGCTCGGGCTGGAGGTGTTCACCGTCGAGCGCATCGGCGACCTGCTGCGGGTCGCGCGCAAGCGCTTCCGCTCGCTCGGGCTCAACGTGCGCAGCAAGCACGACGACGGCCGCATCGGCTGGCCGGAGGAAGCGCCTTTCGACGGCATCCTGGTCACCGCGGGTGCGCCGGCCCTGGTCGAGGCGCTGACCTCGCAGTTGGCTCCGGGCGGCGTGCTGGTGGCACCGGTCGGCGCGGGCGGCGCGCAGTCGCTGCTGCGCCTGCGCAAGGACGCCGAAGGCCACATCACCCAGGACACGCTGGCCAGCGTTGCCTTCGTGCCCCTGCTCTCCGGACTGGTGGACTAGGCATGACCGCATCCGTGCCCCCGTCCGGCCCCGCTGGCGACGCCTCGCTGCGTACCCAGCTCGAAGCGGTCATCGCGCGCCTGCCAACGGGTTCGATGAGCCTGGGCGAACTGCTCGGCGTCATCGGCGACGAAGGCCTGCTGGTGCTGTCGATCCTGCTGACCCTGGTGTTCCTGATCCCGGTATCGATCCCGGGCGTGAGCACGGTGTTCGGCGCGGCGATCCTGCTGGTCGGGATCAGCCGCCTGTCCGGACGCCCGCTGTGGGTGCCGAAGCGGCTGGCGGAACGGCAGCTGCCCGCCGATCGCCTGCGCCCCGCACTCACCGCGGGCATGTCCTGGGTGCGCCGGCTGGAGCGCATCAGCCGTCCGCACCGCATGGCCGCCGTGGTCGACGGCCGCCCGCAGCGGGTGTTCAACAACCTCGCTTTCATTTTCGCCGCGCTGCTGCTGATGGCGCCGTTCGGACTCATTCCGTTCAGCAACACCATCCCCGCGATCGCGCTGCTGCTTTACGCTGTGGGCTTCATCCAGCGTGATGGCGGTGCGGTGCTGCTCGGCCATCTCGCCACGATCTGCACCGTGATCTATTTCAGCGTGCTGATCGGAAGCAGCGGACTGGCCCTGACGCACCTGTGGCAGCATTTCGCAGGTTGAATCCACACACCATGCCCAGCCTGGAGGTTCCCTCGCGCATGCTCCCGATCCGTCGCACCGCCCGCATCGCCCTGGTTCCCGCCGTCGCACTGATGCTGGCACTTGCCGGCTGCGGCACGAGCAAGGTGGTCCGCGAAGGTGGCGCTTCGGCGACGCGCGCGTCGGCGCCGAAGCCGGGGCAGACGGTCACCGTGCGCAAGGGCGACAACCTCTACCGCTTGGCGGTCAACAACGGCATCAGTCCGCTCGACCTGGCGATGTGGAACGGCATCCAGGCCCCGTACACGATCTATCCCGGACAGCGGCTGCGCCTGTATCCGTCGTCGGGCATGGGCGGCAACACGCGCACGGCCGGCACGTCCACCGCGTCGGGTGGCGGCACGAGCGGCACTTCGCGCCCGGTCACCGACAGCCGCGGCAGGGCCGTGCAGCCCACGCAGGCCCCGCCGCAGCCCACGGGCTCGGCGCCTGCGAGCAGCGCCGTGTCCTGGCGCTGGCCTGCCGACGGGTCTCTCGTCAGCCGGTATGTCGATGGCGATCCGACCCGTCAGGGCATCGGCGTGGCGGGTTCGGCGGGGCAGGCGGTGCGTGCCGCCGGCGACGGCGTGGTGGTGTACTCGGGTTCCGGCCTGGTCGGCTACGGTGAACTGGTGATCATCAAGCACGACGAGCAATGGCTGTCGGCCTATGGCCACAACCGCAAGCGCCTGGTGGGCGAGGGCGACCGGGTGAAGGCCGGCCAGCAGATCGCGGAAATGGGCCGCACCGGCGCAGACCGCGACATGCTGCACTTCGAGATCCGCTACAACGGCAAGCCGGTCGATCCGCTGCGCTACCTGCCGCGCCGCTGAGCGCGCGCGACCGCGACGTTCCGGTGCTCAGCTGCCGGAGAGGATGAATCCAGCCACCACGCGCCGGCCTTCGCTGGCCAGCACGTTGAAGGTGCGCGCGGCAGCGGCGTTGGTCATTGCTTCCAGGCCCACGCCGCGCGCAAGGCAGGCGGCCATCGTGCGCGGCGGCGGGAAACCCTGCGTGTCGCCGGTGCCGATCACGAGCACTTCGGGATCCAGTGCGAGCAGCGGCTCGAGCTGTTCCGGCGTGAGTCCGGCGATGGGCGCGGCCGCCCAGTCCTCGACCAGGCGATCGGGCGAGATGATGAAACTGGCGGAGAGCTGGCGATCATTCACCCGCGCCGAACGGCCGTCGGCGGCGCGCAGCACGTAGTCGTAATCCGGGCGTTCCTGGACGAGATCCATCGCGCGGCCTCCCGGGCTCAGCCTCGCGGCAGGACGATCTGGCGCTTCTCGCTGTTGGGGCGGTAGAGCACGGCGACGTGGCCGATGCGGTGGACCAGCACGGCACCGCTGCGCTTGGCCAGCTCGGCCATCAGGGCGTCGCGCGCCTCGCGGTCGGCCGCGGCCACCTTCACCTTGATCAGCTCGTGGTGCCCAAGTGCGCCTTCGACCTCGGCCACCACGGCGTCGGTCAGGCCTTTTCCGCCAAGCTGCAGCATCGCCTTGAGCCCGTGGGCCTGGCCGCGCAGGAAGCGGATCTGGGCGGCGGTAAGGTCGGCGGTCATGTGGGCTGCAGTCAGGTGCGGAGGGCCACGCAGGGTATCATGGCGGCCCGCAATTGCTCCGTCCGCAGGCGATGGCCACCCGCAGTAAAAGCAGCCAGCGCTGGCTCCAGGAGCACTTCGCCGACCCCTTCGTGAAGAAGGCGCAGGCCGAGGGCATGCGTTCGCGCGCGGCGTACAAGCTCGAGGAACTGGTCGCCCGCGACCGCCTGCTGAAGCCGGGCATGACGGTGGTCGACCTTGGCGCCGCCCCCGGGGGCTGGTCGCAATGGGTCCGCCAGGCCCTGGGCGACAGCGGCCGGGTGATCGCCCTGGACATCCTGGACATGCCGCCGCTCGCCGGCGTCGAGTTCCTTCATGGCGATTTCAGGGACGATGTGGTGCTCTCGCAGCTCGAATCGATGCTTGGCGGGGCGCCCGTGGACCTTGTCTTGTCCGACATGGCCCCCAACAAGAGTGGTGTAGCAGCCGTCGACCAGCCCCGGGCCATGCACCTGTCCGAGCTTGCGATGGATTTCGCCGACCGGCACCTGCGTCCGGGTGGCGCCTTCCTGATCAAGCTGTTCCACGGGACCGGGTTCGACGATTACGTGCGCGAGCTGCGCCGGCGGTACGCGAAGGTCGCGGTCCGCAAGCCGGCGGCCTCGCGCCAGCGTTCGCCGGAAGTCTATGCCTTGGCGCAGGGCAAGCTGGAACGGATCAAGTAACCTAGCGGCGTTGCCGCGGAGCGGAATCGAGAATGAACGACCTGGTCAAGAATCTGATGCTTTGGGTGGTGGTCGCCGTCGTATTGATGGTGGTCTTCAACAGCTTCAGCCCCACCGTGCCCGGCAGCCAGGAGGTCATGTACTCGCAGTTCATGACCGAGGTCCGCACCGACCGCATCCAGTCCGTGGACATCGCGAGCGACGAGCGCTCGGTCCAGTTCCAGCGCAAGGACGGCACCAGCGGCATCACCACCGCGCCGCGCCGCGACGAGCGCATGGTCGATGACCTGATGAACCACAACGTCGAGATCAAGCAGGCGCCGCCGGAGTCGGGCATCACGCTGTGGTCGCTGCTGCTCAACTTCCTGCCGGTGCTGCTGATCATCGGCTTCTGGTTCTTCATGATGCGGCAGATGCAGCAGGGTGGCAGCAAGGGCGCGATGTCCTTCGGCCGCTCGCGCGCCAAGCTGCTGAGCGACGACCAGGTCAAGGTCACCTTCGCCGACGTCGCCGGCTGCGACGAGGCCAAGGAAGAAGTGTCGGAGCTGGTCGAGTTCCTGCGCGATCCCTCGCGCTTCCAGAAGCTCGGCGGCAAGATCCCGCGCGGCGTGCTGATGGTCGGCCCGCCCGGCACCGGCAAGACGCTGCTGGCCAAGGCGATCGCCGGCGAGGCCAAGGTGCCGTTCTTCTCGATCTCGGGCTCGGACTTCGTCGAGATGTTCGTCGGCGTCGGCGCCAGCCGCGTGCGCGACATGTTCGAGCAGGCCAAGAAGCACGCGCCGTGCATCATCTTCATCGACGAGATCGACGCCGTCGGCCGCCACCGCGGTGCCGGCCTGGGCGGCGGGCATGACGAGCGCGAGCAGACGCTGAACCAGCTGCTGGTCGAGATGGACGGTTTCGAGGGCGGCGAGGGCGTGATCGTGGTCGCCGCCACCAACCGCCCCGACGTGCTCGACCCCGCGCTGCTGCGCCCGGGCCGCTTCGACCGCCAGGTCGTGGTGGGCCTGCCCGACGTGCGCGGCCGCGAGCAGATCCTGCAGGTGCACATGCGCAAGGTGCCGTTGGCCGACGACGTCGAGCCGATGGTGGTCGCGCGTGGCACGCCTGGCTTCTCCGGCGCGGACCTTGCCAACCTCGTCAACGAGGCGGCGCTGTTCGCCGCGCGCGAGAACGCGAAGGACGTCCGCATGGACCACTTCGACAAGGCGCGCGACAAGATCCTGATGGGCGCCGAGCGCCGCTCGATGGCCATGAGCGAGGAAGAAAAGACCAACACCGCGTACCACGAGGCCGGCCACGCCATCGTCGGCCGCCTGGTGCCCGACCACGACCCGGTCTACAAGGTCACCATCATCCCGCGCGGCCGCGCGTTGGGTGTGACCCAGTTCCTGCCCGAAGGCGATCGCTACAGCTCCACCCGTGAAAGCCTGCACAGCCGCCTGGCGACGCTGTACGGCGGCCGCGTGGCGGAAGAGCTGATCTTCGGCACCGACAAGGTCACCACCGGTGCCTCCAACGACATCGAGCGCGCCACCAAGATGGCCCGCGCCATGGTCACCAAGTGGGGCCTGTCGGAACAACTCGGCCCGATCGCCTACGGCGAGGAAGAGGACGAGGTGTTCCTGGGTCGCTCGGTCACGCAGCACAAGAGCGTGTCCGACGAGACCGCGCGCAGGATCGACGAGGAAGTGCGCGACATCCTCGACAGCGCCTACAACCGCACCAAGGCCATCCTCACCGAGAACATCGAGAAGCTGCACGCGATGGCAAAGCTCCTGCTGGAGTACGAGACCATCGACGTGCCGCAGATCGACGCCATCATGGAAGGCCGCGACCCGCCGCCGCCGATCGGCTGGATCAAGCCGGAGCCGAAGGGTGACGACGATGACAGCGGCAGCAAGCGCCCGCTGCCGCCGATCACCGATCCCGCGCCCCAAGCCTGACCGACATCCACTCCTCCTCGACCACCACCGTAGGAGCAGCTATAGCTGCGACCGGGGCCCGCTCATGCGGGCCCCGTTTCGTTTGCGCCGGGTGATAATCGTTATCTGTCGCCAAGGAGTTCCTGGATGTTCGACACCGTCGCCACCCTCGACTGCGCCGGCCGCCCCCTGCGCCTGGACCGCCCGCGCGTGATGGGCATCGTCAACGTCACCCCGGATTCCTTCTCCGATGGCGGCGATCACTTCGACTTCGACGCCGCGGTCGCGCACGGCCTGCAGCTCGCAGGCGAAGGCGCCGACATCCTGGACGTCGGCGGCGAATCCACCCGTCCCGGATCCGACAGCGTGGGCGTGGAGGAGGAGATCCGCCGCGTGGTGCCGGTGATCGAACGCCTGGCGCGCGAGACACCGGTTCCGATCAGCATCGACACCTGGCGCCCGGAGGTGATGCGCGCCGCGGTCGACGCCGGTGCCGGGATGATCAACGACATCCGCGCGCTGCGCGCCGAGGGCGCACTGGACGTGGCCGCCGCGGCCGGCGTGCCGGTGGTGCTGATGCACATGCTCGGCGAGCCGCGCTCGATGCAGGAGGCGCCGGCGTACGACGACGTGGTCGCCGAGGTGCACCGCTTCCTCGCCGAGCGCATCTTCGCCGCCGAGATGGCCGGCATCCCGCGCAAGCACATCGTGGCCGACCCGGGCTTCGGCTTCGGCAAGACCACCGCGCACAACATCACCCTGCTGGCGCGCTTCGAACGCTTCATCCAACTCGGCGTGCCGGTGCTCGCCGGCCTGTCGCGCAAGCGCAGCATCGGCGAGGTCACCGGGCGCGACGAACCGCGGCAGCGCGTGCACGGCTCGGTGGCCGCGCACCTCATCGCCGCGCAGCGCGGCGCAATGCTGCTGCGCGTGCACGACGTGGCCGCTACCGTCGACGCGCTCAAGGTCTGGGCGGCGGTGGATGCGGTGCCGGTCCCGCGCATCGCGACGCCCGCGCCAGCCATCGCCTGGCCGGACGACGCCTGAGCGCCTGCCGCGGCGCACTGCCGCGGCCCGGTGTGCATCGGCCTGCAGGCCTGCGTTAGGCTGCCCCCGCTGGCGCCGGTGGGGCGGTGGCGTCGACCCGGGGGATTCCAGCACTCATGTTCCAGACCAGCACGCCGCTCATCATCACCTTCCTTGTCTATCTCGCCGGAATGGTGCTGATCGGCGTGTTCGCCTGGCGCTCGACCAAGAACTTCGACGACTACATCCTGGGCGGCCGCAAGCTCGGACCGGTCGTGACCGCGCTGTCGGCCGGCGCGTCCGACATGAGCGGCTGGCTGATGATGGGCCTGCCCGGTGCGCTGTACGCCAGCGGCCTGGCCGAAGCCTGGATCGCGATCGGCCTGACGCTGGGTGCCTGGCTCAACTGGCGCTACGTCGCCGGCCCGCTGCGCGTCTACACCGAGCGCACCGGCAACGCGCTGACCCTGCCGGACTACCTCACCAACCGCTTCAGCGACCGCAACCGCGTGCTGCGGGTGCTGGCGGCGCTGGTGATCCTGGTGTTCTTCGCGGTGTACTGCGCCTCGGGCGTCGTGGCGGGCGCACGGCTGTTCGAGAGCGTCTTCGGCATGTCCTACGCGCAGGCGATCTGGTGGGGGGCGGCGGTGACCATCCTCTACACGATGGTGGGCGGCTTCCTCGCGGTGAGCTGGACCGACGTCGCGCAGGGCACGCTGATGCTGTTCGCGCTGATCGTCACGCCCGTGATGGTGGTGGTGGCCAGCGGTGGCTTCGACGGTAGCGTCGAGCTGATCCGCGAGATCGATCCCGCGCGGCTGGAGTGGGTGGGCGCCGGCGGCATGCTCGCGATCGTGTCTGCGATTGCCTGGGGCCTGGGCTATTTCGGCCAGCCACACATCCTGGCCAGGTTCATGGCCGCCGAGAGCGTGCACGCGATTCCCAAGGCGCGGAAGATCGGCATGACCTGGATGATCCTGTGCCTGCTCGGCTCGCTGATGGTGGGCTTCTTCGGCATCGCCTTCTTCCACCTCCACCCCGATGCCGCCGGTCCGGTGGAGGCCAACCCCGAGCGGGTGTTCATCGCCGCGGTCGAGCTGCTGTTCAACCCCTGGATCGCCGGCGTGATCCTGTCCGCGATCCTGGCGGCGGTGATGAGCACGCTGTCGAGCCAGCTGCTGGTGTGCTCCAGCGTGCTGTCGGAAGATTTCTATCGCGGATTCCTGCGCAAGCAGGCCAGCCAGCGCGAGCTGGTCTGGGTCGGGCGCGCCAGCGTGCTGGCGGTGTCGCTGGTGGCGCTGTGGCTGGCGCGCGATCCGGACAGCCGGGTGCTGGGCCTCGTGTCCTACGCCTGGGCCGGCTTCGGCGCCGCCTTCGGGCCGGTGCTGGTGCTGTCGCTGTTCTGGGGCCGGATGACGCGCGACGGCGCGCTGGCCGGCATGGTGACCGGCGCGGTGGTGGTGATCGCCTGGAAGCAGATCGCGGTCGAGCGGATGGATTTCCAGTTGTACGAGATCGTGCCCGGCTTCGCCGCCGCGACCCTTGCGATCGTCTCCGTGAGTCTGCTGGGGCGCGCGCCGGCGCAGGACATCCGCAGCACCCATGACGAAGTGCGGGCCTCGCTTCGCGAAACCGGTTACTGAGCGCGGGGCCGGAGATGCCGATCGACAGGCGTCCCTGTGCCGTCGCACTGATGGGCCCGACCGCGTCGGGCAAGACCGCGTTCGCGATCGACTGCGCGCGGCGCCTGGGCGGGGAGATCGTCAGCGTCGATTCGGCGCTGGTGTACCGCGGCCTCGACATCGGCGCGGCCAAGCCCACGGCCGATGAACGCGCCGGGGTTCCGCACCACCTGGTCGACATCCGCAAACCCTGGGAGCCGTACTCGGCCGCCGAGTTCGCCGCCGACGCCCGGGTCGCGATGGACGCCATCGCCGCGCGCGGCCGGCTGCCGATCCTGGCCGGCGGCACCGGACTGTATTTCCGCGCGCTGCTGCAGGGCTTGTCGTCGATGCCATCCGCGGATGCGTCGGTGCGCGCGCAGCTGGCAGGGGAGGCGGACGAACGCGGCTGGGCGGCGCTGCACGCAGAGCTCGCGCAGGTGGATCCCGCGGCCGCGCAGCGCATCCATGCCACCGACGCACAGCGGATCCAGCGCGCGCTGGAAGTCCATCGCCTGAGCGGGCGCGCGATCAGCGACTGGCGCGCGGACCCGGCACCGGTGCGTCTGCCGTACCGGGTGCTCAAGCTGGTGCTGGCCCCGCGCGACCGGGCGGTGCTGCACGAACGCATCGTCGGCCGGCTCGACGCGATGCTCGAAGCCGGCTTCCTGGCCGAGGTCGAAGTGCTGCGCGCCTTGCCGGAGCTGCGCGACCATCCCGCACCGCTGGACCTGCCGGCGCTGCGCGCGGTTGGCTACCGCCAGGCCTGGGAATTCCTCGACGGTGCCACCGACGCCCGGGGCTTCCGCGAGCGGGCGATCGCCGCCACCCGCCAGCTGGCGAAGCGCCAGTTCACCTGGCTGCGCGGGGAATTCGACGCGCTCAGGTTCGACCCCACCGTGGACGCCCGCGCCCCCGCCCGCGCGGTCGACGCCTTCCTCCGCTGAGGCGCCCGGGGCCGGATCCGGGCGTGCGCATGGTCACGGCGTCATGCCTTCAACCGTCGGCAGCAGCGCAGGTCGTATAAGATCGGAGCGTTGCCACCGGGGAGCGGTCGGGCAACGTGGCGCGAAGCCGTATTCATCCATAACAACAAGAAACCAGTTGGGGAACACCGAATGTCCAAGGGACAGTCTTTGCAGGATCCTTTCCTGAACGCCCTGCGCCGCGAGCGGGTGCCGGTATCGATCTACCTCGTCAACGGCATCAAGCTGCAGGGCACGATCGAATCCTTCGATCAGTTCGTGGTGCTGCTGCGCAATACCGTCAGCCAGATGGTCTACAAGCACGCGATCTCGACCGTCGTGCCGGCGCGCAACGTGCGCGTGGGCCCGGGCGGCGGCGTCGTGCAGGCCTCCGACGATGCCACTGGCGGCGAAGCGGGCGACGACGAGTCCGAATGACGGTTGCGTCGGCGCCATCCGGCCCCATCTCAGGGCCATGACAACACGCCGCCGACCGCATGCCCACCCAGCTGTTTGAACGTTCCCGCAAGGGCGAGCACGCGCTGCTGGTCCAGCCCCATTCCGGCGGTCCGCCGGACGAGGGCGCGCTGGAAGAGTTCGCCGAGCTTGCCCGCTCGGCAGGCGCGACCGTGGCCCACGTCATGCCCGCGCGCATCGGCCGCCCGAACCCCGCCACCCTGCTGGGCAGCGGCAAGCTCGATGAGATCAAGGCCGCGGCCGACGCCACCGGCGCCGACCTGGTGCTGGTCAACCATCCCCTGTCCCCGGGTCAGGAACGCAACCTCGAGAAGTTACTCGAGCGCCGCGTGGTCGACCGCACCGGCCTGATCCTCGACATCTTCGCCCAGCGTGCGCGCAGCCACGAGGGCAAGCTGCAGGTCGAACTTGCGCAGCTGCGGCACATGGCCACGCGCCTGGTGCGCGGCTGGAGCCACCTGGACAGCCAGCGCGGCGGCTCGATCGGCCTGCGCGGCCCTGGCGAGACCCAGCTCGAGACCGACCGCCGGCTGCTGCAGAAGCGCGTCGAACAGCTGCAGGCGCGTCTGGCCAAGGTCGAAGTGCAGCGCACGCAGATGCGCCGCGCCCGCGTGCGCAGCGAACTGCCGCGCGTGGCCCTGGTCGGCTATACCAACGCCGGCAAGTCCACGCTCTTCAACGCCCTGACCGGCGCCGACGCCTACGCCGCCGACCAGCTGTTCGCCACGCTGGACCCCACCGTGCGCAAGATCACCCTGCCGGGCGGCTACGTGGTGCTGGCCGATACCGTCGGCTTCGTGCGCGACCTGCCGCATGAGCTGGTGGCCGCCTTCCGCTCGACCCTCAGCGAGGCCCGCGAGGCCGACCTGCTGATCCACGTCATCGATGCCTCGGATCCGCTGCGCGACGAGCGCGTGGCGCAGGTGGACGAGGTGCTGGGCGAGATCGGCGCCGGCGACCTCCCGCAGCTGCTGGTCTACAACAAGGTCGACCGCTTGGGCGTGCCCGCGCGCCATGACCAGCCGCATGCCAGCGACCATCCCGACGAAGCCGCCGTGCGCGAGCGGGTGTGGGTCTCCGCGCGCGACCACGACGGCATCGACCTGCTGCGCAGCGCGCTGGGCCGCCGCCTGGGCCTGCGCCGCCTGCAGGGCGAGCTGCGCCTGCCGCCGGATGCCGGCCGCCTGCGCGCGCGCCTGCACGAAGTCGACGCCATCCGCGGCGAGTCGCATGACGAGCACGGCTGGACGCTCGCCATCGACCTGCCGCTGAGCGACGCCCGGCGCCTGGCGGCGCAGGATGACGGCGAGCCCCTGCGGCCGCTGCTGCCCGCGGCCTGAGTTTCCCGGTGTGGGCGGGCAGGACCTGCCGCGCCCGCACCTTGTAGAATGTCCTTATTCGTCGCCGGGCCCCGGCGGCGGGATCCCCAGACTGGAGCCAGCATGGCCTGGAACATCCCCGGCAAGAACAACGACGACCGCGGTTCGGGCGGCGACAGCGGCAATGGCCGCCGTCAGAATCCCTGGCCGCCGCGCCGCAGCGGCGGTGGCCGCGGCCGTGGTCCCTTCGACGGCATCCTCGACCAGCTCCGCGGCCTCTTCGGCGGCGGCGGCGGTGGTGGCAACCCGCTGCGCTGGATCGGCATCGCGCTGGTGCTGTGGCTGGCCTTCAACTGCTTCGTGCTGGTCGGCGAGCAGGATCGCGGCGTGGTGCTGCGCTTCGGCAAGTTCGCCCGCGTCATGCAGCCCGGCCCGAACTTCAAGCTGCCGTGGCCGATCGAAACGGTCACCAAGCTCAACACCACCGGCGTGCGCACCTTCAGCAACAGCCTGCCGGTGCTGACCCGCGACGAGAACATCGTCACCGTGTCGTTCAACGTCCAGTACCGGGTCAGCGATCCGCAGATGTACCTGTTCGGCTCGCGTGATGCCGACCGGGTGCTCGAGCAGATCTCGCAGAGCGCGGTGCGCGAGCAGATCGGCCGCTCGAACCTCGACTCCGCGCTCAACGCGCGCGGCCCGCTGTCGGCCGCCGCGGCGACGTCGCTGCAGGCCTCGCTCGACACCTATCGCACCGGCCTGATCGTGACCGAGCTCAGCCTGCAGGACGCCCGCCCGCCGGAGGCCGTCAAGCCGGCCTTCGACGAGGTCAACAGCGCCCAGCAGATGAACGAGCGCCTGGTGAACGAGGCCCGTGCCTACGCCGCGCGCATCGTGCCCGAGGCCCGCGGCCAGGCGCAGCGCGTGCGCACCACGGCCGAGGGTTACAAGACCGCGTCCGTGGCCCGTGCCACCGGTGACGCCGAACGGTTCACCCTGCTGGTCAACGAGTACGCCAAGGCGCCCGAAGTCACCCGCAAGCGCCTGTGGCTGGAGACGGTCGAAGACGTCCTGGCCGACAACCGCACGGTCGTCGGTGGCGACGGCCAGCAGCTGATCTACGTGCCGATGGCAGGGCAGGGCGCATCGCAGCCGCCCCTGCTGACGCCCGACATCGTCACGCCGCCGCTCGATCCCAGGCCGCAAGCCGAGGCCACCGTGCCCGCCGCCACCAGCAACCTGCCGCGCCCCTCGCGCGATGGAGGCACCCGATGAAGCCGCAGCTGATCGTTCCCATCGTGCTGGTCGTGATCCTCGGCCTGCTCGGCTCGATGTTCGTGGTCCGCGAGGGCCAGGTCGGCCTGGTGCTGAACCTCGGCCGCGTGGCGCGCACGGACCTCGGTCCGGGCCTGCACTTCAAGATCCCGCTGGTGGAAAGCGCGCGCGTGTTCGACCGCCGCTTCCAGGCCAACGAGTTCCCGCCCGAGCGCTCGCTGACGTCCGAGCGCAAGGACATCAGCGTCGACTTCGTCGCCATCGGCTTCATCGTCGACGCCGCTGATTTCTACCGCGCCACCGGCGGCAATGAAGAGCTGGTCACCGCGCGCCTGGCGCCGATCATCAAGGAATCGCTGCGCAACGAGATCAACTCGCAGACCCTGACCCAGCTGGTGTCGGGCAACCGCGCCGAGCTGATCGACCGCCAGCTGCCCGGCATCAACGAGGGTGCCCGCACCCTGGGCATGCAGGTGGTCGACATCCGCTTCAAGCAGATCGACCTGCCCACCGACAGCGAAGTGATCGGCCAGGTCTACGACCGCATGCGCGCCGAGCGCCGCCAGGTGGCCGCCGCGCTGCGCGCCGAGGGCGAGGAGCAGGCGCGCATCGTCCGCGCCGAGGCCGACCGCGAACAGACCGTGCTGCTGGCCGAGGCCGAGCGCGACGCGCAGGTGCTGCGAGGCGAGGGCGATGCCGAGGCCGCGGGCATCTATGCGCTCGCTGCGAACCGCGACCCCGCGTTTTTCGCCTTCCAGCGCAGCCTGGACGCCTATCGCCGCGCCTTCTCTTCCGGCGAGGCGGTGATGGTGCTGGAGCGCAACGACCCGTTCCTGCAGTACATGCGCAGCGACCGCTGAGCAGGCGGGCGCCCCGGTGAAGGATCTCTGGGCCGCGCTGTGCCTGGTGGCGGTGCTTGAAGGCCTGGTGCTGTTCGCAGCACCCGGCGCGTGGAAGCGGGCGATGGCGCAGATGCTGGCCACGCCCGAGCGCCAGCTGCGGACCATCGGGGCCGTGGTGCTGGCGGCGGGCCTGCTGTCGCTGTGGTGGTTGCGGCAGGGCTGAACCTTTCTATTCAGGAGTAGTGGCCATGGGCCAGTCGGTAGTGGTGCTGGGCGCCCAGTGGGGCGACGAAGGCAAGGGCAAGATCGTCGACCTGCTGACGCAGGACATCGGCGGCGTGGTCCGCTTCCAGGGCGGACACAACGCCGGCCACACGCTCGTGATCGGCGGCAAGAAGACCGTGCTGCACCTGATCCCCTCCGGCATCCTGCGCGACGACGCGCTGTGCCTGATCGGCAACGGCGTGGTGCTTTCGCCCGCCGCGCTGATGAAGGAGATTGCCGAGCTGGAAGAAGCCGGCGTGGAAGTGCGCAGCCGCCTGAAGATCAGCCCGGCCACGCCCCTGATCATGCCGTACCACATCGCCCTGGATCAGGCCCGCGAGAAGGCCGCCGGCGGCAAGGCCATCGGCACCACCGGGCGCGGCATCGGCCCGGCGTACGAAGACAAGGTGGCGCGCCGCGGCATCCGCGTGGCCGACCTGCACTATCCCGCGCAGCTGGAAGAATTGCTGCGCACGGCGCTGGATTACCACAACTTCGTCCTGACCCGTTACCTGGGCGTGGACGCGGTCGACTTCCAGCAGACCTATGACGAGGCACTGGAATTCGGCGAGTACGTCGAGCCGATGAAGTCCGACGTCGCCGGCATCCTCCACGACCTGCGCAAGCAGGGGAAGAAGGTGCTGTTCGAAGGCGCGCAGGGCTCGCTGCTCGACATCGACCACGGCACCTATCCCTACGTCACCAGCTCCAATACCACCGTTGGCGGCGCGCTCGCCGGCACCGGCGTCGGCGCGGACGCGATCGACTACGTGCTGGGCATCTGCAAGGCCTACGCCACGCGCGTGGGCGGCGGTCCGTTCCCGACCGAGCTCGACGACGAAGACGGCCAGCGCCTGCGCGACCGGGGCCAGGAATACGGCGCCACCACCGGCCGCCCGCGCCGCTGCGGCTGGATCGACATCGTGGCGCTGAAGCGCGCGGTGGCGATCAACGGCATCAGCGGCCTGTGCATCACCAAGCTGGACGTGCTCGACGGCATGGACAAGCTGAAGATGTGCATCGGCTACCAGTACCGCGGCAAGCAGACCGAGTACGCGCCGCTCGACGCCCAGGGCTGGGCCGAGTGCGAGCCGGTGTACCTGGAGTTCCCGGGCTGGACGGAAGACACCCACGGCATCACCGAGTGGGACAAGCTGCCGCCGGCCGCGCGTGCCTACCTGCGCGCGCTGGAGGAGCTGGCGGGGTGCCCGCTGTCGATCGTGAGCACCGGGCCGGACCGGAAGCACACGATGGTGCTGCAGGATCCGTTTGCCTGAGGCTTCTTCAGGCGTCGGGTGCCATGGCCCTTGAGGGCTCATGTCCCCGGCGACGGCCTGCGGCCATCGCCTCCTCCTTGACTTCCCCCTCAAGGGCCATGGCACCCGGTGCGTAGCGGTACGCGGCGTCCCGGGCGCGGCCCGGGATCCCTCGCATCTGCGGGCCGGGAGGGCCGGCGCCGTCATCGCGCAATGATCTGCAGGCTGCTAGCGTGCCGCATCCCTGAATAGGCTCCCGACGCGATGCACCCATTCCTGCGTGCCCTCACACTCCTGGCCCTCGTTTTGGCCCTTGCCGCCTGCGGGGACGATGCGCCGCCCGAGTCGACGCCCAGCCTGACGGTCAGCCTCGCTACGCCGCAGATGCGCGAGGTTGCGCGCGAGGTCGTGGCCTCCGGGGCGGTGGCGGCGTGGGAAGAGGTGTCGGTGGGCGTGGAGCTCTCCGGGCTGCGCGTGGCGAGCGTGGAGGTGGAGGTCGGCAGCGTGGTGGCCGCGGGCGACGTGCTGCTGCGCGTGGACGACCGCACGCTGGCCTCGCAGCTGGCGCAGTCGGATGCCCAGGTGCGCGAGGCGCAGACCAACCTTGAGACCGCGCGCCGCAAGGCCGCGCGCATCCGCGAGCTTGCCGACTCGCAGATGGTGGCGCTGCAAGATGCCGAGGAGGCCGAGGCCGCACGCGCCAATGCCGAAGCGCGCCTCAACACCGCTATTGCCAGCCGCGATGCCGCGCGCGTGCAGCGGGACTTCACCGTGGTGCGCGCGCCGGTGGCGGGCGTGGTGTCGGCGCGCAGCGTGCAGCCGGGGCAGGTGGTGGGCGCGGGCGCGGAGCTGCTGCGCCTGATCCGCGACGGCCGCCTGGAATGGCGCGCTGAACTTGCCGAGGGCGACCTGCTGCGCGTGGACGTGGGCACGCCGGTGCGCGTGGAGTCGCCGGCCGGGTTCATCGAAGGCAGCGTGCGCACCGTGTCGCCGGGGCTGGATGCGCAGAGCCGCACCGGCACGGTGTACGTGGACCTGCCGGAGCCGGGTGGACTGCGCGCCGGCATGTTCGCGCAGGGGCGGCTGGTGCTGGGTCGGGCGCAGGCGCTGCTGGTGCCGCGCGAGGCGCTGGTGCGGCGCGACGGCCGCGCCTATGTGTTCACGGTGGCCGAGGACAACCGCGTGCGCGAGCGCGGCGTGGTGACGGGCGGGGCGCATGGCGACATGGTCGAAGTGAGCGATGGGTTGACGCAGGGCGATCGCGTGGTTGCGCGTGGCGCGGGCTTCCTCGGCGATGGCGATCTGGTGCGCGTAGTCGAAGACGCTGACGCGGCGACCGGGACCGTCGCCGAATGAACTTCTCCGCCTTTTCGATCCACCGGCCTTTGCCGGCGATCCTGGTCTTTATCCTGCTCACGGCCGCCGGCCTGCTGGCCTTCAACCGCCTGGCCGTCTCCCAGTTCCCTGACCTCACCGTGCCGGTGGTCAACGTCACCGTGCTGCTCCCGGGCGCGAGCCCCAGCACGCTGGAAACCCAGGTCACGCGCAAGGTCGAGGACGCCACCGCCAGCATCCCCGCGCTGCGCAACACGGCATCGATCGTCAACGAGGGCGTGTCGACCACCATCCTCACCTTCGAGATCGAGAAGGACGGCACCCTCGCCAAGGACGAGGTGCGCGACGCCATCGACCGCGTGCGCATCGACCTGCCGGCCGAAGTGGAGCCGCCGATCGTCTCCCTGGTCAACGTCACCGGCGGCGACATGCTCACCTATGCCGTCACCGCCGACGGCTGGAGCGACGAGGAGCTCAGCTGGTTCATCGACGACACCGTGTCCAAGCGCCTGTTCGCCGTACCCGGCGTGGGCACCGTGCGGCGCATCGGCGGCGTCGACCGCGAGATCCGCGTGGCCCTGCGGCCCGAGGCCGTGCAGGGTTTCGGCGTCAGCCCGGCGCTGATCAGCCAGCAGCTCGCGCGCATCCAGCAGGAGCAGCCCGGTGGCCGCACCACCGTGGGCGGCAGCGAGCAGGCCGTGCGCACGCTGGGCACCGTCGACACTGCCGCCGACCTCGCCAACTTCCCGATCTCGATGCCCGACGGCCGCAGCGTGCGGCTGTCGACGCTGGCCACCGTGAGCGACGGCAACGCCACCGTCAGCCAGCGCACCACGCTCGATGGCCGTCCCGTGATCGGCTTCGCCGTGCAGCGCACCACCGGCACCAGCGAGGTGGACGTCGGCAACGCCGTGCGCGACAGCGTGGCGACGCTGCAGCAGGAGCAGCCGCGCGTGCGCATGGTGGAGGTGGCCTCCACCACGCAGGTGGCCGAGGACTCGTTCGAATCCTCGATGCACATGCTCTACGAGGGCTCGGCGCTCGCGGTGTTGGTGGTGTTCCTGTTCCTGCGCGACTTCCGCGCCACCTTCATCAGCGCCATCGCGCTGCCGCTGTCGATCATCCCGACGTTCGCGGTGATGTACTGGCTGGGCTTCAGCCTCAACATGATCACGCTGCTGGCGCTGGCCGTGGTGGTGGGCATCCTGGTGGACGATGCCATCGTGGAAGTCGAGAACATCGACCGCCACCTGCGCATGGGCAAGACACCGAAGCAGGCCGCGCTCGAGGCCGCCGACGAGATCGGCCTGGCGGTGATCGCCACCTCGTGCACGCTGGCCGCGGTGTTCATCCCAGTGGCCTTCATGCCCGGCATCCCCGGCAAGTTCTTCCGCGAGTTCGGCTGGACCGCCGCCGCCGCGGTGATGTTCTCGCTGCTGGTGGCGCGCCTGATCACGCCGATGATGGCGGCCTACATGCTCAAGCCCCTGCCCGAGCACAAGGGCGACTCGAAGCTGATGCAGTGGTACCTGCGCTTCGTCGACAACTCGCTGAAGCACCGCAACCGCACGCTGCTGATCGCGCTGGCGATCTTCATCGGCTCGCTGGCGCTGCTGCCGCTGCTCAAGGTCACCTTCATCCCGCCGACCGACGGCATCCAGAGCAACGTGCTGATCGAACTGCCGCCCGGCACCGCGCTCGCCACCACCGAAGCCGTGGCCGAGACCGCGCGCCAGCGCATCGCCGACATCCCCGAGATCGAGCACGTGTTCGTGACCGCCGGCAGCAACTCCGGCGCGAATGGTCCGGCCGGCGACCTCACCAGCGCCGAGCTGCGCAAGGCCACGCTCACCATCCGCTGGACCGACGACCGCGACCTCACCCAGTACGAGCTGGAAACGGTGGTGCGCGAGCGTCTGGCCGATCTTCCCGGCGTGCGCCTGAGCTTCCAGGGCGGCGAACCCGGCCGCGCGCTGCAACTGGTGCTGGCCGGCGACGACCCGGTGAAGCTGGCCGCCACCGCGCGCGACGTGGAGCGCGAGATCCGCCAGCTGCCGGGCCTCGGCACCGTCGGCTCATCGGCCTCGCTGGTGCGCCCGGAAGTGATCGTGCGCCCGGACCCCGCGCGCGCCGCGGACCTGGGCGTGTCCACCGCCGACATCGCCGCCGCCACCCGCGTCGCCACGCGCGGCGACTACGAACAGTTCCTCGCCAAGCTCAACCTGCCCGAGCGCCAGGTACCGATCCGCGTGCAGCTGGACGAACGCGCGCTGTCGGACCCGTCACTGCTCGGCCAACTGCGCGTGCCCACCGCCACCGGCGGCAGCGTGCCGCTGTCGTCCGTGGCCGAGATCACCACCGCCAGCGGCCCCTCGCAGATCGACCGCTTCGACCGCCGCCGCAACGTCACGATTACCGTCGACTTGAACGGCATGGCCATGGGCGAAGTGGAGAAGCAGATCGACGCGCTGCCCTCGCTCGTCAACCTGCCCGTGGGCGTGGACCGCCAGGCCGCCGGCGACAGCGAGATCTTCGCCGAGATGTTCGGGGGCTTCGCCATGGCCATGGTGGCCGGCATCTTCTGCGTCTACGGCGTGCTGCTGCTGCTGTTCAACCACGCCAGCCAGCCGATCACGATCCTGGTGGCGGTGCCGCTGGCCGCGGGCGGCGCGTTCGGCGCGCTGCTGATCACCGGGCTGGATATCTCGCTGTCGGTGCTCATCGGATTGATTTTGCTGATCGGGATTGCGGTGAAGAACTCGATCCTGCTGGTGGACTACGCCGTGATGGCCGGAGAGAAAGGCATGGGCCGGCACGAGGCGCTGATGGACGCCTGCCACAAGCGCGCGAGGCCGGTGATCATGACCACGATGGCGATGGGCGCGGGCATGATGCCGATCGCGCTGGGGCTGACGGCGGATGCGAGCTTCAGGATGCCGATGGCGGTGGCGGTGATCGGCGGGTTGATCACCTCGACGGTGCTGAGCCTGATCGTGGTGCCGGCGGCGTTTACGTTGGTGGATGATGTGGAGGAGTGGGTGGTTTCGAAGGTGCGGCGGGGGAGGGCAGGAAGCATAGCCGAGGCTTAGCGTGATCGTGCGCTGAAGACTCCTTCCGGCCAGAAGCAGACCAGGCCAGTCCGAACTCGCGGATGGCGCTAGCCCTACCATCACCTTTTGACGGGGCTAAGCCGAATCGATCAAGTGGACAGGTCTTAGGTGCTGCCGGTAGCTTTGGTCGCCTGGGAGTTAGCGATAAGAGAAGACCTGCACTGGGACTGGTAGGGGGAACCATGTCGATACTGCAAGAAATACTTGTCTGGACGCAGACGTTGCCCACATGGCAAAGCGACGCGGTAGCCCGCCTGCTGGCTAAACAAACCCTTTCCACGGACGATCAGGACGACTTGTTTGCGCTGCTGAAACTGGCGCACGGCATCCCCGATCCGAAGGGCCGCACGCCCAAGCCACTCACCGCAGACCAAATCCCAGCACCGGTCAAGAACTCCACGCACATCGAGCTGCTGGCGATAAAGGACATGCGCCACGTCAACGCGCTCGCTGAGAGCCAGCGCCTTCCCTTCAATACTGCCGGGTTGTCCGTGATCTACGGCGACAATGGCTCAGGTAAATCGGGATACTCGCGGGTACTGAAGCGGGCCTGTCGCGCACGCGACCAGACCGAGGCGATCCACCCCAACGCCCATCTCCCTGCCGCCAAGGCTGGCGTTGCGGAAGCCACGTTCGAGATCACCGTGGACGGCGTCGCCAAGGATGTGCAATGGACACATGGAAAGGCGGCGCCTCCTGAGTTGTCTTCGTTTGCGATCTTCGACGCGCGGTGCGCACGCGCCTATCTCGACAGCGAAGACGACTTCTCCTACGTCCCCTACGGACTTGACGTGTTTGGGGCCTTGGCGAAGGTCTTCGGGCAGCTGAAGACTTCAATCGAAGCGGAACAGGCGCAGCACGCCGTCGATCTGACCGCATTCGCGCCGCTGCGGGGAGACACTGCGGTCGGCATGCTGATCACGGCGCTGTCGGCCAAGACAACCCAAGCCCAGATCGACGCGCTGGCCACCTTGACGCCGGAGGAACTGGCACAGCACGCGGAACTGGATAAGGGCCTGAAAGAAAACAACCCGAAGGAAAAGGCGAGTCAGTTGCGTCTACAGGCGCGCCGCGTCGCGACCATCGCTACGAACGCCACCAGCAAGGGTGCACTGGTGGACCAGCCAGTCGTCACCAAGCTGCGCGGACTCGCGGACAGCTTCCGCACCGCACAGGCAGCGGCAGCGATTGCGGCCAAGGAGTTCAATGAGAGCGAGCACCTTCTGCCTGGCACCGGGGGCGAAGCTTGGCGCGAACTGTTCGACGCCGCCCGCAAGTTCGCGACCGAATCCCACCCAGACAAAGCTTTCCCTGAGCTGGGCGCGGATACGCCGTGTCCGCTGTGCCAGCAACCGCTCGCCGAAGGCGCCGCCCGCCTGCAACGCTTCGAAACATTCATCCAGCAGGAGGCGGAGAAGACAGCGCAGGCGCGCCGCGCAGCTCTGATAGCGGGATATAAGCCGTTCGCTGCACAGAACCTGGCGCTGGGCCTCGACGACGCAACCCACGACGAGATCAAGGCAATGGACCCGCAATTGGCGGCCGATGCCAAGGCGTTCGAGTCTCAGCTTTCAGCGCGTCAGGAAGGGATCAAAGCGGCGGTGACATCTCAACAATGGGAGGCCGTCGCCCAGGCGTTGGCGAACCCGGCAACGCGGTTGCAGGCGCTGGCCGACAAGCTCAACGCCGAAGCCGAGACGCTGGATAAGGCATCGGACGAAAAAGCCCGCGCCGCGCTACAGAAGCAGTACATGGAACTCGATGCACGCACCAGACTGAGTCAGGTCAGGGATGCCGTGGTGGCGGCCGTCGGCAAACTCAGCCATCAGGCCAAACTCGCGAAGTGCCTCTCTGCTGTGAAGACCAATGCCATTTCCTTGAAGGCATCGGACATGGCCGAGAAGGTTGTTTCCAAGGAACTGGCCGATGCGCTGAACCGCGAGTTCAAGGCACTGGGCGTCGGCACGTTGAAGGTGTCGCTGCAAAGTCGCGCCGACCGCGGCAAGGCATTACACAAACTCAAGCTGGAACTGCCCCAGAGCCGCAGCCCCGGCGACATCCTGAGCGAAGGCGAGCAACGCGCCGTGGCGATCGGCTCGTTCCTAGCCGAGATCGGGCTGAACGGCGACAAGGGCGGCATTGTGTTCGACGACCCCGTTTCCTCACTCGACCATCGTCGGCGCGAGCACGTCGCCAAGCGCCTCGCCGCCGAGGCCGCCACCCGTCAGGTCGTGGTGTTCACCCACGACATCTACTTTCTGTGCCTGCTGTTGGAAGAAGCGAAACTGGCCGGCACGACGATTTCCAGCCAAAGTCTCGTCCGGCGCGCGGAAGGATTCGGAATCGCCGATCCCGAGCTGCCGTTTCAAGGCAAGAATGCAAGCAAGCGGATCGGCGCGCTGAAAGCTCAGCAGCAGCTGATCGCCAAGCTGCACAAGGACGGCGAAGAACAGGAGCATCGAAAACAGACCATGGACGCCTACGTCCGGCTACGGATGACTTGGGAACGTGCCGTCGAGGAAGTCCTGCTGCGCGAAGTTGTGCTTCGTTTCCGTAAGGGTGTGGAAACCCAGCGGCTCGCCGGCGTCGTGGTCGACGACGAGGACTACGCCAGGATCAGCGCCGGCATGTCGAAGTGCTCCAACTACGCCCACGACAAGGCTCTAGAGGGCGGCATTGCAGTTCCCGAGCCCGACGAGCTGCTGGCCGACATAAATGCACTGGAAACTTGGCGTTTGGAGGTCGAGAAGCGCAGCATCGAAACAGGCAAGAAGCGTAAGGCAGGTGGCTTGTGAGTGACACAACTGTTCGGCCATTCAGTCGCTTAGTTGTTAGATGTCCGCTTTGGGTGGCGGTTTCAACCGGTCGATGCAACAGCTTGTCGATATCGCTCGATTGGTGTTTCGTAACCCAAGGTCTTACGTGGTCGCTCATTCAAGCGCCTGGCCACTTCGTTGAGCTTGGCCTGGGAGAATGTCGACAGGTCTATGCCCTTCGGGAAGTATTGCCGTAGAAGGCCGTTGGTGTTCTCGTTCGACCCACGCTGCCAAGGACTCTGTGGGTCGCAGAAGTAGACTTGGATATCCGTTGCTAGCGTGAAGCGGCGATGGTCCGCCATCTCCTTTCCGCGATCCCATGTCAGCGATTTGTAGAGCTCGTCTGGCAGCTTCCTCGCGGTCCGAATCAGCGCATCGACGACCGTCTGCGTGTCCTTGCGGTCGACCTTCACCAGCATCACGTAACGGGTACTGCGCTCCACAAGCGTGGCGATCTGGCTGTTGCTGCTGCCGCACAGCAGGTCGCCTTCCCAGTGGCCAGGAACGGCTCGGTCTTCAACCGCGGCTGGCCGCTCGCTGATCGATATCGTGTCACTGATCCGGCCGTGGTTGGCCGTCTTTTGGGTGTGGTGACGAGAACGACGCATCGCCCGCGATCGTCGCAAGTGCTCCAAGAGCTCTTTCTTCAGTGCGCCACGCGACTGGATGAAGAGCGTGCGGTAGATCGTTTCGTGGGACACCTGGCAGGTCGCATCGTCGGGGTAGGTGCGCATCAGCCAGCCTGCGATCTGCTGCGGCGACCATTGCTGCTGCAGCTTGTCCGCCACCCGTTTCGCCAGCGCGGGATGCAGCGCCAGCTTACAAGCCTTTGGCCGATGCGCCCGGTCCCAGGCGGCCTGATCCGCATGGCTTGCGCGGTAGCATTCGGCACCACCATTACGCCGGATCTCGCGGCTAATTGTCGACGGAGCCCGGCCCAGCGTTGTCGCGATCGAGCGGAGCGAGTGCCCGGCTACCAGTGCCCGCGAGACCTCTTCGCGCTCAGCCAAGCTCAAGGATTGTAACGACCGGCGACGAGGTGCTGGCCGGATGCCACCGGACTCGGCCAGAATCCCGCGAACCGACGAATGATGCCGATCAAACAGCCGGGCAATCTGGTGGAGCGACTCGCCTTGCTGCCACCGGTCCCACATCAAGGCCTTCTGGCTGTCCGTGTACCGGATCCGATTCCTTCGCTTCATCCGCAACACTCCTGCTGCTCAGGCAGCTAGCTATGTGTTGCATCGATGGTATGAAACCGCCGTCGGAAGCAGACTTTTCGAATGACGCCTATCTCACGATATGGATGTAACACCCCTTCATCCCCCGGCTCATCAACGTCTTGTAGGTATTGCGTACGATGAGCTCCAACCGAGCGCGCGTGGCATCTGGGTCTTCCTTGAGTGCTTTCTTGTACCCGCGAACCGTGCGGTCCATGGATGACCGCTCCTCAGGGAACACGCTTGGTACACCATCGACCCACTGCAGGTCTGGCCCGATGATCACACCGACGTAGTCCAGTTCCAGCCCCTGGCAGGTATGGATGCAGCCAACTTCCTCGACAGAATCCGGTGCCACGATCCAGAGGCTTCCATCCTTGTCCAGGTTCCATTTCGCCCTGTAGCCGAACTCGGGGAACTCGATATCCCACGCATCCGGGTTCTTCTTGCTCTTCCAGTCCCAGCAATACCCCGCGACCACGCGTGCCTTGTTGTTGAGCTTGTTCTTCTCCCGGATCAGGTCGTGCAGCTCGACGGGTGAATCAACAATGCGGAAGTCGAACGCGTCGCGGTCGAAGTCCGTGTTGGCGCTCTCGCGGATGCCCAGGAAGTTGTCCAGCCAGGCGATGTATCCGTCCGAGCCTCCGCAGCGAAACTGCGATGCCAGCTCCAGCCGGGTGACCTCCGCCCCCATCTCCAGCGCCCAGCGCTCCAGCTCGGCGATGCGGCCGACATCAGACAGCGTCACGATCTGATCGTCATCAGCAAAGAACACCGTGCAGCGGGCGCTACGGATCAGCTCCATGATCTGGTTCTGGCCGAGGTTGCCGTACAGGCCGCTCTTCTCGTTGAGGCGGTGCGCCTCGTCCACAACCAAGGTGTCGAAGGTGTTGGCTTGCGCTTCGTGGAAGGCGCCCGAGCCGCCGAACAGGTTGCCGATCTCTACGCGGCGCAGCGTTCCCGCCAGCTTCTGCGCATAGACCGCACGCGGTGCGGCGTTCTTGGACACGTACTTGGTCAGCTGCCCGCGCTTGGTCAGCTCAACCAGCAGGTTCACGGCCACCACCGACTTGCCGGTTCCCGGTCCGCCCCCGACGATCACCACCTGCTTGCGCGCATCGCTGGCCTGCTGGGCCTTGGCGAGGCAGGTCTCGTAGACCACCTTCTGGTCGTCCACCAGCACGAACTCGCGGTTGCCTTTGAGCATCTTCGCGAGACTGTCGGCCAGCATCTTGGACGGGCGGATGCGGCCTTCTGCGATCTCGTACAGGAGCTTGCCGCGGTCGCCCTTGCGCACGTGCTGCTTGATGAAGGCGCGCAGCTTTTCCAGCTCGTCTGTACCGTCGAGGAAGACCGGAGCCTTGTCCAGGTACGCGGCGTAATGCGGATGGCGGATGACGCCGTCATCCCGGTAATTGTGCAGGTAGGCGCAGGGTCGCAGCTCGGTCCCGGACTCGTACACGGCCTCGTTGAATCCGTTGAGCAGCGCAGCGTACGACCACGCCTGGTAACTGGGGTGTGGGCCTTCGATCTCGGCCTTGCCGCCGCGGTTGGCGATGATGATCCCGTCCTTCTCGCTGATGCGCGAGTTGGACCACTGCTTCAGCTCGACGATCACCAGGTGTGGCGTGTCGTCATTGGCGGTGCCGGAGATCACGAAGTCGATGCGCTTGGCGGTCTGGCCGATGCCGAATTCGATGCCCACGCCGATGTCGTCGGGAATATCGCGGTCGCGCAGCACGCGCGCCATGGCCGCCAGCGAATGGCGCCACGACTTGAACTCGCCCTGCGAGACGTAACGACCGACCTTCTTGACGAACGCGCGCTGCACCTCGTCCTCGATCTGCGCGTGATCGTTGTCGTGCAGGAATCGTTGCTTGGTTGCCTGGTAGACGATCACGACAGCCTCCCTCCGTCGTTCGCGGGATTCAGAGCTCGGTGTATTTCCGGCTCGTGCCCCTGGCCTTGTCGGCGGGGTAGCGCTCGGCATTCAGCGCGAGCTTCTGGCGGGCGGCCTCCAGCGGGTCGATGCCGAGCCGGTCGGACAGCTGCAGCAGGTACAGCAGCACGTCGGCGATCTCGTGGGCGACGGCCTGGCGACGCGCATCGTCGAGGGTCCGGCTCTGTTCTTCGGTCAGCCACTGGAAGTGCTCCAGCACTTCCGCGGCTTCAAGGGAGAGCGACACGGCAAGGTTCTTGGGCGAATGGAACTGGCCCCAGTCGCGCTCGTCGGCGAAGCGGCGCAGCGCGGCCTGCAGTTCCTCGATGTCCTGGCTCACCCGTCTCCCCCCGGAGCTGACCTGGGCCGAGTATAGGCGGCGGGTGAGCATGGAGCCTCGCCAAACCGGCGCGGATTGCAAAACGCGAATCATTCGCATTTAATACGCCCATTCGCCCCGGACCCCTCGCCGCCGCGAACCGCCAACCCGATTCGTCCCGCCAGCTGAGGTCGCCAGCGGACACAGGGCTTGATCCCTACGTCCGACAACCAGCGACCCTCAATGCACCCCACCTGCCCGATCCCTTCGCGGCCCTCCCGCGATCGCATCACCGATCCCGCGTTCCGCGCCAGCCCGCTCCGCACCGCCATCACGCTCGCCCTGCCGCTGATGCTCGCCACTGCTCCCGGCCTGGCCGCGGCCCAGTCCGCCGAGCCCGCCGCGCAACCTGCCGCCGAGGCCACCGTTACTACCGGCACCCTCGCCGCCACCGACCTCGACACCATCCGCGTCGTCGGCCAGCGCGCCAACCGCGTCAGCAACGGCGCCACCAACCTTGACCTCTCGATCCGCGAGACCCCGCAGTCCATCTCCGTGGTCACCGCCGAACAGATGCGCCAGTTCGGCGCCAACAGCGTCAACGAGGCGCTGCGCCTGGCCACGGGCGTGCGCGTGGACGAGTGGGAGACCAACCGCACCAGCTACAGCGCGCGCGGCTTCGACATCCTCAACACGCAGGTCGACGGCGTGGGCCTGCCCAACGGCTGGGGCGTGACCACCGGCGCGGTCGATGCCGCCGGCTACGAGAAGGTGGAGGTGATCCGTGGCGCCAACGGGCTGCTGACCGGCGTGGGCAACGCGGCGGGCACGATCAACTACGTGCGCAAGCGGCCGACCAATGAACGCGAGGGCAGGGTGGGGCTGGCCTATGGCTCCTGGAACACGCTGCGCGCGGAGGTGGACTACTCCACGCCGTTCACCGCCGATGGCACCTGGGCCGGGCGCGTGGTGGCCGCGCACGAGCATGGCGATTCCTGGCTACGGGCCAACGAGAACAGCCGCGACTTCTTCTACGGCGTGGTCGATGGCCAGGTCGGCGATCGCGGCACGCTGACGCTGGGCTACTCGTACCAGCGCGCGGAGTCCGACGGAATCATGTGGGGCGCGCTGCCCTTCACCAACAGTGATGGCACGCAGCGGGTGTGGCCGCGCAGTACCAGCACCACCCAGGACTGGACCTACTGGGACACCACCGCGCACACGGCCTTCGCCGAGTACACGCACGACGTGGCCGACCACTGGCAGTTGAAGCTGTCGTACAACTACCGCCGCAACACCGGTGACGAGCGCATGTTCTACGCCTTCGACGGGATGGGCACGGGCCTGGACCCGGAGACCGGCCTGGGCCTGTCCGGCTATCCCTGGGGCGGCGACGACGAGGCCACGGCGCACCTCGGCACGGCCACGCTCAACGGCACGTTCCAGATGTTCGGGCGCGAGCACGAGGCGATGGTGGGCCTGGCCCGCGCGCGCAGCACCACCGACAACCGCGAGCGCACGGCGGACTTCTCGTCGCCGGCCTGGGGCCCGCTGCCGCCGTTCCCGTATCCGACCAACGCCATCCCGGAGCCGGCCTGGAGCGAGCCCAACCTCTACTCTGAACTCAACCAGGAGCTCACGCGCGCCTTCGCCGCGACGCGCATCGCGCTCACCGACCGCTTCAAGGCCATCGTCGGCGCCAACCACGCGCGCTACCGCCGCAGCGGGAATTCCTATGACCTGACCTTCGACCAGACCACGAAGCACACCAGTCCTTACGGCGGCCTGACCTTCGACTTCACCGACCGCGTGCTCGGCTATGTCAGCTACTCCGACATCTACCAGCCGCAGGACCAGGTGGACGCGAACGACCGCTACCTCGATGCCAGCCAGGGCGTGAACTACGAGGCCGGCATCAAGGCCGACTGGTTGGACGCGCGGCTGCTGACCACGGTGGCGGTGTTCAAGGCCGACCAGGAAGGCCTGGCCACGCCGACGGGCCAGTACAACGAGTTCGGCATGGCGATCTATGCGCCGGTGGATGTGCGATCGAAGGGCGTGGAGCTGGAGGCGGTGGGGCGGATCACCGACAGCCTCGATCTCGTGGCCGGCTACACCGCGCTGCGCCTGGACGGCCTCGACGGCCGCGACACCTATCCCTGGGTGCCACGCCGCACGGCCAACCTGCTGTTGAGCGGGCGCTTCCCGGCCTACGAGGCGCTGTCCTGGGGCATCGGCGGGCGGTGGCAGAGCGGGATCTTCAACACCGAGGCCAGCGGCTTCCGGGTGCAGCAGGACAGCTACGCGGTGGCGAACGCGTTCGTCGCCTGGGACTTCGCACCCGACGCCACGCTGCGGCTCAACGCCAACAACATCGCCGACGAGAAATACATCAATACCCTGCGCTACAGCGGCTACTACGGTGCGCCCGCCAACTACACGCTCAGCGTCGACTGGAGGTTCTGATGTCCGTCACGCCCGCCATGCACGCCACCGCGCCGCGCCTCGCGCTGGTGGCGCGGATCGCCGCCGCCGTACTCGGCGGCTACGGCTTCGCCTGGGGCCTGGTGGCCGCGTGCACCAGCCTGGCGGTCGCGGCCGGCATGGGCTTCCACGATGCGGAGTTCCTGTCGAGCCTCGTCGGGGTGCTGGCCTTCCTCGCCGCGCTGCTGTGGGCGATCGCGGCGCGGCGGCTGTGGCGCGTGTGGGCGGTGCTGTTGGTCGGCGGCGCGGTGCTGGCCGGCGTGGGCTCGCTGGTGCAGGCGGCCCTGGTCTGAGGAGGATGCAGCCGATGTTCGCCACATTCCGCCAGGCGATGGCCTGGCTCCATACCTGGTTCGGCCTGGTGCTGGGCTTCGTGCTGATGGCCGCGTTCTTCTTCGGCGCGCTGTCGGTGTTCGACCGCGAGTTCGACCGCTGGGCGATCCCGGCAACGCGCATCGAGCCGCAGCCGATGTCGTCCTATGAGGCGGTGCTGCGCCCGGCCTTCGAGCGCATGCAGCCGACGCCCGAGGCCATCGACGCGATGCGCCCGCGCGCGAACGGTGAGCTGCCGGACCGCTTCGACACCATCGCCTACTGGAGCGCCTACACCACCCACCGCGACCCGGTGGTGGCGCTGTTCGCCGGCTTCGAGGTGCCCAACGCCAAGCATCCCGGTGAGCAGATCTATGCCGAGGCCACCGTCGACCCGCGCGACGGGCACGTGCTGCCCGACGATCGGCTCAAGGTCGGCAGCGGCTTCTTCTATCCCATGCACTACGGCCTGACGCTGGACTGGAAGAACCTCGGCATCTGGATCGTCGGCTTCTCGGCGCTGGTGATGCTGGCGGCGCTGGTGAGCGGCGTGGTGATGCACCGGAAGATCTTCCGCGAGTTCTTCACCTTCCGCCCGGGCAAGCAGCGGCTGCGCAGCGTGCTCGACCTGCACAACCTGACGGGCGTGGTGGCGCTGCCGTTCCACTTCTTCTTCGCGCTGACGGGCCTGCTGATCTTCGCGGCCACCTACTACTTCCCGCTCGGCCACACCCAGCTGCACGAGCTGCACGACCGCGCCGCCGCACTTGAAGCGCAACAGACCGGGCTGCCGCACGAGCGCGCCGGCGTGCCGGCCGACCTCGCCAACGTCGACGCGATGGTGGCCGACGCGCGCGCGCGCTGGGAGGCGGCGGGCAAGGCGGGCGACGTCGGCTTCCTGGTGCTGATGCATGTGGGCGACGCCAACGGCTATGTCAGCGTGTACCGCGCCGGCACCGACCGCATCGCGCTGGTCGGCGACGGCATCCACTTCAAGGCCGCGACGGGCGAACTGATCCGCGTCGATCCGCCGCCCACCGCCGTGGGCCGCGTGGCCGAGTTCCTCACCGGCCTGCACCTGCAGCATTTCCGCCACTGGCTGCTGCGCTGGCTGTACGTGTTTGGCGGGCTGGCGGGCGCGGTGTGCATCGCGACGGGCTTCGTGTTCTTCGTCGAGAAGCGCAAGCGGCAGCACGCGGCGCGCGGCGTGCAGGGCGCGCGCGTGGTCGATGCGCTGGCGGTGACCACGGTGACCGGCATGGTGCTGGCGGCGCTCGGGATCCTGATCGCCAACCGCCTGCTGCCCGTGGATCTGCCCGCGCGCGGCGACTGGGAGCAGCGCGCGTTCTGGCTGACCTGGGTGCTGGCGCTGCTCCACGCCGGCTGGCGCAGCGCGCCGGTGGCGCGCGGGCTGTCGAACCCGGCGTGGCGCGAGCAGGCGTGGGCGATCGCCGTACTCGCGGTCGCGGCCGCGGTGCTCAACTGGGTGACGACCGGCGACCACCTGCTGCGCACGCTGGCCAATGGCTACTGGCCGGTGGCCGGCGTGGACCTGGCGTTGCTGACGGTGGCCGCAACTGCGGGCGTGGTCGCGCACAGGCTGGGCCATCGCGCGCTCGTGCGGCAGGCGGCTGTCACCGCCACGGAGCCACGCCATGCATGAGCCCGGCGCCACGCTCTGGCTGGTTGCGGCGGCCCTGTGCGCCTTCGCCGGCATGGGCTGGCTGGCGCTGGCGATGCCGGTGCACGCGCTGCAGGCGTGGGGTCGGCTGCCGCCGCCGGTGCAACTGAAGGGGCTGCGACGGCTGGGCATGGTCGCGGTGCTGCTCGCGCTGCCCTGCTGCCTGGGCAGCGACCACGTGACCATGGCGGTGCTGGTGTGGTTGATGCTGTTGGCTGCCGCGGCCGCCGCAACGGCACTCATCCTTTCAAGCCGACCCCGTCGCCTGCGGCTGCTCGCGCCGTGGGTGCGGCGCCATCCAGCCAGGTGAGATACAGCCGCATGTCGAATTCGAGCCGGTGGTAGTCGGGCTCCATGTGCATGCACAGCTGGTAGAACGCCTTGTTGTGGTCGGACTCCTTCAGGTGCGCGAGTTCGTGCACCACGATCGCCTTGAGCAGGGCAGCGGGCGCGTCCCTGAACACGCTGGCGATCCGGATCTCGCGGCTGGCCTTGAGCCGGCTGCCCTGGATCCGCGAGATGGTGGTGTGGGTGCCGAGCGCGTGCTTCAGCACCTGCAGCCTGCCGTCGTAGAGCACCTTGCCCAGCGGAGCGGACTTCCGCAGGTAGCGGCTTTTGAGCGCCTGCACGTACTCGTACAGCTGGCTGTCGGTGCGCACGGCGTGGGCGTCGGGATACCGGCCGCTCAGGAACGGGCCAAGCCGGTCCTGGTCGATCAGCCCCCGCACCTGCGCCTGGAGGTGCTGCGGGTAGCCGGCGAGGTATTTCAAGGCGTGCATCGCGTGCTGCGGCAGGGATGGGTGCGGGAGCTCCAGTGTATGGCGTACCGCCGCATCGCCGAGAACTTCAAGATCGGCGCCGGCTACAACTTCACCTCGTTCAGCGACGACCTGACCGATCTCGAGTACGACCACCGCGGCTGGTTCATCAACATCGCGGGCTACTACTAGGGCAGGGGCCAGGGCGCAGCGCGGCGCGGACAGTCGCATACTGGCCGCATCACCGGATGATCGAGGTCGCCATGGCCCTGCCGCCCCTGATGCCCGCCGCCTTCCTCGGCCACGGCAGCCCCATGAACGCGCTGGAGCGCAATCGTTACACCGAAGCCTGGCGCGCGTTCGGTGCATCGGTGCCGCGCCCGCGCGCGATCCTGGCGGTGTCGGCGCACTGGTACGTCAACGCCACCGCCGTCACCGCGATGCCGCGGCCAAAGACCATCCACGACTTCTTCGGTTTCCCGCAGGCGCTGTTCGACGTGCAGTACCCGGCGCCGGGCCTGCCCGAGCTCGCGGAAGAGGTGGCCGATGTCGCGAAGCCGGACTTCGTCGGCGCCGACCATGACGGCTGGGGACTCGACCACGGCACCTGGTCGGTGCTGGTGCATGCGTTCCCGGACGCGGACATACCGGTGGTGCAGCTTTCCATCAATGCGAGAAAGCCGCCCGAGTTCCACATCGAACTCGGCGCGCGCCTGGCTGCGCTGCGCGAGCACGGCATCCTGGTGGTGGGCAGCGGCAACGTCGTGCACAACCTGCGCGCGATCGACTGGAAGCAGCCCGACTCTGCGTTCGACTGGAACGAGCGCTTCGACACCGCGGCGAAGCAGGTGCTGGCCGAGCGGCCGGGTGACGCGGCCGCGCTGATGCGGCACGCGGACTTTGCCGCCGCAGCGCCGACCGACGAACACTTCCTGCCGCTGCTGTACTTGGCGGGGATTGCGGCGGCGAGCGGCAAGGGCGCCGACGTGCTGGTGGAAGGCCCGGCCTACGGCTCGCTGTCGATGACGTCGTACACCGTGGGCGCGCAGTGCCCGCCCGACAGCGACGTCACCGCGGGCGCGGCGCCACTGGCGGCCAACGTCCCGGCGGACGAATCCAACCTGTAGCGCGGCGGTGTCACCGCAGGCAGCGGGCCTGACCCGCACGGCCATCGCCCGTCAGGCGTGGCCGATCATCCTCGCCAACGCCGCGGTGCCCAGCCTCGGTCTGGTCGATACCGCCGTCATCGGCCACTACGGCAGCGCGGTGGAGCTGGGCGCACTGGCGCTGGGCGCGCTGCTCTTCAACTTTGTGTACTGGAGCTTCGGCTTCCTGCGCATGGGCACCACCGGCTTCGTCGCGCAGGCATTCGGCGCCGGCGACGAGCCCGAGGTGCGCGCCACGCTTGCGCGCGCGGTGCTGCTGGCCATTGGCCTGGGCATCGCATTGCTGCTGCTGCAGTGGCCGGTCACCTGGCTGTACTTCTCACTGATGGACGGCAGTGACGCGGTGGAAGCGGTCGCTGGCGAATACTTCCGCGCCCGGATCTGGGGCGCGCCGGCGGCGCTGGCCCTGTTCGCGATCAGCGGCCTGTTGATCGGCTTGGGCCGCAGTCGTGAACTGCTGCTGGTGCAACTGCTGCTCAACGGCCTCAACGCCGGGCTGGACATCTGGTTTGCCGGCGCGCTTGGCATGGGCGCGCGCGGCATCGGCCTGGGCACGGCGATCGCGGAATGGAGCACGTTCGCCGTCGCCATCATCGTGGTGCTGCGCGTGCTGCGTGCGCGCCACGGCGATGCGGCGCCGTTCCTGCCCTGGGCGCGCATCGCCGACTGGCAGCGCATCCGCGCGTCGCTGGCCGCCAACCGCGACATCCTCGTACGCACGCTGTGCCTGCTGCTCGCGTTCGGCTGGTTCGCCAACGCCGGCGCACGCTTCGGCGACGTGACCCTTGCGGCGAACCACATCCTGCTGCAGCTGGTGTCGTTCAGTGCGTTCTTCCTGGACGGCTTCGCGTTCGTGGCCGAAGCCCACGTGGGCGCGGCCTGGGGCGCGCGCGACAGCGGCAGGTTCAAGCGCGCGGTACGGCTGACCAGCGAGCTGGCCGGAGGCACTGCGCTGGGGCTGGCGGTGCTGGTCCTGGTGCTGGGCGAAGCCGCGGTGATGGCCTTGACCAGCCTGCCCGCGGTGCGCGAAGCCGCTGCGACGCACCTGCCATGGGCCGCGCTGTACGTACTGCTCTCGGTGGCGGCGTTCCAGCTGGACGGCGTGTTCATCGGCGCCACCCGCACGCGGGAGATGCGGCAGGCCGGCCTGGTGTCGTTGGGGGTGTTCCTGCTGGCCGCATGGCCGCTGGCGGCCCTCTGGGGCAACCACGGGTTGTGGGCGGCGTTCGTGGTGTACGTGGTGGCGCGAGCCGCGGCGCTGTTGGCCTGGTACGGGGGCCTTGTCAGGCCCGGGGCAGGTGCATCCTGAAGGTGGTCGTGTCCGCGGCGGATTCCGCGCGGATCGTGCCGTCATGCGCTTTCAGGATCTGGCTCACGATGAACAGTCCCAGCCCGAGGCTGGCATGTTCCAGGTCGCCTCCAGACACGCCGCCACGCCTGAGGGGTTCGAACATCAGGTCCAGCGCTTCCGGGGGGATGGTGTCGCCCTCGTTGCTGATGGAGAGTTCCACCGCGGAGTTGCCGTCACGCAGCTCCACCCGGATTTCGCCGCCGGAGTCGCCGTACTTGTGCGCGTTCACCACCAGGTTCGCGAGCACTTCGCGCATGGCCCTGGCGTCGAACATGCCGTGCACGGCGTCCGGGCCATGCAGACGGATGCGGGCCCCGGGGATGGACGCCTGCAGCTGCTCGATCTCGTCGCGGCAGGCCTGTGCCAGGTCGACGTTCGCCCGGTCGACCTCGAAGCCCAGGCCCATCTGCGAGCGGTTGTAGACCAGCAGCTTGTCCAGCAGTTCGCGCATGCTTTCGCCACTGCGGAGGAGCCGTTCCGCTGCCCGTGCCAGTGGCACGTCGACCGCGCTTGCCGCAATGAGCTCGGACGTCAGAGCGTGCCGCCGCCGATGGCGTCGAAGCCGAGGGTAGCGCCGGTCGCGGCGACGAAGGCACGATGGCGAAGACCACCAAAGCAACGCTGTCCGCCGATGGCGTGGACGATGGCGACGCGCCAGCACGCAAGCGCTGAACCAGGGTGTGATCAAGCGAGCGCCCGGGATTCCCGGGCGTTTCGTGTTCCTGACCGGGCGCGCCTAGCTTTCCAGTACGCCGAGCAGCTGGTGCAGCCGGTAGGGCTTGGGCAGGAATTGCGCGCCCTCCGGTATCGGTGGCAATTGGGAGCGCTGGTACCCGGACACCAGCACGATCCTGGCCTGGGGCTGCAGCCGGGCCGCTTCCTCCGCAACCTGGAGGCCGGTCACGCCCTTGGGCATGCTGACGTCGGTGACGACGTGGTCGAAGACGGCATCACCCTGCAGCTTCTCGATCGCTTCCTTGCCGTTGCTGGCCATGGTGACGTCATAACCCAGGTCGGAGAGCGCCTCGAAGATGAGGAACCTGAGGTCGTCTTCGTCTTCGACGAACAGGAGGCGGGTCTGGGACATCAGCAGTCCTCGCTTGCGGGGAGGTGGATGGACACGGTGGTGCCGTGGCCCGGCGTGCTGTCGAGTTCGGCGAAGCCACCGGACTGCGCGGCGAAGCCGAACACCTGGCTGAGCCCGAGGCCGCTGCCGCGTCCCACCTCCTTGGTCGTGAAAAAGGGCTCGAACACACGGCTCTGGTGCTCGACTGGAATGCCGGGGCCGTCGTCGGTGACGGACGCGCGGATGAACAGCCGGGGTTCGTCCTGCGGAGCGGCCGGAAGCCGCGTCCGGCGCATGGACGTGGACACGGTGATGCGCCCGCCGTCGGGCATCGCGTCCCTGCTGTTGATGACCAGGTTGAGCAGGGCGGCTTCGAACTGGCCGCGGTCGATCTCCGCGGGCGCCGTCCCCGGTACGAGCGCGAGGCCCAGGTCGACGAGGTCGGCGGCCGCGCGACGCAGCAGGTCTTCGGATTCGCGGAGCAGCGCGTTGACGTCGACGCATTCCGTCGCCAGCACCTGGCCGCGCCCGAAGGTCAGCAGCTGCCGCGTGAGCAGCACGCCGCGGTCCGTCGCCCGCATGGCGGTTTCGAGCACCTTGGCGGTCCTCTCGTCCGCGTTCCTGCGTCCGATGAGATCCAGGCTGTTCACCACCACGGTCAGCAGGTTGTTGAAGTCGTGGGCGAGCCCCAGCGTCAGCAGCCCGATGGCCTCCATCTTCTGGGCCTGGAACAGGGCCTGCTGCGCTTCCTGGAGGCGCCGGTCGGCCTCATCGCGCTCGGTGATGTCGCGGGTCACCTTTGCGTAGCCCAGCAGCGAACCGTCGTCTCCCCAGATCGGGTCGATGACCACGCTGGCCAGGAACTGCGTGCCGTCGCGTCGCACCCGCCAGCCTTCGGCGGAGAAGCGGCCGTCGGCTTCGGCGGTCCTCAGGTTGCGCAGCGGAAGGCCGGCGTCGACGTCGGGGGGCGTGTAGAAGCGCGAGAAGTGCGTGCCGATGACCTCGTCCGCGCTGTAGCCCTTGATCCGCACGCCACCGGGGTTCCACGAGCGCACGAATCCGCCCGCGTCCAGCATGTAGATGGCGTAGTCGGTGACCGAATTGAGGAGCAGGGCGAACTGGCGAGTCTCGTCTTCCAGCTCGCTCGCCGGTCGTGTCTGAATAGGATGCATCGATCCCCCTGAGCGGGCACGGTATGGGTTCACCCGTTAATCCTTCGTCAACCGGGGACGGCTGGACCCCACGGTAGGTCACGCGTTGTTGATGGGGCGTCATTGAAGGTGGTTCCCATCGCAACGAACGGAGTTTCACATGACGATTGTTCCTTCCGACGCCTTGGTCGTTGTTGCCGATGGCACAGGTGCCCGCGTGTTCCGCAACCGTGGGGACGAGCGCGCGCCCCTGTTGCACCAGGTCGACCTGCTGGAGCTGATGAACATGGACGACGACGGACCGTCGGGCAGCATGCCGCAGGAGTCCACTGGCCATGACATCGACGAAGCCACCTTCGCCAAGCAGCTGGCGCACGGCCTCAACCAGGGGGCGCTGAAACAGCAGTACGAACATCTGGTGCTGATCGCCGACCCGGCAACGCTGGGCCGCATCCGCCCGCAGCTGCACAAGGAAGTCCAGGCGCGCATCGTGTCGGAGATCGCCAAGACGCTGACCAATGCGCCGCTGGGCGACATCGAACAGGCGCTGCGCGGCCCCGCGGCGTGAGCTACCAGGCGGCCTATGCGGGAGCGGAGCCTGAGCGCGCATCAGTCGACGCCGAATCCAAGCCCGTGCTGCTCGAGTTCGGCGCGCCATGGTGCGGACACTGCATGGCGGCGCAGCCGGCGATCGAATCCCTGCTGTCGGAACTGTCGGGGGTGGGGCACGTCAAGATCGAGGATGGTCGCGGCAAGCCGCTGGGGCGCTCGTTCGGCGTGAAGCTGTGGCCGACGCTGGTGCTGCTGCAGTCGGGTGCCGAACTTGCCCGGGTGGTGCGTCCTGTCTCCGCCGCGGACCTCGCGCCGCTGCGGGCGGCGCTGCCGTCTGCTTGAGCGCCATGTTGCGCCGCAATATACTGGCAGGCCTGCCCGCAGCCATGCCGCGATGACTGCGCCCTGACGGGCCGGGCGTGCGGTCCGCGCGCCTCCGGAGTCCTCCTGATGTCTGTCACCTATCCGCTGCGCGAGCAGTGGTTCGGCAATGTGCGCGGCGACCTGTTGTCTGGCCTGCTCGTGGCCCTGGCGCTGATTCCCGAGGCGATCGCGTTTTCCATCATCGCCGGGGTCGATCCCAAGGTCGGCCTGTACGCCTCGTTCTGCATCGCGGTGGTCACGGCCTTTGCCGGTGGGCGGCCCGGCATGATCTCCGCCGCCACCGGCGCGATGGCGCTGGTGATGGTCGTCCTGGTCCGCGACCACGGCCTGCAGTATCTGTTCGCGGCCACGATCCTCGCCGGGCTGCTGCAGCTGCTCGCGGCGGCGTTGCGGCTCAACACGCTGATGCGCTTCGTGTCGCGCTCGGTGGTGGTGGGCTTCGTCAATGCCCTGGCGATACTGATCTTCCTGGCGCAGCTGCCGGAGCTGATCGGCATGCCGTGGACCGTGTACGCGGTCTGCGCGGCCGGTCTGGCCATCATCTACCTGCTGCCGCTCGTCACGCGCGCGGTGCCGTCGCCGCTGGTCGCGATCGTGGTGCTCACCATCGCCTGCATCTGGATGGGCCTGGACATCCGCACCGTGGGCGACATGGGCGAACTGCCCGACAGCCTGCCGGTGTTCCTGCTGCCCGATATCCCGTGGACGCTGGAGACGCTGCGCATCCTGCTGCCCGTGTCCGCGACCCTGGCCGTGGTCGGTCTGCTGGAGTCGCTCATGACGGCGCAGATCGTCGAGGACATGACCGATACGCCCACCGACCGCCGCCGCGAATGCGCGGGGCAGGGTGCGGCGAACATCGTCACTGGCTTCTTCGGCGGCATGGCCGGCTGCGCGATGATCGGACAGTCGGTGATCAACGTGTCTTCAGGCGGCCGCGGACGGCTGTCGTGCTGCGTGGCGGGCGTGGTGCTGTTGCTGCTGGTGGTCTATGCCTCGGAGTGGGTGTCGCGCATCCCGATGGCGGCGCTGGTGGCGGTGATGATCATGGTGAGCATCGGCACCTTCCACTGGAAAAGCTTCATCGAGCTCAAGACCCATCCGAAGACGGCCAACCTGATCATGATCGGCACCGTGGTGGTGACCGTGGCCACCCACGACCTGGCCAAGGGCGTGCTGACGGGCGTGCTGCTGACCGCGCTGTCGTTCACCCGCCGGGTAAGCGCGCTGCTCGCGGTGGACGCCCGGGATGCGGACGACGGCAGCCGCGTGTATGCGGTACGTGGACAGGTGTTCTTCGCCTCCGCGGTGCAGTTCGGCAACAGCTTCGACTACCTGCACGCACCGGCGAAGGTGGTGATCGACCTGCGCCACGCGCACTTCTGGGACACCAGCGCCGTGGCCGCGCTGGATCGCGTGGTGCTGAAGCTCCGCAGGCACGGCGCCGAGGTGGACGTGGTGGGCCTCAACCAGGCCAGCGAGTCATTGGTGGCACGGTTGGAGACGCACCGCGCCGCTGGCCCCTGACGGGCAGGCGTCAGGCTGTGCCGCCACTGAGCGCGAGGAAGGTATCGATCTCTGCTGCCACACAGCCGGACTCGCGCGCGGGCAGCTCTGTCTGCGAGCGCCACTCGGGAAGCTCGCGGCCGTCATCGGCGATGCCGAGCCCTCGTGTCCAGTGCGCCAGGTAGCTCAGGCCCTCGTTGCCGGCCTGGCGTGGACCATCGCCGGCCGCGGCATCCTGCGCTCGTTCCCAGTGCCCACGCTGGTCCGCTGACCCGGGCGACGTCGAGGGGCGCGGAAGCGCGAGCAGCATCCTGAGGGCATGTCCGTCGAGTGGACGATAGGCGGCCAGGCGCAGGCGTCCGTCATCGCGCGGGGTGATCGCGGCCAGTAGCAGCTCACCACGCTGCAGGGTGACGACGTCCGCACCCAGGTCGATCGGCCCGATCTCAAGCCACGTTCCGCCACCCGCAGTGACGATTCCAGGCGTGCCTTCCGGTGCCAGGAGTTCCGCCAGCCGCGCCATCGCCGGCGCCATGCGCTGCCAGTCCGCGGCCGGGGCGGCGGCACGCAGCTGCAGTCCGTGCAGCATGTCGGCCAGCGGCAGTTCGCCGTCGTTGGCCACGGCGGCCTGGAAGGCGGGCAGGGCGACGGGATAGGGGATGGCGGGAAGGCCGAGGCCGTGGAGGGCGTCGGGTTTCGGATGGAGTTCGATCATCGATTGCATGGCGCGTATTGTCCCCGCCTTCGTCTCACCCGGCGTGACTGCGGCATGACCCTTTCGTAGCAATCGATGCCGCGCGGGACTTGACACCGGCGTTCAGGCGCGCAAAAGAAACGGCCCCCGAGGGGGCCGTTCCGTGTCATGCCAGCCTGGATCCGGTCAGTGGCCGGAGGCGGCGTCGATCGGCTCGTCGCTGTTGAAGATCGTCGGGTCCGCCGTGCCGTGCACCGTGAGGATGCCGGTCAGGCCCTTCTCGGCGCGGGACAGGGCGTGGTCGACCAGGATGTACTTGCCCGGGTAGTCGACCTTGAACTCGACCATGGTCGCGCCGCCCGGCGGCACCAGCGTGGTCTGCACGTCCAGCAGCGGCGGGCTGGTGAACGAGGCCAGGTTGTAGACCCGGTCGAAGACCTCGCCGATCAGGTGGAAGCTCGAGGTCATGTTCGGGCCGCCGACGCCGAAGAAGATGCGCACCTCCTCGCCGACGTTCGCGTTCATGTCGAAGGTCTTGGTCAGCGCGTCCATCGAGCCGTTGAACATCAGGTGCTCGGGCTTCTCGTCGAGCAGCTTGTCGACCGAGAACTCCTGCAGGCCGCGCGAGCCGTGCTTCTGCGCCGTGTACAGCTCGCCCTGCATGACGTAGTACTCCTTGTCGACCGCGGGCAGGCCGCCTTCGGGTTCGACCAGGATCATTCCGTACATGCCGTTGGAGATGTGGTGGGCGATCATCGGCGTGGCGCAGTGGTACACGAACAGGCCGGGGTGCAGGGCCTTGAAGGTGAAGCTCTTGGTCTCGCCCGGGCGCACCTGGGTCACCGCCGCGCCGCCGCCGGGGCCGGTCACGGAGTGGAAGTCGACCGAGTGGATGTTGATGCTGTCTTCGGCGTTCTTCAGGTTGATGGTCACCGTGTCGCCCTGGCGGATGCGCAGGAGCGGGCCCGGCACGGTGTTGTCGAAGGTCCAGTAGCGGTAGCTGCTGCCATCGGACAGGCGGCCCTCGACCTCGGTGGTCAGCAGGTCGTAGGTAACGTGCTGCGGGGCGCGGTCGCCAACCGGCGTGCCGACCTCGGCCGGGTTCTTGGCCACGTCGAGCGCCGTGCTCACTTCTTCCTTCACGTCACCGACGATCAGGTTGCCGGCCATGCCCGCCAGTTTGTGGCCGGGGATGGTGCAGATGTACTCGAAGTTGCCGCTCTTGGTGGCGCGGAACACGATGGTGGTCGCCGAGCCGACGCCGACCAGCTGGTCGGACTGGGCGCCGAACTCCGGCACCGCGATGTCGTGCATGGCGCCGTCGTTGTTGGTGATGGTGATCGCGACCACCGCGCCCTCGGCCACGCGCAGGTCGGGGTTGACCACGTCCTTGATCGCACCGGCGTTGCCGATGAAGACCATCTGGCCGTTGGTGATCTCGGTGCGCATGCTGAAGGTGACGTCGGCCACCATGTCGACCGAGGCCGAGCCCTGCGCAGCAACATCGTGCGGGACGAAGCCGCCGGCGGCGGCCAGTGCGAACAGCAGTACAAGGTTCCTCATTGCGGATTTCCTTAGCGGTTAAAAGAAACTGTGGGGCCGTGGGGCTGTGGAGCGGGCTCCTTCGCCGTTGGGAGGAAAGTTATCCCGCTGCCCGCGTCGCCACCATGATCTGGGTCAAGCGCATACGTTCGCGTATGGAAATCGGATCGGCTTGACCTGGGTCACGGCGGCCGTGCCGGGCGGCGCGGATCATCGACCTCGAAATGAAACGCCCCGCGCCCAGTAGATGGTTCAGCCGGATCGGCTTGACGGCAGTGATGCTCCTGCTGGTGCTGCCGACCGCGGGGCGGATGCTGCAGGCGCCTGGCGCGGCGGCGTCGGTGATTGTTTCAGGGCACGCCGGAAGCGATCACGTCGCCCCGGGGGCCGCCCACGCGCACCACGGCCACCACGCCACGCAGGTTGCGGGCGACGGCGAGCGGCCGGTGCTTCCGCCGGGGCCGGTCGACGGTCCCGACTGCGACTACTGCCCGCTGCTCGCTTCGCTGGTGGCGGTCGCGCAGCCGGGGTTCGTGCTGCCGCGGGGCAGTACGGCATGGGCAGTGTTCCCGGCGTACGCCGCGCCGCGGCTTCCCTGGTTCCACCCGAGCGGGCTTGGCTCCCGCGGTCCGCCACTCCACGGCTGAAGACCGCCCACGCGCGCGGCATCCGCCGCGCGCACATCCCAAGCCTTGCCCGTGGAGTCCCCTGCCATGTCGATCCCGTATTGCCCGGCGATCCGCTCGTCCTGCCTGTTCGTGGCGATTGCCGCCGCGCTTGCCGTCCCATCCGCCTTCGCCGTCGAAAGCGCGAACACCGACACCGCTGCCGATGCCACGCGCACGGTCGACTTCGACACGCTCGTCGTCACCGCTGCGGCACCGGTTTCGGCGCTCACCTGGGAAACCAGCCCGAAGCTGCCGCGCCAGCCGGTACCCGCCAGCGATGGCGCCGATTACCTGAAGACGATTCCCGGCTTCACCGCGGTACGCAACGGCGGCAGCAACGGCGATCCCGTGCTGCGCGGCATGTTCGGTTCGCGCCTGAACCTGCTCACCAACGATGGCGCGATGCCGGGCGCCTGCCCGTCGCGCATGGACAACGCCATGTCCTACATCGCGCCGGAAACCTACGACGCGCTGGTGGTCATCAAGGGGCCGCAGACGGTGCTCTGGGGGCCGGGCGCATCGGCGGGCACGGTGCGCTTCGAGCGCGACCGCGAGTACTACGCGGACCCCACCTGGAAGGTCGCCGGCAGCGCGCTGGGCGGCAGCTGGGGCCGCAACGACCAGGTGATCGATGCGACCTGGGGCGCGCCGCTGGGCTATGCCCGCATCAGCGCCAACCGCTCCGAGTCCGGCGACTACGACGACGGCAATGGCGACCGCGTGGGCTCGGCCTGGAAGAAGTGGAACGCGGACTTCGCACTCGGCTGGACGCCCGACGAGGACACGCTGCTTGAACTCGGCGTCGGCGTCGGCGACGGCCAGGCGCGCTACGCCACGCGCGGCATGGACGGCAGCCGGTTCGATCGTACGAACACCAGCCTGCGCTTCGAGAAGGACAACATCGGCGAGCGCCTGCAGGCCTTCGAAGCCAGCGTGTTCCACAACGTCGCCGACCACGTGATGGACAACTACAGCCTGCGCGATCCGAACCCGGCTGGTCTGATGCCGATGCCGATGGCGTCGAATGTCGAACGCAGCACGAGCGGAGGGCGCGCGGCGGCGACCTGGCGCGGCGCGGAGTTCGAGATGGTGACGGGCATCGATGCGCAGGACAGCCGCCACCGCCGCCGCAGCGCGATGGGGCGCGGCGCGTATCTTGCGGCGCCGTGGGTGGTGGATGCGCGCTTCGACAACCTCGGTGTGTTCGGCGAGGGCACCTGGTTCCAGGGCGACGACACGCGCTGGATCGCCGGTGCGCGCGTGGACCGCGCGGGCGTCGATGATGGACGCGCCACGGTCTCGGGCGGCCATGGCCACGGCGGCCATGCGATGCCCAATCCCACCGCCGGGCAAGGACGTGATGAAACGCTCAAGGCCGGCTTCGTCCGCTTCGAACGCGACATCGACCGCAAGCTGAGCGGGTACGCCGGCATCGGCCACACCGAGCGCATGCCCGACTACTGGGAGCTGTTCTCCGCCGACTTGGGGCCGATGGGCGCGCCCAACGCCTTCGCGGGCCTGGACACCGAGAAGACCACGCAGCTCGACGTCGGCCTGCAGTACCGCGGCGAGCGCTTCGACGCCTGGATCTCGGCCTACGCCGGTCGCGTGGACGACTTCATCCAGTTCCGCTACATCGACGGAATGATGGGCCCGATGTCGATGGTGACCAACATCGATGCCCAGACCGCCGGGGCCGAACTGGGCGTGGACTACCGCGCCTCGGATGACTGGAAGTTCGGTGGCAGCCTGGCGTATGCGCGCGGCAAGGACCGCGACAGCGGCCGTCCGCTGCCGCAGATGCCGCCGCTTGAAGGTCGCTTCAGCGCCGACTGGGACAACGGCACCTGGTCGGCCGGCGCGCTGTTGCGCGTGGTCGCCGGCCAGGACCGCGTGGCCGAGGGCTACGGCAACGTGGTCGGCCAGGACATCGGCCCCAGTGCCGGCTTCGCCACCATCGCACTGAACGGTGGCTACCGGTTCGCCAGCGGCGTGCAGATCACGGCCGGCGTCGACAATCTGTTCGACCGTGCGTACAGCGAGCACCTGAACCTGGCCGGCAATGCCGACTTCGGCTATCCGGCGGACGCGGTGCGGATCAACGAGCCGGGCCGCACGTTCTGGCTGCGGGTGGGCTACGCGTACTGATGCCGTGCGAGGCGGGGCAGGGTGGCGCAGTTACTTCGGCGCCACCATGCCGCCATCCTCCTTGGTGAACGGCGCGGGGAGCGGCGGCAGGATGTCGAGCACCGCTTCCGACGGCCGTGCCAGCCGAACGCCCTTGTCGGTGCGCACGAAGGGGCGGTTGATCAGGATCGGCTCGGCGAGCATGGCGTCGAGCAGGGCGTCGTCGGACAGCGTGGGATCGGCGAGGCCGAGTTCGGCGTACTTCGCTTCCTTGGCGCGGATCGCATCGCGCACGCCGATGCCGGCGTCGCGGATCAGCGCGGCCAGCTGTTCGCGCGTGGGCGTGTCCTTCAGGTATTCAACGATGTCGGGCTCAATGCCGGCGTGGCGGATGAGCGCCAGCGTGTTGCGCGACGTGCCGCAGCGGGGGTTGTGATAGATCATGGCGTGCATGGGGGTGCTCCTCGGGTGCGTCAGGACTGGGTTTCGATCGCGGCGCTCGCGGCCGCCAGCTGCCGGGCGACCAGGTCGCCCTTGCGCTCACTGTAGCGGTCGGTGAGGTAGTCGCTGCGGCCGCGCACCAGCAGCGTGAACTTGAGCAGCTCCTCGATCACGTCGACCACGCGGTCGTAATACGGCGAGGGCTTCATGCGGCCGTCGTCGTTGAACTCCTGCCAGGCCTTGGGCACGGACGACTGGTTCGGGATCGTCACCATGCGCATCCAGCGCCCGAGCACGCGCAGCGCGTTGACCACGTTGAACGACTGCGAGCCGCCGCAGACCTGCATCACCGCCAGCGTGCGGCCCTGGGTCGGGCGCACGCCGCCTTCCTCCAGCGGCAGCCAGTCGATCTGGTTCTTGAACACGGCGCTCACGGCACCGTGGCGCTCCGGACTCACCCAGACCTGGCCTTCGGACCACAGTGACAGCGCGCGCAGTTCCTGCACTTTCGGATGCTCCGTTTCGACGCTGCCCTGCACCGGCAGGCCGCGTGGGTCGAACACGCGGGTCTCGGCGCCGAAGTGACGCAGCAGGCGCTCGGCCTCCAGCGCGAGCTTGCGGCTGTAGGACTCCGGGCGCAGCGAGCCGTAGAGGATCAGGATCCGCGGCGCGTGCGCGCTGCCGGCTTCCATCGCGAGTGTGTCGCGGCTGGGCGCGTGCATGGCTGCGGGAGCCAGGTTGGGCAGGTCGAGGGGCGTGGTCATGGTTGCTTCGCGCAAAACGTTTCGACTATTCTAGAAAAATGGAAATAGAAAGCGCAACCATCGCCTTGGCCGCCCTCGGGCATTCCACGCGGCTGGCCGTGTTCCGCCTGCTGGTCGAGGCCGGTCCCGAAGGCCGCACTCCCGGGGACATGGCCGAGGCGCTGTCCCTGCCTGGCGCCACCCTGTCGTTCCACCTCAAGGAACTCGCGGCGGCCGGCCTCATCGCAGGCGAGGCGCAGGGCCGATCCATTTCCTATCGCGCCGAATTCGATGCGATGAACGGCCTGGTCGAATTCCTGACCCGCAACTGCTGCGGTGGCGACCGTGGCCGTTGCGCCCCGGCGTCGCGTCCATCGGCCAAGGCCGCCCGCAAAGTGCGCGGAGCCTGAGACGTGCTGCTCGCGCTGCTGATCTTCATCGCCACCATCGTCCTGGTCATCTGGCAGCCGAAGGGGCTGGGGGTCGGGTGGAGTGCCTCGTTCGGCGCGGTGCTGGCCCTGGCCACGGGCGTGGTCGGGCTCTCTGACATCCCGGTTGTCTGGGGCTTCGTCTGGAACGCCACCTTCACGTTCGTCGCGGTGATCCTGATCAGCCTGGTGCTCGACGAGGCCGGCTTCTTCGAATGGGCCGCGCTGCACGTCGCGCGCTGGGGCCGAGGCAGCGGACGCAGGCTGTTCGTCTACCTCGTGCTGCTCGGCGCGGCCGTCGCGGCCCTGTTCGCCAACGACGGCGCGGCGCTGATCCTGACGCCGATCGTGATCGCCATGCTGCTGGCGCTGAAGTTCAGTCCCGCCGCGACCCTGGCCTTCGTGATGGGCGCCGGATTCATCGCCGATACCGCGAGCCTGCCTCTAGTCGTCTCCAACCTGGTCAACATCGTTTCGGCGGATTATTTCGACATCGGCTTTGCCGAATACGCGTCGGTGATGTTCCCGGTCAACCTGGTGTCCGTGGCCGCGACGCTGGCCGTCCTGCTCTGGTTTTTCCGCCGTGACATCCCCGGCAGCTACGACGTCAGCCAGCTCGAAGATCCCGCGTCGGCGATTGTCGATCGCACCACGTTCAACGCAGGCTGGATCGTGCTGGCACTGCTGCTGGTCGGGTTCTTCGCGCTCGAGAGGCTGGGCGTGCCGATCAGCGCGGTGGCCGGCGCCGGCGCGCTGGCGCTGCTCGGCGTGGCGGCGAAGGGGCACAGGATCTCGACCCGCAAGGTGGTGCGCGAAGCCCCCTGGCAGATCGTGGTGTTCTCGCTGGGCATGTACCTCGTGGTCTACGGCCTGCGGAACAATGGATTGACCGACCATCTGGCGACGCTGCTCGACTGGTTCGCCGGCCACGGCCTGTGGGCCGCCACGTTCGGCACGGGCCTGCTGACGGCCTTCCTGTCATCGGTCATGAACAACCTGCCCACCGTGCTCGTGGGTGCGCTGTCGATCGACGCCAGCCAGGCCGAAGGCGCGGTGCGCGAAGCGATGGTGTACGCCAATGTCATCGGCAGCGACCTGGGACCGAAGTTCACCCCGATCGGCAGCCTGGCCACGCTGCTGTGGCTGCACGTGCTGGCACGCAAGGGCATCCGCATCACCTGGGGCTACTATTTCAGGGTCGGCTTTGTACTCACCTTGCCCGTGCTGCTCGCGACGCTCGCGGCGCTCGCCGTGAGGCTGGCGATCAGCTGACAGCCGGCACCACTTCCGCCGGCTCGCGGATCAGGCACTCGCGCAGGCTGCGCACCTCCACTTCAAGCACATGGGGCAGCGGTCCCGGATCGGGCGGGATGCTGTCGTTGCCGACCGCATCCGCAAGTGCGGCCAGGGCGGCCTGCAAGCGCCTGGCGCCGCCATCGGCGAACATCGCCCGGGCCGATTCCATCGCGCTGCGCCCGCCCAGGCCTTCCAGCGCCCAGCAGGCCGACAGTGCGCGATAGGCCAGCCGGTCGGCCGACACGATCGCCGGCCAGGCTTCTTCCGCGGCGCGGGTTTCACTGCGCGAACCGGCCAGCCCGGCTTCGTGCGCGGCGACGAGGGCCATGGCCGCCTGCTGCACCGTGCCGCGGAGGGCGCGTGCCTCCGGCGCGGTGACGTTGCCGCTGGCCAGCGTCGGCACGAGTGCGGCGACGGCAGCGATGGTCCGCCTGAGCTGCTCGGGCAGGGTCACGGTGGCGGGTCGCGGCGGCAGCGCCCGGTACACCAGCAGCGCCACCACCACGCCGAGCAGGGTGTCCACGCCCCGCGCCAGTACGTACTGCGGCACGTCAGGCACCGGATGGCCGCCGCTGGCGAGGGTCAGCGCGGCGCTGGTGATGAAGATCACGGCGATGGCGTAGTTGCGCATCACCAGCATCTCCACCGTGAACTGCAGGGCCACGATCACCAGCACCAGCCACAGGCCCTGCGGATGCCAGGCCAGGATGGCGCCGCCCAGCAGCAGGCCCACCCAGGTGCCGATCAGGCGCTCCGTGCTCCGCTGCACCATGCGCACCCAGTCGAAGCCCTGGAACAGCAGCAGCACCGCCGCCGCCACCGCCCAGTAGGCGCGCTCCAGGTGCAGCAGCGATGCCAGCCCACCGGCGAGCAGCGCCGCGATGGCCACGCGCACAAGGATCCGGCGGGCGCTGGATCCCGGTCGCAGCGCATCCAGCAGCGCCTCGCGTGCGCGGGGATGGCCGGGCGGGACCTCGTCGTGGCCGGTGACCTCCACGTCGTCGGTGGTGTCGATCGCCGAAAGCAGCTGTTGCAGATGCTGTGCGAGCGCGGGGTCGGGCGCGGCGCCCCTGCTGGCGGTGCCCATGGCGTCGGCGAAGGCCAGGTGCAGCCCGCGCACCAGGGTCCGCAGGCGGCCGACCGGGACGCTGCCGCGAACCCGGGGCGGTTGCTGGTTGACCAGCACGTCCCATGCGTTTTGCAGGGCGTATGCGGCCTGGCGCCTTGCGGCCCCTTCACCAGGCGCACCGATCGCGGCAGCGTAGGCGATCACCGCGTTGCCCGCGCCCCGCGCGGCCTTGCGCTCGGGTCCGCGGACGTCGATCAGGGCGCCGGACATGTGCACCAGCCACGAAAAGCCGCCGCCGGCGGCCACCAGCAGCGCGGCAAGCGTCGGTGACAGGGGGCCGGCGGGCATGGCCGTGGCCGCGGCGCAGGCCAGCATGAACATGTAGGCGCCGGGAGGGCCGATGCGCAGCGCGTTGCCGATCCACGTGGCCACCACGGCGACCAGCGCGATCACCGGAAGCGCTACCGACCAGCCACCGGCCGAGCTCCACATTCCAAGCGCGGTGGCCAGCGCGAAGGCGAATGCGATCACGGCCAGCTGCAGCGCGCGGTGCGCGTAGGCCCGCCCGCCGCCGTACAGCGCGGTGAAGCCGCCGATCGCGACCATCATTCCGGCGGAGATGTCGCCGGCCAGCCAGCCCGCCAGCACCGGCGCGCCGATGCAGGCGCCCGCGCGCAGCGAGAAACGCACCCGGTCGGGCGGTGCGGGCTTGAACTGGAACATGCCTTGGAAGGCGGAGGCTGGACGGCTCACTCAGGAATGGTACGCCGCTGGGCGCGCCACTCCCGACGTGCGCGGGAAGCTGCAAGGCCGCCCGGACCCGCATGCGTGCCCCGGTCCGGCCGCCGCGTTGCGCCGCCGGCGGCGCTTGCGCCATGATCGAAGGCCATCCAGGGAGGAGAGCGAACGATGGTGTTGGTCGAGAATGGCAGCGGGGCAGGCGAGTGAGCATGGACATCGTGCCCGTCTGGAAGAACGTGACCCCGGAGCTGGGTTCGCAGCTGATCGCGATGTGGGCGCGCAACAACGCGCTGCCCGACCCGACCAGGGCGGCCGAGCGCGCGCAGCAGGCAGTGGCCGTGGGCCGGGATGACACCGGCGCGCTGTGGGGTGTCGGTACCGCGGTGCTGGGCATCGTGCCGTCGTTCGGCCAGCCGACCTACCTCTATCGCCAGTTCTTCGACGTCGGCGCGCGCGGGCTGAAGCAGACCATGCCCTTCCTCAACTGCATCCGCGACACGCTGGAGGCCTGGAACGCCTCGCTGCCCAAGCCGGAATCGGTGGGCGTGATGATCGAGCTGCAGAACGACGAGATGGCCGTGCGCTACCAGGACATGTTCGAGGAAGAGGCCAGGGCGCATTTCATCGGCTGGTCGCCGCGTGGACGCCAGCTGCGGATGATGTACTTCAAGGGCGCGAAGATCATGCTGCCGCCGAACGCCGTGCCCCGGCAGCGGCCGCAGCAGGCGTCCGCCTGACGCCGCCTGCGCCTGCTCCGCCTCATGCGGGGCGGAGCAGGCGCAGGCCGAACCAGTCGAGCGGGTCGTTCCATCGGGCGGCCACGCGCAGACCCGCGCCCGCGGCCAGCGCGGTGATGCGCGCATCGGTGTACTTCTGGCTCTGCTCGACGTGCATCTGCTCGCCCGTGGTGAAGTGGAAGCCGCGATCTTCCACCGTGACGGTCTGCTCCCGAAGGCTTTCCAGCGTGGTCACGACGCGGCCCTCTTCAGGCACGTAGCGCGCGCGGTGGGCGAACGCCGCCGGATCGAAATCGCTGCCGACATCGCGGTTGAGCCGGTGCAGCAGGTTCAGGGTGAACTCGGCGGTGACGCCGGCGGCATCGTTGTACGCGGCCTCGATGACCGCGGGATCCTTTTCCAGGTCGATGCCGACCAGCGCGGCACCGTTGCCGCCCATCGTGTCGTGCATCGCCTGCAGCAGCCGCACCGATTCGTCGCGGCCGAAGTTGCCCAGCGTCGAGCCCGGGAAGAACACCAGTACCGACGCCGCAGGGCGCGACGGCTGCGGCAGCCGGACCGGGCGGGTGAAGTCGGCCAGCACCGGCAGCACCTCGACATCGCCGAATTCGCGGTCCAGGCGTTCGGCGCTCGCGGTCAGCGCGGAGCGTGAGATCTCGATGGGGGTATAGGCCACCGGATCTTCCAGCGCGTCGAGCAGCAGCCGTGTCTTGCGGCCGCTGCCACTGCCGTATTCCACCACGTGGGCGCAGGGACCGACGGCGGCGGCGATCTCGTGGCCGAGGTCGGCCAGCAGGGCCAGTTCGACGCGGGTCGGGTAGTACTCGGGCTGGCGGGTGATGGCCTCGAACAGCTCCGAGCCACGGCGGTCGTAGAAATATTTCGACGGCAGGCGCTTGGGCGTCGACGCGAGGCCGCGCAGCACGTCGCCGCTGATGTCGTCCGCGCTGGGATGGAGGTCGGTCAACCTGAGATGGGGGCTCAATCGATGTCCTTGGCGAGGCGCAGGCCGGAAAACTGCCAGCGCGCGTGCGGGGGGAAGAAGTTGCGGTAGCTGGCGCGCGCGTGGCCCCGCGGCGTGGCGCAGCTGCCTCCACGCAGCACCAGCTGGCCGCTCATGAACTTGCCGTTGTATTCGCCCAGCGTACCGGCGAGCGGACGGAAGCCGGGGTAGGGCCCGTAGGCGCTGCGGGTCCATTCCCAGGCGTCGCCGAACAGGCCCAGCGGGGGAAGCGGCGTGACGGCGGGGCGCAGGCCGGCGTGGGCCTCCGTGTCAGGGCGCGCGACGGGGTGCAGCGGCGCATCGGCATCGCTGAAATTCCCTTCCACGGGCAGCCCGGCCGCGGCCGCCTCCCATTCGGCCTCGGTGGGCAGGCGCGCCCCGGCCCAGCGCGCATAGGCATCGGCCTCGTAGAGGCTGAGGTGGCACGCCGGTGCGTGCGGGTCGCGCTCGCGCCAGCCGCCGAGGGTGAATTCGCGCGCGCCGTCCTCGTGCCAGTAGAGCGGCCGCGACCAGCCTTCGTGCTGCACGGTGTCCCAGCCGTCGCTCAGCCACAGGCCCGGCGTCGCGTAGCCCCCGTCGGCGACGAAGGCGGCGAAGCCGGCATTCGATACGGGGCGTTCGGCCAGTGCATGCGCGGGCAGCAGCACGCGATGGCGCGGGGTTTCGTTGTCGTACGCGAAGGGCGCAGCGGCGGCCGGCCAGGGCGGCGCGCCGATCTCGATGATGGCCTCGTCGCGTCGCAGCCAGCGCGGATCGCCATCGGCCGTGGGCGTTCCCGTGCGCGCCCGCGGCGTGGGCAGGTCGCTGCGGTATGCGGGCTGCAGCGGATTGCACCACAGCGCGTGCTTGATGTCGGTCAGCAGCAGTTCCTGGTGCTGCTGCTCGTGGTGGGTGCCGAGCAGCAGCACGTCGCGCGTGGCGGCGTCGAGGCGGCCGTCGTCGAGGCCGCGCAGGATCCGTGCATCGATGGCGTCGCGCCAGGCGAGTACTTCGTGCAGCGAGGGTCTCGAGACCAGGCCACGCTGCGATCGCGCATGGCGTTCGCCGGCACCGACGTAATAGCTGTTGAAGAGGTAGTCCCAGCCTTCGGGGATCGCGGCGGGGTCGTCCAGCACGAAGCGTGCGAAGAACCAGGTGGTGTGCGCCAGGTGCCACTTCGCCGGACTGGTGTCGGGCATGGACTGGAGCTGGGCGTCCTCGGGCGACAGCGGCGCGGCCAACGCGCACGTGCGCGTACGGACGTCCGCATAGCGACGGCGGAGGTCGGATATCGCGTCCGCCGTGGGGGGCGCGAGGGCGTCGGCTGCCGGGAGGGCTGGCATGGGCGCAGGGTAGCGCTGCGCGTGTGAAGCGGGCTTTACGGCAGGGGAGTTCCCGAAGCAAATGGGGGCGGCCTCGCGGCCGCCCCCATCGGTTCCTTATGCGACGTCCGGTTCGCTGAACGCTTCCGGCTCATCCTCGGCCGAGCCGATCGGGATGCAGCTGCAGAACACGTTCTTGTCGCCGTGCACGTTGTCCACGCGCGCCACCGGCGGCCAGTACTTCTGGCGGCGCAGCGAGGGCAGCGGGAACACCGCCAGTTCGCGCGGGTAGGCGTGCGTCCACTCGCTGGCGCTGGCCTGCTCCGCGGTGTGCGGAGCGTGCTTGAGCGGGTTGTCCTCGCGGTCCAGCTTGCCGTCCTCGATCGCGCGGATCTCTTCGCGGATCTGGATCATCGCGTCGATGAAGCGGTCGAGTTCGTGCATCGACTCGCTCTCCGTCGGCTCCACCATCAGCGTGCCCGAGACCGGGAAGCTGAGCGTGGGCGCGTGGAAGCCGAAGTCGATCAAGCGCTTGGCGACGTCCTCGGCACCGACGCCGGTGGCGTCCTTCAACGGGCGCAGGTCGAGGATGCACTCGTGCGCCACCAGACCGTTGCGGCCGGTGTACAGGGTCTTGTAGTGCGACTCGAGGCGCGTGGCGATGTAGTTGGCGTTGAGCAGTGCCACCTGGGTGGCGCGGCGCAGGCCTTCGGCGCCCATCAGCGTGATGTACATCCAGCTGATCGGCAGGATGCTGGCCGAACCGTGGGTGGCCGCGGACACCATGCCCACCTCGCCCGTGCCGCCCAAGGCGCGCGGCAGGAACGGCGCGAGGTGCGACTTCACCGCGCACGGTCCGACACCGGGACCGCCGCCGCCGTGCGGGATGCAGAAGGTCTTGTGCAGGTTGAGGTGGCTGACGTCCGAACCCCACTTGCCGGGGCGGGCGACGCCGCACAGCGCGTTCATGTTCGCGCCGTCGGTGTACACCTGGCCGCCGTGGGCGTGGACGATCTCGCAGATCTCGACCACGTCTTCCTCGAACACGCCGTGCGTGGACGGGTAGGTGATCATGATCGCGGCCAGGCGGTCGCTGTACTTCTCCGCCTTGGCGCGGATGTCCTCGACGTCGACGTTGCCGCTGGCATCGCAGCGCGTCACCACCACCGTCATGCCGCACATCTGCGCCGACGCCGGGTTGGTGCCGTGCGCGGATTCGGGGATCAGGCAGATGTCGCGGTGGCCTTCGCCGCGTGACTCCTGCCAGGCGCGGATCGCGAGCAGGCCGGCGAACTCGCCCTGGGCGCCCGAGTTGGGCTGGAAGCTGACCGCGTCGTAGCCGGTGATCTCCGCAAGCATGTGTTCCAGGCCGTCGATCAGCTCCTTGTAGCCCTCGGTCTGGTCGGCCGGCGCCAGCGGATGGATGTCGGCGAACTCGGGCCAGGTGATCGGGATCATCTCGGCGGTGGCATTGAGCTTCATGGTGCACGAGCCCAGCGGGATCATCGTGCGGTCCATGGCCAGGTCCTTGTCGGCCAGGGCGCGCATGTAGCGCAGCAGCTCGTGCTCGCTGTGGTGGGTGTTGAACACCGGGTGGGTCAGGAACTTCGAGCTGCGCGGCAGCCCCGCCGGCAGCGCGTCGGGCGTCGCGGCGTCGAGCGTGTCGATGTCGTCGATGATGGCGTCGAACAGCTGTGCCAGCGCGACCACTTCGTCGCGCGTGGTGGTCTCGTCCAGGCTGATGCCCACCGACGTGGCATCGATCCGGCGCAGGTTGATTCCGGCCTTCGCCGCCTTGACGTGGATGTCCGCGGCGTCGACGCCGGTGACGTGCAGGGTGTCGAAGAAATCGCCGCCGACCTCGATCCCGCACTTGCGCAGCGAGGCGGCCAGCATCGCGGTCAGGCGGTGCACGCGGCGCGCGATGCGCACCAGGCCGTCGGGGCCATGGTAGACCACGTACATGCTGGCCATCACCGCCAGCAGCACCTGCGCGGTGCAGATGTTGGACGTGGCCTTCTCGCGGCGGATGTGCTGCTCGCGGGTCTGCAGGGTCAGGCGGTAGGCGGGGTTGCCCTCGACGTCGACCGAGACGCCGATCAGGCGGCCCGGCATCTGCCGCTTGAACGCGTCGCGGCAGGCCATGTAGCCCGCATGCGGTCCGCCGAAGCCGAAGGGCACGCCGAAGCGCTGGGTGTTGCCGATGACGATGTCCGCACCCCATTCGCCGGGCGCGGCGATCAGGGTCAGCGCCAGCAGGTCGGCGGCCACGGTCACCACGCCGCCGCGCGCATGCACGGCCTCGGCCACGGCGCGGTAGTCGTGGATGCGGCCGAATGTGTCGGGGTACTGCAGCAGCACGCCGTAGCTGTCGACGGTGGCGGCATCGGCGTCGTCGCCGACGTGCAGCTCGATGTCGAGGCCGCCGGCGCGGGTGCGCAGCACTTCGAGCGTCTGCGGATGCACGTTCTTCGACACGAAGAAGACGTTGGACCTGGACTTCGCCGAGCGCTTGGCCAGGGTCATCGCTTCGGCCGCGGCGGTCGCCTCGTCGAGCAGCGAGGCGTTGGCGATCTCCATGCCGGTCAGGTCGGCCAGCATGGTCTGGAAGTTGATCAGCGCCTCCATGCGGCCCTGCGAGATCTCCGCCTGGTAGGGCGTGTAGGCCGTGTACCAGGCCGGGTTCTCGAGGATGTTGCGCAGGATGACGTTGGGCACGTGGGTGCCGTAGTAGCCTTGGCCGATGAAGCTGCGATGGACGGTGTTGCGCTCGGCGATGCCGCGGATCTTCGCCAGCGCGTCGACCTCGGTCATCGGCGGCGGCAGGGCGAGGGCATCGCCGGAACGGATCGAGCCGGGGACGATGGCGTCGGTCATCGCATCGAGCGATTCGTGGCCGACCACGCGCAGCATCTGCGCGATCTCGTCTTCGTTGGGGCCGATGTGGCGTGAAACGAACGCGTCGTGGTGTTCGAGCGAGCGGAGTGAAGGGGACTTGGACATGGCAGGGACCTCGCGGGCGCGGATGGGCCGCGTGCACGCACGCGGGGCGCCCCTCTGTCCTTTTGCCTGAGAGTTCGGGATGGGGCGCGAGCCCCCATCCATGCACCTTCGGCGCCGGGTTTGACCGGTCTCTCCAGAGTTGTCCCCGTCGGCGGTACGTGGGCCTGAGCGATTACGGGCGTTGCGCCTTCGGCAGCCGGTCCGGTGGACTGGGACGGCTTCTCCCGCTGGAGGGTCTTGCCCGGGGATTATAGCCTGTGGGAGCGGCTACAGCCGCGATTGGCCCGTCGCGGCTATAGCCGCTCCCACGCAGGGTAGCGAGGCAGCCGGTATCCTTGGCGGCCGCCTACCTGCGCCTGCCCATGCCCCCGCATCTGCCCAAATCCACCGGCCGGCTGGCCCTGCTGCTGGCGGGGCTGTCGATGTTCGGCCCGTTCTCGATCGACGCCATCTTCCCGGCCTTCCCGGTGATGGGCGAGGCGCTGGGCGCCGACAAGCTGGCGATGCAGCAGACCATCAGCGTCTACCTGGTGGCCTATGCGCTGATGAGCCTGGTGCACGGCCCGATGTCGGATGCCTTGGGCCGCCGCCGCGTGATCCTGGGCGGCCTGATCGTGTTCATCGGCGCCTCGGTGGGCTGCGCGCTGGCTGACGACCTGTTCACCATGCTCGCGTTCCGCGCGCTGCAGGGCCTGTCCGCGGGCGTGGGCCTGATCGTGGGCCGCGCGGTGATCCGCGACGTGCTCCACGGCGACGACGCCCAGCGCCTGATGAGCCAGGTGTCGATGATCTTCGGCATCGCCCCGGCGATCGCGCCGGTGATCGGCGGCTGGATCCTGGGCTGGGGCCACTGGCACGACATCTTCTGGTTCCTGGTCGGCTTCGGCGTGCTGCTGCTGGCGGCGACCTGGGCCTGGCTGCCCGAAACCCATCCGGTGGAGAATCGCAGCGCGCCGGTGCCGCGGCGGATGCTGCGCGACTACGTGCTGATCCTCGCCAACCGGCGTTTCCAGCGCCTGGCGGTGGCGGGCGCGCTCAACTTCGCGGCGCTGTTCCTGTACATCGCCTCCGCCCCCGCGTTCGTGCTCGACCTGCTGCGGCTCGACGAGCGCAGCTTCGCCTGGTTCTTCGCGCCGATGATCGGCGGGATGATGCTCGGTGCCTTCACCTCCGGGCGCGTGGCCGGGCGGATGTCGCACGTGCTGCAGGTCAACCTGGGCTTCGCCTGCTGCGGCCTGGCGGCGGTGGCCAATGTTGCCTACGGCCTGCTGGTGGACGTGCCCACGGTGCCGTGGGCGGTGCTGCCGGTGGCGCTCAACGCCTTCGGCGTGGCCCTGGTGTTCCCGGTGCTGACGCTCGCCATCCTCGACATGTATCCGCGCCAACGCGGCGCGGCCTCGTCGCTGCAGGCCTTCACCAGCCTGGCGCTCAACGCGGTGGTGGCTGGATTGCTGTCGCCGATGGTCAGCGGATCGACCGCCACGCTCGCGGTGGCCGCCGCGGTGTTCACGTTGGCCGGCTGGCTGGTGTGGCGCCTGGAGCGGTATCGGACCAAGCGCCTGCCTGAGGGGCAGTGCGAGCCGGGAATGCCGGACCCTACCGAACACGTGTAGGTTCCCCGCGTGGCTGCCCCATCCCCCGCTGCGCGGGCAGACGGGGCAGGCCTTGCCTTACTCCGCGGCCGCGACCGGCACGGCGGACGCCTGCCAGCCGCAGGTCTTGCCTTCGTTCTGCTCGATCAGCCACTCCTTCAGCGGCGCGAAGTATTCCAGCACCGCCGAGGCGTCCATGGTCTCGCCGCCGGTGAGCTCCTTCATCGTCTGCTGCCAAGGCTGGCTGTTGCCCTTGGACAGCATCGCCCAGAACTTCTCGCCCGCCGCCTGGTTGCCGGCGAAGGTGCATTCGTTGAGCGGGCCGACGTGGCCGGCGGCGTCGCACAGCGCCTTGTAGAACTGGAACTGGAGCACGTGCGAGAGGAAGTAGCGCGTGTACGGGGTGTTGCCCGGCACGTGGTACTTGGCGCCGGCGTCGAAGAATTCCTCGCCGCGCGCGGTGGCGGGGGCGACGCCCTGGTAGCGCGCCTTCAGGTCCCACCAGGCCTTGTTGTAGTTGTCCGGGGTGATCGTCCCGTCGAACACGCCCCAGCGCCAGCGGTCGATCATCAGGCCGAAGGGCAGGAAGGCGACCTTGGACAGCGCCATGCGCATCTGCGAATTGATCAGCGCCTCCTCGCCGGGCACCTGGCCTTCGACCAGTCCGATCGACTGCAGGTACTGCGGGGTCATCGCCAGCTCGATGGTATCGCCGATGGCCTCGTGGAAGCCGTCGTGCGCGCCGTTCTGGAACAGCGGCGGCAGCTTGCCGTAGGCCAGGTAGTAATAGACGTGGCCGAGCTCGTGGTAGATCGTGGTGAAGTCTTCCTCGTTGGGCTTGATGCACATCTTGGTGCGCACGTCGCTGGCATCGGGGTTCATCTGCCAGGCGCTGGCATGGCAGACCACGTCGCGGTCGCGGGGCTTGATGAACTGGGTCTTCTCCCAATAGCCCTCGGGCAGCGCCGGCATGCCCAGCGAGGTGTAGAACTCCTCGGCCTGGCGGGTCATGGCCTGCGCGTGCTCGAGCTGCGCTCCGCGCGCGACTTCAACCCGGCCGTCGGTTTCAAGCAGCGCGCTTTCGCGCATCAGCCGCTCGTTGAGCGAAGCCTGGTACTGCCGCTCCAGCGCGCCGGTCACGTCCATCTGGCTGGCGTTGGGGTAGGGCGCCACCAGCGACCAGAGGTTGCTCCAGTCCTGCTGCCACATGTTGCCCATCAGGTGCGCGGGCAGCATGCCGTTGATCGAACCCTTGCCCGGATACTCCGCTTCCAGGCGGGTGCGGGTGTAGCAGTGCAGCTGTTCGTAGAGCGGCTCGACCTGGCTCCAGAGGCGGTCGGTTTCGGCGGACAGTTCGGCCGGGGTCATGTCGTAGCCGGCACGCCAGAGCTCGCCGGCATCGGCGAAGCCGAGGTCGCGCGCGCCTTCGTTGACCAGGGTGGCGAAGCGCTCGTAGTCCGCGCGCATCGGCTGCGCGATGGTGTGCCAGCCCTGCCACGCGTCGAGCTGGGCGTCGTAGTCGCGGTCGTTGCGCAGCACGTCCTCGAGCTCGCCGAGCTGGCGGCAGGAGCGCGCGTCGCCTTCGCCGGTGCAGTACTCGCCGCGCGCGTAGATGCCTTCCATCTTCGTGGCCAGGGTGGTGAGCTCCGACAGCTTCGCGGGATCGCGCGGCGGCGGCATCGCAGTGCCGAGCTTCAGCAGGCTGATCGCGCGCTCGGTGGCCGGCGACATCTCCTTGCCCTCGAAGCGGCGCGACTGCTCCACCCACTGCTGGGTACGCGCGAGGAAGCGTTCGTTGCCCTTGGACGCCAGCAGTTCGCTGTCGCCGTTGCTGTAAGTGGCGGCGATCCACTGCGACGCCGTCATCTCCGGCATCAGCTGTGCGAACTCCTCGTTCACGCGGGCGATGAACTCGTCCGCGGTTTCCTTCTCGAGCTGCGCCTGCGACGGCGTGCCGTCGGGGCCGGGCGCGGTGGACGGGCGCGAGCAGGCGGCGAGCAACAGGCTGGCGGCAATGGCGATGGCGATGCGGGTGCGTGGCTTCACTGGTGGATCTCCGGTGGCGCCCGCTCGGGCGCGAAACCCACGCAGGCTAGTAGGCGGGTGGCGCGGCCGCAAGTGGCGGCCGCGTCAGGCCGGGAGCAGGGCGCGCGCCTGCAGCCAGGCGCGGGCGTCCTCGGCGTCGCGTTCGAACCAGGCGCGGGTGGAGCCGAGCCGGAAGCTGTAGCCCCAGGCATCCATGTCGGCCATCAGGCGGTCGCACCCGACGCCGGGCAGGGCATCGGCGAGCACGATCTGCAGGTAGCAGGTGGCGTCTTCTTCAGGTACGGAGTCGGTGGCATCGGTGTGCACGAGCGCGCGGCGCTCGGGCGGCAGCACGATCAGGTGGCAGGCTTCGTGCAGCATGGAATGCACGGGCGTATCGCCGCGCGCGTACACGTGGTTGCCGATGATCCCGGCCTCGGGCTCGCCCCAGTAGCTGCCGGGAATCGGTGCGCCGTCGTCGACGCGTAGCAGTTCGAGCCCGTGCCGCGCAAGCAGCGCGGCGGCATCGCGGAAACCGATGTCGCGCAGCCGCAGCACCTCCGCGGAGGTGCTTTCCCCTGTGGGAGCGGCTATAGCCGCGATGGGGCCACCGGCAATCGCGGCTATAGCCGCTCCCACAGGCCCTGCTTCAACAGGCCCTGCTTCAACGGGCGCGGCCTCCGCTTCCACGGCAGGCTCAGTTGGCCGCGGCCGCGCGCTCGTCGGTCAGGGCCACGCTGATGTCGAGCACGTCGTGGTCGCCATCCTTGATCAGGTCGACCTTGACCGCGTCGACGTCGACGCTGACGTACTTGCGGATGACCTCGAGCAGTTCGCGCTGCAGCAGCGGCAGGTAGTCCGGCGCGCCGCGCGAGCTGCGCTCCTGCGCGACGATGATCCGCAGCCGCTCCTTGGCGATCGATGCGGTGTTCTTCTTCGGCTTCAGGAAATCGAACATGCCCATGCCTCAACCTCCAAACAGCTTGCTGAAGAAACCCTTCTTCTCCAGCTGGATGAAGCGCATCGGTCGCTCCTCGCCCATGATCCGGGCCACGGCGTCGTCATAGGCCTGGCCGGCCTCGGATTCCATGTCCAGGATCACCGGTTCGCCCTTGTTCGAGGCGTTGAGCACGTCGCCCGATTCCGGGATCACGCCCACGGTCTTCAGGCCAAGCACGTCCTCGACGTCGGTGATCGACAGCATTTCGCCATCGCCCACGCGCTGCGGGTTGTAGCGGGTGACCAGCAGGTGCGACTTGATTGGCTCGCCGGCCTCGGCCCTGCGGGTCTTGGAATCGAGCAGGCCGATGATGCGGTCGGAGTCGCGCACCGAGGACACTTCCGGGTTGACCACGACCACCGCCTGGTCGGCGAAGTACATCGCCAGGAACGCGCCCTTCTCGATGCCGGCGGGGGAATCGCAGACGATGTAGTCGAAGCCGTCGGCGTCGAGTTCCTTCAGCACCTTCTCCACGCCGTCGCGGTTGAGCGCGTCCTTGTCGCGCGTCTGCGACGCGGCGAGCACGTACAGGGTCTCGAAACGCTTGTCCTTGATCATGGCCTGCTTGAGCGTGGCCTCGCCCTGGGTGACGTTGACGAAGTCGTACACCACGCGGCGCTCGCAGCCCATGATCAGGTCGAGGTTGCGCAGGCCGACGTCGAAATCGATGACCGCGACCTTCTTGCCGCGCCGCGCCAGGCCGCAGGCCAGGCTCGCGCTGGTGGTTGTCTTGCCGACGCCGCCCTTGCCGGACGTGACTACGATGATCTCGGCCAAAGTCTGTCTCCTGTATGCGCGCTTCAGTCGAGCGCTGCGATTTTCAGCTGGTCGCCATCCAGCCAGACCTGCACGGCCTTGCCGCGGAGGTCCGCGGGGATGTCTTCCAGCACCTTGTAGTGTCCCGCGACGGCCACGAGTTCGGCATGGAACTCGCGGCAGAAGATACGCGCCCGGGTGTTGCCCTGCGCGCCCGCGAGCGCACGCCCGCGCAGTGCGCCGTAAATGTGGATGGAGCCGTCGGCGATGACCTCGGCACCGGCGCCCACGGCGGCCAGCACGGTGAGGTCGCGGTTGTCGGCATAGACCTGCTGGCCCGAGCGCACCGCGGTGGCCTGCATCAGGCCGGGGTCACCGCTGCGCGCGGCAGGCTCGGACGACGCCGAGGTGGCCGGCTTGGCCGAGCGGGGGCGCTCCGCCGCCGACGGCGCGGCCACGGGCGCTTCGGGCGTGGGCGCAGCCTCGGCGGTGGTGCCACCGACGGGTTCGTACTGGGCGCGGAACTTGGCCAGCAGCGGCAGGCCGAGCTCGATCGCCAGCTGTTCGTTATCGCTGTTGCCCCAGGCCAGCGCCACCGGCAGGGCGCCGGCCTCGCGCAGGGCGTCGAGCAGCGCGCGCGCGGTCGCGACGTCGGGCAGCGCGGACAGGCCGCCGAAATCGACCACCACCGCGCCGCGGCCGAACAGCTTGGGCGCGCGCTGTACGCGCTCGCGCATCTCGGCTGCGAGGCGCTCGACGTCGAGGCTGCGGATGCGCAGGTTGGCGATGCCGACCTGGCCGATCTTGAGTTCACCGGCGGGCTCGAAGCTCACGACGGGCGCGCCCTGGGCCTTCGCCATCATCGGGTCCCCGTCGCCAGGCGGGCTTCGTCGGCCGGACGCGGCTGCGTGAGCCAGGGTGCGTCGGGCAGGTCCTCGCCGTAGGTATCGCGGACCCAGCCGTAGCTGCACATTTCCTTGGTCAGCATCGAGGCGCGGATCCCGGTGCCCGGCATCACGTGCTGGCCGACCTCGCGGAAGCCGAAGCTGCCGTGGAAGATGCGCGCGGTGTCGCTGTCGTGCTCGACGAACACCTCGCAGGCCAGGACCGGGTAGCGGAGCTCGGCATAACCCTGCACGTCGGCATAGATCGTGCGGCCCACGCCACCGCCGCGGCGGCGGCTGGCGACGACCACGCGGTCGATGTACATGAAGTCCGGGTGGCGCGCGGCGAACCAGTCGAAATTGCTGCTGTCATGGCCGCGGCGCGAGCCGAAGCCGACCAGGAAGCCGGCCAGGGTGCCGTCGCGCTCGGCGACGCGGAAATAATCGGCAGTGTCGAAGAACTGGCGCAGTCGGGCCGAATCCAGCGGCAGGATGGAAGGACCGGCGGCATTGTTCAGGGCAAGGACGGAATCCAGCTCGTGCTCGCGCACGTCGCGGACAACAATCGACATTCCAGACTCCGTGGTGTGGCCAATGACGCCAACGTGGCGCGCGCGGGGCCGGGGCCAGCGCGTCGCGGTCGTCGACTGCGAGCCATTATCGCATGGCCCCGTCGCGGCCGGCGACTGCATGCATGACTTCCGGACCGTAGTCCGGGCGCCGCTTGCGCCTACCATGCAGGCATGCTCCAGCGCTTCGACCACAACCGTCTGCTGCGTTACGCGGGACTGTTCACCTGGGCGGTGATCGGCCTGCCGTTGCTGCTGCTGACCCTGCCCCAGCCCGACCGCGACGGCGTGCCCTCCGCGGTCGCACCAGGGGCGGTCCAGGCCTGGGTGGCGTGGGCGGTCTTCGGGGCCAGCTATGCCTGGCTCACCCGCGGGCTGGGCCGGCAGCGGGTCGGGGCCTTGGACCGGGCCCTGCTGGCGGGGCTGGCCGGCGGCGCGATCGCGATCAGCTACTACAGCCAGAGCGGCCTGGGCAGCATCCTGCTGATGGTGGTGGCCAGCGTGCTGCCCTGGCTGCTGCCGGTCTGGCAGGGCGTGGCCCTGCTGGTGCTGTGCGAATTCGTGATCGTGCCGGTGTACGTGCGCGGATTCGACTTTTCCTGGGCCGAAGCGGTGCTGCAGGCCAGCCTGTACGTGGGCTTCACCGGCTTCGCCTTCGTCACCGGCCTCGTCGCGCGCCAGCAGGCCCAGGCCCGGGACGAGCAGCGCCGCCTGAACGCGGAGCTCCGCGCCACCCGCGCCCTGCTGGCCGAGAGCGTGCGCGTGAACGAGCGCACCCGGATCTCCCGCGAGCTGCACGACCTGCTCGGCCACCACCTGACCGCGCTGAGCCTGAACCTGGAGGTGGCCAACCACCTGACCGAGGGCAAGGCCCAGGAACACGTCGGGCAGGCGCACACGCTGGCCCGGCTGCTGCTGTCCGACGTGCGCGACGCGGTCAGCCAGATCCGCGGCAACGAGACCATCGACATGGCCGCGACCCTGGAACCGCTGGCCGGCAACGTCCCGGGACTGTCGGTGGAGATGCGCCTGCCGCGGCCGTTCCCGATGGAAGACCCCGAGCGCGCCCACGTCCTGCTGCGTTGCACCCAGGAAATCATCACCAACGCCGTGCGCCACGCCCAGGCCAGCGTGCTGCACCTGCAGTACGCGCTGGAGCGCGGCGCGGTGCGGCTGGTGGCCCGCGACGACGGCCGCGGCGCCGACGGCTTCACCGCCGGCAACGGCCTGCGCGGCATGCGCGAGCGGCTGTCGGCGTATGGTGGCGAGGTCGAGGCGGAAACCGCGCCGGGACAGGGCTTCACCCTGCGGCTGCGACTGCCGCTGGACGACATCGCGGACATCGCGGTACCCGTGGCGGAGCCGTCCGGCCCGCCGCAAACCACAACGGAGGCGACATGACGACCCCCGCAACTCCCGCGGATCCCGGCCGCGTGATCCGCGTCTGCCTGGTCGACGACCAGACCCTGGTGCGCCAGGGCATCCGCTCGTTGCTGGCGCTGGACGGCGGCATTGAAGTGGTGGCCGAGGCCGTGGACGGCCGCCAGGCGGTAGAGATGATCCCCGGCATCGCCCCGGACGTGGTGCTGATGGACATGCGCATGCCGGCGATGTCCGGGCTGGAGGCGCTGCAGGCGCTGTCCCAGGCCGGCACGCTGCCGCCCACGATCATCCTCACCACCTTCGACGACGACCAACTGGTGCTGGCCGGGCTCAAGGCCGGGGCCAAGGGCTACCTGCTCAAGGACGTGTCGCTGGAGCAGTTGGTCGGGGCCATTCGCACGGTGGCCGGCGGCGGCTCGCTGGTGCAGCCGGCGGTCACCCAGCGCCTGCTGTCGGGCCTGGAGCACATGCGCAACGATTTCGTCAGCCTCGACCGCCCGGACCCGCTCACCGACCGCGAAACCGAGATCCTGCGACTGATGGCCTCGGGCTTCTCCAACAAGGAGATCGCCAATTCGCTGGGCGTGGCCGAGGGCACGATCAAGAACCACGTGTCCAATATCCTGAGCAAACTCGGGGTGCGCGACCGCACCCGCGCGGTGCTCAAGGCGTTCGAGCTGCAGCTGGTCTGATCGCTGGCGCGCCGCCGGCCCCCGGGCCCGGCCGTCACGCGATGTGGAAAAATGCATGCCGCGGAGGTCGCGGCGACGCCGGCAATCTTGCTAGGATTGCGCGTCTGCGCCCCGGCCTCGGCCGGTCCTGGTCCCGGAGAACCCTGAATGACCCGTTTGCTTGAGCTCCTGATTTCCATGGCGATCGTCGCCGTGCTGTTCTTGATCGTCGGCGTGCTGCTGCCGTCCAGCCGTTACCTGACCGAAAGCGTCGAGACCAATCGCAGGATGGCGATCGTGTTCGACACGATCAACAGCTTCAAGCGGTTCGACGACTGGCACCCCTTTGCGCTGGGCAACGTGAAGCTGAACCGCTCGGGTCCCGACGAGGGCGTCGGTGCGCGCATCGACTACGACTCCGAAGTGTCGGGCGTGGGCAAGGGCAGCTGGGAGATCGTCGAGTCCGACCAGGATTCGCGCGTGGTCTACAAGATCGAGGACAACAAGCGCGGCTCGGACAAGTCGAGCACGTTCACCCTGAAGCCGACCGGTCGCGGTGGCCGCAACATCGAGATCACCCAGGATTTCAAGGTCGACTACGGCTGGAACCTGCTGGGCCGCTACGCCGGCCTGTATGTCAGCCGCAACGTCGGCGACACCATGAAGTTCGGCCTGGGCCGCCTGAGCAGCATGCTGGCCTCGGTGCCCAACTTCGACTACCGCGTGGAGGGCTCGAACCTGACGGGCCTGGAGATCGTGGAGCTTCCCGCCGAGAACCTGCTGGTCGTCAACGCCGGCGCGATCGAGCGCAGCAACGAAGTCATCAAGAAGGCGATGAAGGACAACATCGAGTGGATCAAGCGCACGATGGAGGCGAACGACCTCGAGGCGATCGGCCCGCTGCGCATCGTGACCACCGAGTTCGCGCGTGAGACCTACACCTTCGACGTGGTCCAGGCCGTGCGCCCGAAGGGCACCGGCGCCGCCGAGGCCGGCACCGATGCCGTTGCCGACGCGGACGAGGCAACGGGCGATGCGGCCGAGGGCGAGCAGGCCCCCGTCGTACCCGGCTTCGTGGTGGCAGAGTCGGAGGCGCTGGACGAGGCGTCCATCGAGCTGCTGGGTCCGGTCACCTACGTGCGCAGCGAGCCGACGCGCGTGGTCCGCGCCAACTACAAGGGCTTCATGGCCGAACTCGACGTGGCCCGCAACGCCACCCGCGCCTGGGCCATGACCCAGGGCGAAGAGGCCATCGGTCGCCCGTACGAGTACTACCTCAACGGCGTCGACACCGCGTTCACCGCCGACGGCCAGTTCCAGGTGTTCTGGAACCTCAAGCGCTGAGCCCCGGCCCGCGCGTGTGACATCCCGGAACGCCGCATCGAAAGGTGCGGCGTTTCGCGTTCTGGAGGAGGCGTTTCCGATGGCATCGCAGGTGGGCATCCGATCCGTGGCGGGCCGCCGCCTGCTGGCATCCGCCGGCGCCGTGCTGTCCGCGGCGGCGGTTGCGCTGGCGGCCTACGCCTCGCACGCCGCGGGGCCCGATGCTGGCGCGCGGCTTGGCCTCGCGGCGGCCTTCGCCTTCGGCCACGGCCTCGCCCTGGCGGCGCTGGCACCGCGCGCGGCCGGACGCTTGGCGAAGGCGGCACTGTGGGCACTGCTGCTGGGCGTGCTGCTGTTCGCCGGCTCGCTGGTCGGCGCCCATTTCCTGGATCTTCCGACCCGGCTTGCGCCCACGGGCGGGAGCCTGATGATCCTCGGCTGGCTGCTGCATGCTGCCGCCGCGCTACGGGACTGAGGCCATGCCACGCTACAGCCGCGGGTACGACACGCTTGAAGCCGAGGCCTGGCTGGCCCGCCGGGACCGCCGCCTGGGCACCTGGATCCGCCGCCTGGGCCCGATCGAACCCGACCCGCGCTGGCGCCGCTCCTTCGACCCTGCGGACGCCCTGGCCCGGGCCATCCTCTACCAGCAGCTGAGCGGCAAGGCCGCGGCGACGATCGTGTCGCGGGTCGAGGCCGCCATTGGTGCCGCCCGCTTGCATTGCGACACCCTGGCGCGCGTCGACGACCCCACGCTGCGCGCCTGCGGTGTCTCCGGCAACAAGACGCTGGCGCTGCGCGACCTGGCCGCACGCGAGGCGCGCGGCGAGATTCCGGACCTGCGGCGGATGTCGGTGATGGACCAGGACGCGATCGTGGCGGCGCTGGTGCCGGTCCGGGGCATCGGGCGCTGGACGGTGGAAATGATGCTGATGTTCCGCCTGGGGCGGCCGGACGTGCTGCCGGTGGACGATCTGGGCATCCGCAAAGGTGTGCAGGTGCTGGACCGCGCGGAGGCGATGCCGACGCCGCGGGAACTCGCTGCGCGCGGCGAACGCTGGGGGCCGTTCCGGACGCATGCGGGGCTGTACCTGTGGCGGATCGCGGACTCGCTCAACGTGGGGAAGGCGGCGACGAAACGCTCGCAGGAGTGAAGGCGGGAGGGCTGCGTGGGGCAGGCCAGCGGCACATCACTCCGTGGCCAGCCAGTGGGAAGCCACTGCGTGATGCGCCGCTGGCCTGCCCTTCATCTTTCCCGCGAGGGTGGGAGGAAAAGCTGGCCAGATTGGAGGCGCGGGCGCTTATGGGGTGGTGCGGCTGGGCCGTTGGGGTGCGTGGGCTTGCGAACCCAACCTCGCCGCGAAGGTGGAAGCGGTGGGCAGGCGCGTCACGCAGCGGCTTCCCACTGGCTGGCCGCGGAGTGGCGTGCCTGCCCGCCGCCTCCGCGAAGCCCCCCATTGGCTGGCCGCGGAGTGACGCGCCTGCCCGCCGCCTTCGCAGAGCCCAACACCAACGAAAATGGCCGCCCGGAGGCGGCCATGCGGAGCAGTCCTGGCCGGGGGCTCAGAACCGGAATTCGCCTCCGAGGGCGATGGTGTCGATGTCGAGGTCGATACCGTCGAAGTCCGCCTGGCGGCGGTCCCAGTGCAGGGACAGGCCGAAGCGGCGGTTGAAGTCGTAACCCACGCTTGCGCCGAAGTAGGGCTTGGTGGAGTGCTCGTCGTCGATCACGTCCCAATCGTCCTCGCGCAGCTGCGCGGTGATGCGTGCGATGCCGGCGCGGCCACCGATGAAGAAGCCGAGGCCGTCGGCGCCGAAGTTGTGCTTGGCGGCCACGCCGATGCCGAAGCTGACGAGGTCGAGGTCGGTGTCGTAACCCAGGTACTCGGTGTACAGGGTGCCGACATGGCCTTCGATGGCGAAGTTGCGGTTGAACCAGTAGCCGCCCGACAGCACGGCGGAGGTGTCGTCCTCGCTGGCGGAGATGCCGTCATACGACAGGTCGATGTCGCTCTGGCCGATCTCGGCGCGCAGGAAGCCGGCTCCGCCGTCGACGGCGAGGGCGGCAGGGGCGATGGCGGCAAGCGCGAGGCCGCAGGCGAGAGCGAGGTGGTGGGTCTTCATGTGGTGCGTTCTCCTTGAACGTCGATGCGCCCATTCGTGGGCGCGCGAAGCTTGGAGAGGGGAGGAGTGGGTGTCAATGGCGGGGGCAGGCCAGTGGCACATCACTCCGCGGCCAGCCTGACGCGCGAAGTGGCGTGCATGCCCGCCGCCTCCGCGCGATAAATCAGCCCTTCCCGGGCGCCAGCAAGGCCAGCAGTCCGCGGACGGCCTGCAGGCGTTCTTCCGGCGTCGGCAGTTCGAGCGTGAGGCGCAGGGTGTCGGGGCCGTCCATGCGGTAGCTCTTCGGCTGGGACTGCACGAGCTGGATGATGGCCATGGGATCGACCGAGGGCTTCTCGACGAATTTGACCCGGCCGCCGCTGGCGCCGACGTCGATCTTGCCGATGCCCAGCGTGTTGGCGCGCAGCTTCAGTTCGGCGATGGCAAAGAGCAGCTTGGCCGGGTCGGGCAGCAGCCCGAAGCGGTCGATCATCTCGACCTGCAGCTCGCGCAGTGCGTCCGTGTCGCGCGCCGAGCTGATGCGCTTGTAGAGCGTCAGGCGCGTGTGCACGTCGGGCAGGTAGTCGTCGGGGATCAGGGCCGGTGCGTGCAGCTCGACTTCTGCACCGCGCGCGGCGGTGCCGTCGACGTCGGGGAGTTCGCCGCGCTTGATCGAGCGCACCGCGCGCTCCAGCAGCTCGGTGTACAGGCTGAAGCCGACCTCGGCCATCTGGCCGCTCTGGTCTTCGCCCAGCAGCTCGCCGGCGCCGCGGATCTCGAGGTCGTGGGTGGCCAGTGTGAAGCCGGCGCCGAGTTCGTCCATCGAGGCGATCACGTCCAGGCGCTTCTTTGCATCGGCGGTGATCGAGCGCTTGTCCGGCACCACCAGGTAGGCATAGGCGCGATGGTGCGAGCGGCCGACACGGCCGCGCAGCTGGTGCAGCTGCGCCAGGCCGAAGCGGTCGGCGCGGTTGATGATGATGGTGTTGGCGTTGGGGATGTCGATGCCGGACTCGATGATGGTCGAGGCCAGCAGGACGTTGAAGCGCTGCTTCTGGAAGTCGAGCATCACCCGTTCCAGCTCGCGCTCGGGCATCTGCCCGTGGGCCACGCCGATGCGCGCGTCGGGCACCAGCTCCTGCAGCTGGCGCTGCATGCGGCCGATCGACTCGACGTCGTTGTGCAGGAAGTAGAGCTGGCCGCCGCGCGCGAGTTCGCGGTCGAAGGCCTCGTGCAGCTGGTCGTCGTCCCAGGGCACGACGAAGGTCTGCACCGCCAGGCGGTTGGCCGGGGCGGTGGCGATGATCGACAGGTCGCGCAGGCCGGCCATGGCCATGTTGAGCGTGCGCGGGATCGGGGTCGCGGTAAGGGTGAGCAGGTGCACGTTGGCGCGCAGGGCCTTCAGCGCCTCCTTCTGGCGCACGCCGAAGCGCTGCTCCTCGTCCACGATCACCAGGCCCAGGTCCTTGAAGCGCACGTCCTTCTGCAGCAGGCGGTGGGTGCCGATGATGACGTCGATGGTGCCTTCGGCGACCTTCTCCAGTTCGGCCTTGATCTCTTTCGTGCTCTTGAAGCGCGACAGCACTTCGACCCGCAGCGGCCAGTCGGCGAAGCGGTCGCTGAAGTTGCGGAAGTGCTGTTCGGCCAGCAGCGTGGTTGGCACCAGCACCGCGACCTGCTTGCCGGCGGCCGCGGTGGCAAAGGCCGCGCGCACCGCGACTTCGGTCTTGCCGAAACCCACGTCGCCACAGACCACGCGGTCCATCGGCTGCGAGGACTGCAGGTCGCGCAGCACGGCCTCGATCGCGGAATGCTGGTCGGGGGTTTCCTCGAACGGGAAGGTGGCGGCGAACGGCTCGTACATGCCGCGGTCGATGTCGATGGCCAGGCCGGCGCGGGCCTGGCGCTTGGCCTGGATCTCGAGCAGCTCGGCGGCGACGTCGCGGACCTTCTCGGCCGCCTTGCGCTTGGCCTTCGTCCACTGTTCACCGCCCAGCGAGTGCAGCGGCGCGGTTTCCGGCGAGGCGCCCGAGTAGCGGCTGATCAGGTGCAGCTGCGCAACCGGGACGTATAGACGGTCGCCCTTGGCGTACTCGATCTCGAGGTACTCGGCGGGCATGCCGCCGGCCTCGAGCTTCACCAGTCCGCGGTAGCGGCCGACGCCGTGGTCCTCGTGCACGATCGGCGAGCCGTCGGACAGCTCGCCCAGGTCGCGGATGATTGCTTCCGGCTCGCGGCCAACGCGCTTGCGCCTGCGCGGCTGCGCGGCGCGTTCCGGGAACAGCTGGCGTTCGGTGAGCACCGCCAGCGGGAGTGCGCCGGCGACGCCGCCGTCCAACGCGAAGCCGTCTTCCAGCGGCGCCACCGAGATCGCGAAGCGCACGTCGCCGGCGGCGAACGCGCGGAAGTCCGGCACGACCTGCGGATGCAGCGCGGCGGCGTCGAGCACTTCCAGCAGCGCCTCGCGGCGACCGGGGCTGTCGGCGGACACCAGGACGCGGCCCGGATAACTGCCCAGGAAGTCCTTGAGCGGCGCGGCGGTGGCGTCGTGGCGGGCGGAGACCGGCAGCTGGGGCGCGGGCTGTTCGCCCAGGCGCGCGGCTTCGGCATGGCGCGGGTGGTCGGCGCCCGCGATCTCGATCCGAGGTGCCTCGTTGAAGCGCGAACGCAGCGCGTCGGGCGCCAGCCACAGCGCATCCGGCGGCAGCACCGGGTGCTCGACGTCGTGTCGGCGCTGCTCGTGGCGCTGTCCCGCCTGGATCCAGAAGTGGTCGGCCGCGGCCGGCGTGCCGTCATCCACCAGCGGCAGCGCGTCGTTGCCGAGGTAGTCGAACAGGGTGGCGGTGGCGCCGTCGGGGAAGAACAGCGGCAGGTAGTACTCGATGCCCGCGGGCGCGGCGCCGGCCTTCAGGTCCTGGAACAGCGCGCTGCGACGGGTGTCGATGTCGAAGCGCTCGCGCAGCGCGTCCAATGCGCGGCCGCGCGAGGCTTCGTCCAGCGGCACTTCGCGGCCGGGCATCAGCTGCACGGCTTGGACCTTGTCCAGCGAGCGCTGGCTCTCCGGATCGAACACGCGGATGGTGTCGATCTCGTCGTCGAGCAGCTCGATCCGGAACGGCGCGGCCTCGCCCATCGGATAGACATCGAGCAAGGCGCCGCGCACGGCGAAGTCGCCGGGATCGTAGACCTGCGGCACGTTGCGGTAGCCGGCGGATTGCAGGCGGCGCTTCTCGGCGTCCAGGTCCAGGCGCTGGCCCACGCACAGGTCGAAGCTGTTGCCGATGACGTACGACAGCGGCGGCAGGCGCTGCATCAGCGTCTGCACCGGCACCACCAGCACGCCGCGCTTCAGCGATGGCAGCCGGCGCAGGGTGGCCAGGCGCTGGGAGACGATCTCCGGGTGCGGGCTGAAACGGTCGTAGGGCAGGGTCTCCCAGTCGGGGAAGGCCAGCACCGGCAGTGTCGGGTCGGCGCCGCCCAGGGTCTGCAGGTCCGCTTCCAGCTGGGCGGCCGCGTGGTTGTCGCGCGTGACCGCCAGCAGCATGCCCTCATGCGCGCGCGCGGCCGCGGCCACGAACCAGGCCAGCGCCGAACGGGAGGCGGGCGCACGCCACCAGGCACGCGGCCGGCCGGGACCGGGCAGCGGCGGAGGGGAGGACGGCAGGAGGACGGGGGAAGCTGGGGTCTTGTCGGTCATCGGCACGCAGACAACGGAAGCGCCGGATGCGGTCACGCACCCGGCGCAGGGACGCGCAGTTTAACGCGGGGGCATTGTCGCCACCGCCGCGCAGGGGGACCGTGGTTCAGGCCCCGCCTTCAGCGTCGGCCACCGGCGTCGTCGCGGCCAGCGGCAGCAGGATACGCGTGAAGCCCGGATCCGCGCCGTCCACCTGGCCAAAGCCCATGGACAGTGCGAGATCGAGCAGCGGCCCGTTCGCCTCGGGGATATCGCCCTGCAGCGCATCGAGGCGCTTGCCGCGGGCCCACTTCGCGAGCCGGCGCATCAGATGCCGGCCCAGGCCCATGCTGGCGACGTTGCGGCTGACGAGGATGGAGAACGCCGCGTTGCGACTGTCGGCCGCGACGGCGGCGCGGGCCACGCCCAGGATCATGGCCTCGCCGGGCGGCAGCTGCTCGGCGACCACCAGCGTGAACTCGCTGCGGGTGTCGGGCTGTGACAGCTGGCGGGAGATGTCGGCGTTCATCGCATGGACGCCGCCCAGCATGTGGCTGCGGATCTCATCCGGTTGCAGCAGTTCGAAGCTGGCGCGCAGGACCGGCGCATCCTCCGGACGGATGGGACGGATCAGCACATCACGGCCGTTGCCGAGGCGGATCTCCTCGTGCCACGGGGGAAGGCGGTTTCTGGCGACCATGGGGCGGATGCTGGCACGGTCGAAGTGAAGCCGGCCTCTACATCCTCGGACCCGCTGACCCGGGCAGGCTCAGGGCGGGCTGCGGAGCCAGTGCAGGCGGGATGACGCACCGCGTTCGCCGAGTGCCGTGGCCAGCGCCGCCAGCGCCGGCTTCAGCGCCAGGTCGAACTGCCAGGGCGCGTTGACCACCAGCAGGCCACTGCCGTTCATGCGCAGGGGCGAGTCGTCGGGGCGGACCAGCAGCTCGGCCACCAGCACCGACTTCGCCGGCAGGTCGGCGGCACGGCGCTGGAAGGGGCCCAGCGTGCGCCGCAGCTTGATCGGATACCAGAGCGCGAACACGCCCTGCGGGAAGCGGCGCAGCCCCTCGCGGATCGCGGCCAGCGAGGTGTCGAACTCGGCCAGCTGGGTTTCGTAGGGCGGATCGATCAGCACCAGGCCGCGGCCGATGCGTGCTTCGCCGTCGCGCGGCGGCAGCAGGGAGCGAACGGCGGCATAGCCGTCGCTTTCGTGCACGCGCACGCGGCGGTCGGTGGCGAGGGTCGCCGCCAGCACCTTCGCTTCTTCCGGCTGCACCTCGCAGCAAGCGATGCGGTCGACGTCGCGCAATGCGTGCGCGAGCAGCCAGGGCGAACCGGGATAGGCATCGGCGCCGTGCTGCTTGCGGCAGGCCGACACCGCATCGAGGTAGCGGCGCAGCAGCGGGTCGCGCGGCGTTTCCGCGATCAGGCGGGCGATGCCGTCGTCGGCCTCGTTGGTGCGCTGCGCGCTGGCGCCGCCCAAGTGGTAGAGGCCGCGGCCGGCATGGGTGTCGAGCGCGAACAGCGGCGCCGGCTTGGCCACCAGCGCATCGCACAGCGCAAGCAGGACGACGTGCTTGAGGACGTCGGCATGGTTGCCGGCGTGGAAGGCGTGGCGGTAATTCATCGCTGCAGGATACCGGTCCGCCGCCGGCCTGCGGCGCCCGGTATGCTTCCCGCGATGCCTCCCGACGCCGCGCCGACGCCGTCCACCCTGCTGCTGGTCGAGGACGACCCGGCGATCGCCGAGGCCGTGCTCTACGCACTGCGCGCCGACGGCTACGTGGTCGAGCACCGGATGCTGGGCACCGGCGTGGCCGAACGCGTGCGTGCCGGAGGCGTCGACCTGGTGCTGCTGGACGTGGGCCTGCCCGACATCGGCGGCTTCGAGGTCTGCCGCCAGCTGCGCAGCTTCAGCGCGCTGCCGGTGGTGTTCCTGACCGCGCGCGGCGACGAGGTCGATCGCGTGCTCGGGCTGGAGCTGGGTGCCGACGACTACATCGCCAAGCCCTTCTCGCCGCGCGAGCTGGTGGCGCGCGTGCGCGCGCGGCTGCGGCGGCACCCGGCCGCCGACAACGGCGTGCGGCGGCACGGGCGCTTCGAACATGACGCCCAGGCGCGGCGGATCCGCTTCGACGACCAGCTGCTGGACCTCACGCGCAACGAGTACGCGCTGCTGGTCGAGCTGCTGCGGCGCCCGGGCGCGATCCTGGGCCGCGGGCAGCTGCTCGACCGCGCCTGGGCGGATGCGCCCGACAGCGGCGAACGCACCGTCGACACCCACGTCAAGACGCTGCGCGCCAAGCTGCGCCAGCTCGATCCCGCCGCCGACCCGATCCGCACCCACCGCGGCATCGGCTATTCGCTGGACACGGACTGACCCATGCGCATCGGGCTGCGCATCCTGCTCGGCTACTTCCTGATCGTGGCGCTGGCGGCGCTGCTGCTGGGCCAGGTGTTCCTGCGCGAGGTGAAGCCCGGGGTGCGCCAGGCGATGGAAGACACGCTGGTGGACACCGCCAACGTGCTCGCCGAGCTCGCCACCGACGACCTGCTCGCGGGACGGATCGCGGACGGCCAGTTCGCCACCCGCATTAGGGCGCTGGCCGGACGCGACATCGGCGCCGGCATCTGGGGCTTCGAGAAGCGCGAGGCCAGCTATCGCGTCACCGTCACCGATGCCCACGGGATCGTGCTCTTCGATTCCGCCGGGCGCGACGTCGGTGCCGACTACTCGCGGTGGAACGACGTCCACCTGACCCTGCGCGGCCGCTACGGCGCGCGCTCCACGCGCAGCGATCCCGATGACGACGCCAGCTCGGTGATGCACGTGGCGGCGCCGATCCGCGACGGCGCACGCATCGCCGGCGTGCTGACGGTGTCCAAGCCCAACCGCGCGATGGCGCCCTTCATCGCCCGCAGCGAGGGCGTGATCCTGCGCTGGGGCCTGGTGCTGCTGGGCGCCGCGCTGCTGGTCGGCCTGTTTGCCGCCTGGTGGCTGTCGCGGCAGCTGGGCGGGCTGCGCGGCTATGCCGATGCGGTCACCGCCGGCCGGCGCGCGGTGCTGCCCGATTCCGCCGGCGAGTTCGCCGACCTCGGGCGCGCCTTGGAGACCATGCGCGACCGGCTCGAGGACCGCCGCTACGTCGAGCGCTACGTGCACACGCTCACCCACGAGCTGAAGTCGCCGCTGGCGGCCATCCGCGGCTCGGCCGAACTGCTGGAGTCGCCGCTGCCCGAGGCCGACCGCCAGCGGTTCGCCGCCAACATCGGCGCGCAGAGCGAGCGCATGGCGGCCATGATCGACAAGCTGCTGGCACTGGCCGCGGTCGAGCATCGCCAGCGGCTGGAGGATCCCGCACCGGTGGACCTGGCGGCCGTCGCGCGCGAGGTCGCCGAGGCGGTGGCGCCGCGGCTGCGCGCCGGCGGCGTCACCCTGGCGCTGGAGGCCGACGAGCCGCTGCCGTCGCCTGCGGGCGATGCCTTCCTGCTGCGGCAGGCGCTGGAGAACCTGGTCGACAATGCGATCGCGCATTCGCCCGGGGGCGGCACGGTCTCGGTCGCGCTGCGGGCGCAGGATGGCGGCGTGCTGATCGAAGTGGCCGACGGTGGGCCTGGCGTGCCGGACTTCGCCCTCGACCAGGTCTTCGAGCGCTTCTATTCACTGCCGCGTCCCGGCGGCGGTGGCCGCAGCAGCGGCATCGGCCTGACATTCGTTGCCGAGGTGGCGCAGCTCCATGGTGGCCGCGCCTGGCTGCGCAACCGCGACGGCGGCGGTGCGCTCGCCGGCATCGAGCTGCCGACGGCCTGAGGGCCCGCCACTTCACACCCGCCTCACCCCCGCCCCGCGGTGGCCACACTGGGCGCCCGCAACCTGCCTGCAATTTCCAAGGGAGGTGCGGTCATGCGTCTGTGGGTAAAAATATTGATGGTGGCGGCGATGACGATCGCGATCCTGGTGCCGTTGACGATGGTGCGCGGGGTGATCGACGAGCGCCAGGCGCGGCGCGCCGAAGCGGTGTCGAACATCGCTGCGAGCTACGGCGGGCGCCAGACGGTGTCGGGTCCGGTGCTGGTCGTGCCCTACACCGAGAACGTGCGCGAACAGGCGGCCGACGCGGCCGGCATCATGCGCACCACGGAGCGGCGGCGCACGCGGCACTGGACCTTCTTCCCCGAGACCCTGGTGGTCGACGGCGCGATGGCGCCGGATACCCGCAAGCGTGGCCTGCACGAGGTCCGCGTCTACGAGTGGCAGGGCACGGTGCAGGCGCGCTTCGACGCGCAGATTCCGGACGACGCGCCCGAAGGTGCCGACCGCAGCATCGGGGAGCCCTGGCTGGCCTTCGGCATCGCCGACGTGCGCGGCCTGCGCGAACTGCCGCGCATGCAGGTCGACGGACGCGCGGTCGAGCTGGCGCAGGGCATCGGCCACGACGACGGCCCCGGCGTGCACGCGCGGCTCCGGGCCCCGGCATCGGGCGCGCGGCTGGCCTTCGCGAGTCGCGTCGACCTGCAGCTGCGCGGCACCGAGTCCTTCGCGATGATGCCGCTGGCGCGCGACAACGACCTGCGCCTGCGCTCGAGCTGGCCGCACCCGCGCTTCGAAGGCCTGTCGCCGGTGCACGATCTCGACGTCGCCGGTTTCAGCGCGCAGTGGAAGGTGGCTTCGTTGTCCACCGATGCCCAGCGCCGCTATCGCAGGCAGGCCTCCCTGGCGCGGGACGTGAACCCGTACCAGATGTGGAGTCCCGACCCCGATGCGGCCGGCCTCACCCTGGTCGACCCCGTGAACGCCTACCTGCAGGCGGAGCGCGCGACCAAATACGGGCTGCTGTTCGTGCTGCTGACCTTCGTCGCGTTCTTCATGTTCGAACTGATGCGGCAGAAGCCGATCCACCCCATCCAGTACGGGCTGGTGGGCCTGGCGATCGCGGTCTTCTTCCTGCTGCTGGTCAGCCTTGGCGAACACATTCCCTTCGGCCTGGCCTACCTGTCGGCCGCCACGGCCTGTATCGGACTGATCGGGTTCTACCTGGCGGCGGTGCTCGGCGGCGCGCTGCGGGGCGCGGCCTTCGCGGGGATGCTGGCGACGCTGTACGCGGCGCTGTACGGCCTGCTGGTGTCCGAGGACAACGCCCTGGTGCTCGGCGCCGGGCTGCTGTTCGTGGTGTTGGCCGCGATCATGGTGGTGACACGCAGGGTCGACTGGTACCAGACGTCGATGCGCCCCGATGCACGCTAGTGGCTCGCCCTCAGGCCTGGAAGGGCAGCGCGGCGCCGAGCCACAGCGACAGCGCCGCAAGGCCGCTGCCGATCAGCGTCGCGGCCAGCACATCGCTGGGCCAGTGCAGTCCGAGCACCACCCGCGACAGCGCCACCATCGCGGTGAACGGCAGCAGCACCCAAGCCAGCTGCGGGTAGTACGCAAGGGCCACGATGGTGAATGAGACCGCATGCAGTGTGTGGCCGGACGGGAAGCTGAACTCGTCCAGCGGCGCGATCCAGGCGCGGATGCGGACGTCGGCGGCGAAGGGCCGCGGGCGCCGCGTCCAGCGCTTGAGGCCCTTGTACAGCAGCAGTGCGATGGCGCCGGTGGCCGCCATGTGGGCGGAGGCCCGCAGGCCGTCGACGCCGTCGAACAGCACCATGGCCGCCATCAGCGCATACCAGGCAAGGCCATCACCAAGGCGGCTGGTGGCGGCGAACATGCGCAGCACGCCGGCGTGCGCGCACCAGTCGTTGGTGCGCAGGCAGAGGAAGCGGTCGGCGCGGTGGCGCTCAGGCGAGTGCAGCGTGGACATCGGCATGGCTCCTGTTGTGGGCAATGCCCTGGAGGATGGCGTCGAAGTCGGCCGCGACCTGCGCCGGGCGCAGCGGCTGCACCGCGCGACGCGCGTTGCAGCCCATGTCGCGGCGCGAGGTGTCCTCGAGCGACAGGCGGCAGGCGGCGTCGATGAAGGCGGCTTCGTCGTGCAGCGCGATGGCGGCGCCATGCAGGCCATGCTTCAGGTGCTCGGCGGCGGCGCCGTAGCGGTAGGCGACGGTGGCCACGCCGCTGGCCATGGCCTCGATGGTGACGTTGCCGAAGGTCTCCGACAGGCTCGGGAACAGGAACAGGTCGGCGCTGGCGAAGTGGCGCGCGAGGGCGTCGCCGCGCTGCATGCCGCAGTAGATGAAGTCGGGGTTGGCATCGCGGATGGCGCTCAGTTCGGGCCCTTCGCCGACCCAGATGAAGCGTGCATCCGGGCGCAGCGCCTGCAGGGCGCGAAAGGCATGGATCGCGAGGTCGAGGTTCTTTTCAACGGCCATGCGCCCGACGCAGGCCACGGCCAGGTCGCCCGGCTTCAGGCCCCAGCGGGCGCGTAGGGCCTCGTCGCGGTGCGCGGGATCGAAGCGCCGCGTGTCCACGGCGCGAGGCAGGTGCACCACGTTCTCGAAGCCCAGGCTGTTGAGCTCGCCCTGCAGCTCCCGGGTCGGCACCAGGGTGGCTGCGGAGCGGTTGTGGAAGCGCCGCATCCACGCCAGCGCGACCGGCTGCATCCAGGCCGCGGCGTAGTCACGCATGTACCGGTCGAAGCGGGTGTGGAAGCCGGACGCGACGGGGATGCCGAGCGCCGTCGCGGCGCGCATCGCCGACCAGCCCAGCGGGCCCTCGGTGGCGATGTAGATCGCATCGGGGCGCTGGCGCTGCCACCGGCGTTGCAGCCGCGAGGCGGAGGGCAGGCCGAAGCGCAGGCCGGCGTAGAACGGCAACCGGCCGGCGGCGGTGAGCATCTCGTGGTCGGCGGCGCGGTCGCGGCGGTGCTGGCGCGGCCGCACCACGTCCACCTCATGGCCGCGGCTACGGAGCCCGTGCTCCAGATCCTGCACGGTGAGCGCGACGCCGTTGACTTCCGGCGGATAGGTCTCGGTGACGATCGTGTAGCGCATGCGGGGCTCCGGTTTGACCCAAGCCTGACCGGATGCGGTGTCGCGCCTATTACACTTGTTTGACCGCTGCGTGACGCGCCTACCAGTGCAGCTGGACGCGCGCCTCGACGATCGACGGGTCGTCGTGGACCACCGGCCCGCCGGCCACGGCGCGCCGGCTGGCGACGTCGACGTAGTTCAGCATCAGCTTGGCGTTGTCGCGCCAGTACCAGTTCACGCCCACCGTCCAGGCCTCCATGCGGCCGCCGCGGACGGCACCGTCGTCGAGGTCGAGCGAGTCGTAACGGAGCCCGAACTGCCAAAGGCCGGCGCCTTCGACCGTGGTGCGCGGCAGGCCGCCGCGATAGCCCCAGCTGGTCCCGCCCGGCGTCCAGAGCGCGCTGGCGTAGCCGCCCTCGGTGTCGTAGTTGCCGCTGCCGATGCGGTCGCCGCTGGCGATGAAGTACTCGCCCTGCAGCTTGAGCGGGCCGCGGATCCACATCGCTTCCAGGCCGGTGGTGGCAAGGCGGTCGACGTCGGACAGGGCGCCGCTGTCGACCAGGCGCACGGCGGCCATGTCGGCGTTGGGCCGCGAACGCAGGCGCAGCTGGTCGCTGTCGGTGTCGCGGTCGACGTGGCTCAGGCCCAGGTGCAGCACCTGTCCGTCGTCGCGGATCGGTGCCCACCAGGTGCGCGCGACATAGCCGGGGCCGCCGGCGTCATCGTCGAGGTTGCGTCCGAACCAGCCCAGGGAGGCGCCGTGGCTGCTGGCGTCGTAGCTCCAGGACGCGCCCAGGCGGCGGCCGGTGGCGAAGGTGCCGGTGGCCGAGGCCTTGGCGATGAAATCGTTGGTGCGCGCGGACGAGAGTTCTTCGAGTCCGCTGGCCTGCTTGGACTGGCCCAGCAGCAGCGTGTGCTTGGGCGAACCGTCGCCGCCGAAGCTCCACGACACGTTGTTGTCGAGATAGTTCTCGCCTTCCACGTCATATCCCAGCGCCCATGCGAAACCGCCGGGGCCGCTGCCCTTGAGCGCGAGCTCGAAGCGGCGGATGCCGGTGGCGCGGTCGCGGCCGTCGGGGCGGCCATCGAGGTCCATGACGTCGTTGTCGAACCAGTAGCCGTCAACCTGGAACATGCCTTCGAACGACACGTCGGAACCGGCCACGGTGCCCAGGGGAACCTCGGCGTGGGCGGGGACGAGGCAGGCGGCGGCAAGTGCTATCGGCAGCAACAGAAATTTCATGGATTCGACGCGATCCGGTCATCTTTTCGGGGGAGGCCCAGTCTAGCCCGGGGGGCGTGAGCGGCCCCGCCACATGCGGGGCCGCCCGCGGCACGATGTGTTCCGGGGCCCCGCTTCGACGTTCAGCCTTCGAGCCGGCCCGCGTCGACGCGGCTGAGCCCGCCGGGGGCGGCCTGGAAGCCGGCGGCGAGCAGCACTGCGCGGATACCGGGGTCGTCGCTGCGGGCCAGGGTCTGCAGCCCGTAGCTGCCGTCGGCGTCCAAGGTGAAAGTGGCTTCCAGCACCAGCGGCCCGCCGGTGTCTTCGGAGAGCAGCGCGAGCGTTCCGCTGCGGCCGTCGCAGGCGGGCGTGCCGGCGAGGATCACCGGTGGCAGTGCGTCGCCGGGCAGGCTGACCTCGATCCGCACGCGGCCGCCGGCGCTGCTGCAGCCATCGCCGTCGAACAGCATGCGTGCGCCGTCCAGCGACGCGCGCAGCGCCAGGCCCGCCAGCGGCGGCAGCGGCACCACGCCGTGGGCATCGCCGATGCCGCTGGCGCGGCCGCCCTGCAGCGCCAGCCTTGCATCCGGACCGTGCAGCCAGAGCTTCTGTCGGCCTGCAAGAAGTGGCAGCGGCGAGAGCCCCATGCGCAGGTCGCCCAGTGCGGCGCCGCGCCACTGCGCCTGGCGCAGGGTTCCGCGCCAGAGGCTGCCCTCGACGCGGATGGCCGAGAGTCCGGACGGCAGGGACAGCCGGGGCAGCACGAGCTGCAGGGGGAGCGACAGGAGCAGGCCCAGTACGAGACTCCCCGAGAACCACCAGGCCAGGCGCCGAGGGCTCATGGCGCCGCTCCGCCGCCGAAGCCGACTTCGACCCGCAGCCGGCCGTCGGCGCGCTCGACGCGCAGGGACGCGGGTGCGAGGCCGTCTTCGTCGGCCAGGCGGCCGAGCCAGCCGAACAGCGCGGGCGACGCCACGCGCTCGAACTCGAGCAGGAACGCCCCGTCGGCGGCGGTGCGCTGGCGGCTGGGGGCGAGGCCGGCATCGCGCAGGCTGTCCAGGATCACGCGCTGCAGGGCATCACCGGTCGCCGCGTCCGGCAGCGTGGCGCCGGCCGTGGCAAGCGCCGCGACGTCGGCCTGTGCGGCCTGCAGGGCCACGACCGCGCGGTGGTGATGCGCCTGGGCGCCATCGCGCATCGCACGCAGCGGCCACAGCAGGCCGTACCACCAGGCGAAGGCGGCGAGCAGCACGGCCATCGCGGCGAGCATTGCGTGTTCGCGCGGTTCGCGGCGGCGCCACCAGGCTTGGATACGAGTGTTCATGGTCATGGCGCGGGCTCCACTACCAGACCGGTGTGCAGGCCGCCGGGCACTGCGCTGCTGCCGCCTTCCACCAGCTGCCAGCCGTCCGTGGCGAGCGCGCCGCGAATGGCTTCGATGTCTTCGCGGCCGGGATGGAACAGCACCGCGCGCAGCCGGTCGCCGCGCTGGTAGTCGAGCCCGGCGAGGTGGCTGCCGGCGCGGGCCGCCACGGCGGAAAACAGCGCGCCGCTGGCGGCCGCGAACAGGCGGGGTTCGCGCGCGGCCTGCAGCTGCAAGCGGAGGGCATCCGGGGCGCCATCGCCGGCGGCCGGCAGGACCCCGCGCACGACGGTTGCCGCACGGGATTCGAGCGCGCGCGCGGCAAGCTCCAGGCGCAGGGCCTGGGCTGCGACCAGCACCAGCGGCGAGGCCAGCAACGCTGCGGCAAGCCACGCCAGGCGCCGCCGGTTGGCCGGCTTCGCGCGCGCCGCGGCCGGGGTGAAGACCCCCTGCAACAAGTCGAGTTCCGGACGCAGCGCGCGTCCTGCCAAGCTCTCGATGTCGCCCTCGATGCGTGCGAGCGGGCGGTCCCCGAGCACCTGTGCGGCCAGCGTGGACGGGGCGCTGAACGCCAGGCCGTCGCCGCGTGCCAGCCAGCGGTCCGCGGCGACGAGCAGGTGCACGGTTCCGGCGTCGGCCGGCTCCGGCAGCAGCAGCTGCTCCGGCACCGCGGCGTCGGGATGCAGTCCCAAGGTCGCCGCCTGCGCCACCCATGCGCGCAGCAGGCCGGGCTCCACCGCCGCGACTGTGCGGACGGTCGCGGTGGCGTCAGCATCCAGCACGACATGCGGCTCGCCGGGCATCGCCAGCCGTGTGGCAAGCAGGGCGCGCGCCGCGGCCTGCGCCTGCGCAGGGCTGTGGGCCCGCAATTCCAGGCGGTCGATGCGAATGGCGCCGCCGGGCACGACCATCACGGTGCGCGCAGCGGGTGGCATGCGCGCAGGCGCATCAGGCTGCAGTGTGGAGCGCGACAGCACCTGGCCGAAGTCGTCCACGTCCAGGCAGATGGCCTCGGCGGCGGGGTCGGTGGGCAGGAACAGGATGCGGTTGGTCATTCGTCGTGTGTCCATCGTCTCGCCACCAGGCGCACGGGGCCGTAGGGGTCGCTGTCGAGCAGCGCGCTGAGCAGCACCTCGGCACCGTCGTACTCGACCTCGGTGCGCAGGTTGAAATAGCGCGTGCGCAGCCGGAGCTGTTGCAGCGCGTGATCGGGCAGGATCGCGGCCACGACGGCCGGCTGCGCCGCGAATTCGGTGACGTCGAGCCAGCCAGCGGCCGGCCGCGAGGCGATGATCCGACGCGCGGCGTCGCGGTCGAGCACGTTGTCGCTGAGCATGGCGAGGATCACCGCGTCGTCTTCCTCGAGGGTGTTGATGTTCACCGGCGACAGCGCGTTGTCCGGCTGCGCGCAGACGTGCGGGCGCAGGCGCGCATAGCGCGCGGCGTCGTGGCCGGCGATGGCGCGCAGTTCGCTGGTTTCCGCGAGCAGTGCGCCGGAGGTGCGGTAACCGGGGCCGCGCGTCGCATAGGCCGCGTCTTCGGCGCCGGCCGGCCCGGGCACCTGGTCGCTGTCCATCCAGTCCACCAGGGCGTCGGCCATGGTCGCTGCCTGCGCCGGGGTGAAGTCCAGCGCACGCAGCAGAGCGCGGTACTGGCCCGCGCCGGCCTCGCGCCGCGACCATTGCCCAACGGCGCCCTCGACCACGCTGTTGAGGTTGAAGCACGCGGTGGCGTCGTCGATGCGCACGCGCATCGCGCCGCCGTCGATGGGGAACACGAACGGCTTGCCGTTCCAGCCACCCTGGAGCGTGGTGCGGCCATCGTTGCCATCGAGCTGGTGGATGCGCGCGCGCGCCAGCTCCTCGCTGCCCAGGGCGTACCACTGCGCCTGCGCCAGCGCTTGGGCATTGCCGGTGCGGCGCAGGCCGAAGCGGATGTCGTCGAGCACCACGACCAGCAGCACCGTCATCACCGCGACCAGCAGCAGCACGGTGAGCAGGGCCGCGCCGCGTTCGGTCTTCGGGCGATTCCCGGCGCCGATGCGCGGGCGGTTCACCGCTCGACTCCCGGGAGCAGGAAGCGCTGGCGCACGGTGCCGATGCCGTCGAGGTCGAGCTCGAGTTCGACCGCCGCCGGCAACGAGGTGGCGCCGCCGTGCCAGCCGTCGTTCCAGGTGTCGCCGGACAGGTAGGCGACGCGCGCAAGGCCGATGCCATCGATCAGCACACGCGCCGGCGGCGGTGCCGCGCCATCGACGGCGGCGCGCGCGCTGCGTTCCAGGCGCCCGTCGACGATGCGGTACTCGACGTACTCGAGCGACGCGCGGGCTTCGCCGCCGGGGTTCTCACGGCCGCGGCGGACGAAGGCGAACAGCGGCCCGGAGACATCCGGCCGGCCACCGGTGAAGGCGTCGCGGGTGCTGCTGCCGTCGCTGCGCCGCACCAGCCGCACGGCGGCCTGCGACAGGTCGGCGCGCAGCAGGGCGCGGGTGCGCTGGAACTCGCCTAGCCGCGCCATGCGTTCACGCAGCACCGCCTGGCTGTCGGCGGTATAGGCCATCACGGCAACGCCTGCGGCGGCGATCAGGCCAAAGATGGCCAGCGAAGCCATCACTTCCAGCAGGGTGAAGCCGCGGGCGTTGCGCCGTGGATGCGGGGTGCTCATCGCGGCAGGCTCCGGAACAGCGCGACGTCGGCAGCCACGCGTTCCTCGCCAGGTGGCGACACGCGGATGTCCACGCGCAGCAGCGACGGATCGGCCGTGGGCGTGGTGCGGCGCGTCCAGCGCCAAGTGATGCCGCCGGCGTCCTCGGTGCCGCTCGCTTCGTCGGCCAGCGCGCGGACGTCGAGCGTCGCCGCGTCCACGGCCACGTTGTCGGCGACCACGGCCGCCAGCACCCGCTCCTCGATCGCGACCGCGGTGCGCGTGCTTTCGCCAGCGAGGTTGAGCAGGCCAAGCACGGCCAGCGCGAACACCGCCAGCGCGACCAGCGTTTCGATCAGGGAGAAGCCCGCGTCCGCGTCGCGTGGCCGGCGGACGGCCGCTGTGTCAGCGCGCGATGCCATCGATAGTCACCTCGCCGCCGCCGTCGACCGACACGCGCATGCGCTGGCCCTCGCGCAGCAGCGCGAGGCTGCGCGGCTCCGTGGCGCCGGTCGGATCGAAGCGGATCGCGATGCGCGCGTCGCCACCCGGAAGCTTCGGCCTGGTGCCCGGTGCCCAGTCGACGGGAGCGAAGGCGCGACCTTCCAGCGGCTGCCAGCCCCCGAAGCGACGCCGCGAAAACGCATAGCCAACCGATGTCACGTCGACTTCAATCGTGCGCATGCCGAGGATGGCCTCGTCGCGCGCGTGGGCGAGGCGCGCCGCAAAGGTCTCCGTCTCCTTGGCCAGCACGTCGTCGGCGGGCGGCAGGGTCAGCGCCACGGCGGCACCAGCCAGCCCGATGACGGCCAGCGCCACCATCAGCTCGACCAGGGTGAATCCGCGCGCGCGCCGCATGGCCGCTGTCAGCGCCAGTTGCCGATGTCGGCGCCGTCGCCGTCGCCGTCACCACCTTCGGTGCCGTCCGCGCCCAGGGAGAACACGTCGAAGCCGCCGCTGCGGCCCGGCTGGCGGTACTGATAGGCGTTGCCCCAGGGATCCTCGGGCAGGCGGCGGATATAGCCGCCCTTGCGGTAGCGCTCGGGGCGCGCAAGGCCGGAAGGCGCATCGAGCAGGGCGCCCAGGCCCTGCGTCGCGGTCGGGTAGGCCATGTTGTCGAGGCGATAGGTTTCCAGCGCTTGCTCCAGCACCGAGATGTCGGCGCGGGCCTTCTCGGCCATGGCGCGGTCCTGGCTGGGCATGACGTTGATCATCACCACTGTCGACAGCAGGCCGATGATCACGATCGCGACCATCAACTCGACGAGCGTGAAGCCGGCGGATCGCCCGCGCGTGCCGTTGCGGCCCGCTACGGATCCCTGCATGCGGGGGCGTGAGGTGGATGTGTGGATGGTGCGGTGGTGCATGGAGGCCTCCGGTCAGCCGGCCACGAGGGCGTTGAATTGCAGGATCGGCAGCAGGATGGCGAGCACGATCACCGCCACCGCCGCGCCGAGCACGATGATGATCAGGGGTTCGAGCAGGCTCATCGCCGCCGTGGTGAAGGTGTTGAACTCGCGTTCCAGGTAGTCGGCCGCGCGGTCGAGCATCGGCGCCAGGCGGCCGCTGTCCTCGCCGCTGGTGGCCATATAGAGCAGGGTTGGCGGGAACACCGCGGCGCGCTTCATCGCGCCCGACAGGCTGCCGCCCTCGCGGATGACCTCGACCATCGCCTCGGTGGCTTCGCGCAGCACCGTGTTGCCGACCGTGCGCGCGGTGATCGCCAGGCCTTCGATCAGCGGCAGGCCGCTATCGGACATCGTGGCGAGCGTGCGTGCCATGCGTGCGGCGTGGACGTCGCGCAGGATGCGTCCGAGCAGAGGCAGGCGCAGCAGGGCGGCGTCGAAGCGGCGGCGCAGGGCGGGGCGTCGGAGCAGCCGCGTCGCCGTGATCGCGGCGGTGGCCAGCAGCACGGCCATCGGCAGCCACCACGTGGAGAGCAGCTCGGAGATGCCGATCACGATCCGGGTCAGCAGCGGCAGCTCGCGGCCCATGGACTCGAACTGCTCGACCACCTTCGGCACCACGAAGACCATCAGCGCGATCACCACCAGCACCGCGGTCACCGCCAGCGCCGCCGGGTACACGAGCGCCGAGACCAGCTTGCCGCGCACCTGCTGCTCGCGCTCGTTAAGGTCGGCCAGGCGTTCGAGGATGGCGGGAAGCGCCCCGGTGCCCTCGCCGGCGGCGACCATTGCCCGGTACAGCGGCGGGAACGCGCGGGGTTCGCGCGCCATGGCGTCGGACAGGCGGAAGCCCTCGACCACGCGGGCGTGGGTGGCCATCAACACGCGCCGTACGGCCGGGCGCTCGGACTGGCTGCCGATGGTGCGCATCGCCTCCTCCAGCGGCGCCACCGCCACCAGCGTCGCGAGCTGACGCGTGAGCAGGGCCAGGTCCTTGGCGCGGAAGCGGCCGCCCCCGCGCGAGGCCTGCCCGGCGCGCACGGTGGCCGGCTCCACGCGCACGGGCAGCAGCTTGCGGGCTTCGAGCAGACGCCGCGCCTCCGCGGCGTTGCCGGCGTCGATCACGCCGTCGCGGCTGCGCCCCTGCACGTCGAGTGCGGAATACTCAAACGCGGCCATGGTCCTGCAGCTCCTGGCGGGTGACGCGCATGGCTTCCTCGAGCGTGGTCTCGCCGCGCAGCACGGCCGCACGGGCGGCATCACCCAGGCGCTGGCCGCCGGCGAAGGCCGCGGCGGCCAGCGCGTCCTCGTCGGCATTGGCGCCGATCAGCTGGCGCATGCGTTCGTCGATTTCCAGCGCTTCGTGGATGCCCAGGCGGCCGGCGTAGCCGGTGTGGCTGCACAGCGCGCAGCCGGCGGCGCGGTAGAGCGTGGCTTGGGGGTCGACCTCGGTGTCGCTATTGGCGTGGGTGTCGGCACAGGCGCCGGCATCCACTCGGGAGCCGGCCCCGAGCAGTCGCAGCGCGGATGCGCGGGTCTCCCCGGCGACGGGTTCGCGGCACGCGGCGCACAGGCGGCGCAGCAGACGCTGCGCAAGCACCAGCCGCAGGCTCGACGCCAGCAGGAAGGGTTCGATGCCCATGTCGCGCAGCCGCGTCACCGCGCCAGGCGCGTCGTTGGTGTGCACGGTCGACAGCACCAGGTGGCCGGTCAGGCTTGCCTGCACCGCGATCTGCGCGGTTTCCGGATCGCGCACCTCGCCGACCATCACCACGTCCGGATCCTGCCGCAGGATCGCCCGCAGCCCGGTGGCGAAGCTCATGCCCACGCGCGCGTTGACCTGGGTCTGGCCGACGCCGTCGATGGCGTACTCCACCGGGTCCTCGACGGTGAGGATGTTGCGGCGGCCGTCGTTGAGCGAGGCCAGCGCCGAATACAGGGTGGTGGTCTTGCCGGCGCCGGTGGGGCCGGTCACCAGCACGATGCCGTTGGGCTGCCGCAGCGCGCGCTGGAGCGCTTCGAGCACGTGCGGTTGCATGCCGAGGCCCTCCAGCGTGAGCGTGCCCTGGTCCTTGTCGAGGATGCGCATCACCACGCGCTCGCCTCCGCGCGCGGGCAGGGTGGACACGCGCACGTCCAGCGCCTTGCTGCCCATGGCCAGGCCGATGCGGCCGTCCTGCGGCAGGCGCTTCTCGGCGATGTCCAGGCGCGCCATCACCTTCACGCGCGACACCAGCAGCGGCGCGATGCGTCCGGGCAGGCGCAGCGCCTCGCGCATCACGCCGTCCACGCGCATGCGCACGACCAGGCCGGATTCGAAGGGTTCGATGTGGACGTCGGAGGCGCCGATGCGCGCGGCTTCGGCGATCAGGCCGTTGATGAGGCGGATGACCGGCGCGTCGTCCTGGGCGTCGAGCAGGTCGGCGGTGGCGGGGATGTCGCCCGCAAGCGCGTCGAGGTCACCTGGAAGTTCGAGTTCGCCAGCGCCGCCGGCCATCGCGGCATCCGCGTAGAGCTCGGACAGGCGGCGGTCGAAGACGCTGCGCGGCAGGACTTCTACGTCGAGCTCCACCCCCAGGCTGCGCCGCGCTTCCAGCAGCGCGGCCGGGTCGGCGTCTTCGCGCAGGCCCACGCGCGCGCGTTCGCCCAGCGCCAGCAGCAACACGCCCTGGTGCTTGGCGAAGCCGTAAGCAAAGGCAGGCAGGGGCTCGCTCACCGTGCGTCGTCGGCCGTGGCAGGGGCTTCCGCCGGGGCGGCCGGCGGAATCGTGGATATCGGTGCGGATTGCGCGGCGGCCCCCGGTGAACCCGTGGCCGACGGAGCGACGGGCATCACCGGTGGTGTCGTGCGCAGGTACTCGCGCACCAGCTGGTCCAGTGCCGCCTCCTGCTCGCCGGCCACCGGCGCCTGACTGCGGCGGATGTGGTCCCAGCGCGGCGCGGTCATGGCCTGCGCATCGGCGGCGCTGCGCACGATGGTCGGCCGGATGAAGATCATCAGGTTGGTCTTGTCCCTGGAGCGCGACTTGTGGCGGAACAGGTTGCCGACGATCGGGATGTCGCCCAGCAGCGGCACCTTGTCGACGGTGTTGCGGTCGCTCTGGTCCAGCAGGCCCCCGAGCGCAACGATCGCGCCGTCGTCCACCAGTACGCGGGTTTCGAGCTCGCGCTTGTTGAGCACCAGCTCCGCGAAGTCATCGCTGACGGGGCCGGCGATCGACGACACTTCCTGGCGCAGGGTGAGCGTGATGCCGCCACCGGCGTTGATCTGCGGCGTGACCTCGAGCTGGATGCCGACGTCCTGGCGCTGGATGGTGCGGAAGGGATTGCTGTTGCTGTCGCCCAGCACCTCGCCGGTGGTGGTCGGGACTTCCTGGCCGACCAGGATCCGCGCCTCTTCGTTGTCGAGGGTGAGGATCGATGGCGTCGACAGCAGGTTCGATGCGGTGTCGCTCTTCACTGCATCGATGATCAGGCCGAAGGTGGCGTTGTCGTTGCTGCCGACGATGCCGCCAAGCGCGCCGTTGAGGCCCAGCAGCGACTGCACCGCGGCGTTGCGCGCGAGGTCGAGCACGCTGTCGTCGTCGCCGGCATCGCGCTCGCGCTGCGCGTAGTAGCCGCCTGCCAGAGGCATGATGCCCGGACGGCTGTTGGGGTACTGGGTGGCGAGGAAGGGCACGTTGCTGCCCTCCTTGCCGGCGATGAGCAGTTGCGTGCCGAGGCGCCGTGCGGCGTTGTCCGAGATCTCGACCACGATCGCCTCCACCAGCACCTGCTCGCGGCGGGTGTCGAGCTGGGTGATGACGTCGGCCAGCAGGCGCTGCGTTTCCGGATCGGCGTTGATGATCAGCGCGTTGGAACCGGGATAGCGCACGATCGTCGGGCGCTTGCCGGGGACGGCAGTGATCACTTGGGCAGTGTCCGCCTCCGGGTTCACGGTGCTCGCGGCTACCGTGCCGGAGGCGTCGCTGCCTTCGGGCGTCTGCCCCACCAGCTGCTGCAGCACCGGCAGCAGTTGCTCGGCGCTGGCGTGCTGCAGGCGGATCACGCGCACGCCATCGGTGCGCTCGGCGCGACGGTCGAGTTCAAGGATGGTCTGCACCACGCGCTGCACGGCCTGCGGCGCGCCGCGCACCACGATCGAGTTGCTGCCCTCCACCGGCAGGATCGACAGCTGCCCGCCGCGGCCGTCCGCGCCGCCGCCGAACAGCTGGTTGACGGTGCCGGCGATCTCGCGCGCCGAGGTGTTGCGCAGGGTCACGGTGTCGATGCCCGCGGTGTCGCTGTCGATCTGCGCCACCAGGCCGCGGATGCGGCGGATGTTGTCGGCGTAGTCGGCGATCAGCAGCGCGTTGCCCTGCGGCGTCGGCACCACCACGCCGCCGCGGCCGATGAGGGGTTTGAGCGTTTCGGCGGCGATGCGCGCGTCCACCGTCGCCAGCGGCAGCACCTGGGTGGTGAACGCGGAGCCGCCGCGGCCGCCGCCGGGCAGCTGCGCGGCGCTGGTGTCGGGCACCACGCGGTAGGCACCCGGACCGGCGCTGACCGCGACCAGGCCGTTCGCGCGCAATACCGCGAGCAGGACGCCGAGCAGCTCGGCCTCGTCCATCGCGACGTCGCGCGTGATGCTGACGCTGCCCTGCACGGCGGGGTCGATGATGAAGGTGGTACCGGTCGCGCGTGCCACGTCCTGGATGAAGGCGCGGATGTCGGCGTCCTGCGCGGTGACGCTGCTGCCGGCCGCCGCCTGGGCGTGGGCGTAGGGAATCGGCTGGGCGACCAGCGCGAGGACGAGGGCGGCGGCGATGAGTCGCTGTCTCACGGAGTCTTGGCCTGCAGGGTCGCGCTGCGGGTCTGGCCGTCGCGCAGGTAGGTGAGGGTGATGGCGGGTGCGCCGGCGAGGTCGTCCGCCAGCGCGGCGTAGCGTTCCGGCGTGAGCTCCTGGCCGTTGACCGAGAGCAGCACGTCGCCGGCCTGGAGCCCGGCCCGGCGCAGCACGGCGCCGTCGCCACGCGGGATGACGGTGTAGCCGGTGACGCGGCCGCCGGTTTCAACCGGGCTGAGGCCGGCCTGTGCAAGCAGTTGCGCCGGATCGATGGCGGATTCGCCTGCCTCCGTGGCTGTGGCTGTGGCCGTGCGCGGCGATGCCGCAGGCCGCGACGGAGCGCGCCCTTCCATGGAGGCGAAGCGCAGTTCGCTGCGGCGGCCGTTGGCATCCAGGACGACGTGGTCGGCATGGACCTCGGCCAGGCGCAGGCCGGGTGCGACTTCGCTGCCGACCGCGTGTGCGCGCTGCTGACCCTCGCGGCTGGCGAGGATCGCGCTGCCGCCGGCCTGTGCGGGACGCACCGCGAACAGGCGCAGGCCCGAAACGTCCGCGCCCGCGGGAGCGGGGCCGCTGGAAGGATAGAAGGCGTCGACCAGAAGACGGTCGGGGCGCGGGGGGGCGAGAGCCGCCGCCGTCGCCGGCAGCGTGCCCAGCGGGGCCGGCGGCAACAGCAGCCAGGCCAGGCGCGCGATCTGGACGGCCAGCAGGACGACGATGCAGACCTCCACGGCACCGCGCAGCCCATCGGCGCCGCCAAGCCTGGCAAGCGCAGCACGGGGGGCGCGAATGATCGGGAATGCAGGCACGGGCAGTGGTGTCGTGGCGCGGGGTGTTTCGCCGTTGCGACAGGATGCGAATGTTTCGTGACACCCGTGTTTCAACTGACACATTTCCGTCGCGAAGCGCGCCTGCCGTCGTCATCCGCCCCGGTGGAAAGCAGAAGGCCGCCGGGATGCGGCGGCCTTCCGGGTCCGATGTCCCCTTCGATCAGAACTCGGTGGAGATGCTCACCGAGTACGACACGCCGGGGTCGTAGCGGTGCACGTGCACCTTCTGGCCGGCGCGTTCCTGGTACTCGTGGAATTCGGTCTCCAGGATGTTGCGGGCCGCGAATCCGAAGGTCACCGGGCGTTCGCCGAACGTCATCGTCTTGCGCAGCACGAAGTCCATCGTCACGCCCGGCTCTTCCATGTAGTCGGGCTGGCCGGGACGGCCGCGGGCCGAGACGCGCTCGCTGACGTAGTTGGTGATGAGCGTGGCCTGCAGGCCCTTGTCTTCGTTCTCGACGCCGAACTGCAGGTTGGCGATGTGGTCCGACTGGCCCTGCATCCGGCTGCCGTCGCGCACGAACAGGCGGGCCTCGACGGGCGTGGCGAAGCCGTAGGGCTGCACCGTGTCGCCGGCGCCGGCATTCACTTCGGACTCGGTCCAGGTGTAGTTGGTGGCGAGGTAGAGCCGGTTTCCGGTCCACCAGTCGGCGGCGATGCCGGCGTCGAAGTACTTCTTGAACTCGAGCTCCGCGCCATGGACCGTGGCCTCGGGCGCGTTGAGGTAGCTCTGGAAGGTGGTGCCGCCGGCGAAGTTGACGTTCGACTCGATCGGTTTGTCGATCATCTTGTAGAACAGGCCGGCGGTGAAGTACTCGCCGGAGCCGAAGAACCACTCGTAGCGCGCGTCGAGGTTGGTCAGCTCGCTGTCGACCAGGTACGGGTTGCCGGAGAACAGGCGGTCGCTGTCGGGGTCGGTGTACTGCTGCGGCGCCATCTCGCGGAACTGCGGACGGGCGATGGTCTGCGACGCGCCGAAGCGCAGCTGCCGGTTCTCGCCCACGTTCCAGGTCAGGGTCAGTGCCGGCAGGATGTAGTCATTGCGCAGCGGCTCCGGGCTGGCCTGGCGGGCGCCGGTGAAGATGTCATGGGGGTGGACGGCCTGGGTGGCGTCCTCGTAGCGGAGACCGAAGGTGCCGCGCAGGTTGGACGTGAGCTCGGTCTCGACCTCGGCGTACACCCCCAGCACCTTGAGCGTGGCGTCGTAGGCGGCCGCACCGAAGCCGCCGGTGGTCTCGCGCAGCGTCAGCAGGTCCTGGCTCAGGTTGTAGTCCGAGAACAGGTAGTCCGGGCGCTGGTAGCGGTTGTAGTGGGGCAGGGGGCCGTCGAGCGCGAGGAACTTGAACTCGCGCGACCATGCGCTGCGGTCGTTGTCCATGTAGGACGCACCGGCGCTCAGGGTCATGTCGCGTTCGACCGGCAGGCGCCAGGTGAGGTCCACGCCGCCGCTGGCAACCTCGTCCTCGACCGCGCTGAAGCGGGTGTAGTTCTGCACGCGCGAGGCGTCGTGGGCCCAGTAGCCGTCGACGTTCTCGTAGCGGATGCCCTTCTCGTAGGGCACGTCGCGCGTGGCCCGGGCCCATGCGGCCCGCCATTCCACCTTCAGGTCGTCGTACTCGCCGAACGCGTGCGAGCCGCGGAGCTGGTGGTTGATCATCTCGCGCTCGAACCACTCGGTGTAGTCGTCGCGCACCTCGAAGCCGGCGAGGTTGTCGAGGCCCGAGCGGCTGCGCGCTTCCTTGATGGTGTCGTGCACGTACAGCGTGGTCAGGCCGATGCTGTTGCGGCCCCATTCGTAGCCCACGCCGAGCAGGGCGTTGGTGCGGGCGTTGTTCTGGGTGGACAGGAACTCGTAGTCGGAGTCGTACTCGAGCACGTCGCCGACGAAGAAGCCCTGCTCCTGGTCGCCATGGCGGGTGCGCCACTCGTTCTCGAAGCCGGCCACCGCGACGAAGCCAATGCGGGCGTCGTCGCCCATGTCGGCGGAGTAACCGGCGCTGAAGCTGACGTTGCTGTCCGGGTCGATGCTGTCGTTTTCCTGCAGCAGGTTGAGGTTGGCGTTCTGGAAGCTGCGTCCGATCCTGCGGATCTCCTCGCGGCCGAAGTTGCCCAGGTCCACGCGCTTGCCGGTGGCGATGGCGTCGCGGAGCTCGCGCGGCATCTTGCGGGTGCCGTCGTCGTAGCCGGACCAGTCGTCCTCGGAGCCGTAGTAGGTCAGGCCCTTCTCGCCGGTGGTGACGCTGTTGGCGCCACCGCCGAGGGTGATCTTGAAGAAGGGCTCGTCGGGGATGGTGAGCGACTCCAGGTCGACGATGCCGCCGCCGAACTCGCCGGGGTACTTCGCGGAATAGGTCTTCTGCACGGTCATGCCTTGCAGGACTTCCGCGGGGAACAGGTCCAGTGGCACCACGCGCTGCATGGGCTCGGGACTGGGCAGCGGCGAGCCGTTGAGCAGCGCCGATGAGTAGCGTTCGCCCAGGCCGCGCACGTAGACGAACCTGTCGCCCACGATGCTGACGCCCGAGACGCGCTGCAGCGCGGACGCCGCATCGGAATCCCCCGTGCGTTCGAAGTCCTCGCGGCTGATGAACGATGCGACCTGGGCGGTCTGCAGCATGGGTTCGGGGATGTGTTCGCCACGCACTTCGACCGCATCGAGCTGCGCTGGCTGGTCGTCGCCGGCCGGCGATGCCGCGGCGGCCGCGGGTGCCGACTGGGCGACGGTGGCGTGCACGATCGTGGCCTGGGACGGGATCGCGGCCTGGCCGCCCGGGGAATCGGGCTGCTGGGCCCACGCGCCCTGGCAGGCGAGGAGGGTGGTGATCGCGACGGCCAGGCCGCTGCGTGTCGGAATGCGCTTCATTGTTTGACCTTGGGCTGTGCGGGTGCGGGGCTGTGCTTCATGCAAGGCGGGGGCGGCCACGTGGGCCGCCCCCGGTCTGGAGCGCCAGCCGGTCAGCAGGGGGTGTCGGCGCTCAGGCCGCAGGTCCAGCCCTGCCACCAGGTGTCGGAGGCGTTGCGCACGCCGCCGATGTAGTCGACCTGCTGGAAGAAGCTGTCGACCGACTGCAGGCCCTGGAACGCGGCCACCGCGGTCTCGTTCGCACCGTTGACGAAGAGGCCGGTCAACGTCGACTCGCCGACCACGTTGCCGGTGCCGGCGTTGAACGCGGCTTCGGCGCGCGCGTCGGCGAAGGCCGTGGGGCAGGAGAAATGCACCGAGCCGAAGGTGCCGGTGGTGTTTTCATCCGAGATGCTCAGGCACTGGGCGCCTGCGCCGGTACCGCCGGTGGGACGGGTGACGACCGTGTTGTAGAACTCGCCCTGCGTGCCCTGGTTGAGGGTGATGGCGGCGCCGCCACCGGCACGGCCGACGAAGGTGAAGTTCGCGACCTTCGGGTTCGACCAGGGCTCGCGGCGGATGCTGGACCACTCGTTCATGCGGTCGCCGCCGCCAGCGCGCTGGACCACGATGCCGAACTGCAGCGAACCGTTCCAGCCGGTGTCGGTGTCGAGGCTGTCGTCGTCGGCGCCGGTGACCACGATGTAGCGGCCGTTGGCCGTGCCGCCGAACCACTCGATGCCGTCGTCGGAGCTGTTGTGCACCTGCACGTATTCGAACAGCGTGCCGTCGCCGACGCCGCCCAGGGTGATGCCGTTGAGTTCGTTGTTGGGCGTGACTTCGAAACCGGAGTGCTTCACGCGCAGGTACTTCACGATGCCGGAGTTGTCGCGCGGGGCGTTGCCGCCGTAGAAGCCGTCGGTGCCCTCGATCTGCTCCTGGCACTCGGGGGTGCCGGACACGGTCTCACCCGGGCAGGCGTTGATCGGCGCGCGGCCGAGCAGCACCAGGCCACCCCACAGGCCGATCGAATCGGCGCCGGTCTGGCCTTCCAGGTCGGCGCGGGCGGTGAGCGTGATCGGGCTGGTGGCGGTGCCCTCGGCATAGATCTGCGAGCCGCGGTTGACGACCAGCAGGTCGGCACCGGCGGAGCCGTACAGCGTCACGCCGGGCTCGATGGTGAGGATGCCCTGCTGGGCGCCGGCGATCGGCGTGTTGGCGTCGCCGCCGCGGTCGTCGCCGACCTCGACGCGGCCGCTGATCGCGTACGCGGTGCCGCTGCGGGCGGGAATCACGAAGTTGCCAACGATCTGCTCGGGCAGGCGGCAGGCGCGGAGGCTGCCATCGGCGATGGTGCCGATGTTGGAGAAGCCGTCGGGGCAATCCGCGGCGGCCTCGCCACCCGGCGGCGGAGGAGGAGGCGTAGTCGGCGGCGGCGGGGGCGGAGTGGTCGGCGGAGGCGGGAACGCGCCTTCGCCGGGCGATGCGACGCGATCGGCGCCACCGCCACAGGCGCTGAGCGCGAGCACGGCACCGAACGTCATGAGAAGGGCCTTGGAACTGTGGCGCATGGACATCTGGTTGGTCTCCGGAGGAATGGACTGCGGACGCAGCAAAGGAACCGCGGCCTTGGGCGCCTGGCTGGGCGGCTCCGCTGCGTTCCGTATGAATCGACGCTGACGATAGGGACCGTCGGTGACAGCTTTCTTGCAGCCGTGCTACGGCTGTGCGTTCCGTCGCTCATGGCGGGTCGATGACATCCGCGCGACGCCTGTCATCCATCTGTCATGTCCGCGGGGCTTGCTGGCGCACTGACACACAGGGTTCGAAGGTGCGTGCATGGACAAGTCCGGTATCGATGACGCCACGTTGCAGTGGTTGCTCGGACAGGTGCAGGCGGGCGCGTCGCCCGAAGACGTGGTCGGGGCCATGGTCGGTCGCGGCTGGTCGGAGGACGGGGCCGTGGCGGCGCTGGAAGATGCGATGCGCGCGCACCTCGCAGCGCATGCGCGTGACCATGGCCTGCCGCCGCCCGAGAAGGTGCCGTCACCCCTGGTGATGAACGGGCCTTCGGTGATCGACGCCGGTGACCGCGAGGTCGTGGTGCTGGCGAACATGCTGCACCCGCGCGTGGTCGTGTTCGGCAGCGTGCTGTCGGACGACGAGTGCGATGCGCTGGTGGCGATGGGGCGGGAGCGCCTCCGGCCTTCGGCGGTGTTCAATCCCGATACCGGCGCCGACGAGGCGCACGAGGCGCGCAGCAGCGAAGGCACGTTCTTCCGCCGCGGCGAGAACGCGCTGTGTGCACGGATCGAGCGCCGCCTGGCGGCGCTGGTCGACTGGCCGCTCGAGAACGGCGAAGGACTTCAGTTGCTGCGTTACGGTCCCGGTGCCCAGTACAAGCCGCACTACGACTATTTCGATCCCGACCGGCCCGGTGCGCATGTCGCGCTGTCGCGCGGTGGCCAGCGCGTGGCCTCGATCGTGATGTACCTCAACACGCCGGTCCGGGGCGGCGCGACGACGTTCCCGGATGCGCGCTTCGAGGTCGCGGCGGTGAAGGGCAATGCCGTGTTCTTCGCCTACGACCGGCCGCATCCCATGACCGGGAGCCTGCACGGTGGCGCGCCCGTGGGCGAGGGTGAGAAGTGGGTGGCCACCAAGTGGCTGCGGGTTGCGAGGTACGCCTGATCGACCGCTTGTCGGCACATTGATACCGTTGGTCAATACCGAAGGTCTTTGTCATGGAGGTGTAACCCACGACATCTGCGGGCGTAGTGTGATCGGTGCATCACCTCTATGCGCCAGCGCGCGGAGCACCACCATGCAGCGGATCGCCCTTCCCGTTTTCCTCTTCCTGGCACTGCCGTTCGCGGCCGTGGCGTCGGACGTCGCGCCGGCGTCCACGCAGCAGGTCTACACCTTCGCCATCGAACTCGGTGCCGATGGCCAGATCGCGGGCCTGTCGCCATACGGCTCTGCCCCGGGCGCCGCCGGCGATGCCCTGGCGTCGGAAATCCGCGGCTGGGTGTTCAACTCCGGCACGCCCGACGACGGCATCGCCAGCACCTACCTGCGCGTGGTGGTCGACGAGACGGCCGGAGGCGCCTATGACGTCGTCTCGGCCACGACCGGTCCGGCCTTGGCGGCCATGACTCCGCCCGACTATCCGATGCGCGACCAGCTGGCCGGCCACGAGGGCATGGTGGTATTGCGGCTCGAAGTCGGCGCCGATGGCGCGGTGCGTGCATCCGACGTCCACGCCGCCACCGGATCGGTCTCGCGTGCGATGGCGGCGGCCGCCGCGGACGCATCGCGGCAGTGGCGCTTCTCGCCGGAGCACGTCGCCGGAAAGGCGGTGCCGTCGACCCTGCTGTGGCCGGTGTGCTACCTCGGCCCGACGTCCGACACCGCGGCCTGCAGCTGGACCGGCCCGGACGCGCTGCGCTTCTCCAGCAAGACCGTGCTGCCGCTGGATCCCAACGTCACGGTGACGTACACCGCGGCGCGCTGAGCCCCGCGAACCGTCCGCCGTTTCAGGCGGCGGGCGGCGTCTTGTCCGGATACGTGCACAGGTCGCGGATCACGCAGGGCCCGCACTCCGGCCGCCGTGCCTTGCAGACGTAGCGGCCGTGCAGGATCAGCCAGTGGTGGGCGTCGTGCAGGTAGTCCGCCGGCACCCGCTTCAGCAGCCGGTCCTCCACCGCGCGCACGTCCTTGCCCTGTGCCAGGCCGGTGCGGTTGGAGACGCGGAAGATGTGCGTATCCACCGCCATGGTCGGCTCGCCGAACGCGGTGTTGAGCACTACGTTGGCGGTCTTGCGCCCCACGCCCGGCAGCGCCTCCAGCTCCGCGCGCGTGCGCGGCACCTCGCCGCCATGCCGCTCGAGCAGCAGCTTGGCCATCGCCACCACGTTGGCGGCCTTGGCGTTGTAGAGGCCGATGGTGCTGATGTAGCGCTTCAGTCCGTCCTCGCCCAGCGCGGCGATGGCGGCCGGCGTGTTGGCCACCGGGAACAGGCGCCGCGTGGCCTTGTTGACGCCCACGTCGGTGGATTGCGCCGACAGCGTTACCGCCACCAGCAATTCGTAGGGCGACGAATACTCGAGTTCGGTGGTCGGCTTCGGGTTGAGCTCCGAGAGGCGCGCGAACATCTCGCGCACGTGTGCATTGGGCATGACCCGGCCGCGGCGTTCACGCACGACGCTCACGATTCGCGCCCCGATGCCCGAGCCTTCGCGCGGGCGAGTGCGGCGGCCGCCGCGGGAGGCAGGGACGGGCTGGGTGCTCGGGTCGGAGCGGCAACGTCCGTGGTCACTCCCTCGTCGACCGCGACCGGGCCGGGCGAAGGCAATCGTGCCCGCCTGCGCTCGTCCGCGATCCGCTCCAGGCGCATCGCGCGCGCGCGGTGGCGTTCGCGCGCAGCCCAGGCCGCGAGCAGGCGATCACGCGCCGCGACCAGCGCGCCGTTGGAGAGGTCGTCGAGCTCGCCCAGGGGCACGAAGCCGGCGAGGCCGGCCGCGATCGCCGCATCGACGTCGTCGCCGCGGAGCAGCGCGAGGATGCGCTGCGCCTGTGCCGCGTCCGGCGCCAACGCGGCATTGGCGGCCGAAAGACCGGGCCCGCTGCGTGGATGGTCCACCACCATGCCCCGGCTCAGCGGTTGTTGAACGCCGGCTTGCGGCGTTCGAGGAAGGCGCTCATGCCTTCGCGCGCATCCTGCGTGGAGAACGCGAGGCCGAACTGCGCGCTTTCGTACTCGAGGCCGTCGTCGATCGCGCACTCGCCGCCGACGTGGATGGCATCGAGGATCCCGCGCATCGCCAGCGGCGCGTTGCCGGCGAGCTTCGTGGCCAGGGCCATGGTCTCCGCCTCCAGTCCGTCGGCGGGCACCACGCGATTGACGAGGCCAAGCGCAAGCGCACGCGCGGCGTCCACCGGCGCACCGGTGAGCGTCAGCTCCAGTGCGAAGGCACGGCCGACCAGGCGCAGCAGGCGCTGGCTGCCGCCGAAGCCCGGCAGCAGGCCCAGGGTGACTTCGGGCAGGCCCAGCTTCGCGGTGTCGGCGGCGATGCGCAGGTGGCAGCACATCGCCAGCTCCAGGCCACCGCCCAGGGCGAAGCCGTTGACCATCGCCACCACCGGCTTGGGCATGCGCTCCATGCGGCGCATCAGGCGCTGGCCGACCAGGGAGAAGTCCCGGGCCTGGACCGCGCTCAGTTCCGACATCTCGGCGATGTCGGCACCGGCGACGAAGGCCTTGTTGCCGCTGCCGGTGAGGACCAGCGCACGCACCGCGTCGTCGGCCGCGGCGGCGTCGAAGGCGGCGTGCAGGGCTTCAAGCGTGGCCCGGTTGAGCGCATTCAGCTTGTCGGGGCGGTTTACGGCGAGGACGCGGACGGCCCCGCGGTCGGTGGTCAGGACGAGTTCGGACATGGGATTCCCGTGGTCGGGCCCGGGGCGGGAACTTCCCGTGCCGGGCGGGGTCGGATGCTGCGGTGTCAGTGGCGGTTAAGCGCTGGGGCCAGTATCCTAACGTGTCCAGACGGGGCGGCCAGACCGCCCCGCCGCGTCTTGGACCCACCCAATCTGCAATTCCGGAGAGTCCCACGAATGAAGTTGCGCCTGCTCGCCGCCGCCCTTGCGGCCACCACCCTGGTCGCCGGTACCGCCGCCGCCCAGGACACCACTTCCGAGAAAGGGAAGCTCAGCTACGCGATCGGCTACAACACCGGCGCGGAGCTTGCGGAGCTGACCGAGCGCGGTGAAGCCATCGACGTCAACACGGTCGTCAAGGCCCTGCAGGACGCCTACGGCAAGAAGGAGCCCACGGTCGCCGTGGACGACCTGCGCACCGCCGTCGAGAACATGCAGAAGCGCCAGCAGGCCAAGATGGAGGCCGAGTTCAAGCGCGTCTCCGACGCCAACAAGGCGGCCAGCGACACCTACCTTGCGCAGAACCGCGCCAAGTCGGGCGTGCAGACCCTGCCCAGCGGCGTGCAGTACCGCGTGATCGAAGTCGGCAACGGCGCCAAGCCGACCCAGGCCAGCGATGTCGCGCTGAGCTACAAGGGCTCGCTGCCCGACGGCACCGTGCTGATCGACACCAACCAGGTGCCGCAGGGCCAGACCCCGGGTCCGATCGAGCTGAAGGTCAGCCAGATCCCGCTGGAAGGCCTGCGTGAGGCGCTGCTGCAGATGCCGGCCGGCTCGCGCTGGGAAGTCGTGCTGCCGGGCAACAAGGCCTATGGCACGGACATCCGCGCCGGCCGCATGGCCAACCAGGCCGTGGTGTTCGACGTCAAGCTGGTCAGCGTCAAGTGACCCCGGGGCGCCGCCGGCGCCCCTTGCACCACCGCGCGGCCACCGCCGCGCACGCGACTGCTCCACGGACGCGCCGGCCAAGTGCCGGCGCGTTCGCGTTTCAAGCCCCCGCAATCATCCGGTGGATGCGATGAGCACCGATTTCCGCGCCGTGCAGAGTCCCTGCATCGGCGTGTGCACGATCAACGACGACGGCCTCTGCGACGGCTGCCTGCGCACCGGCGACGAAATCGCCGGCTGGCTGGCGATGGACGATGCCCAGCGCGAGGCGATGATGGATTCGGAACTCCCCGCGCGCGAGGCCCGTCGCGGCTGATGGTCCCCCGGCCTGCCGACGCTGCGCTGCAAGCCGCGCTGGAACCGCTCAACGCCGTGCCCGCTGGTCCGGCCTGGAACCTGGACGAGCTGCGCGACCTGCTGCCAGGACGCGCCGCGCTGGCCGATGCCGCGGTGCTGGTGCCGCTGGTCGGCCTTCGCGAAACCCGCGTCATCCTGACCCGCCGCGACGACGGGCTGCGCCACCACGGCGGACAGGTGAGCTTTCCGGGTGGACGCGTGGATCCGGGGGATGCCGGCCCGCTGGCCGCGGCCCTGCGCGAAGCGGAAGAGGAGATCGGCCTGCGCCCGGTCGATGCGCATGTGCTCGGCTACCTCGATCCGCTGGCCACGATCACGGGCTTCCAGGTGCTGCCGGTGGTTGCGCGGGTCCCGTCGGGATTCGTACCGCGGCCACGGGCCGGCGAAGTGGCCGAGGTCTTCAGCCTGCCGCTGCGCTGGCTGATGGCGCCGGAGAACCTGGAGCGGATCGCGGTGCGCTACCAGGGCCGCGACCGCGAGGTGTTCGAGTACCGTCGCCATGAGGCCGCTCCCGGGCAGCGCGTCTGGGGTGCGACCGCCTCGATCCTCTACAACCTGCGCCAGCGCCTGCTGGCCGCCGGAGGCCTGCCGTGAACACATTCCCCGACTGGACCACCCTGGTCCCGCCCTCCGACCTTGCCGCGCGCCTGGGCGACCCCTTGCTGGTGGTGCTCGACGCGCGCTTCTCGCTCGCAGATCCGTCCGCCGGCGAAGCTGCCTGGCGTGCCGGCCATGTGCCCGGCGCGCACTACGTGCATCTCGACCGCGAGCTGTCGGGCACGCACGTGCCCGGCGCCGGGCGCCATCCGTGGCCGGACGCCTTGGACTTCGGACGCGTGCTCGGCACGCGCGGCATCACTCCGGCACACCAGGTCGTCGCCTACGACGCAGCCGATGGCGCCTTCGCGGCACGGGCCTGGTGCCTGCTGCGGCTGGCCGGGCACGCAAGGGTGGCGGTGCTGGACGGTGGCTTCGACGGCTGGCGCGAACAGGGCTTGCCCGTCGAGGTGGACGTCCCCGTGGCGGAGCCGGCCGCACCGTATCCGGTGGCATTCGACCACGCGCGGCTATACGACGGCGCACGCGTGCAGGCGCATCTTGACGCCGGCGGCCTGCTGCTCGACGCACGCGGGCGCGAACGCTTCATCGGCGATGTCGAGCCGATCGATGCGCGCGCGGGCCATGTGCCGGGTGCGGTGTCGCGCCCATACGCGCTCAATATCGCCGATGGCCGCTTCAAGTCGCGCGAGGCGCTGGCGCACGAATTCGCGGGGGTGCTGGACGCGCGCTCCCCATCCGACGCGGTCGCCATGTGCGGCTCGGGCGTGACCGCCTGCCACCACCTGCTGGCGATGGCGCACGCCGGGCTCGAAGGCGCCGGGCTTTACACCGGCTCGTGGAGCGGCTGGATCGAGGATCCGGCGCGCCCGGTGGCCACCGGTCCCGGCTGAGCCCCGTCTATTTGCCCAGTCGCGCCACCAGTGCGCGCAGCCCGGCCTGGGTGTCCGGGTCATTCCAGGCATCGACGAAGGTGTCGATGTCGATGCGCTCCGGCGCCAGCGCCGCGTGCAGGTCGGCGCGCGCGATCGCGCGGGTGCGCAGCACGGGCTTCCGCGGCAGCGCCAGCAGCGCTTCAAGCCAGGCGACCGCGCGCGCCACCACCGCGGCGTGCGGCGCGAGTTCATCGACCAGGCCGATCTCGAACGCGCGCGCGCTTTCCACGAGCTCGCCGCCGACCAGCAGGCGCTCGGCGCGGTGGATGCCGACGGTCCGCCGCATCAGGTGCTGGATGCCGTCCGGCGCGACCAGTCCGACCTGGGTTTCGTTGAGGCCGATGCGGAACGGCCCCTCGGCCATCACCCGGTAGTCGCAGCACAGTGCGAGCACGCAGCCGCCGGCGGGCGAGTGGCCGGTGATCGCCGCCACCACGGGGACCGTGGATGCCGCCAGCGCGCGCGCTGCCGAGAAGAAGTCGGACCACGCCGCGCCGATCCCATCGCGCGACTGCAGCGACAGCAGGTGCGGCACGTCCAGCCCGGCGGAAAAGGCTTTCTCGCCGCCCGACAGCACGATGCCTTCCGCACCCGCCACGATGGCCGCCGGCACCGCCTCTGCCAGCGCCCTGCAAAGCTCCGGGTTGAGCGCGTTGACCGGCGCGCGCGCGAGCCTGAGTTCGGTAATCGCGCCATGCGCGATGGTGTCGATGAGTGCAGTCATGCGTCGTCGCGTCCGCGCCTGGGTGGACGGTTATCATAGGTGCATGGGCATCTTTCTTCGCGTCGTCCTTCCCGCCGTGGCGCTGTGTGCAGCGACTGCGGGGGCGTCCGCTTCGGAACCGGCGAGCGCCGGCGCCGATGCCACCTGCATGCCGCGGGTGATCGACGGCTGGCTGCGTTCGCCGCCGATGCCGATGCCGATGATGGCGGGCTTCGCCCGCATCGATAACCCCTGCGCGGCGGAGGCCATCGTCACCGGCGCGCGCAGCGATGCGTTCGCCAGCGTCGAACTGCACGAAACGCGGGTGGGGGACGGCGTGAGCCGGATGCGCGAGGTGGCGGAGCTGCCGGTGGTCGCCGGCGGCGATGTCGTGCTGCGTCCTGGCGGACTGCACCTGATGCTGATGCGGCCGGTCTCGCCGCTGGCGGCGGGCGACATCGCGCGCATCGAATTCACCCTGGCCGACGGCCGCAGCGTCGGGGCTGACTTCGAGGTGCGCGCCGCCGACGCGCGCTGAGGGCTCCCGGGACGGCCGCGCGCAGCGGCCGGGGGCTCGATTCCCAGGAATGAAACATCGTGGCAGGGCGCCTCGTGGGCGCGCTGCGCCACGTTCCGTGCGGATCCGGCGCCGCTGCCACGCGGTTCCTGCGCCCCGGCGTGCGGGCGCATGTATCAGCGCTGCAACACTTTCGGCGTCGACGGTGCCGGTGAATACGGGGTGCCCGGTTCGTCGCTCGATCGGCGCTGAAAAAATTCTGCGCGATCAAGCACATGCGCCCGCCTTCCCGGTCTGGCACCAAACCTGCGATAGACAGGTTCGCACCGGCGTGCCGTACCTCCCCCTTGTGCGCTGGCGCGACATCCCCCTAGGAGAATGACAATGCGCATCCACAAGAGCATGTTGGCCGCGGCAGTGCTGCTCGGCATCGGCCTGTCCGCCCCGGCATGGGCACAGGACCAGACTGAAACCGGTGACGGCGACAACAACGCCAGCAATACCGAAGACAACAGCAGCGGCGACAGCCGCGACAACGCCGGCAGCGCGGCCGGCATCGGACTGTCGAACGCATCCGCGAACAACGGCAGCAGCGCCAGCACGAGCATCGCGAGTTCGTTCAACACCTCCACGGCGGTCGCCGAGACCAACCTCCTCGGCGCGGTCACCGGCAACAGCGTGCTGGTGCTGGGCAACGTCGCGCTCAACGGCGGCAGCGCCGATGGCGGTGACGGTGGTGCTGGCCTGGGTGGCCTTGCCCTGGCCGGTGGTGGAGACGGTGGAGACGGTGGCGACGGCGGCGATGCCGGTGCGATCAGCGCGCGCGACGGCGATGCCGCTGCAGCGGGCCTCGCAGGCGCGCTGGGTGCTGCCGGCTCGGACTCCGGTGATGCAGACGCATACGTCGAGGGCATCGGGGATGCGATCGCGACGTCGGGCGACAGCAGCGCGGCAGCTGATGCCAGCGCCACCGGCGGCGACAGCAGCGCCGACAACTCCGGCAGCAGCGGTGACGCGACGGCCACGGCCGGGACCGGCGGCGACGGCGGCGACGGCTCGGGCGGCAGCGCGACCGGCGGCGACGGGATGGGCGGTGCTGGCGGCGCGGGCGGAACCAGTTGGGCCCACGGCGGCGCCTTCGACATGTCCAACTCGATGGACGGTTCGGCGAACGCGGCGGCGGGCATCATGGTGCTTGCGCAGAACAGCGGCGCATCCTCGCTGATCCAGCAGGGCGTGACCGTGCAGGCCAACCTGAACCTGGGTACCAGCGGTCCGTAATCCGGGCATGGGCGCGCACCGCGGCATGCTCGCGGTGCGTCGCTTCATCCTGTCAAGGAGGGCGCCATGCCTGCCATTGCGATTCCTGTCCTCGCCAGCGTGCTCGCGCTGGCATCCCCGCCCGTTGAACCGGCAGCCGTCGAAGGCTTCGGACCGGCGGTGGCCGTCCCGGCGCTGGAGGCCATGCGGGGTGGCGAATCCACGGCCATCACCGTGGTCGACGTCGACAACCAGGGCCAGGTCGACGGCAACACCGCCGTCGGGACCGTCGGCGGCCCCAACACCATCACCGGCGGCGCCTTCGGCAACGCCGCGGGCATCAACACCGTCATCCAGAACAGCGGTGCCAACGTGCTGATCCAGAACGGCACCGCGGTCAACGTGCAGTTCGGCGGACCGGGCCCGTGACCCGCGCCCGCGCCGCGCTCGGGACCTGCCTGGTGGCCGCCTGCATGGCGGGGCTGGCGGCGGTTCCCGCCGTGGCGCTGGCAGGGCGGGCAGAAGTGCACGTGCCCTACGGCGGCAGCTACTCGCTGCAGGTCACCAGCCTGAAGGCGGCGCGCTACCGCACCACGATCCCGCAGCAGTACGACTACAGCTGCGGCTCCGCCGCGGTGGCCACGCTGCTGACATTCCAGTACGGGCAAGCGGTCAGCGAGGCGGACGTGTTCCAGCACATGTACCTGCGCGGTGACCAGGCCCGCATCCGCCGCGAGGGCTTCTCGCTGCTGGACATGCGTGCGTATCTCGAAGCGCAGGGCTACGCGGCCGATGGTTTCGAAGTGCCGCTCGACCGCCTGCTCGCCGAAGGGCTTCCGGCGATCGTCCTGCTCAACGATCGCGGCTACCGGCACTTCGTCGTGGTGAAAGGCATGCGCCACGGGCGCGTGCTCATCGGCGATCCGGCGCGCGGGACGCGGCTGCTGACACGGCGCGACTTCGATCGCCTGTGGGACAACCGGGTGCTGTTCGTCGTCCACAACCGCCGTGCACTGGCGGCCTTCAATCATCCGCGCGACTGGCGCCTGGCACCTCTGGCGCCACTGGCCAGCGCGGTCCAGCGGCAGGGACTGCAGGACGTGGTCATGCGCCGTCGCGGGCCCGGGGACATCTGACATGAAGAGTCCAACCACGATCCGGATCGGGTGGCAGGTCATCGTCACCGCGCTGCTGGCACTGGCGGCCGTGGGCTGGCCGTCGCACGGCCGGGCCGCTGAAAGCGGGCCGCCGGCAGGATGGACGCCGCTGGATGCGGCCACGCTCGACGCGATGCGCGGTGGTTTCGCGCTGCCGTCGGGGCTGGTGGTCTCGTTCGGCTTCGAACGCATGGCCTGGGTTGACGGCCAACTGGTCGCATCGCTGCGGATCGACATTCCCGACATCGCGCGCATCACGCCCGCGCAGGCGCGCGAACTCGAGCACCTGCGCCAGCTGCAGGTCGTGCAGGTGGGGCCCGGCAATGCCTTCGATGCCGCCGGCGGCGGCGCGGGGCTGGTCCTCCAGAACACCCTCGACGGCGTGCATATCCGCGTCTCCACCACGATCGATGCGGCCAGCAATACCCTGGGCCTGCTGCAGGCCATCAACTTCAGCGACGCCCTCGGCCGTTCGGGCCTGGCCGCGACCGGGACGCCATGATGCGTGCCGGGGGATGGAAGGGGATCGCACTCGTCGCCGCGGCCCTGGCCGTGCCCCTGCCCGCGTGGTCGCAGGCGGCGCCAGCGGCGGACACGGAAGGCCGCATCAGCGCACTGGAGGCGCGCCTGGACGCGCAGGCGCGCGAGATTGAAGCCCTGCGCAGTTACCTCGAGGGCCAACAGGCCGATTGGGAGGGCGGCGACGCGGGCGTCGATGCCTGGCGTCTCGATGGGCTGCGTGCGCGGGGCGGGGTCGCGGGCGCGCTGCCCGCCGCTGCGCCCGCCGCGGTGGCCGTGGCCGTGGCGCAGCAGGCCGGCGAGGCGGTGCCGGTCGGGCAGGCACCGGAGGAATCGACGCGGCCTCCGGAGGTGGCGCAGATCTTCGACCAGCCCGGCGTGCTGACGCCGCGCGGCACGTTCATCCTGGAGCCGTCGCTGCAGACCGGCTACTACTCCAACGACCGTGTGGCACTGATCGGCTACACCGTGATCCCGGCGATCCTGATCGGCTTGATCGACGTCCGCCAGGTCAAGATCACCAGCGCGACCGCGGGGCTGGCCGCGCGCTATGGCGTCGGCAACCGGTTTGAACTCGAGCTCAGGGTGCCGTACATGTACATCCGCAGCGACACGGTGAGTCGCGAGATTTTCACCGGGTCGGCGCAGGACAGCGTGTTCAGCGCCGACGGCAGTGGCGTGGGCGACCTCGAGCTGACCGCGCGCTGGCAGCTGCCGAACAAGGGCGCGGACCGGCCGTTCTACGTGGCCTGGCTGCGCTACAAGACGCGCACCGGCAAGGACCTGTTCGAGGTCGTCACCGACTGCGTCACGCGCTGCGTCGCCAACGCCACCGGCACGGGGCTGCCGCTGGAGTTGCCCACCGGCAGCGGCTTCGCCTCGCTGCAGCCGGGGGTCACCTGGATGTACGCATCCGACCCGGTGGTGTTCTTCGGCAGCCTGAGCTATCTGCACAATTTCGCCCGCGAGGACGTCTCGCGCACCACGCTCAGCGGGGCACCCGAAGGCTTCCCGCAGACCACCACCGAGTTCATAGGCGAAATCGACGCCGGCGACATCCTCGGCTTCAATCTCGGTGTCGGCCTGTCGCTCAACGACCGCGCCGCGATCAGCATCGGCTACGACCACAGCATGGTCCAGCGCTCGCGGCAGAACGGCAGCGACCTGCCGGGCTCGGTGCGCTTGGTGCTGGGCACGCTGATGCTTGGCGGCACCTATCGCATCAGCGATCGCACCAGCATCAACATCGCACTGGGGGCGGGCATGACCCGCGATACCCCGGACGTCACCCTGGTGGCGCGGCTTCCGATCCGCTTCTAAGCGCCTGAGCCCTGTTCAGGCACGCCGGTGTCCGGCCGCTTCGCGGCCCCGCGTTGCTTGGGGTGGACACGGGACGGAGGCCATCCGCAGGGGGCGGGTGCAGCGCAGGCGAATGCCGGGATGCAGCGGAGTGCGCGATTTCATCCACTGGGTGGTGGCGGGTGATCGCACGGATGCGACCCTGCCATCGAGCCTCGGCCAGCGCGGCTGGCAGCCCCTGATGATCTCGGGCGCGCAGGCGGTGCCGCAGCTCTTCGCCGATGGCGGCCGCCACTGCTGTGCCGGACTGGTCGACTTGCGGGGCTGCCATGAGCCGGCGCCGGCGGCGCTGCAGTGCATCCGCGAGGTGCTGGGCCGCGGCGAGCGCGCCTGGGTCGCGGGACTGTCGCCAGGCCAGGTGCGGCTGGACGTCGTGCGCAACCTGGTCCGCGATCTCTGCCACGATTACGTCGTCCTGCCCTGCGAGGATGGCCTGCTGGCCACGGTGCTCGGCCACGCCCACGGCATGGCGCGCCTGGGCAGGCACGAGGACGTCCTTGTGCCACCACCGCCTTCGCTGGACGGGATGATCGGGGACAGCCCCGCGATGCGCCTGCTGTACCGGCAGCTGCGGCGCGTGGCCCTGACCGGCGCGCCGGTTTGCATCGGTGGGGAAACCGGCACCGGCAAGGAACTGGCGGCCGCGGCGATCCATCGCCACTCCACGCGCCGGAACGGAGCGCTGGTGGTGATCAACTGCGGCGCGATCCCCGGCAGCCTGCTGCAGTCAGAGCTGTTCGGTTTCGAACGCGGGGCCTTCACCGGCGCGATCCAGCGCAAGCGCGGCCGCTTCGAGCATGCCGACGGCGGCACCCTGTTCCTCGACGAAATCGGCGACCTGCCCTTGGAATCGCAGGCCTCGCTGCTGCGATTCCTCGAGCAGGGCACGATCCAGCGCCTGGGCGGCCACGATGACATCGCCGTGGATGCGCGCATCATCTGCGCGACCCACGTCGACCTGGGGGAGGCGATGGAACGCGGCCGCTTCCGCGAGGATCTCTACCACCGGCTGCGGGTGATCGAGCTGTGGATGCCGCCGCTGCGCGAGCGCGACGGCGACATCGCGCTGCTGGCCGACTGGGCGCTGGCGCGGCATGCTGGCGAGGGCGGTGGCCGCGTGCGCGGATTCACCCCCGAAGCCCGGCGGGCACTGCATGACCATCCATGGCCGGGAAACGTCCGCGAGGTGGTCAATCGCGTGCGCCAGGCGCTGGTGATGGCCGAGGGATCCCGCATCACCGCCCGCGACCTGCGGCTCGAGGATGCTCCGCCCGTGACGCAGACACTGGGCGAAGCACGGTTGGAGGGTGAGCGCGTGGCCATCGAGCGCGCCCTGGCCCGCAACGGCCGCCGACTGCAGGCTGCGGCGCGGGAGCTCGGCATCTCGCGGGTCACGCTGTACAGGCTGATGAACCGCCATGGCCTGCGTGGCCAGGCCGACGGGGTGGGGACGGGCTGAGCCGCGCGCCTTCAGTCGCCGGCGATCCTGCGGACGGCGTCGGGCAGCGGGGTCGGGCGGCCGCTGCGGCGGTCGATCCAGACCATGACCACGTGGCCGTCGGCGTGCAGCACGGTGCCGTCGGCGCTGGTGATGCGGTGGCCGATGGTGACGCTGCTGGTGCCCACGCGGTCGGCGGTGAGCTCCACCACGATCGCGCCCGGGTAGGGGATCGGATGCCGGTAGTTCATCTGCACCGCCGCAAGCAGCGGAGCGGTTTCATCGGTCACCCAAGGCTCGTCCAGCGACTCGAACCAGCGGATCCGCGCCTCCTCGAGGTAAGTCATGAAGTTGGAGTTGTTGACGTGGTTGAAGGCATCGAGGTCGCGCCAGCGCAGCGCGATGGGCATGCGGTGGAGCAGCTTGCCGTGCTCGGCGGGCTCGCGGTTCATGAGGAGATGTCCCTGGCCTTGCGGCGGCGGGTGGGGGTGCCGGTCTTGCCGCGCGAGCGCGGGCGTGGTGCGTCGGCCACCGGAGTCGTGGTCGTGCGCGCCGTCTGTTCCGCGAGCAGTTTCGCGAGGAAGCGCCCGGTATGCGACTGCGGCATCGCCGCGACCTCTTCGGGCGTGCCCTGGGCGATGATCTCGCCGCCGCGGTGGCCGCCGTCGGGACCGAGGTCGATGACCCGGTCGGCGGTCTTGATGACGTCGAGGTTGTGTTCGATCACCACCACGGTGTTGCCGTCGTCGCGCAGCTTGTGCAATACGCCCAGCAGATGGTCGATGTCGTGGAAGTGCAAGCCGGTGGTGGGTTCGTCGAGGATGTACAGCGTACGGCCGGTGTCGCGGCGCGACAGCTCCTTCGACAGCTTCACGCGCTGCGCCTCGCCGCCCGAGAGCGTGGTCGCCGACTGCCCGAGGCGGATGTAGCCCAGGCCGACATCGGCCAGGGTCTCGAGCTTGCGCGCCAGCGCCGGCACAGCGTGGAACAGGTCGAGCGCGGCCTCGACCGTCATGTCCAGCACCTCGTGCACGTTCAGGCCCTTGTAGCGGATCTCCAGCGTCTCGCGGTTGTAGCGCTTGCCGCCGCAGACGTCGCAGGGCACGTAGATGTCGGGCAGGAAGTGCATCTCGACCTTGATCAGGCCATCACCCTGGCAGGCCTCGCAGCGGCCGCCGCGGACGTTGAAGCTGAAGCGTCCCGGCCCGTAGCCGCGGGCGCGCGACTCCGGCACCTGCGCGAACAGCTCGCGCAGCGGCGTGAACAGCCCGGTGTAGGTCGCCGGGTTGGAGCGCGGCGTGCGCCCGATCGGCGACTGGTCGATGTCGACCACCTTGTCGAACAGGTCCAGGCCTTCGACCGAACGGAACGGCGCCGGCTTGTGCGAGGCGCCATTGATCTCGTTGGCGGCCAGCGCATACAGGGTGTCGTTGATCAGCGTCGATTTGCCGGATCCGGAAACGCCGGTGACCACGGTGAACAGCCCGTTGGGGATGACCAGGTCGACATCCTTCAGGTTGTTGCCGGTGGCGCCGAGCAGGCGCAGTTCCAGCTTCGGGTTCGGCGCGTGGCGCGTCGCCGGGATGGCGATGCTGCGCTGGCCCGACAGGTACTGGCCGGTCAGCGATCGCGGTGCGGCCAGGATGTCCTCGTAGCTGCCCTGGGCGACGACTTCGCCGCCGTGCACGCCGGCTCCCGGCCCGATGTCGATGATGTGGTCGGCCAGGCGGATCGCGTCCTCGTCGTGCTCGACGACGATCACGGTGTTGCCGAGGTCGCGCAGCCGGGTGAGCGTACCCAGCAGGCGCTCGTTGTCGCGCTGGTGCAGGCCGATCGAGGGTTCGTCGAGCACGTACATCACGCCAACCAGGCCGGCGCCGATCTGGCTTGCGAGGCGGATGCGCTGGGCCTCGCCACCGGACAGCGAGTCGGCCTTGCGTTCCAGCGTCAGGTAATCGAGGCCGACGTCGACCAGGAAGCCCAGGCGCTCGCGGATCTCCTTCACGATGCGCTCGGCTACCTCGCCGCGCCAGCCGGGAAGCACGAGCTCGCTGAAGAAGCGCAGCGCCTCGCCGATCGGCAGCACCACGATCGACGGCATCGCGCGCTCGGCCACGAACACGTTGCGCGCGGAGCGGTTCAGGCGCGCGCCGCCGCAGTCGGGGCAGGGTTGCTCGCTGATGTACTTGGCCAGTTCCTCGCGCACGGCCGCGGATTCGGTCTCGCGGTAGCGGCGCTCGAGGTTGGGCACGATGCCTTCGAAGCGGTGCCGGCGCTTGCTGCGCACGCCGCTTTCGGTCACGTAGGTGAAGGCGATCATCTCGTCGCCGCTGCCGTAGAGCACGGCTTGGCGGACGTCCTCGCCGAGCTCCTGCCAGCGGGTGTCGACGTCGAAGCCGAAGTGGCGCGCCAGCGATGCGATGAGCTGGAAGTAGTAGTGGTTCCGTCGGTCCCAGCCGCGCACCGCGCCCGCGGCCAGTGACAGCTCCGGGTGGACCACCACCCGTGTCGGGTCGAAGAATTGGCTGACGCCCAGGCCGTCGCAGGTCGGGCAGGCGCCGGCCGGGGCGTTGAACGAGAACAGGCGCGGCTCGAGTTCGGGCAGCGCGTAATCGCAGACCGGGCAGCTGTAGCGCGACGAGAACAGCAGCGGCTCGGCCGCGTCGCCGTCGAGCGCGCGCACCTCGGCCATGCCGTCGCCCAGCTTGAGGGCGGTCTCGAAGGATTCCGCCAGGCGCTGCTGCATGTCCTCGCGCACGCGGAAGCGGTCGATCACGGCTTCGATGGTGTGCTTCTGGCGCAGCGCCAGCGGCGGCACGGCGTCGATTTCATGCACCTCGCCGTCCACGCGCACGCGCACGTAGCCCTGCGCACGCAGCTGTTCGAACACCTGGGCGTGCTCGCCCTTGCGCTCGCGCACCACCGGCGCCAGCAGCATCCAGCGGCGTTCGGCGTTCGCGGGATCGCCGGCGAGCGCCATCACCTGGTCGACCATCTGGCTGACGGTCTGCGCTTCAAGCGGGTACTGGTGGTCGGGGCAGCGCGGCTGGCCGACGCGGGCGTACAGCAGGCGCAGGTAGTCGTAGATCTCGGTGATCGTGCCCACGGTCGAGCGCGGGTTGTGCGAGGTCGATTTCTGCTCGATCGCGATCGCCGGCGACAGGCCTTCGATCTGGTCGACGTCGGGCTTGTCCATCACGCTCAGGAACTGCCGTGCGTACGCCGACAGCGACTCGACATAGCGACGCTGGCCTTCGGCATAGATGGTGTCGAAGGCGAGCGAGGACTTGCCGGAGCCCGACAGGCCGGTAACCACGATCAGGCGGTCGCGGGGCAGGTCGAGGCTGATGTTCTTGAGGTTGTGGGTGCGCGCTCCGCGGATGCGGATGAGGTCCAACGCCATCGGGTGGGGTCCGGAGGAAGGGGAGGGGAGGGTGGACGATCAACCAGCCTACCCAGCCCCATGGATGGGGGCAATCCACCGGATTTCCACCACGCCGCGGGCAAAGAAAAGGGGCCCGGCGAACCGGGCCCCTCGTCAGACACCTGCGCCCTGGATCAGCGACGCGCGGAGTAGTTCACCGTGATGGTCTCCGAGCACTCGGTGGTACCCGCGTTGCAGACCTGGTAGGTCGCGCTGCCGGCACCGGTCGAGGCGGCGGTGAAGGTGTGGGTGAACAAGCCGCTGTTCACCGCGGTCGCCGCGACCTCACCGTTGAACTTCACGTCGACCTGTTCACCCTCGCCACCGACCCACTCGAGCTGCGTACGGATGCGCTGGCCCTTGAGCGGGAACACGTGGCGGGCAGCCAGGTCCTGCGGAGCAACGCCGCCGCCCACATCCACGAAGCTGGCGGTCAGCGTGACGCCGGTCGCAGCCTCGTAGCCGTAGATGCGGGCGTACCAGCGGCCGGCATCCGGCGTTGGGTACGAGCACGTTTCCTCGTTGCCGACATCCCACGGGCGGCAATTCCAGTTGGTGTCGGTCGGCTCCTGGCCCATCAGCACGTAGAGGTCGGCATCGCCGGTACCACCGGACATGTCGAAGCTCAGATCGGTCGCGCCCTCGGGCACGTCGATGTAGAACATCGCCTGTTCGGTCGTGCCGACGTCGATGCCGGTCACCGTGACGCCGTTCTCGAGTTCGACGGCGCCCGGCGGCGGCGGCGGCGGCGGGTCGTCACCGTAGGTGCCGGTCAGGCTGTAGCCGCTCGAGGCGCTGTACGCGACGATGCGGACATGCCATTCACCCGCTGCGGGGCTGGTGAAGTTGCAGTCCTCGGCAACCACACCGCCCGTCCAGGGACGGCAGTCATAATCGCTGTCCGTGGGGGCCGAGCCGAAACGCACGTACAGGTCGGAGTCACCCGTCGCGTCGGTGCCCGGAGCCATGGCGAAGGTCAGCGGGGACGCACCCTCCGGCACGTTGAGGACGTAGAACTTCTCGCTGGTGGCGGTCATCGAACCGAGCTCGACCGTGACGCCGTTCTCGAGTTCGACCGGCGGCGGCGGCGGCGGCGGGCCCGGCGGGGTCGGCGGCAGGTCCTCGTTACCCGCAGCGACTGCGGCCGCGTAGCGGGCGTCGATCAGCCAAGCGCACCAGCGCGAGCTCGTATCGCAGTTGGTGACCGTGCCGTTGGACGCATAGCCCGTGTTCTGCAGGATCGTCTCGATCTCGGTCGGGCCGAGGTCGCCTTCGGCGGCTTCCAACATCAGCGCGATGGTGCCGGCCACGTGCGGGGCCGCCATCGAGGTGCCCGCATACCAGGCATACCCGTCACCCGCCTGGACCGTGGTGCCGAGGTTGATCGTCGAAAGCACCTGCGACGTTTCCGGGAAACCGCTGCCGGCGCCCGCGGGAGCGGCGACGCTGATGCCCAGGCCGTAGTTGGACGCGCTGTACTTGGTGTTGTCGGGGCCGGTGCCCGCGATCGCCATCGCGCCGTTGCAGCTCGCGGGGCTGAAGTTGCCCACGTCCGAGTTGGAGTTGCCCGCGGCGATGACCACCGTGGTGCCGTTGCCAACGGCGATGTCGATCGCATCCTGCATGAAGGTCTGGCAGGCAACGCCGCCACCCAGGCTCAGGTTGATGACGTCGGCCGGGGTCGCGTTGTCGGGCACGCCGTCGACGGTGCCGCCGGACGCCCAGATGATCGCATCGCTGACGTCGGTCCAGGCGCCGCCCAGGTTGCCGAGCACGCGGACGTGCTGGACCTTGGCGCCGTGAGCCACGCCTGCACCGCCGATGTTGTTGTCGGTCAGTGCAGCGATGGTGCCGGCCACGTGCGTGCCGTGCCAGGAGCTGTCGTACTTGCTGTCCCAGTCGCCTTCGTCGTTCGGGTCCGCGTCGCGGCCGTCGCCGTCGCGGGCGTTTTCCGGGTCGGTGATGAAGTCGTAGCCGGCGATGAACTGGCCGGTCAGGTCTTCGTGTTCGACCTGTCCCGTATCGAGCACGGCGACGATGGAGCCCGTGCCGTCATAGGTGTCCCAGGCTTCGACGGCGTTCATGCCCATCGGGCCGGGCTGGTAGTGCCACTGCTGCGGGAAGAGCGGATCGTTGGGCTCGAACAGGCGATGTGCGAAGCCGTTGGGCTCGACGGCGCGGATGTCCGAACGCTGCATCAGCACGCCTTCGAGCTGCTTGCGGGCGACGACGTCGATCTCGCGGTCCAGGCGGATGAGCTGCGCGCCCGTGCCCAGGGTGCGCTCGATGTTGATGCGGGCACCGATCAGCTTGCCGACGGCGTCGAGCTGGCGCTGCAGGTCCGCGGCGGGCTTCGCGCCCTTCTGGAAGCTGACGATGAATTCCCGGTAGCTGTCGTCGGCAGGGGCCTTGAGGTTCGCGCCGTAGGCCTGGGCAGGCTTGCCGAACACGGGCTTCTTCACAGCCGCCCTCTGCGGCGGTGCGACCCGGCTGGCCGAGATCCTGCTTGCGTCGACGCTGTCACTTGCGGGCGACTTCAATGCCGCATATGACGGCGCCGCGAAGAGCGCGGCGGTGATCGCCACGGCGAGCGCGGTTGTAGTGGTGTTCCGGATATTGCTTGTCATTTCGGTCCTCTCTCCTTTCGTCGATCCGAACGCCCTAGGGCGTCGGCCCCATCCACGCAGTGGCTGTCGCTACTTCAGTGGAACCTGCACGCGCGTTCGCGGCGCGACCTGGGTCGGCGACCGGCGAACGGGCGAAATGCGATGCGGCGGCGCGATGCGCCAAGCCGGCAGCCGGGCCGCGACGGGCCCGGAAATCAAGATGGGAAGCCGGTGCGCGACCGCACGGCGTGGTGCCAGCCCCGGGGGCTGGCGTGGCCTTGCGCGATGTACCTGGTGCCAGGCAATGCACGTACAGAGGCGCTCCGTAAGAGACCGTCAACGACCCTCCCGGCGCGGTAGCGGCGCCGATGCGGGTAGCTCAACTGCTGTCCTTGCAGCGGACGGTCCCCTGTGACCCGTCCGACCAGGCCGAACCTACCGGATACCGGGTGCGGTGCGCAACAGTAAAGCTCCCATTCAGCCTTGTTTGACCCGAAACCACTGATCCAATTACAATTCCGCTCCTGTCCGCCCTCGATGGCGGCAGGCGACCACAATAACTACAGAGGAAGCTTGGTCATGTACGCAGTCCTGGTAACAGGCGGAAAGCAATACCGCGTGATGCAAGGCGAGACGCTCCGCGTCGAGCTGCTTGACGTCGAGGCGGGCAAGGAGATCACGTTCGACAACGTGCTCATGCTCGGCGACGGCGAAGGCATCAAGATCGGCGACGCCCTCGCCGGCGCCACCGTCACCGCCACCGTCAAGGCCCACGGCCGCGCCGACAAGGTGCGCATCGTGAAGTTCCGCCGCCGCAAGCACCATCGCAAGCAGATGGGCCACCGGCAGCACTACACCGAAATCGAGATCACCGGCATCGCCGGTGGCGACAAGAAGTAAGGAGCAGCAGCCATGGCACATAAAAAAGGCGTAGGTTCCTCGCGCAACGGCCGCGACTCCAACCCGAAGTACCTCGGCGTGAAGATCTATGGTGGCCAGGCGATCGATGCCGGCAACATCATCGTCCGCCAGCGCGGTACCCAGTTCCACCCGGGTTCGGGCGTCGGCCTCGGCCGCGACCACACCCTGTTCGCGCTGATCGACGGCAAGGTCGAGTTCACGACCAAGGGTCCGAAGAAGCGCCGCACCGTGAACGTGGTCGCCGAGGCCTGAGCCCCGCGCCACGCTCCACGAAGGGCCCCGCTCCGGCGGGGCTTTTCTTTGCCGGGGCATCGATCCCGGCACCCGCTACACTGCCCGGGCTCCGGGTGGCGGCGTTCCGGACCAGCTTCGGAGCCCGTGTCCGCATCGCCCAAAACCGCCCCAGACTCCAGGCCACCAACCAATGAAACTCGTAGATGAAGCCGAAATCACCGTGATCGCCGGCAACGGCGGCAACGGCTGCGTGGGCTTCCGGCGCGAGAAGTACATCCCGCTGGGCGGTCCCGACGGCGGCGATGGCGGCAACGGCGGCGACGTCTGGCTGGAAGCCACCCGCAACCTCAATACCCTGGTCGACTTCCGCCACCAGCGCATGTTCCGCGCCCAGCGCGGCCAGGACGGCATGGGCCAGCAGCGCTACGGCAAGGGCGGCGAGGACACGGTGATCATGGTGCCGGTGGGCACCCAGGTGCTGAACATCGATACCGACGAGGTGATCGGCGACCTGGTCGGCGACGGCGACCGCCTGCTGGTGGCCCGCGGTGGCCAGGGTGGCCTGGGCAACATGCACTTCAAGACATCGGTGAACCGCGCGCCCCGCAGGGCCACGCCGGGCAGCGACGGCGAGGAGCGCGCGCTGCGCCTGGAGCTGAAGCTGCTGGCCGATGTCGGCTTGCTGGGCTTTCCCAACGCGGGCAAGTCGACGCTCATCCGCGCGGTCTCCGCGGCCACGCCGAAGGTCGCGGACTATCCGTTCACCACGCTGTATCCGAACCTGGGCGTGGTCAGCGTGGAGCCTGCGCGCAGCTTCGTGATCGCCGATATCCCGGGCCTGATCGAGGGCGCCGCCGACGGTGCCGGCCTGGGCGCGCTGTTCCTGCGCCACATCCAGCGCACCCACCTGCTGCTGCACCTGGTGGAGGTCGAGCCGCTGGACGGCTCCGACGCCGCCGACCAGGTGCGCGCGATCGAGCACGAGCTCGAGAAGTTCGACGCCGGCCTGATGGACAAGCCGCGCTGGCTGCTGTTCAACAAGGCCGACCTGCTGCCGCGCGAAGACGCCCTCGCCCATGCCGAGCGCGTGGTGGCGGCATTGGGCTGGACCGCGCCATGGTTCGTCGTCTCTGGCCTCGCCAGCGACGGCACCCGCGAAGTCATGCTCCGCGTCCAGGCCTTCATCGACGAGCAGGCCCGCGACGCCGCCGATGCCGCTGACGCCGCCCTGGGCTGAGGCGGGCGGGGTGGAAAGGGCAGGAGCGATCTTTTGCCACGGATTTGCGCGAATGGACGCGGATCAGGGGCAAAAGCCAAACCAGAAGAAAAAGCAGGTCCGGAGGCGTGGTCCCTTCGCTTGCCTGGAACCAATCCGCGTGTATCCGCGCAAATCCGTGGCAAAGAAAGCTCTTGCCCTATCCGCGCCCATCCGTAGAGATCAGCGAGAATCCGTGGCTGGAGCTTCTGGTCCCGCCCACGCGAAAAGCCCGGCCAGGGCCGGGCTTTCAGGTCACGCGCTGCGGCTTGCCTCAGGCGGCGGTGGCGAGCGCCTTGATGCGCGCGGCCAGGCGGCTCTTGTGGCGGGCGGCCTTGTTCTTGTGGATCAGGCCGCGGGCGCTGAAACGGTCGAGCAGCGGCTGTGCGGAGGTGAAGGCCTCCTGGGCACCGGTGGCATCGTTGGCGTCGAGCGCCTTCAGCACTTTCTTGACGGCGGTGCGCAGCTGCGAGCGCTGGCTGTTGTTGCGCAGGTTGCGCACGACAGCCTGCTTGGCGCGCTTCTTGGAAGACTTGATGTTGGCCACAATGGGATCCTGGGAGCGGGTGTAAAGACGGAATTCGGGTCGAGCGAGCAGGAAAGTATGGGGGAATCAGGAGCTTGGGTCAAGAATCACCCGCTCGTGGAGCGGGGCCCGTGAGCGGGGCACAAGGAGGCCGTCGCGGCGGGCTGCTGCGCTCCACCGCGGTCTTCAGCTCCATGACCCTGCTGTCGCGGATCGCCGGCTTCCTGCGCGACGCCCTGCAGTCACGCGTGTTCGGCGTTTCGGTGGCGATGGACGCCTTCGTCATTGCCTACCGGATTCCGAATTACCTGCGCCGGATCTTCGCCGAGGGCTCGGTGCAGATGGCCTTCGTGCCGGTGTTCAACGAACTGCGCGAGCGCGGCGACGAGCGCGCACTGAAGGACTTCCTCGATGCCATGGCCGGCGCGCTGCTGGCGGTGGTGCTCGTGTTCGCCGCGGTGGGAATGCTGGCCGCACCGCTGCTGGCGCGGATGTTCGCGCCAGGGGCCATCGACGAGCCGGAGAAGCTGGCGCTCATCGTCGACATGCTGCGCATCACCTTTCCCTACCTGGTGGCCATTTCGCTGATGGCGCTGGTGGCTTCGGTGCTCAACAGCTTCGGCCGCTTCGCACTGCCGGCGGTGACGCCGGTGCTGCACAACGTGGTGATGATCGTCGCCATCGTCTGGGTCTCGCGCTGGTTCGCCGAGCCGGTCAAGGCGCTGGCCTGGGGCGTGCTGGTGGCGGGCGTGCTGCAGCTGGCGGTGCTGTGGCCGGCGCTCGGGCGGCTCGGGCTGCGGCCGAGCTTCAAGCCGGATTTCCGACATCCCGATGTGCGCCGGGTCGCGAAGCTGATGGTGCCGACCCTGTTCTCGTCTTCGGTGGCGCAGCTCAACCTGCTGGTGGGCACGGTGTTCGCATCGCTGCTGGTCACCGGCAGCCAGACCTGGCTGTATCTGTCCGACCGCCTGGTGGAGTTCCCGCTGGGTCTCTTCGGCGTCGCCATCGGCACGGTCATCCTCCCGCACCTGTCGCGCCGGCATGCGGCCGCGGACAGCGAGGGCTACGGCGCGACGCTGGACTGGGCGCTGCGAATGGCGCTGCTGGCGGGCGTGCCGGCGGCGATCGGGCTGCTCCTGCTGGCCGAGCCGCTGACCGCCGTGGTCTACCAGGGCGGACGGTTCACGCCGCACGACACGCGCATGGCCTCGATCAGCCTGGCGGCGATGAGCATCGGCATCCCGGCCTTCATGCTGACCAAGGTGCTGGCACCGGCCTTCTACGCCCGCCAGGACACGAAGACGCCGATGCGCGCGGCGATCATCACCGTGGTCGCGAACGTGGTGATGACCGTCGCCTTCACCACCCCGCTGTGGCTATGGGACGTGCAGGGCGCGCACGGCGGCATCGCCCTGGCGACCGGGCTGGCGGGGATCATCAACGCGTGGTTGCTGTGGCGGTACTTGAGACGTGCCGGGCTGATGCGGCCGCAGCCGGGCTGGGGCCGGTTCTGGCTGCGCCTGTTCGTGGCCTGCGCGGTGATGGCTGCTGCGGTGCTGGCGCTGCGCGTCTGGATCGGCGACTGGACGGCGATGGAAAGCCTGCTGTGGCGCGCGGCCCTGTTGCTGGTGGTCGTGGCCGCCGGTGCGCTGGCCTACGGCGCCGCGCTGGTGGTGCTGGGGCTGCGTCCGCGCGACCTGCGCCACTGAGCCTGGGCCAGCGGGCCTGGGGCCGCGGCGCGCCGTTATACTGGCCGGCCGTACCCTGTATGGGCGCGCTGCCGCCGGCGGCGCCACACCAACTGGATCCCATGAAGCAGCTGTTCCGCGATGTCGACGGCGGGCCCCTGTGCCCCGAAGGCAGCGTGGCCTGCATCGGCGCCTTCGATGGCCTGCACCTGGGCCATCGCGCGCTTGTGCGCCACGCGGCGGAGCGCGCGCGCCTGCTCGGCCTGCCGCTGGCGGCGCTCAGCTTCGAGCCGCTGCCGCGAGAATTCTTCGCCCATGGCACGCCGCCCCCGCGCCTGATGCTGCCGCGTGCCCGCGCCGAAGGCCTGTGTGCGCTGGGCGCGGATGTGGTGGGCCTGCTGCGCTTCGATGCCGGCTTCACGGCCATGGCGCCGGAAGCGTTCGCGGAGCGCGTGCTGTCCGCGCGCCTGCGGGTGCGCGAGGTCTGGGTGGGCCCCGGCTTCCGGTATGGCCATCGCCGTGCGGGCGACCTGGACACCCTTCGCGAATCCGGCGAGGCCATGGGCTTCCAGGCGGGCGAGATCGCGCCCGTGCTGCTCGACGGTGAGCGCGTGTCCAGCACCCGCATCCGCGCGGCCCTCGGGGCGGGTGATTTCGACGTCGCCGCGCGCCTGCTCGGGCGTCCCTATGCGATCGGCGGGCGCGTGGTGCGCGGCCGCCAGCTCGGGCGCACGCTCGGCTATCCCACGGCGAACCTGCGCTTCGGCGGCAAGACGCCGGCGCTGCGCGGTATCTACGCCACGCGCGTGCACGGCGTGGGCGCCGCGCCATGGCCCTCGGTGTCGAGCTTCGGCACCCGGCCGACGGTGGACGGCGTCGAGCCGCTGCTCGAAGCCCACCTGTTCGATTTCTCCGGCGACCTGTACGGTCGCCGCATCGAAGTGGAGTTCGTCGCGCGCCTGCGCGACGAAGAGAAGTACCCCGACCTGCCGACCCTGGTCGCGCAGATGGACCGCGACGCCGCCCAGGCGCGCCACATTCTGATGCACACCCCGCAGCGAGCGACCGCGTGACCGACGACAGCCAGCGTTACAAGCCGACGATCCTCTTGCCCGAAACCGCGTTCCCGATGCGCGGCGACCTGCCGAAGCGGGAGCCGGACACGCTTGCGCGCTGGGAGGCCGGCGGCCTGTACCAGCAACTGCGCACGCACGCCGCGGGGCGCCCGCGCTTCGTGCTGCACGACGGTCCGCCGTACGCCAACGGCGCCATCCACCTCGGCCACGCGGTCAACAAGATCCTCAAGGACATCATCGTCCGCTCGAAGACGGTCGCCGGCTTCGACGCGCCCTATATCCCGGGCTGGGACTGCCACGGCCTGCCGATCGAGATCGCGATCGAGAAGAAGCACGGCAAGGTCGGCGTGAAGCTCGACGCCGCGGCATTCCGCCAGGCCTGCCGCGAGTACGCGCTGGCGCAGGTCGAGCTGCAGAAGGCGGACTTCAAGCGCCTGGGCGTGCTTGGCGACTGGGACGATCCCTATCTCTCGCTGGACCCGCGCTTCGAGGCCGACGAGATGCGCGCGCTGGCCAAGGTGATCGACAACGGCCACCTGGTGCGCGGCGCGAAGCCGGTGTACTGGTGCTTCGACTGCGGCTCGGCGCTGGCCGAGGCCGAGATCGAATACCAGGACAAGGTGTCGCCGGCGGTGGACGTGGCCTATCCCGCGCGCGATCCGGCGGCGCTGGCGCGCGCCTTTGGCGCGGTGCTGCCCGAGGGCGTCGAGGTCGCGGTGCCGATCTGGACCACCACGCCCTGGACCTTGCCGGCGTCGCTCGCGGTATCGCTGGGCCCCGACATCGAGTATTCGCTGGTCGAGGGCCCGGAACACGACGGGCGCCCGCGCTGGCTGGTGCTTGCCGCGTCGCTCGTGGAAAAGGTGCTGGCGCGCTATGGCGTCGACGGGGTGGTGGTGCACGGCCATGCCAAGGGCTCGGCGCTTGCGCACATGCTGCTTGCGCATCCCTTCTACGCCGAACGCGACATCCCGCTGATCCTGGGCGGCCACGTCACCGATGACGACGGCACCGGCGCCGTGCACACCGCGCCCGGCCACGGCCAGGAGGATTTCGCGGCCGCCCAGCAGTACGGCATCAACGACCGCTACACCGCCGGCCAGCTCAACCCGGTCGACGGACGCGGCGTCTACCTGCCGTCCACGCCGGCGGCCAATGGCGTCGAACTCGCCGGCACGCACATCTGGAAGGCCAACGACGCCCTCATCGAGGTGCTGCAGGCCAGCGGTGCGCTGCTGGCGCAGGCGAAGCTCGAACACAGCTATCCGCACTGCTGGCGGCACCGCACGCCGGTGGCCTTCCGCGCCACGCCGCAGTGGTTCATCTCGATGGACAAGGCCGGGCTGCGCCGCGACGCGCTGGCCGCGATCGAGGGCGTGGAGTGGTTCCCGGGCTGGGGCGAGGCGCGCATCGCCGGCATGGTCGAGGGCCGCCCGGACTGGACGATCTCGCGCCAACGCACCTGGGGCGTCCCGATCGCACTGTTCATCCACCGCGAGACCGGCGAGCCGCACCCGCGCTCCAGCGAGCTGATGCGCGCCGTGGCCGACCGGGTCGAACAGGACGGCATCGACGCCTGGCAAGCGCTGGATGCCGCCGAGCTCTTGGGTGATGACGCGTCGCAGTACGAGAAAGTCACCGACATCCTCGACGTCTGGTTCGACTCCGGCGTCACCCACGAATGCGTGCTGGCCGCGCGTGGCATCGGCAAGCCGGCCGACCTGTACCTGGAAGGCTCCGACCAGCACCGCGGCTGGTTCCAGTCGTCGCTGCTGACCGGCATCGCGATCGACAAGGCCGCGCCGTACCGGCAGTGCCTGACCCACGGTTTTACCGTGGACGAGCACGGCCGCAAGATGTCGAAGTCGCTGGGCAACGGCATCGAGCCGCAGGAAATCATGAAGACGCTCGGCGCCGACATCCTGCGCCTGTGGATCGCCTCGGCCGATTACAGCAACGAGATGTCGCTGTCGAAGGAGATCCTGAAACGCAACGCCGACGCATACCGCCGCATCCGCAACACCGCGCGTTTCCTGCTCGGCAACCTGCACGGCTTCGATCCCGCCGTGCACCTGCCGGCGCTCGACGACATGCTCGCGCTCGACCGCTGGATCGTGCATCGCGCCTGGGAAACCCAGGAGAAGATCGTCGCTGCCTATGCGCGCTACGACTTCGCCGAGATCGTGCAGCTGCTGCTGAATTTCTGCAGCGTCGACCTGGGTTCGCTGTACCTCGACGTCACCAAGGACCGGCTGTACACGATGCCCGAGGACTCGCGCGGCCGCCGCAGCGCGCAGGGCGCCATGTACCGCATCAGCGAAGCCTTCGTGCGCTGGATCGCGCCGATCCTGGCGTTCACGGCCGACGAGATGTGGGGATTCGTGCCTGGCAAGCGCGAAGGCAACGTCCTGTTCGCCACCTGGTACGAGGGCCTGGCGCCGCTTGCCGACGGTGCACCTTTGTCGACGCGCGAGTTCGACGACCTGCTGCGCCTGCGTGAGCAGGTGTCCAAGGTGCTGGAGCCGATGCGCGCCAGCGGCGAGATCGGCGCTGCGCTGGATGCGGAGATCACCCTCACCTGCGGCGTGGCCGACCAGAACTGGTTGTCGGGCCTGGTCGATGAACTGCGCTTCTTCTTCATCAGCGGCGACGTGGCACTGGTGGCCGACGATGACGCCGAGGCGATCACGGTCACGGCCGCGGCCACGGACAAGCCCAAGTGCGTGCGCTGCTGGCAGCGCCGGGGTGACATCGGCGCGGTGGCGGAGCACCCGGGGCTGTGCACGCGCTGCGTGTCCAACGTCGATGGCCCCGGGGAGGACCGCGAATGGTTCTGAGGCCCAGCCCCAACGCCTTGTCCTGGCTGCTGCTGTCGCTGCTGGTGCTGGTGCTCGACCAGCTGAGCAAGCAATGGGTGCTCACCAGCCTTCCGGAATACACCGCGATCCCGGTGATCGAGGGCTTCTGGAACTGGTACCGCACCTACAACACCGGCGCTGCGTTCAGCTTCCTGGCCGACGCCGGCGGCTGGCAGAAGTGGTTCTTCACCGCGCTGGCCTTCGGCATCAGCGGCCTGCTCGCGGCCTGGCTGTCTCGCACCCCGCGCAGCGACTGGCGCACCGCGCTGCCCTTCGCGCTGGTGATCGGCGGCGCCATCGGCAACGTGATCGACCGCCTGCTGCACGGCCACGTGATCGACTTCATCCAGTGGCACTGGCGCGACCACTACTGGCCGGCGTTCAACATCGCCGACGCCGCGATCGTCGGCGGCGCCATCGGCATCGCCCTGTTCGGCATCCTGGCGCCGAAGAAGCCGCAGGGCTGATCCCTGGCCTGGGAGCCGGCTTGTCCGCGCCTTCCCCCGTGGGAGCGGCTATAGCCGCGATCGGGCAACAGCCATCGCGGCTATAGCCGCTCCCACAACGCCAGGGCCGGCTGGCGCGGATGGCCACTCCCACGAGCGAGGCCCGTCCGGCTGCCGTTCCCCCGGGCGGGGGTAGAATGGCCGGCATGGATATCGTCCTCGCCAATCCCCGTGGTTTCTGCGCCGGCGTCGACCGCGCGATCGAGATCGTCAAGCGCGCCATCGAGACCCTGGGTGCGCCGATCTACGTCCGCCACGAGGTGGTGCACAACCGCTACGTGGTCGACGACCTCAAGCAGCGCGGCGCGATTTTCGTCGAGGAACTCGACGAGGTGCCTGACGGCAACACGGTGATCTTCAGCGCGCATGGCGTCTCGCAGGCGGTGCGCAGCGAAGCCGACCGCCGCGGCCTGAAGGTCTTCGACGCGACCTGTCCGCTGGTGACCAAGGTGCACTTCGAGGTCGCGCGCCATTGCCGCGCCGGCCGTGACGTGGTGCTGATCGGCCACGCCGGGCATCCGGAGGTCGAAGGCACGATGGGGCAGTGGAACCGCGAGCGCGGCAGGGGCACGATCTACCTGGTGGAAGACGTCGAGGACGTCGCGACGCTCGTGGTCGGACAGCCCGATAACTTCGCCTACACCACCCAGACCACGCTGTCCGTCGATGACACCCGCGGCGTGATCCAGGCGCTGCGCGAGCGGTTCCCCGCGATCCAGGGGCCGAAGAACGACGACATCTGCTACGCCACCCAGAACCGCCAGGATGCGGTGCGCGAACTCGCCGCCGAGTGCGACCTGGTGCTGGTGGTGGGATCGCCCAACAGTTCCAACTCCAACCGTTTGCGCGAACTTGCCGAACGCGAGGGGGTGGAAGCCTACCTGATCGACGGCGCCGAAGAGATCGATCCGGCCTGGGTCGCGGGCCGACGCCATGTTGGCGTGACCGCGGGCGCTTCGGCCCCGGACGTGCTGGTGGAGGGCGTGCTGGCACGCCTGCGCGAACTCGGGGCCGACGGCGTGCGCGAGCTGTCGGGCGAGCCGGAAAGCATGGTGTTCGCGCTGCCCAAGGAGCTGCGGCTGCAGCTGGTGGAGTAGGGGCCGCCGCCAGCCATCCGCGTCGTCGGGCCGGTCGTGGGCTGCGGGCTGCTGAAAACCTGATCCCGTGCTCAAAGCGGGCGGTCCGGGATGGCCTATCCTCGGACGCCGGGTGCGTCGGCCCGGCGGCGTACCCCGAAACAGGAGCAGGACATATGGAAGTGGCCAAACGAATCCCCGTGGCAGGCGTGCTGCTGCTTGCCTTGATCGCGGGCGGCTGTTCGCAGTCCGCGGCGCAGCGGACCGCGGACACCGAAACACCCCGCGACGCCTCCAAGGCCTTGGCGACCCTTGCGGCGACACCGGCCCCGGCGGATCTCGGCGGCAACTGGTCCGTCGAGTGGTGCGACCGGTCGCAGCCGGACCTGGACTGTGGCGGCTTCAACGTCACCCTTGTCCAGGACGGCGAAAAGCTCTGCGGTGACTACGGTGGCGCGCTGGTCAACCAGAGACAGGTCGATGAAGGCGATATCGTCGGCACCGTCGTGGGCAACACCGCCGTCCTGGCGGTGGAGAGCGGACGCAACGGCATGATCGCCCTGGTTCGCGCCGAACTGCATGGCGGCGCGCTCCATTGGCGCGAAGTGGACAACATCAGGCGGGGCGATACCGATACCGCGGTCATTGCGACCGACGACACGCTGGCGGCGGTCCAGTCCGAGCGCTCGGACCTGCCCCGCAGGTGCGGCGGCCAGGCCGATGCGACGCGGGGGGGCTGAATGGATTTCAGGGAGCTGACCCAGGACGAGTACGACGCCCGGCTGCGCACCGTGATCGTGGGTACCGAGGGCCTCCACGAGCGTGCGATGGACGTCGGGGACAACCGCGCCACCATCGGCTGGGGATACACCCTCAACCGGAACAACAACGTCGAGATCTGGGAGCGGTCGGGCATCGAGTTGAGCGACGCTGAGTGGGACACGCTCCGGCGTGTCGACGCCGAGCCGACCTTGTCAGGGAAGACGCGCATCGGCCTGACCCTGACTCGCGAGCTGGACGAAGGCGAGGCCGACAGCCTGTTCCGGGCTTCGGTCCAGGAGTACGAAGGCCATGCGATCGCGGCGGGCATGCCGCTGTCGGACGAGCGGATCGCGCTTGTTTCGGTGACCTACAACCGAGGGGTGGGTGCCATGCAGGGCCATGCCGTCCTCGATGCGATCGCCGAGGGCGACCGAGCGGAAGCCTGGTACCAGATGCGCTACAACTGCTGGGGAAGCCGGGAGGACATGGAGGGCGGCCTGCGCAAGCGCCGCTTCGCCGAGTCGGAGGTGTTCGGCCTCTACGATGACCGCGACAGCGTCGGGCTCGAGGAAGCCGCCGACGTATACCGCATGTACCAGTCCAACCGCGAGGAGATCACGCGCGTGGAAGCGGCCTTCGGGGTCACGCTTGACGGCGACGAGGCGCGGTCCAACCGCATTGCCCATGCCAATCGCGACTATCCGGCGATCGTGGCCGATTATGGTTCCGTCAAGACCCTCTCGGAATCGCTGGAGCCTGCGCGTACCGTGCTGCTGGAGCACCTGCAGCAGCAGTACCCGGAGCATGCCGGCGAGTTCACCGAGGCACGCTTCAATGCCGGAAGCATCGATCTCGAGCGCTTCCCGGTGCAGGACGCCCCCGAGCGCGCTGACGCGGCGGGCACGCCCGGACTTCCGGGTCTGGACACGCTGAACGCGGCGCTGAGGGACGGGAATAGCGACCTGCTCGACCGGATCGCCATGACCTTCGCCCGTTCCGAGGAGGGGCAGGAGATGGCGCGTGAGGGCGACCGGCTTGCGCAGCGGGCCGCGGAGCCGGAGCAGCAGGAGCAGGCACTTGCCCAGGCGCGCTGAGGCGAAGGGGGCGGGGCGATGACGCAAGCGGACCTGCAGGAGGCGGTGAAGGCCATCCTCATGCTGCGCTCGGAGATGACGCAGCGCGAGGCGCGGATGAGCGCCGCGCTGGACCGGCACATCCAGGCGCTGCAGCAGGAGGCGCGGGATTTCCGCAGCGACATCGAGGGTCTCGTCGGCGGCGCTGGCAACCGCATCACGGAGGAGGCCAAGGGGGCGCTGGGCCCGCTCGTGGCCGGGTACGACGGTGCCGTCTCCGCGACATCGGCGCGCCTGCGCGGAGCCGGCCAGATGATCTGGCTGTGGTTTGGCGCCTTGGCCGCCACCTTGTTGTTGGTGCTGGTCACCGCCTGGGCGGTGCTGGGCTACCACCGGCGCGAGCTGGCCGGCATCGAAGCCGAGCTCAGGCGCTACGAACAGGCGGTTCCCGTCGTCCAAGCGTTCTACGCGTCGGATGCGGTGATCTGTGGCGGCCGGGTGTGCGTGAACGTCGATCCCGATGGACAGCCGGCCGGCGAGGGGCGCCAGTACAAGCCCGCAAGGGCGAGATCCCCGCGCTGAAGGGCAGGCGCGTTCGCTGGACACCGGAGGCCAGGACGGAAAAAGCCCCGGGAAGCTGGGCTTCCCGGGGCTGGATTACCTTGGTGCCGGAAATAGGAATCGAACCTACGACCTACGCATTACGAATGCGCCGCTCTACCAACTGAGCTATTCCGGCATGGCCGCGCATTGTAGGGCCGTGCCCGCTCTGCGGTCAAAACATCAGATGCCCACCATCTCGAGCTGCGTGCGCAGGCGATCGGCGAGGCGCAGGGCCAGCGCGACGATGGTGAAGGTGGGGAAGGCCCAGCCGCCGGTGGGGAACACGGAACTTCCCGCCACGTGCATGTTGTCGATCCCATGCACCTTGCAGTCGCGATCGACCACGCCATCCTCCGGGCGCGCGGACATGCGCGTGGTGCCGATGTGGTGGGCGGTGCCCATCAGCGCGGGGCGCAGCGTCGGGTCGCCGAGCCAGGGTTCGGGCTCGAAGCGGCCACGGGAGCAGCGGGCCGCTTCGTCGCCAAGGATGGTCGCGGCAGCGCGGTAGGACGCGTAGTCGAGCTGGGTGAAGCGCCAGTCCACGCGGACCTTGCGCATGCCCATCGCATCGACCGAGTCGGACAGGGTGATCCTGCTGGCGGGATTGGGCGACTGCTCGAAGAAGGCCATCAAGTCCAGGTGCCGGCAAGTGTCCACCGGGCGGTGGCGAAGCTTGCGTACGACCGCACCAGCGACATGGCCGGCGTTCATGCCCACGCGCAGCGCGAGGCGGGCGCGGTGTACGCCCCCCTGGGGCGTGGGATGGAACACTTTCGGCAGGCCAGTGGCCAGGGCGCGCTCCACCCTGTCCTCGACGCCGTCGTCGTCACCGGTGGCGGCGGGACGGAAGGTGTCGCGCAGGTCGCGCAGCGCCTGCAGCCCGGATGGAGTCGCGCCGGCGACCGGGACCGGCCGCGCGCGCGCATTGAGCAGGCCGAGCTTGCGCTGCGCGGCATCGGCCAGTGCGAACTCACGGTACAGCGAGCGGTTCCTGCGCTGGTCGCCGCTGTCGTACGGGCGCAGCAGCGTATTGAAGTCGCCGTCCACGACCCGGCCCGCGACGCAGCGCGGATGGTCCATGAAGTAGCGCCCGACCTGGTCGTGTCGATTGCCCAGGCCCTGCGGCTCGACGCGGTCGGACTGCAGCAGCAGGCGCGCGTTCTCGATGCCGCCCGTGGCGAGCACGTAGTGGCGCGCATGCACCGTTCCGCGGCGGCCGGCCAGGCTGCCGATCTCCGCGGCCTCCACGTGGTCGGCGCCGGATGCCGCCACCAGCTCCGTGAGGTTGGCGTGGAACAGCAGGGTGATGTTGGCGGCATCCTCGAGCAGCGTCCGGTACCGCGACTGGAACAGCACCGGGCTCAGGAAACAGACGCGCTGGACCGTGTGCTCTTCCCGGAGGGACAGCGACTTGACGAAATCCGCGTTGCTGAAACCGCCATCGCCGGCCTCGTGCCGCGGGTCGATCCCGAACACGTTCCCGGCGTGGTCGCCCCACGCCGCGAGCTCGTCGAAGTCGATCGGCCAGCCGCTTCCAGGCACCCAGTCGCGAGGTTCCAGGTCAAGGCGTGTCAGCGGCACGCAGCCACCGCCCCACAGCCTGGAACTGCCGCCCAGCGCGCGCAGGCGGCACAGGCCGGGATCGATGTCGACCGGGCCGATGGATTCGCCGTCGTTGAGTGCCTGGGTCTCGCGTTCGCTCTCCAGCCCACCGCTTTCCACCACGCACACGCTGAAGCGGCTGTTGGCGAAGGCGCTTGCGATCGCGATGCCCGCGGGCCCGGCACCAATGACGCAGAGATGGCACTGGTAGTCGTTGGGCGCCGATGGATCGAGGTAGTCGAGGATCAAGGCGGCTCCTTCGCGACGGTGCCCCGCCGAAGGTGGCGAGGGCACCGATCAGTGAAACGGAGAGCCCTGCCGGCAACGGACATGTGCATGCGCGCCGCCGACGGGTCTCGCCCCGCGCGACGGGCGGCCGGTATCCTGAGTTTCTTCCTTCCGGGACTCTTTCATGGCCAAAGCACGCACCGCCTACGTCTGCACTGAATGCGGGGCCGACTCCGGCAAATGGCAGGGCCAGTGCGGCGCGTGCGGGGCCTGGGACACGCTGTCGGAAATCGTGCTCGAGTCCGCCGCTTCCGTGAAGGCGGCCTCGCCAGCGCGCCGCGGCGGCTGGGCCGGAAAGGTCGAAGCACCCAAGGTCACGCCGCTGAAGGACGTGCGCCAGGCCGACGACATGCGCGTGTCCACCGGCATCGGCGAGTTCGACCGCGTGCTCGGCGGCGGCCTGGTCGAGGGCGCGGTGGTGCTGGTGGGTGGCGACCCCGGCATCGGCAAGTCCACCCTGTTGCTCCAGGCCATGGCCAGCATGGCGCCGACCCTGCCGGGACTCTACGTGACCGGCGAGGAATCGCTGGCGCAGGTGGCCGGCCGCGGCAACCGCCTGGGACTTCCGCTGGACGGACTCAACGCGCTGGCCGAAACCGGCGTCGAGAACATCCTCGGCCATGCCGCCAAGCTCCGGCCCAAGCTGATCGTGGCCGACTCCGTGCAGACGCTGTGGACGGAAACCCTGACCGCGGCGCCGGGCTCGGTCAGCCAGGTGCGTGAATCCGCCGCGCGGCTGGTGCGCTACGCCAAGGAAACCGGCACCGCGGTGTTCCTGGTCGGACATGTCACCAAGGAGGGCGGCATCGCAGGTCCGCGCGTGCTCGAGCACATGGTCGACGCGGTGCTGTATTTCGAAGGGGACAGCGGCAGCCGGTTCCGCGTGCTGCGCGCGTTCAAGAACCGCTTCGGCGCCGTCAACGAGCTCGGCGTGTTCGCGATGGGCGACAAGGGCCTGAAGGAAGTGCCCAATCCCTCGGCGATCTTCCTGTCCGGCGGTTCGCGCCAGCCTGGCAGCTGCGTGATGGTGACCCGCGAGGGCACGCGGCCGCTGCTGGTCGAGGTGCAGGCGCTGGTGGACTCCTCCCCGCTGTCGAACCCGCGCCGCGTGGCGGTGGGGATGGAACAGAACCGGCTGGCGATGCTGCTGGCGGTGCTGCATCGCCATGGTGGCATCGCGGTGGGCGACCAGGACGTGTTCGTGAACGTGGTCGGCGGCATCCGCGTGCAGGAAACCGCTGCCGACCTGCCGGTGCTGCTGGCGGTGCTGTCGTCGCTGCAGGACCGGGCGCTGGCGGAGAAGACGGTGGCCTTCGGCGAGGTCGGCCTGTCGGGCGAGATCCGGCCGGTGCCCAACGGCGAGGAGCGGCTGAAGGAAGCCGCGACCCACGGTTTCCGGCGGGCGATCGTGCCCAAGGCGAACGCGCCCAAGTCCGGGTCCTACAAGGGGCTTGAAGTGGTCCCGGTGGAGCGCCTGGCCGACGCCATCGAAGCCGCGGGCTAGTACGCAGCCCCTGTGGGAGCGGCTACAGCCGCGCTTGCGAGGTGTTGCCGGATCGCGGCTATAGCCGCTCCCACGATCGGAGCGGTCAGACCCGCTGCAGCAACAGCTCCAGCACGAACTTGCTGCCGAAGAACGCGAGCACCAGCAGCGCCATCGCCGCCAGCGTCCAGTGCACGGCGGCGCGCCCGCGCCAGCCGCGGCCCCAGCGGCCGATGAGCAGCACGCCGAACACCAGCCACGACAGCACGCTGAGCACGGTCTTGTGCAGCAGGTGCTGGGCCAGCAGGTCCTCGACGAACAGGGCGCCGGTCAGCAGGGTGGCGGTGAGCAGCACGAAGCCGGTGGCGATGGTGCGGAACAGCAGCGTTTCCAGCTCGACCAGCGGCGGCAGCGCGCGCAGCCAGCCGTGGATCTCGCGCCGGCTCAGGGCGCGTTCCTGCAGCCACAGCATCACCGCCAGCAGGGCGGCCACGGCGAGGGTGGCGTAGGCGAGCAGGGCCATCCAGGCGTGCAGCTGCAGGCGCCAGTCGAGCGGCTCGGGCGGGAGGTGGCCGCGCAGGTGGTTGGCCAGCAGGGCCAATCCGGCGAGCGGGAACACCAGCACGCCGAGCGAAGCCATGCGTCCGCGCGCGCCGACGATCGTGGTCAGGGCCGCCATGCCCAGGATGACCAGGGACAGCGCGGCGTAGAAGTGCATGTCCGCGCCGCCCAGTTCGCGCCAGGCGAGGGCGTGCTCCAGGGCATGCAGCAGCATGGCGACCGTCGCGGCCGCAAGCCAGGCGCGACCGCCGCCGCCACGCCGGATCCCGGCCACCAGCAGGCCGCTGGCGACGAGGTAAAGCGCGATCGAAACGAGGACGGGAATCATCCGCGCAGTGTCGCATAGCGCGTGATCGACCTGAACGGGTGGGCGACGTCACGCCCATCGAGCCGCTATGCTGGCGGCAAGCGGGGCTCCGGCGCCCCGTGAACCTCCAAGCCCGGTCGCCTGTGTCCTAGTGATATGGCAACCGGGCCGTGGCTTTCGGGCCACCGGGTCGGACCGGAAACGGGTCGGCCTCCCTGTATCGGAATGGAGCACAACATGGCGTCCCTGGTCGACCGTTTCGGGCGGTCGTTCCCGTACCTGCGCCTCTCCCTGACGGAGGCGTGCAACTACCGTTGCAGCTACTGCCTGCCGGACGGCTATCTTGCCGAGGGGCGCGCGCGCTTCCTCGAACTCGACGAGATCCGGCGCCTGGTCCGCGGCTTCGCCGCCCTGGGCATGAGCAAGATCCGCCTGACCGGTGGCGAGCCCAGCCTGCGCAAGGACCTGGTGCCGATCATCGCCGCGGTGTCGGCGGTGCCCGGCGTGCGACGCATTGCGATCACTACCAACGGCACGCTGCTGCCGCGCCACATCGGGGCCTGGCGCGAGGCCGGGCTGACCGCGCTCAATGTCAGCCTCGATACCCTGGATCCCGTGCGTTTCCATGCCATCACCGGCCACGACCGCTTCGCCGAGGTCACCGAAGGCGTGGAGATGGCGCTGGGCATGGGCTTCGATTCCGTGAAGCTCAACGCCGTGCTGCTGCGCGGCCGCAACGACGACGAGCTGCCGGCGTGGTTCGACTACCTGCGCGAGCGCGACATCGCCATCCGCTTCATCGAGCTGATGCGCACCGGCGACAACCTTGAGTTCTTCGAACGGCACCATGTGCGCGCCGAAGCCTTGGAAGAGCAGTTGGTGGACGGTGGCTGGACCCTGCGGCAGCGCGCACCGGAGGCGGGTCCCGCGCGCGAATATTCGCACCCTGGCTACCGCGGCCGCATCGGCATCATCGCCCCGTATTCGAAGGACTTCTGCGCCGGCTGCAATCGCCTGCGGGTGACCGCACGCGGGGACCTGCGGCTGTGCCTGTTCGGCGACTTCGGCATCGGGCTGCGCCCGCTGCTGCAGTCCGACGACGATTTCGATGCGCTGGTCGCTCGCATCAGTACCCAGCTTGGACTCAAGGCTGCCGGCCACGGCCTGCACCAGGGCGAGACCGGGCTCACCCCGCACCTGGCATCCATCGGAGGATGAACGACACGATGACGCACGAGCGCGCAGCGGCCTTCCACATGGCCGACATCCGCAACAAGCGACCCACCCGCCGGCGCGCAGTGGCGGTGGGAGAACTGCTGGCGGGGGCCGACGCGTTCCCGCTGATCGTCGAACGCCGCCTGCCCAAGGGCGATGCGCTGGTGATGGCCGAAGTGGCCGGGCTGCAGGGCGCGAAGATGGCTTCGGCCTTGATGCCGCTGTGCCATCCGCTGCCGCTGGAGCTGGTGCAGGTGCGCTGCGTGCCGGTGCCGGAGCGCAACGCGATCCGCGTGTACTGCGAATGCGCCACGGAAGCCCGCACCGGCGTGGAGATGGAGGCGCTGGCCGGCGCCAACGCGGCGCTGCTGACGCTGTACGACCTGACCAAGCCGGTTGAGCCGGCGCTGGGCATTGGTGGCATCCGCCTGCTGTTCAAGGAGGGCGGCAAGAGCGGGCTTTGGCTGCATCCCGAAGGCATGGACGAGAGCGAACTCGCCCACTACCGGCCACGCGATCTTGTGCGCCTGGACAAGGTCGACTGCGCCGTGCTCACGCTCAGCGACCGCGCCAGCCGCGGCGAGTACGAAGACCGTTCCGGACCCGTGCTGGTGGACGGCCTGAGACGCCTTGGCGCGCGTGTGCCGGATGCCGAAGTGTTGCCTGACGGGATCGAACCGCTGGCCGGCCGTCTGCGCGTGCTGGCCGCCGAAGGCGTGCGCATCTGCCTGTGCACCGGAGGCACCGGTCTTGGCGCGGACGACGTCACGCCCGAGGCGCTGCGCTCGGTCGCCGACCGCAGCGTCGACGGCCTCGCCGAGATGTTCCGCAGCGAAAGCGCGAAGCACACGCCGCTGGCCTGGCTCAGCCGCGCCGAAGTGGTGCAGGTCGAACGCATGCTGGTGTTCGCGTTGCCGGGCAGCCGTCGCGCTGCGCAGCAGGGGATGGACATTCTCGCGCCGCTGCTGGCGCACGCCCTGGCGATGGTCGACGGCGAGGGCCATCCGTGACGGCTTACGCGGACGCGCTGGCGGCGATCCTGCGCGAGGCTGCGCCGTTCGCGATCGAACGCCGCACGCTGCCGGATGCGACCGGGCTGGTGCTGGCGGAAACGGTGGTAGCCGATGCCGACCTGCCGCCTTTCGACAATTCGGCCATGGACGGGTTCGCGCTGCGTGCCGCGGGTAAAGCGATCGCGGCGGGCACCGAGTTCGACGTCGCCGGGCTGCAGGTCGCGGGCGACGACGGCACGACCGCGGGCGTCGGCGCCTGGGAAATCATGACCGGTGCGCGCATGCCCGAGGGCCTGGACAGCGTGGTGCCGGTGGAGCGCGTGGAGGTGCTGGCGCAGGACGCCGAAGGCCGTCCGCGTCGGATTCGCCTGGCGTTTGAGGTCGGGCCCGGCGACAACGTGCGCCTGGCCGGCGAGGACGTCGCCCACGGTACGGAAGTGCTGCAGCCGGGCACGCGCATCGGTGCGGCGCAGGTGATGGTGCTGGCCTCGCTGGGCGCCGGCACCGTGGCCGTGCGGCGCCGTCCGCGCGTGGCGGTGCTCAACACCGGCCGCGAACTGGTCGACGATCCGCGCCAGCCGCTGGGCTCGGGCGAGATCCGCAACAGCAATGGGCCGTTCCTGGCCGCTCGCGTCGCGGCCGCGGGTGCGGAGCTGGTGCTGAGGGAAACCGTCAGCGACGAGCCCGAGGTCTTCCTCGCGGCGCTGGGCCGTGCGCTGCAGGCCGGCGCCGACATCGTGCTCAGCACAGGCGCGGTGTCGATGGGCCGCCACGACTTCGTGCCCGACGCGCTGCGCGGGATCGGTGCCGACATCCGTTTCCACAAGGTCGCGATCCGTCCGGGCCGGCCGCTGCTGTTCGCGCGCCTGGCGGGCGGGCAGCTGTATTTCGGATTGCCGGGAAACCCGGTCTCGGCCGCGGTAGGCCTGCGCTTCTTCGCCGAGCCGGCGATGCGCGCGCTCACGGGCATGGCGCCGGAGCGTCCGCTGCGCCTGCCGCTGGCCGCTGCGTACCGCAAGCGCGCGCCGCTGCGCTTCCACCTCAAGGGTCGCGTTGAGCTGGACGGCGATCGCCTGCAGGCGCGCGTGCTGACGGGCCAGGAGTCGTTCAAGGTGCTGCCGCTGCTGCAGGCGAACGCCTGGATCGTGGTGCCTGCGGAGACGATGGAACTCGATGCCGGCGGCATGGTGGATGTCTACACACTGGGGCACGCCGAGGCCCTGCAGATCGACGAGGTGAGGCAGTGAAGGTGGAGTTGAGCCTGTTCGGCGCGTTCCGCAGCCATGATTCCGCCGCGCAGGTGGTACTTGAAGTGCCCGAGGGTGCGCGTGTCGCCGACCTGCGCGAGGCGCTGGACCGCTACGCCCGCGAACGCTGGCCGGCCTACCGGCCGGAGCTGCTCAAGGCCTCGGCCTTCGCCAGCGAAACCACGGTGCTGCGCGATGCCGAGACGCTGCCCGAGGGCGTGCCGATGGCGGTGCTGCCGCCGGTCAGCGGAGGCTGAGCATGGACCGTTTCCACTGCGCGGTGACCGACATCGCCGATGGCCCGCTGGATCCGGCCGCCGCCATCGACTTCGTCTCCGATCCCGGCTTTGGCGGCATGGCGATGTTCGCCGGCCGCGTGCGCGACCTCAACCATGGCCGCGTAGTCACCGGCGTCAGCTACGACATGTTCGAACCGCTGGCGCTGAACGGCTTCCGCGCGATTTGCGAGGACATGGACACCCGCTTCGGCCCGAAGGTGAAGCTCTACGTGGCACACGCCAAGGGCCGCCTGGCCGTGGGCGACCTGGCGGTGGTGATCGCCGCCGGCACGCCGCACCGCGACGAGGCCTTTCGCGCCTGCCGCGAGCTGATCGAACGGGTCAAGCACACCAGCCCGATCTGGAAGCAGGAGCACTACGAGGACGGTGACAGCGTCTGGAGCGAAGGCTGCTCGCTGTGCGGCGACCACCACGCGCACGCGGACGCAACGCGGTGAAAGTCCAACTGCAGGGCCAATCGCTGCGCCTGCGTATCGGCGAGGACGAACTGGCGCGCCTGCTGGACGGCGAAACCATCGCGAACGAAACGCGGGCCGCAGGCGTGGCGCTGCGGCAGCTGCTGCGGATCGCGCCTGGCGAAGAAGCCCCCACGCTGTCCAGCGATGGCGGTGACTGGATCTTCGCCCTCCCCGAGGGGCCGGTGCGCGACTATGTCGGCCGCTTGCCCTGCCGCGACGCCCTGGAATTCGAGCTTCCGGGCGCGGACGCGACGCTGCAGCTGGCCTTTGAGGTGGACGTGCGCGACAGCGTGCGCCGGCGCGGCCCGCCAGCGCGCCGCGTGCCCCGCGCCGGCTGAACGACCCGCCCCACGTGCGCCGCCGACGTTGGCGCGGCGCGGATGTACCCTTCCGCCCAGCCTCGCCATCCCGGTCCCGTGGGCCCGAAAGCTATACTTGCCGGTCCGCAGTCCCGTCGTTCCCAGGCTCCCGAATGTTCGAATCACTGACCCAGCGACTCTCCGGCACCATCGAGCGCCTGCGCGGCCGCGGCCGGCTCACCGAGGAAAACATCCGCGAGGCCACCCGCGAGGTCCGCATCGCGCTGCTCGAGGCCGACGTCGCGCTGCCCGTGGTGCAGGCCCTGATCGAGCGCATCAAGGTGCGTGCGGTCGGGCAGGAAGTACTGAAGTCGCTGACGCCGGGCCAGGCGCTCATCAAGGTCGTGCGCGACGAGCTGACCGCGGTCATGGGCGCCGCCGCCGCGGACCTCAATCTCAACGTGCCTGCGCCCGCCGTCATCCTGATGGCCGGCCTGCAGGGCGCGGGCAAGACCACGACCGTCGGCAAGCTCGCGAAGCTGCTGAAGGAAAAGCGCAAGAAGAAGGTGATGGTGGTCAGCGCCGACGTTTACCGGCCGGCCGCCATCGAACAGCTGAAGACGCTGGCCGAACAGGTCGACGTGCGCTTCTTCGCATCCGACGCCTCGCAGAAGCCGGTGGACATCGTCCGCGCCGCGGTTGCCGACGCGCGCAAGTCGTTCATCGACGTGCTGCTGGTCGACACCGCCGGCCGCCTCGCCATCGATGAAGCGATGATGGCCGAGATCAAGGCGCTGCACGCCGCGGTCAATCCGGTCGAGACCCTGTTCGTGGTCGACGCCATGACCGGCCAGGACGCGGCCAACACCGCCAAGGCCTTCAGCGAAGCGCTGCCGCTGACCGGCGTGGTGCTGACCAAGACCGACGGCGACGCCCGCGGTGGCGCGGCGCTCAGCGTGCGCTACATCACCGGCCGCCCGATCAAGTTCATCGGCACCGGCGAGAAGGTCGACGGGCTCGACGTCTTCCACCCCGACCGCATCGCCAGCCGCATCCTCGACATGGGCGACGTGCTGTCGCTGGTCGAGCAGGTCGAGGGCCAGGTCGACAAGGAGAAGGCGCAGAAGCTTGCCGAAAAGGTCGCCAAGGGCAAGAAGTTCGACCTGAACGACATGCGAGACCAGCTCGAGCAGATGCAGGGCATGGGCGGCATCCATGGCCTGATGGACAAGCTGCCGGGCATGGGCCAGATCCCCGATGCGGTGAAGAACCAGGTCACCGGCAAGGAAGTGCCGCGCATGGTCGCGATCATCAATTCGATGACGAAGAAAGAGCGACGCAACCCGGCCCTGCTCAACGGTTCGCGGCGCAAGCGCATCGCCGCCGGCTCCGGCGTCACGCCGGCCGACGTCAACAAGATGATGAAGCAGTACCAGCAGATGGAAAAAATGATGGGCAAGCTGGGCCGCGGCGGCATGAAAGGCATGATGCGCGGCCTGCAGGGCATGATGGGCGGCCGCGGCGCGATGCCGTTCCGCTGAGCACGATGGTGGCCGCAATGGACGTGGGCGATCCCGCGGCCGCAGGCCACTTCACCACGATGCAGGTGCGCCACGGCGCGGTGCAGGGCCTTGCCCTGCACCTGGCCCGGCTGCGCGATGCGACCCTCGACATGTATGGCATCGCCCTTGATGGCGACGCGCTGCGTTCGCGCATGCGGGCGGCGCTGGCGGGCAGCGGTGATGCGTGCACGCTGCGTGTGGTGGTCCGGGGTGACGTGGTCGACGGCAAGGCCGGCATCGATGTCGACGTGGAGATTGAACCTTCGCGCGAACCCCGCTCCAGCTCCCTGCGCCTGCGCGCGCATCGCGGACTTCGCGTGCGCCCGGGGCTCAAGCACCTCGCCATCGGTGCCCAGCTCGACGCACGCCGCGCCGCCCAGGCCGCGGGCTTCGACGACGCGCTGCTGGTGGCTGCCGATGGCTGCATCGCCGAAGGCACGTTCTGGAATGTCGCGTTCTGGGACGGTAACGTGGTGACGTGGCCGGACGCGCCAAGCCTGGACGGCGTCACCCGACGCCTGCTGCAGGGTGCGCTGACGGCGGCAGGCGTGCCGCAGCATCATCGACCCTTGGCACTGGATGCGATCTCCGGGATGCGCGCTGCGGTGGCGCTCAACTCCCGTGGCGTACAGGACATCGCGTCGATCGACCGCCATGCACTCGTCGGCGACGCGCACTTCGTTTCCACGCTGCGCACGCTGCTTGCGGACATCCCCCGACACGCGCCCTGAGTGCGACCGCGGGAGCCGGCTCGCAAGCAGGGCGGGTCCCGGCTAGGATGGCCCCGGTTTTAGGGGGAAACCAACATGCTCGAAATCATTCCGACCGCGCCGGAAGACGGCGCGGAGACGACGCACTTGCCTGAAACGGTCTGCCATCGTCCGCAGTTCTCCGGCACCGCCGGTGAGTACTTCGGCATCTGGATCGTCAATGTCGTACTGACCATCCTCACGCTCGGCATCTACTCGGCCTGGGCCAAGGTGCGCACCGAGCGCTACTTCTACGCGAATACCCGCATCGACGGCTCCTCGTTCGAGTACCTCGCCGATCCGATCCGCATCCTCAAGGGGCGGTTGGTCGCGTACGCGGTGGTGGCGGCGCTGGTGGTGAGCTCACAGTCGATGCCGGTGCTGTACATGGTGCTGATCCTTCTGCTGTGGCTGTGCGCGCCGTTGATCGTTTGCCTCGCCGTCCGCTTCCGCGCGCGCTACTCGGCCTGGCGCGGGGTCCGCTTCGGTTTCGATGCCACGGTCGGCAGCGCATACGGACCGTTCCTGGGCTGGGTGGTGCTGGCCGGCGTCACCCTGGGCGTGCTGTCTCCGATCGCCAAGCGCAAGCAGCACGCGTGGCTGGCTCGCGGCCACCGATTCGGCTCCGCACGCTTCGCCTACGACGGGCGCGATGAGTCCTATTACCGGCCGTGGCTGGTGGCGGTGGGCCTGGGCTTCGTGCTGGCCGTGGTGGTGGCGGTGGTCTTTGGAGTCGTGTTCGCAGGCTTGGGGGCCGAGGAAGGCAGTGAACCCGATGTGGCGGCAGTCCAGGCCGCGGTCATGATTCCCATGGCGGTGTTCTACCTCGGGTTGTTCGGACTGCTGACCTACCTGCGCACCCGTCAGGTCAACCTGCTCTGGAACCACAGCACGCTGTCGGGGGTGCGATTCACTTCGACCCTGCGCGTACGCGACGTGGCTTGGCTCTACTTCAGCAACCTGGTCGCGATCCTGTGCACGCTCGGCCTGGCGACGCCGTGGGCGATGATCCGCCTGGCCCGCTACCGGGCCGACCATCTGATGCTGGAAAGCGATGGCGGACTTGCGGCGTTCAGCGCCGCGGTTGGTGGCGAGCGCGGGGCGGTGGGCGCGGAGATGGTGGACGCGCTCGACATGGGTCTCGACATCGGCCTGTGACCGCGATCCCTGCGCAGTGGCATGACGGTCGGAGCACCGCGTCGCAAGCGGTGCGCATCGAGCGCGTGGGTGCGGGGCTGCTGCGCCTGCATGTCGACGGCGGCGGCAGCGTGGACTGGCCGCTGGTCGAGGTGGCACTCGCGCCGCGGCTGGGCTCGACGCCGCGCGTGCTGCGCCGCCCAGGACACGGGCAGCTGGAGTGCGCGCACTCCCCCTTGCTGGAAGCGTGGTTCCCGAGACCGTCCAGTCGGATCGAAGCCATGGCGGACTGGCTTGAGCGCCGGCGCGCGGCGATCGCGGTGGCTGCCCTGGTTGCGGTCGCGTTCGTGGCGGTGTTCTTCAACATCGGCGTGCCGTGGATGGCGAAGCTTGCGGCCGAGCGCGTGCCGGTGGCCGTCGAGCGCGCCGCCAGCGACCAGGCCGACGCGCTGCTCGGGCGCTTGTACTTCGACGACAGCCGGCTGCCGGCGGCCCGGCGCGAGGGGCTGCTGCGGGGCTTCGAGGCGCTGGTCGACGGCGAGCCGCGCAGCGAGCAGATGCGGGTCGCGTTCGTGCATGCGCCGGTGATCGGTGCCAACGCCTTCGCACTGCCGGATGGACGCTTGTACGTGACCGACGCCCTGGTCGAAGTGGCCGGGAGCGATGACGAAGTGCTCGCGGTGCTCGCGCATGAGGCCGGCCACCATGTGCACAGGCACGGCATGCGGCGCGCGCTGGAAGGGGCCTCGGTGATGCTGATGGTGGGCCTGGCCTTCGGCGACGCGTCCGGATCCTCGCTCGCGGTGTCGATCCCGGCCACGGTGATGGGCAGCGCATTCTCGCGTGGGCACGAGACGGAGGCCGACGATTACGCGCTTGAGCTGCTGGCGCGGCGCGGTATCGACCCCGGCGCGTTCGCGACGATCCTGGGCCGCATCGCCGGCGAGGCCGGCACCGACGATGGCGTGCTGGGCTATGTCGCCTCGCATCCGTCGACGGCGCGGCGAATCGAGGCGGCACGGCGCGCCGGCCAGGCCGCAGGCCGGGATCCAGGCGTGCCGCCGCCGGGTCGCGGCGGGGAGGGAGGCACGGACGAGAGCCGGTGAATGCCCGCCGATCCCGGGAGGGTATCGCGCTGCGCCATGGCTTCCGCTACAATTCGCGGCTTACCTCGCCACCCTGGCGACTGGGCAATACGGAAAAACACCATGGTCAAGATCCGCCTCACCCGCGGCGGCGCCAAGAAGCGCCCCTTCTACCACATCATCGTCACCGACTCGCGCAGCGCGCGGGACGGCCGCAACATCGAGCGCGTGGGTTACTACAACCCGGTCGCGCAGGGCGGCGAGCAGCGCGTGGTGCTGGACACCGCCCGCGTCGACCATTGGGTCGGGCAGGGCGCGCAGCTGACCGACAAGGTCCGCGACCTGTACAAGGACGCGGTCAAGGCCTCGGCGGCGGCCGCCGCCTGACGGCCCGGCCGCGCCTCCGGGCGCGGCCATCTCCTTCATGGACACCTCCGGGCGCCGCATCCTGCTGGGCAGGGTCCACGGCGCCTTTGGCGTGCGTGGCGAACTGAAGCTGGAATCGTTCACCGATCCGGCGCGGGCCATCTTCCGCTACCAGCCCTGGATCCTGCGCGACGCACAGGGTCGTGAGCGCGCGCTGTCCGACGTGAACGGACGCGAGGGCGCGAAGGGCCTGGTGGCGACGGTGCCCGGCATCGAGGACCGCGACGCCGCCGAGGCGATGCGCGGCAGCGAGATCTGGGTGCCGCGTTCAGCGCTGCCGCCGCCCGCACCGGGAGAGTATTACTGGGTCGACCTCGAGGGCCTGCGCGTGGTCAACGTGGAGGGTGTCGAATTCGGCACCGTCTCGCACCTGTTCTCCACCGGCGCCAATGACGTGTTGGTGGCGCGTGGCGACCGCGAGCGCATGATTCCTTTCGTGACGCCCGACTACGTGGTGTCGGTCGATTTCGAGGCTGGCCTGGTCACCGTCGACTGGGACCCGGACTTCTAGGCATGGCCGCGGAAGGCGCCACGCAGCCTGCGATGCGCATCGACGTCGTCAGCCTGTTCCCGGACTTCGTGGCCCAGGTCGCCGGACACGGCGTGGTCGGGCGCGCCGGCGAGCGCGGCCTGCTGGCGCTGCACGGCTGGAACCCGCGCGATTACGCCGAAGGCAACTACCGCAGGGTCGACGACCGCCCCTTCGGTGGCGGCCCCGGCATGGTGATGCTGATCGATCCGCTGCGCGCGGCCCTGGCCGCCGCCCGCGAAGCCGATCCGGCCCCGGCGCGCGTGGTCTACATGAGCCCGCAGGGGCGGCCGCTCGACCAGGCCAAGGCCCGCGAGCTGGCCGCGTTGCCGCGCCTGGTGCTGCTCTGCGGACGCTATGAAGGCGTGGACGAGCGATTGCTGGTCGCTGAAGTCGACGAGGAGCTGTCGATCGGCGACTACGTGCTGTCAGGTGGCGAACTGGCTGCGGCGGTGGTGGTCGATGCCGTCGCCCGGCTGCTCCCGGGGGCGTTGAATGATGCGGAGTCCGCGGCCCAGGACAGCTTCGAGCCGCCCGCCGACGGCGAGGACGGGCCGCTGCTGCTGGATTGCCCGCACTACACGCGACCGGTCGAGCACGCGCTCGGGGCCGTGCCGCCGGTGCTCCTGTCGGGCAACCACGCCGGGATCGCCCGCTGGCGCCGGCAGCAGGCGCTCGGGAGGACCTGGCTGCGTCGCCCGGACCTGATCGACCTGGAGGCCCTGTCGCCCGCCGACCGGCGCCTGCTCGATGCCTGGCTGGCCGAAGCCGGCTTGCCGCCCGCCGGGCAGGCCTAAGCCTCTAGCGCGCAAGGGAAAAAGCGCGCTACAATGCGCGGCTAGCTACAACCACGCCAAGACGCGGGTCCACGTGCACTCGCGCTACAACAGCCCACAGGGCACTACCAACAGGCATCCACCATCATGAACAAGCCCTCGCTCAATACGCTGCTGCAGAACTTCGAGACCGAGCAGGTCACGCGCCAGCTCCCCGTCTTCGGTCCCGGCGACACCGTGATCGTCAACGTCAAGGTCAAGGAAGGCACGCGCGAGCGCGTCCAGGCCTATGAGGGCGTGGTCATCGCGAAGAAGAACGCCGGCCTGAACTCGTCGTTCACCGTGCGCAAGATTTCCCACGGCTTCGGCGTCGAGCGCGTGTTCCAGAGCCACAGCGCCGCGATCGACTCGGTCGAGGTCAAGCGCCGCGGCGCCGTGCGCGCGGGCAAGCTGTACTACCTGCGTGAGCTCGAAGGCCGCAAGGCGCGCATCAAGGAAGACCTCGCCGGCAACGCCAAGGCCCGCGCGAAGGCGGCTGCCGAAGCCGCTGCCGCCGCCGCCGAACCGGCTGCGTCTGCCGAGTAAGCGGCACGCGCGCATCACGCGCGCAATGTGTTTCGCCGGACGGCCGCCCCAGGGCGGCCGTCCGCGTTTGCGAGCCTTGGAAGTCCCGCGCCGGCGCTAGAATCCGCGCATGGCAGAGCGATCAGGCGAACCGGGCGCGCTCGACAGCGTCCGCATCGATGTGTGGCTATGGGCCGCACGCTTTTTCAGGACGCGCACGCTGGCACGCCAGGCGGTCGATACCGGCAAGGTCGAGGTCGGCGGGCAGCGGCCCAAGGCCTCGCGAACGGTGCGCGTGGGCGATGCGCTGCGCGTGGTCCGCGCGGACGAGGTGTTCGAAGTCGAGGTGCTTGGCCTGTCGGACGATCGTGGACCGGCACCGGTTGCACGCGGGCTCTACCGCGAGTCGGACGCCTCGCGAAGCACGCGCGAAGAGGCGGCGCTGGCCCGGCGCGCGGCGCGTGACGGCTATCGCGCGCCCGAACATCGTCCGGACAAGCGGGCGCGGCGGTTGATCCGCGCGCTGGGGGATATCGACGCCAGCTGAAGCGTCCAAAAGAAAAGCCGCATCCCTTCGTGAAGGGACGCGGCCGTACTTGGGTGCACGCTGGGACCGTCCTTCCCCGGTCGGCCGGGGAAGGACGCTGGAGCGTTATTCCTGGCCGAGGCTGTTCGGCGACTGCTCCGCGGCGAAGGCGCCCAGCTTGCGCAGCGCGGCAGCGACGCCTGCACCGTAGGCCGGGTCGGCCTTCGTGCAGTTGCCGACGTGGCGCTGCTTGATGAAGTCCGGTGCATCGCCCATGGCGCGCGCGGTGTTGTCGAACAAGACCTGCTGCTGCTCCGGCGTCATCAACCGGAACAGGTCGCCGGGCTGCTTGTAATAGTCGGCGTCGTCTTCGCGGAAGTTGAACCAGTCGGCCACGTTGCCGCTGATCTTCAGCGGCGGCTCGCGGAACTGCGGCTGCTCCTGCCACTGGTTGAAGCTGTTGGGCTCGTAGTGGGGCAGGCTGCCGTAGTTGCCGTCCATGCGCCCGGCGCCGTCGCGGTGGTTGCTGTTGACCGGGCAGCGCGCGGCGTTCACCGGGATCTGGTGGTAGTTCACGCCCAGTCGATAGCGCTGCGCGTCGGCGTAGTTGAACAGGCGCGACTGCAGCATCTTGTCCGGCGAAGGAGCGATGCCCGGCACCAGATTGCCCGGTGCGAACGCGGCCTGCTCGACGTCGGCGAAGAAGTTCTCCGGATTGCGGTTGAGCTCGAACTCGCCGACCTCGATCAGCGGGTAGTCGCCCTTGGGCCACACCTTGGTCAGGTCGAAGGGGTGGTACGGGACGGTGTCGGCCTCGGTTTCCGGCATGATCTGGACATACAGCTTCCACTTCGGGAAGTCGCCGCGCTCGATGGCGTCATACAGGTCGCGCTGGTGGCTTTCGCGATCATTGCCGACGATCTCGGCGGCCTCGGCATCGGTCAGGTTCTTGATGCCCTGCTGGGTGCGGAAGTGGAACTTCACCCAGTAGCGCTCGCCCTGCGTGTTCCAGAAGCTGTAGGTGTGCGAGCCGAAGCCGTGCATGTGGCGGTAGCTGGCCGGGATGCCGCGGTCGCTCATCACCACCGTGACCTGGTGAAGGGCCTCGGGCAGCAGCGTCCACCAGTCCCAGTTGTTGGTGGCCGAGCGCATGTTGGTGCGCGGGTCGCGTTTCACCGCCTTGTTGAGGTCGGGGAACTTGCGCGGGTCGCGGATGAAGAACACGGGGGTGTTGTTGCCCACCATGTCCCAGTTGCCTTCCTCGGTGTAGAACTTCAGCGCGAAGCCGCGGATGTCGCGCTCGGCGTCGGCCGCGCCGCGCTCGCCGGCGACGGTGGTGAAGCGGGCGAACATCTCCGTCTTCTTGCCCACCTGCGAGAAGATCGCGGCGCGGGTGTACTTCGTGATGTCGTTGGTGACGGTGAAGGTGCCGAAGGCACCCGAGCCCTTGGCGTGCATGCGCCGCTCCGGGATCACCTCGCGCACGAAGTTGGCCAGCTTCTCGTGCAGCCACACGTCCTGCGAAAGCAGCGGACCGCGGGGGCCGGCGGTGAGGCTGTTCTGGTTGTCGGGCACCGGGGCGCCGAACTGCGTGGTGAGATGGGTGACGGGGCACTTCTTGCCGGTGTCGGACGGATTGCTCATGGTGCTGGTTCCCCTTTGCTTGGAGGTGGACGGAGCCTGGAATCGACTCTACGTCCCCCTGATAGAAATATGAAATCGAATTAAGGAACTCGATTGATAGCGCAAGGCTATCGTCTTATTTCTTGCCGAAGAGTCCGCCGAGCTTCATCAGGTCGCCGATGCCGAGCTGGCCGTCGCCGTCCTGGTCCAGGACCGCGCCGAGGAGGCCGCCGCCGAGCCCGCCCTGCTGGCGGATCTCTTGCTGTTCCTGGCCAAGGAGGCCACCCAGTGCCTGGGCACCGTTCGCGTCCCGGGCACCACCACCGGCCATCGCGCGCTTGGCGAGGTAGGCCATGACGATGGGCGCCAGCATCTTCAGCAGTTGGCCCGCCTGGCCCTCGCCAAGTCCCGTCGCCTGCGCCACGCCGGTTTCGGCCCGCGCCTGGTTGCCTCCGAAGATGTGGCCGAGGATGGCGCCGCCCTGGCCGCCGCCGCCGAGCACCGCGCCCAGCACGTTGCCGATGTCGGCGCCGGCGTGGTCCTTCTGCAGCGCGCCGAACAGCGACTGCGCGCCCTGCGGCTGGCTGGCGTTCCTGCCGAGCGCGCCCATGATCAGGGGCAGCGCGGCGCTGATCGCCGCGGACGATTGTTCCTGGCTGATGCCGAGTTGCTGGGCGAGCTGGCTGGCGGGCGCGCCGCGAAGCTGGGCGGCGAGGTCGTCGGTGAGGGTGGCCATGGCGGACTCCTGCAGATGGCCCCTGATAGTAGCGCCGGCGCGAGGCGGCGTGGCGCGGCTCAGTCCTGCGGCGGGCCGTCGATGCGTCGCCCCCAGTCCTCGACCTGGCGGGAAGCGAGGCGGTGTTCGAGCAGCTTCCGCCACGACGGCACCAGCGGCAGGTCGAGTGCCTCGCCCAGCTGCGCAGGATCCAGCACGCGCCCGGCAAGGAGATGCGTGAGTCGTCGCAGCGGCCAGCCGGCCCAGGGCCGTTCGACCAGCGTCAGCACATCCCCGGCCTGCGCGTGGCCCGTTTGCAGCACGCGGTAGTACCAGCCGGTGCGTCCGGTGTCTTGGACGCGACGCGCCATGTCCGGCACGCCGAAGCGATCGTTGAGCTTCCAGCACGGTTGCCGGCCCTGGCTGACTTCCAGCATCGCGGTGCCCAGCGCGTAGCGGTCACCGATGCAGACGGTGCCCTCATCGAGACCACGGCTGCTGATGTTCTCGCCGAAGGCGCCGGACGTGGCGAGCAGGGGCAGGTCACCCAGTTCGGCGCGCCAGGCGGCGTAGTGTTCGAAGGGATAGTGGTGCACCGCCTTGTCGATGCCGCCGTGCACGCGCAGGTCGCCCTGTTCGTCGCCATCGAGGCCGAGTTCGCCGATGCGCACAGCCCCGCTGCGCGGTGTCTTGGCGATGCCGCTGCGGCTGCCGGGGCGCGTGTAGGGCACGGCGACGCCCGTCAGCAGGGCGTCCACGCGAACGCTGGCGCCGGGGTCGCTCATGACAGTGCTTTCAGGCGGTACAGCGCTTCCAGTGCCTGCTTCGGCGTGAGTTCGTCTGGATCGATGCCGGCCAGTGCCTCCAGCGCCGCGGACGACGGCGCGAACAGGCCGAACTGCTGCGGCGCATCCAGCATCTCCGCCGACATCGGCGGCGACGCCGCGGGTCCCTGCTGCTCGAGCTCCGCGAGGCGTGCGCGGGCCTGGCCGAGCACGGGTTTCGGCAAACCGGCCAGGGCCGCCACCTGCAGGCCGAAGCTGCGGTTGGCGGGGCCGTCCTTCACCGCGTGCATGAACACCAGCGCGTCGCCGTGCTCCACCGCGTCGAGGTGCACGTTGGCGATGCCGCTGCCCGGCGTCGCCAGCGCGGTGAGTTCGAAATAATGCGTGGCGAACAACGTGTAGCAGCGGTTGTGCGCAGCGAGGTGGCGGGCGCAGGCCTCGGCCAGGGCCAGGCCGTCGTAGGTCGACGTGCCGCGGCCGATCTCGTCCATCAGTACCAGCGACTGCGCCGTGGCGTGATGCAGGATGTGGCTGGTCTCGCTCATCTCGACCATGAAGGTGGACTGCCCGCGGGCGAGGTCGTCGCCGGCGCCGATCCGGGTGAGGATGCGGTCGATCGGGCCCATGCGCGCGCGCGACGCCGGCACGAAGCTGCCGATGTGGGCGAGCAGCACGATCAGCGCGTTCTGGCGCATGTAGGTGCTCTTGCCGCCCATGTTCGGGCCTGTGATCACCAGCATGCGGCGGTCGTCGTCGAGCATCAGGTCGTTGGGCTCGAAGGGCTCGTCGCGCACCGCTTCGACCACCGGGTGGCGGCCGCGTTCGATCTCGAGGCAGGGCGCGTCGACCAGTTCCGGGCGCGACCAGTCCAACGCCTGCGCGCGCTCGGCCAGGCCGGCGAAAACGTCGAGTTCGGCCAGCGCACCGGCGCAGCGCCTGAGTGATTCCAGGTGCAGGTTGAGCTCGTCCAGCAGCTGTTCGTAGAGCAGGCGTTCGCGGGCGAGTGCGCGTTCGCGGGCGGACAGCACCTTGTCCTCGAAGCCCTTCAACTCCTCGGTGATGTAGCGCTCGGCGTTGGTCAGCGTCTGGCGGCGCGTGTAGTGCGTCGGCGCCTTCGCCACGTGCGCCTTGCTGATCTCCAGGTAGTAGCCATGCACGCGGTTGTAGCCGACCTTGAGCGTGGCGATGCCGCTGGCTTCGCGCTCGCGCGCCTCGAGGTCGACGAGGAACTGGTCGGCGTGGGTGGAGAGCGTGCGCAGCTCGGCTAGCTCGGCGTCGTAGTCGTCGGCGAACACGCCGCCATCGCGGGCCAGCACTGGCGGCTGCTCGACGAGCGCATCGGCGAGCAGCCGGGCCTGGGCCTCGTGTTCGCCCAGACCGGCAACCAGCGCCTGCAGCCGCGGTGAATCCACTGGCGCCAGCAGCCGGCGCAGCGCCGGCAGCAGGCCCAGCGCGTCGCGCAGGGTGGACAGGTCGCGCGGCCGCGCCGAACGCAGCGCGATCCGCGAGAGGATGCGCTCGACGTCGCCCAGCGCACGGAACTGCTCGCGCAGGTCGCGCTCGACGCGATCGTCGATCAGCGCGCCCACGGCATGGTGGCGCTGGGCCACCACGGTGCGATCGCGCAACGGGCGGTGCAGCCAGCGGCGCAGCAGGCGCCCGCCCATCGGCGTCACGGTGCTGTCGAGCACGCCAAGCAGTGTGTGCTTCTGCTCACCGTCCACGCGCGTATCGAGCTCGAGGTGGCGTCGCGTGGCGGCGTTCATGGCGATGGCGCCGTCGCTCGCCTCCACGGCGATCGAGGTCAGATGCGGCAGGCGCTGCTTCTGCGTCTCCTCGACGTAGCCCAGGAGCGCGCCGGCCGCGGCGATGGCCAGCGGGCGGTCGTCGATGCCGAAGGCGGTGAGGTCGTGCAGGCCGAAGAAGCGCAGCAGCTGGCGGCGGCCGCTGTCGGCGTCGAACAGCCAGGGCGCGCGCCGGCGCAGGCCACCGCGTGTGGTCGCGAACACCGGCCAGCCTTCCTCGTCGGGCAGCAGCAGCTCCGCGGGATCCAGGCGCGCCAGCTCGGCTTCCAGGGCATCGTCGCTGGTGACTTCGTTGGCCAGGAACCGGCCTCCGGCCAGGTCGGCCCAGGCGAGGCCGTAGCCGGACTTTCCGCGGCTGACGGCCAGCAGCAGGGTGTCGCGGCGCTCACTCAGCAGCGCCTCGTCGGTGACCGTGCCGGGGGTGACGATGCGCACCACTTTGCGCTCAACCAGGCCCTTGCTCGTGGCCGGGTCGCCGACCTGCTCGCAGATCGCCACCGACTCGCCCAGGGCCACCAGCCGCGCCAGATAGCCCTCCGCCGCGTGGTGCGGCACGCCCGCCATCGGGATCGGCGCCCCGCCCGAGGCGCCGCGCTGGGTCAGGGTGATGTCGAGCAGCTTCGCCGCGCGTCGCGCGTCGTCATGGAACAGCTCGTAGAAGTCGCCCATGCGGAAGAACAGCAGCACGTCGGGGTGCTCCGCCTTGGCGGCGAAGTACTGCTTCATCAGAGGGGTGTGTTCGGGCGTCTTGTCCAGCGTCATCTGTCCGGCGGGCGGGGCGCGCAACGGACGCGCCCGACCCGGGATTGTAGCCGGGCAGGCAGCGCGTTCAGCGCTGCAGTGCGCGGGCGCCCGGCGTCTCCGGCGTGGCTTCGCCGGCCACGCTGACACGGTCGCGACCGCCGCGCTTGGCCTGGTACATGGCCGCGTCCGCACGGACCAGCACACGCTCGTAGTCGGGATGGCCGTCCTGCAGGGCGACGCCGATGCTGGCGCTGAGCGGCAGCTTGCGGCCATCCGACAGGGACACGGGTGAACCCGAGATCGCCTTGCGCAGGCCGTCGGCGATGGTGATCGCCTCGGCTTCGCCCACCGAGCCGAGCACCACCACGAACTCCTCGCCGCCGTAGCGGAACAGGTAGTCGCTGCCACGGGTGTTTTCGACCAGCAGCGCAGCGACGTGCTGCAGGGCGCGGTCGCCGGCCTCGTGGCCGTGGCTGTCGTTGATCGCCTTGAAGTGGTCCAGGTCGATCATCAGCAGCGCGAACTGGCGGCCGGTATTGGCCTGCAGCGCGATTTCGCGGCGCAGGATCGTGGGCAGGAAGCGGCGATTGAGCAGGCGGGTCAGGGTGTCCCGACCGGACTCCAGGTCGCCGATGCCGTCGAACATCATCGAGATCAGGTTGCGGATCGAATCCGCGGCCGCGCGCAGGTCGTCGAGCAGTGCGCGGCGCTCGGCGGCGCTGGCGGCCTGCGGCAGGCGCTCGCGCAGGGCGGTGTCGATGCGTTCGGCGAGCAGGTTCACTTCGCGGGTCTCGGCGCCATCACCGAAGCTGGCCATGCCCTTGTGCAGGAACCACAGTCCAAATTCCGATCGCGAGACCAGCAACGTCCGCGCCGGGCCGGGGTTCTCGTCGGTCAGCGCGTAGATCAGCGCGTTTTCCCAGGCCAGCAGCAGCGCACGCTGGCGTTCGCGCTCGGCACCGATGTTCTGGATCAGCGAGAACAGCCGGAAGGATCCGTCCAGCGCGCCTGCGGCGTCGCGGGAGCGGACGTAGGCCCGGGTCATGGTTTCCAGCGCGATGTCGATCAGGCTGTCGGCGCAGATGACGGCCTCCAGTGCCTGGGCATCGCTGGCGGCGCGGGCGCGGATTCTGGCGCGGAGATCGTCCTTGAGCATGCGTGCGCCACGGCTCACCAGGTCGACCGGGATGTCGATGCGCGCATGCACGTGGCCCACGTGTTCCTGCGTGGCCTGGAGGGTGGCGACGTCGGTGGATCGTGCGGCGAGCAGCTCGCGCAGCCAGCGCTGGAGCGAAGGCTTGAGGCGTTCGGCGACCTGGCCGGGACTGAGGAAGCGCGATGCCCGCGCGTCTTCAAGCATGTGTCCGTAGAAGTGGTCTGCCAGGATGGGGCCCGTGTCGGCGGCCACGGCGACCAGTAGGGTGCGCACGTCCTCGGTCACGGCCTCGAGGCGGCGGACCCAGTCGGCGCTCAGGCGGGGGTCAAGTGGGGCGGTGGGGCCCGGGAGGGCGCTACCCGTGGTTGGGGATGAGGTCATCCCGCTATTGTCTTACGCCGGTCGATGCGAATGCTGAACGTGCCCCGGAAGGGGGCTCCAGCGGCGCACATACGCATGCGTCCGGAATTGTGCTAGCGTCGCCTCAAGGCAGCGGAATCGCCGCCCGGGCCAGTCCCCCCACGCAGGCCCGGTGCGTGCCGCCATGGTGTTCCATGGCGGCGTCCGTGCCGATATCGACGACTGCGCAATCAACATCAGTAGGGGGACACCCATGGTCTCAGGCCATCTGCAACGCCACGCGCTCGCAACCGCACTCCTTGCCATCCTCGCAAGCCCCGCCTTGGTGTCGACGGCGCATGCCCAGGACGCTCCAGCCGCCGAAGAACGCCCGACCACGCTCGCCGGGATCACGGTCACGGCCCAGAAGCGCGAAGAAGCGCTGCAGGACGTGCCGGTCTCGGTCACCGTGCTCGACGAGCAGCTGCTCCAGGACACCGGCGTCCGCGACATCAAGGACATGCAGATCCTGGTGCCCGGCCTGACCGTGACCAGCACCCAGAACGAAGCCATCACCACCGCGCGCATCCGCGGCATCGGCACCGTGGGCGACAACGTCGGCCTCGAGTCGTCGGTGGGCGTGGTGATCGACGGTGTCTACCGTCCGCGCAACAGCGTGGGCTTCGGCGACCTCGGCCAGCTGGAGCGCATCGAGGTGCTGAAGGGCCCCCAGGGCACGGTGTTCGGCAAGAACACCTCCGCAGGCGTGATCAACATCGTGACCCGCCGGCCGAGCTACACCCAGAGTGCCGAAGGAGAGATCTCCGCGGGCAACTACGGCGCGCTCGGCATCGCCGGCAGCTACAACGACGCGCTCAGTGAAACGGCCGCCTTCAGCGTCTACGCAGCCAAGCGCAAGCGTGACGGCTGGATGGACGTGGAGACCGGCAACGGCCCGCGCACCGAAGACCAGGACTACGACCAGGACTTCCACACCTTGCGCGGCAAGCTGCTGTTCGAGCCGACGGAGAACCTCGACATCCTGTTCTCCGGTGACTTCACCAGCCGCGACGAGAACTGCTGTACCGCGGTGCAGACGGTGGTCGGCCAGAGCGCCCTGGTGCTCAACGCCGTGGCTGGCCACCAGGCGGTCGCCGCGCCTGGCGACGATCCGTTCGACCGGGTCGCCTACAGCAATCGCCCCACGACGCAGAAGATCAAGGACAGCGGCGTGAGTGCCGAGGTCAACTGGGATCCGGGCTGGTTCGGTGGCGCGACCCTGACCTCGATCACCGCCTCGCGCGAGTGGGAGAGCGTCAACGGCCTCGATTACGACTTCAGCACGGCCGACATCCTCTACCGCAACCCCAACGAGGACGAGTCGTTCACCGGCTTCAAGACCTTCAGCCAGGAGTTCCGCCTGACCGGGTCGACCGACAGCGTCGACTGGATGTTCGGCCTGTTCTACTCGGACGAGGACCTCGACCGCACCGAGACCTACCGCCTCGGCCCCCACTACGAGCCCTACGTGTCCTCGCTGATCAGCACCCTGGTGCTTGGCGCGCTGGCACAGCAGCTCGGGCCGCTGGGCATCCCGGTCGACATGACGAATCCCGCGCTGTTCCTGTCGCAGGTCAGCGGCCAGCCCTTCGGCACGAACTTCGCCGGGCTGGGCGCGAATGACCGCTACGAGCAGAACGCGGAGAGCCTGGCGCTGTTCACGAACAACACCTGGCACGCGACCGACGCGCTCGATCTCACCCTCGGGCTTCGCTACACGCGTGAAAAGAAGGAGCTGAGTTCCGACTACAGCAACCCCAACGGCAGTATCGGCTGCGGTTCGATGCTGGCCAATCCGGCGGCGCGCGTCGGCGGCGCGCTCTACCAGCGCATCCCGGGGCTGGCGCTGCTGCCGCCGGAGCTGCAGGCGCAGATCATCGGCGGCGCGGCCTCCCAGATCATCGGGTACTCCTGCCTGCCGTGGGCCAACGCGCTGCACAACGGGCGTTCGACGCTGCAGGAAAGCGACGAGAAGGAGTGGTCGGGCACGCTGAAGGCCGCGTATCGCTGGAACGAGAACGTGATGACCTACGGCTCGTTCGCGCGTGGCCACAAGGGCGGCGGCTTCAACCTCGACCGCGTGCAGTCCTCTGACGGCCTCTCCGAAAGCGGCGCCGGTATCATTCCGGTCAACGACACCTCGTTCGGCGGTGAGTTCGTCGACAGCTTCGAGCTCGGCGCCAAGACCACATGGGCCGGCGGCACGCTGCTGCTGAACGCCACGCTGTTCCACCAGGAGTACGAGGATTTCCAGCTCAACAGCTTCCTGGGGACCAGCTTCGTGGTGCGCTCGATCCCGGAAGTCACCTCGACGGGCCTGGACGCCGAGATCCTCTGGCAGCCGACCGCGGTGCCGGGACTGATGCTGCAGGGCGGCCTGATGTACGCGAAGACCGAATTCGGGGACAACATCCCCGGTCCGGACTTCGAGGAGCGCACGCCGGCGAGCACCTCCGGGGCCCTGTACAAGCTGACCGGTGCCACGATGCCGTTCGCGCCGGAATGGTCGGGTTCGCTGTCGGCGACCTACGAGTGGGACTTCTCCAGCAACCTGGTTGGCCGCTTCAATATCGGCGCCAAGTACATGGGCGACTACAACACCGGTTCCGACCTGGACGTGGAGAAGCACCAGGACTCGTACACGGTGGTCAACGCGCGCTTCGGCATCGGTCGCGCCGACAATCGCTGGATGGTGGAGTTCTGGAGCACCAACCTCACCGACACCGACTACGTGCAAGTCGGTTTCGACGGTCCGCTGCAGGCCCTGTTCCCCGATCCGGGTAATCCGTTCAACACCTACAACGCGTTCCCCGCCGCGCCCCGCATGTACGGCGTGACCCTGCGCGTACGCTACTGATCCACGCGGCACCCGAAGCCCGCGCATCCCCGGATGCGCGGGCTTTTCAGTGCGTGCCGGCGCGACAGGCCGGAGCGATTGCGGTACAACGGCGGCTTTCCCCCCAGCCGCTCCCGATGCCCACACCGATTCCCTCCGATGACGAGCTGCACGAGCTCGCTGTCCTTGCCGGCGCGCAGCTGCGCGAGAGCCACCACATGCTGGTCACGGCCGAGAGCTGCACCGGCGGCTGGATCGCGAAGGTCGTCACTGACATCGCGGGGTCGTCGGAATGGTTCGACTGCGGCATGGCGGTCTACAGCTACGAGGCCAAGCAGGCGCTGCTTGGCGTGCGCCCGCAGACCCTGGAGGAGCACGGCGCCGTCAGCCGGGAAACGGTGATCGAGATGGTGTCCGGCGCGCTGGTGCACTCCGGCGCCACGTTGGCGGTGGCGGTGACCGGCATCGCCGGTCCCGGTGGCGGTACCGAGGACAAGCCGGTGGGCACGGTGTGGATCGCGTGGAAGCGGCGCGGCGGCTATCCGCGGGCGCAGGCATTCGCGTTCGGCGGTGACCGCGATGCGGTACGCCGGCAGACGGTGGTGGAAGCGCTGCGCGGCCTGGAACAGCTGCTGTGAGCGACACGCGATGAGCATGCTCGACGCCCTGGCCAGCGTCAGGGATCTCGGCCGGCTCCAGGAAATCGCCAGCGTGTTCGTGCGCCACGGCTTCGGCGACCTGGTGCGCCGCAGCGGCATGGCGGGCGTGCTGGAGCGCGCCGGCCGGCTGCTGCATTGGGAGCAGGCCGTGGAGCGGCGTGAGCTGAAGCCGCCGCAGCGCCTGCGCCGCGCGCTGCAGGAGCTCGGACCGACCTTCGTCAAGCTCGGCCAAGTCCTGGCCACACGCGTGGACCTGTTGCCACCCGAGTGGATCGCCGAGCTGAGCCTGCTTCAGAACGCCGTGCCCGCGCTGCCGTGGGAGGACGTGCGGCCGCAGCTGGTGGAGGATCTCGGCGTCGACCCGGAAATCGCCTTCGCCCGGGTGGTGACGGTGCCGGTGGCGGCGGCGTCGCTGGCGCAGGCCCACCGCGCCTGGCTGCATGACGGCACGCCGGTCATCCTGAAGGTACGGCGACCCGGGATCGTCGACGTGGTCGAAGCCGACCTGCGGCTGATGGCGCGGCTGGCGGAAGTGGTGGAGTCGCAGCTGGCCGACCTGCGCCGCTATCGCCTGGTGGAGGTGGTGCGCCAGTTCCGCACGTCGCTGCGGCGCGAACTCGACTTCGCGGCGGAGTGTCGCAGCGCCGAACGCATCGGGGCCAACTTCGCCGACGACGACCGGGTGGTGGTGCCGCAGGTGCATTGGCAGTGGACCTCGGAGCGGCTCAACGTGCAGGACTTCGTCGACGGCATCCCCGCCGGCGATCTGGCCGCGGTCGACGCAGCGGGGCTGGACCGCTCCGCACTGGCGCGCGCGGGTACCGGCATCGTGCTCAAGATGGTGCTCGAAGACGGCCTGTTCCACGCCGACCCGCATCCCGGCAACGTCTTCTTCCTCCGCGACGGGCGCATCGCGCTGATCGACTTCGGCATGGTCGGCCACCTGGGCGAGCGCCGGCGGATCGAGATGGCGCGCCTGCTGCACGGCATGGTGGTGCAGGACGCCGAGGCGGTGGCCGACATCCTGCTGGACTGGAGCATCGGCGGCGACGTCGACGAAGAGCGTCTGGAGGCCGACACGGCGGGGGTGGTCGACCGCTACCGCGGCGTGCCGCTGAAGGACCTGCGCATGGGCACGATGCTGTCCGATGCCGCCGGCCTGCTGCGCAGCCACGGCCTGGTGCTGCCGCCGGACCTGGCGCTGGTGATCAAGGCCTTCCTGACGCTGGAAGGGTTCGGCCGCCAGCTCGATCCCGGCTTCGACATGGCCACCGAGGCGCGGCCGTGGCTGGAGCGGGTGATGCGACGCCGGTTCGCGCCGTCCGCGCTGGCCCGCCGCGGGCGCCGCGGACTGGCCGGGATGCTCGAATTCGGGGCGGAACTGCCGCGCGACCTGCGCCGGCTGATACGCGCGGCACGCGGCGGCCGATTGGGCGCGCGCATCGAAATCCCCACGCTGCAGGCGTTTGGCGACCAGGTCGATCGCGCGGCCAGCCGGCTGACCATGGGCGTGATCACCGCGGCGCTGATCATCGGTTCGTCGATCGTGATGAACAGCGTGGGCGGCGGCGCCCGCAATACCTGGTTGATGGCGCTGGGCGTGGCTGGCTTCATCGGGGCCGCGGCCCTGGGCGTGTGGATCGTGTACTCGATCTGGAAGGGCGCACACAGGCGTTGATTCCCGGTGCCGTTAGTAGTATTACTACTAACCATGGATCTCACCGACACCCAGCAGGCCGTCCTTGCCTTGATCGCCGAGCGCATCGCGGAGGAGGGCATGCCCCCTTCACAGGCGGAAATCGCCCGCGCCTTCGGTTTCAGCAGCGTACGGGCCGCGCAATACCACTTGGAGGCGCTGGAAGCCGCGGGCGCCATCGAGCGGGTTCCGGGGCGCGCGCGAGGGATCCGAGTACTGCGGGCACCGGAGCCGCCACAGGGAGCATTCGCTCTTGTGGGAGCAGCTGCAGCTGCGAATGTCCCGGCCGCGCCGGCACCCCCACACGACATTCTCGAGCTCCCCGTCCTCGGCCAGGTGGCCGCCGGCGTCCCCATCGGTGCCGACATCGGCAGCGACCAGATGGTGCTGATGGACCGCGCGTTCTTTTCTCCGGCGCCGGACTACCTGCTGCGCGTGCGCGGTGACTCCATGCGCGACGAGGGCATCTTCGACGGCGACCTGATCGGCGTGCACCGCACTGCCGATGCGCGCTCGGGCCAGATCGTCATCGCCCGCATCGACGACGAGGTCACCGTCAAGCTGCTGAAGCTCGGCAAGGACCGCATCCGTCTGCTGCCGCGCAATCCCGACTACGCACCGATCGAGGTCGCGCCCGGGCAGGACTTCGCCATCGAAGGCCTGTACTGCGGGCTGGTGAGGCCGAACCGGTGAGGGCGGGATGTTCGCCTGTTGCGGCAGGCCTGGCCGCCTTCCCCGGATGGCCCGCGGGCCGAACCCGGTGCGCGGGAATTCCCCACCGGCACCTGCGGCGTCAACCGCTGCCGTGGGCGCGCCGGCAGCACTAGTTTCAAGTGCCCGCCGCGGAGTCGCAGCCCCTGCGACCCCCGACGGACACACTGCACACATTCCCGGATACACGAGCTGAGGACACAACGATGGACGAGAACAAGAAGCGCGCGCTTGCAGCGGCCCTGGGCCAGATCGAGAAGCAGTACGGCAAAGGCTCGGTGATGCGCATGGGCGACCGCGTCGCCGAAGTGGTGCCGGTGATCCCCACCGGCTCGCTGCAGCTCGACATCGCGCTGGGCATCGGCGGCCTGCCGCGTGGCCGCGTGATCGAGATCTACGGTCCGGAGTCCTCGGGCAAGACCACGCTCACCCTGCAGACGATCGCCGAGTGCCAGAAACTTGGCGGCGTGGCGGCGTTCATCGACGCGGAGCACGCGCTCGACCCCACCTACGCGCAGAAACTTGGCGTCAACGTCGACGACCTGCTGGTGTCGCAGCCCGATACCGGCGAGCAGGCGCTGGAGATCGCCGACATGCTGGTGCGCTCCAACGCGGTCGACATGGTGGTGATCGACTCGGTCGCCGCGCTCACCCCGCGCGCCGAGATCGAGGGCGAGATGGGCGACCAGCTGCCCGGCCTGCAGGCGCGGCTCATGAGCCAGGCCCTGCGCAAGCTGACCGGCAACATCAAGCGCAGCAACTGCATGGTGTTCTTCATCAACCAGCTGCGCCACAAGATCGGCATCATGATGCCGGGCCAGAGCCCGGAGACCACCACCGGCGGCAACGCGCTCAAGTTCTACGCCTCCGTGCGCCTGGACATCCGCCGCATCGGCGCGATCAAGAAGGGCGACGAGATCATCGGCAACCAGACCCGCATCAAGGTGGTCAAGAACAAGATGGCGCCGCCGTTCAAGCAGGTCATCACCGAGATCCTCTACGGCGAGGGCATCAGCCGCGAGGGCGAGGTGATCGACATGGCGGTGGAGGCCAAGATCATCGAGAAGGCCGGCGCCTGGTACAGCTACGGCGAGGAACGCATCGGCCAGGGCAAGGAAAACGCCCGCCAGTACCTCAAGGAGAACGTCGCGGTGGCGCAGCGCATCGAAGCCGAACTGCGCGCGAAGATGGCGCCGGTGGTGGTTGCCAAGGCCAAGGCCGAGGACGCGCCCGAGGCCGATGAAGCCCCGGCCAAGGGCGGCAAGGCCGCGAAGGACGCCAAGGCCTGAGCATGGCGCGGCGGCGTGCCGGCGGCGCCGGGCATGACGAGGGGTCCCGCGAGGGAGCCGCGGAGCCGGGCGGGCAGGGCGCTGAGAAGCAGCGCAGGCGGCGGCCGGAGCTGACGCCTGCGCAGCGCGCGATGGGCCTGCTGGTGCGGCGCGAGCATTCGCGCAAGGAGCTCGCACGAAAGCTCGAGGCGCGCGGAGTCGATGGGGACGAGGCCGAGGCCACGGTCGAACGCCTGGCCGAGGCCGGCTGGCAGGACGATGGTCGTTTCTCCGTCGGCCTTGCCCGCATGCGTTCGCAGGCCGGCTACGGCCCGCTGCGCATCCGCGCGGAGCTGTCCACACACGGGCTTGGCGACGACGCCATCCGGGCCGCTTTCGAGTCACTGGCCGAGGCCGGTGACGACGATTGGCGGGCCGTGGCCCGTGACCTGGTCCGGCGGCGCTACGGTCCGGGCGTGGCCGACGACATGGCGCTGCGCCGCAAGGCCGCGGATTTCCTGTTCCGGCGCGGCTTTGGCGGTGACACCGTCCGGGCGGCCACCGCCTTCGATATCGACGAGGACTGACCGCCGGGGGCAGGGTGCTTCCAGCCTGCCGCGTCCTGCTAACCTAGTGGAATCCGAGCGTAGCGCCCGGCACCCATCGCCCGCCCCGGGCGTCTGGATGCCGGTGCATCGCCGCCTCCCACTCTCCAGCAAGCCCCCAGATGCCAGCCCCCGAACAGACCTCCACCCGGCCCACCACGGCCGACATCCGCCGCGATTTCCTCGACTTCTTCAGCAGCCGCGGCCACACCATCGTGCCCTCGGCGTCGCTTGTGCCGGGCAACGACCCGACCCTGCTGTTCACCAACTCGGGGATGGTCCAGTTCAAGGACGTGTTCCTTGGCGCCGAAAAGCCCGGCTACGTGCGCGCGGCCGACGTGCAGCGCTGCCTGCGGGCGGGCGGCAAGCACAACGACCTCGACCAGGTCGGCTACACCGCGCGCCACCACACCTTCTTCGAGATGCTGGGCAACTGGTCGTTCGGCGACTACTTCAAGCGCGACGCCATCGCCTGGGCCTGGGAACTGCTGACCGGCGTGTGGAAGATTCCCGCCGAGCGCCTGGTGGTCACCGTCTACCACACCGATGACGAGGCCCACGCCATCTGGCGTGACGTCATCGGTGTGCCGGAAGACCGCATCATCCGCATCGGCGACAACAAGGGCGCGCCCTTCGCCTCCGACAACTTCTGGCAGATGGCCGACACCGGCCCCTGCGGTCCCTGCACCGAGATCTTCTACGACCACGGCGCCCATATCCCCGGCGGTCCCCCGGGTTCGCCCGACGAAGACGGCGATCGCTTCATCGAGATCTGGAACCTGGTGTTCATGCAGTTCGACCGCCAGCCCGATGGTCGCCTCGACCCGCTGCCTGCGCCCTGCGTGGACACCGGCATGGGCCTGGAGCGCCTGGCAGCGGTGCTGCAGGGCGTGCACGGCAATTACGAGATCGACCTGTTCCAGGCGCTGATCCGCGAAGCGGCCGCGCTGACCGGCACCGCGGATACCGGCAACAAGTCGCTGCGCGTGATTGCCGACCACATCCGTGCCTGCAGCTTCCTCATCGTCGACGGCGTGCTGCCCTCGAACGAGGGACGTGGCTACGTGCTGCGCCGGATCATCCGCCGCGCATTGCGCCATGGCTGGATGCTGGGCGTGCGCAAGCCGTTCTTCCACCGCCTGGTGCCGACCCTGGACGCACTGATGGGCGATGCCTATCCGGAGCTGCGCGCACAGCGCGCCCTGGTCGAGCGCGCGCTGCTCGCGGAAGAGGAGCGCTTTGCCGAAACCCTCGACAGCGGCATGCGCATCTTCGACGACGTGGCCGCGCGCAGCACCGGCACGATCCCCGGCGCCGACGCCTTCCGGCTGTACGACACCTATGGCTTCCCGCTGGACCTGACCGCCGACATGGCGCGCGAGCGCGGCATGGACGTTGACACCGCCGGCTTCGATGCCGCCATGGAGCAACAGCGCGAAACCGCGCGCGCAGCCGGCAAGTTTGGCGGCGGCACCACGCTGTCCGCCGAACTCGTCGCGCGCATGGCACCGACGGACTTCCTCGGTTACGACAGCCTGCAGGCCGGTGGCCTCGAGGTAATCGCGCTGCTGAGCCAAGGCCGTCCGGTGCAGCGCATCGAGGCGGGCGAGGACGCCATCGTGTTCCTCGATCGCACGCCGTTCTACGCCGAATCCGGCGGGCAGGTGGGCGATACGGGCGAACTCGACGAGAAGGACGTGTCATTCACCGTCGAGGACACGCGCAAGTTCGCCGGCCAGTTCCACGGCCACATCGGCCACCTGCGCGCCGGCGTGTTGGCGGTGGGCGACCGCGTGCTCGCCAGCGTCGACGGCAGGCGTCGCACGTCCACCGTGCTCAACCACAGTGCCACCCATCTCCTGCACGGCGCGCTGCGCGGGCAGCTGGGCACGCACGTGGCGCAGAAGGGTTCGCTGGTGGCGCCCGACCGCCTGCGCTTCGATTTCTCCCACTTCGAACCGATCACCGCCGACGCGCTGCGCGCCATCGAACTCCAGGTCAATGACGAAGTCCGCGCCGACCACGGCGTCGAGACCCGTGAGATGGCGATGCAGGAGGCGATCGACGCCGGTGCCATCGCGCTGTTCGGCGAGAAGTACGGCGAGCGCGTGCGGGTGGTGAAGATGGGCGACTCGGTCGAGCTCTGCGGCGGCACCCACGTGGGTCGCACGGGTGAGATCGGCCTGTTCAAACTGGTGTCCGAAGGCGGCGTCTCTTCCGGAGTGCGCCGTGTCGAAGCGCTGACCGGCCGGGCCGCGCTCGATCATGTCGCGGCGGAGGAAGCGCGCCTGTCCGAAGCCGCGCGCCTGCTGGGTGGCACCACGGCGGAAGTCACCGACAAGCTGCGGGCGCTGCTGGACCGCCAGAAGAAGCTCGAGCGCGAGCTCGAGGCCATGAAGGCCCGTGCCGCCAGCAGTGCCACGGCCGACCTCTCCTCGGGCGCGGTGGACGTGGGCGGGATCAAGGTGCTCGCGGCCCGCATCGAAGGCCTCGATGCCCGTGCGCTGCGCGATGCCCTGGACCGCTTCAAGCAGCAGCTCGGCGACGCCGTGGTGCTGCTGGCCGGGGCCAACGACGGGCGTGCGGCCCTGGTGGCTGGCGTCAGCGGTTCGGCGCTGGGGCGGGTCAAGGCCGGCGAACTGCTGTCCCATGTCGCCTCCCAGGTGGGCGGAAAGGGCGGCGGGCGACCAGACATGGCGCAGGGTGGCGGCGACGACGGTCCCGCGCTTGAGGCCGCGCTGGCGGCCGTACCGGCCTGGGTCGCCGCACGCCTGTCCTGAAGCCGGGTGGCTTCCGTTACTTTCTGCATACACACCGCGGGCCAGTGGATCGCTATCATGGTTCACTTGTGTGAACCATCACGAAAAGCCGCCGGCCGGGGCCTTTCACGCGAGACCGGGCGCAAGACCCGGCCCCAGGAGTTCCTTAAATGTTGATTTTGACCAGGCGGGTTGGCGAGACGCTCATGATCGGAGACTCGGTCACCGTGACCGTGCTCGGCGTCAAGGGCAACCAGGTGCGTGTCGGTATCACCGCGCCGAAGGATGTCTCGGTCCACCGCGAGGAGATCTACCAGCGCATCCAGCGCAACGAACCGGCGGCACCTGCCGGTGAACGCGAAGGGGAGTAGCACGCGGGGTTTGCCGGCTGCGGGTCGAGCCGGTATTCTTACGCACCGCGCCGGCCCACAAGTCTCGCGGTAACCGCATCACCCGGAGAGTTGCCCGAGTGGCTGAAGGGGCTCCCCTGCTAAGGGAGTATAGGGTTTATAGCTCTATCGAGGGTTCGAATCCCTCACTCTCCGCCAGTTCCAAGGCGGAACAGGATTGACGGGGCAAAGCAGCCCCTGCATAATTCCGCTTCTGCGCAAACGCGCCCGTAGCTCAGCTGGATAGAGCACCAGGCTACGAACTTGGGGGTCGGAGGTTCGAATCCTTCCGGGCGCACCATCTGTAAAGCAAATGGGTCAACGGGTGAATGCCCGTTGGCCTTTTTTGTTTGCGGACGCATAGGCCCGGCAGGTCCACGCCCACGCCCGGCTTCTGACCGGGTTCCATCCGATGGCGGCGGCTCCCGCAGGCGCCGAGCCAGCTCCCGACGTGCGTGCCCTCGCGGTTCCCCGGTGATCCAAGGCTGCATTTTTGCACTTGGTGGATCAAGGGGACTAGCATGCGCCTTCGGGTTAAGTCAGGCCGTGCAATAGTTGGCCGGCTTGGGCCACGTCGATGCCCTGGTCCATCGCGGCCAGGTATCCATGGTGTCGAGAGGGGACAGGGGGTCGCCTAGAACAACCGCTTCCTGGAGCCGAACGATGCACCGATTATCCACCGCCCTCGCCCTGGCTTGCGCCGGATTGGTGTTGCCGTCCGTGGCGCTTGCCGCGACCTACAACGTCGGACCGGGGCGGCAATACACGCAGTTGTCCACCTTGGTCGACAGCGTGGATCTCGGGCCCGGCGACATCGTCCTGGTCGACGGCGGTACGACCTACAACGGCAACATCGTGGTCCGCAGCGCGGATCGTGGCGCGCAGGGCAACCCGGTGACATTCCGCTGGAACCGGTCGGTTGGGGCGACGCGCCCGGTGCTGCAAGGCGGCAGCCACACCATCAAGTTCCAGCAGTCCAACCATGTCGTCTTCGAAGGGTTCGACGTCAGGGGCGGTACGTCCTCATGCCTGTTCAGCGAAGCCCACGACGTGGTCGTCCGCGACACCATCATCCGCGACTGCCCATCCCACGGCATCCTTGGTGCCGACACCAATTCGGGCTCGTTCACGCTGGAATACAGCGAGGTCTTCAATTCGGGCGCGGGCACGCACCGGCACCCGATCTACATGCAGTCCGACCAGGTGGCCTACCCCGGTTCGGTGTTCACGATGCGCTTCAACCATGTCCACAGCGGCAACGGCGGCAGCCTGCTGAAGAACCGGCACGAACGCGCGTTGATCTATTACAACTGGTTCGAAGGTTCGGCCTACCAGGAGCTCGAGCTGATCGGTCCGGACTGCGAGACGCAACAGGCCGGATGGTCACCGGGGCTGCGCCGCGAGGATGTCGACCTGGTCGGCAACGTCATCATCCATACGTCGTCCTGGCGCAATGCCATCCGCACTGGCGGCGACCTCAACGGCCGCAGCTCCGGCCGGCTGCGGATGGTCAACAACACGATCCTGTTCACCCGCCCGGGCATCGCCAATGCGGTCCTGGTGCAGCTGGGGCAGGAATCGCTGGAAATGCACAACAACGTGATCTTCCAGACGGGCGCGGGGGCCGCACCGAACGTCCTGCGCGTGCATGAGGCGTCGGAAGTCGAGACGCCTTACTGTGCGCCGACCAGCCGGGAACCATGGTCGAGCGGCCGCAAGGTTGCGGGATCGAACAACTGGGTCCAGTCGTCGGCGACCCTGGTGCCGGCCGAGTTGAGCAGCACGCTCCGCGGCGCGGATCCCCTGCTGGCGAATATCGCCCAGTTCCAGCTGCGTCCTGCGGCCAACAGCCCGTTGGTCTCTGCAGGTAATGCATCGCCGGCGACGCCTCCCGGGTTCCCCTTCCCGTCACCGCTGACCCTGCCGCTGTTCGACCCGCCCGTGCGCGCCAAGATGGCCATCGGTGCGGAAGTGGCGCGTCTGCCTGGTACCCGGATCGATATCGGTGCGCTGGAGAATGCGAACAGTGCCCCGATGCTCACGCCTCGCAACGGCTCGGCCCCGTTGATACCGCCCCCGCTGAACGGCGCCTCGGCTCCCGTCCGCGCGCCGATGGAGCGGAGTTCCAGCGTGCAGCTGTCGCCAGCCAATGCGGCTGGAGTTGCCAGGGCTGACGCCAGTGCCGCAGCCGGCGCACGGATTGCGAGGAACCCCGCCGTGCGCAACGGGGCAGTCAGGATCACCCCGCCCATCGTGAAGCTGTGGCGAAGGTTCAGCCGCTGGATCCACGATCTGTCCGAAGCGGATGCCACGGCAGCACGCTGAGCCCGTGCTGCTGCTCCGGGATGGTGGTGGGCGCCTCAGTCCCCGCGCTGCGCGAGGAACAGCGGGTAGGGCGCGACGTCCACGATGTCCAGCGCCCTGCCGGCCACTTCGAACACGCCATTGACCAGGTCGGCGATGTTCCTGCGGGCTTCGAACGGCGGGTCGTAGAAGGCGCCCCGCTGCAGGATCGCGAAACCATGGCGCTCAAGCAGTGCGGCGGCGTCAGCGGCGTCGTGATGGCGGATCCCCGGGGCAGGGTGGCGGTCGAGTTCGCGCCGTCCGCTCATGCGCTTCCACAGGCGCGGCAGGAACTGCGAGGTCTTGGTGGCCAGGATCAGCTGGCCGCCCGGCCGGAGCACGCGACGGATCTCGGCCATGTACGCCGCGTCGTCGGGCACGAAGGGCAGCACCACGATCGACAGCACGATGTCGAAGCTGGCGTCGGGGAAGTCGAGGCCATCGGGACGACACAGGTCGAATGGGATCGGGGCGTATTGCCCACGCGCGAAGTCGACGCGACGAGACTCGACGTCGACAGCGTGGATGTCGGGGTGCGTTTTCGCTGCCTGCCAGGCGATGTCGCCCCAGCCAAAGCCGTAGTCGAGCACGCGCCCGGGCGGGAGTTCGCGGAGCAGGGCCAGCACGGCGTCATGGCGCCTGCGCTGGTGCGGGTCCAGTGGCGCGTCGCGGTGGAAGTGCGCCGGGACGTCGGCCAATCCGCCGCAGGCGTAGTCGGGTGTCATGGGTGATCCTTTCCAAGGCCGGGTGGGGGCCATCTACATGCACGCGATCGGCGGGGAAATGCGGCCGTCGAGCGATGAAGGCGGGCCGGTCCCGGCGCCGCTTCGCGTTCGATCAGGGTGTGACCTGCCAAGCCGGAATTTCGCGCGTGAACGAATCGAGAAGACAAGGCGGCTTCGCCCCTGTATGAGCTGCGCTTCATTCCGATCCCCCGCAAACCCCATCCTCCCTGCGCCCTCCCTGGCGGATGGACGCTGCCGGCGGTCGCCGCGATGAATGTCCTGCACCTGACCCTGTCCTACAACAACGGCGGCAGGCGCGAGGCGATCGCGGCGCTGGCGCGGGGGCTCCAGGAACTGGGCGTCAGCAGCCATCTTGGATGCCTGGACGAGTTCGGCTCCGGACCGTCCGAGCGCGCCCTGTTCAAGAACAGCTTCAGCCTGGATCGAAAGGGCGTGTTCGACATCGCTGCGCTCCGCCGCCTGGCGGACTATTGCCGCGAGCACGCCATCGACGTGGTGCATGCGCACGACGCTGCCAGCGAGGCGATGGCCGCGCTGGCGATGCCGTGTCGTGGTCCCGTGCTGCTGATGACCTTCCATCGGACCCGCGGATTCGAGTCGGCGCGCCTGCGGGACCGCCTGCGCAATGCCTTCGTGGGCCTGCGCGTGGGCGCCGTGGTCGCGGCATCCCGGGAACGGCGGCAGCACTACATCGACAACAACTATTTCGGTGCAGGCAAGGTGTCGTGCATCCCGCTCGGCATCGATCTCGCCCGGTTCAAGCCCGATCCCGCCCTGCGCGAGCGCACCCGCCGGCTGGCGGGCGCGACGGAGGACACGCTGCTGCTCGGCGCCGTGGGGCATTTCGGCGCCGACAAGGGCGTCGATCTCGCGATTGGCGCGTTCCAGGAGTTCCTGCGGCGCAATCCCGGGCGCGATGCGCGGCTGGCGGTGCTGGGCAGCGGCGACGCCGCCCAGGAATCGCACATCCGTTCGCTGGTCGCGCCGGAGTTCGCCGGGCGCATCGCCTTCTTCGGCTTCCAGACCGATCCCGAATGCTGGTTCCCGGGATTCGACGTGCTGATTCACGGTGCGCGCCGCGAAGCCTTCGGCCTGGTGCTTGCCGAAGCCCAGGCCTGCGGGGTGCCGGTCGTGGCGGCGCGGGTCGGTGGCATTCCGGAAGTGGTGGTGGACTACCGGACCGGAGTGCTGGCGCCGACCGCAACGCTGGAAGCGCTGACCGATGCGCTCGAGGAACTGGCGGCCGACGAGCCACGGCGGCAGGCGTTCGCCCGCGAGGCGATCGAGCACGCGCATCGTCAGTTCAGCCAGCGGCGCTACGCACAGGATTACCTGCAGACCTACGTGCGGCTCTCAGGCGTCCCCTGTCCCGAGCCCCGGGGGGCTGTTCCGCCGGCTGTCTGACGCCAGCGTGTCGGGGTCGCGCTGCGCCCCTTCATCTGCCCCGCCTGTCGAATTCCTGACTTCCAACTGTGATCCCCATCACGGGATGGGGATTGCATTTGCTTGCGGCAGCCGTTGCATTCATATACTGGCCGCTTGGGGAACTGGTTCCATCACCGTACTGCCGTGGGCCGTGAGGCACGCGACGGCTGGAGACACCTACCCACATGCGGTCGTTCCACCATAGCCATGGCATCAGTCGCGCAGTCATCCGCGCACTCTGGCTGTGCGCGCTCGTGGCGCTGCCAGCGCTTGCGAGCTGTCAGGTCACGGAGTCCACGACCATCAGGGCCGGCGCGGCGACGTCCGTGGCCGGGTCACCGCAGGCCTTGCCACGCACGATCGAGCTGACGCCCAACGCGAAGGTTCTCGACCGCGAACTGGTGAGCCTTGGAATTCCGTTCGCGCCCGGCGAGCTGGGTGACGCTGCGCTGGTGCGCATCATCGACGCCGACGGCGCGGAAGTCCCGGCGTTCGTGAAGCCGACGCTGCGCTGGTACTGGCTGGACGACAGCATCCGCGCGGTCAAGGTGCAGTTCTTCGCCGACCCGCGGCGGAACTACGCGTTCCGCACCGACCAGCGGCGCACGGCGTCGATCGACGAGGAGCCGTATGACCGGGGCACGCGGCCCGGCAAGATGGGCGCGCCCGTTCCGCGCGTGATCGCCACGCTGGACCCGCAGTGGCTGGTGCGCTCGCGTATCGCCGGGCATCAGCTGGCGTACGACCGCAAGCAGCCCTATGACCGCTACATCGACCGCCAATGGCAGTGGGCGAAGGATGTCGCCTATACCGGGACCCACGGATTTTTGTTCGATCGCGCGTCGGTGATCGGCTTGCAGTACGTGCGCAACGGGCGTCCGGAGGTCTTCGCCGAGTTCTACAACTCGGCGACGTTCTACCTGTCCGGGATCAAGACCGCAGGGCGCGGTGGCGGCTGGCCCGACTGCACGGGTGGCTGGGAGCTGGACGGCGTCAACGCCTGCGACACCAAGTACAGCTACATCACCCCCCACCTGCTGCTGGTGGCGCTGGCGGGCGACGATACCCGGCTCGGCGCCGCCACCGTGCAGCACATGGTCGACAACCAGGTGAAGGGCGGATGGGGGCAGCCGCTGGGCCCCTACAAGGGCGCCGGCCAGCCATGGACCGAGCGGAACACCGGCCTGGCGCTGGAGCATCTGGTGTCGGCCTACGAGCTCACGGGCTCGCCGGCGACGAAGCAGCACATCGTCGACGTGCTGGACTGGCTGCACGACCACCAGCAGGCGCCGCCCGAAGGCGATCCGGTCACCGGCGCCTGGACCCATTCCTGGCAGGCGCATGAAGGCAGCACCTACGACCCGGCGACGGATGTCCGCGGGGCTTCGCCCTGGATGAGCGCGAACATCGTTGGCGGACTGTGGCGCGCCTGGCTGGTGACGCAGGACGAGCGCATCCCGGTGATGCTGCGCGATTTCGGCCGCTACCTTGACCGCCATGGCTTCGCGCCTGACACGCTGGCCGGCAACTGGCGTTCGACGTGCAACGTCGGCGGCATCGTCGGCTGGTACTTCTCGTCGGGCACCGCGCCGGAAGAGACGATCGTCCGGATCCAGGACAGCGAAGGCTATGGATCCGATGCACACAATCCCGAGCTTCTGATGGCGATCGCCGCGGCGCGCCACTTCGAGACGGACCCGGAGTGGCAGCGCGCGCTGTCGCTGCGGGCCGAACAGCTTTCCCGATATCTCAACCCCGCTTGCGCATCGGTCTCGCACACCGCACGCGCATTCAATTGGCAAAATCGAAACCCGGAGTCCACATGGTTGCTAGTGCATTGAATCAACGCCACCTCTTACCGATCGCGGCTTCGCTGCTGTTTGGCGTCATCGGCGCCAGTACGGATGCGAGGGCCGCGGGACCACTGACATTCACCAATGAAGCGTCGCAGCGGATCGACACGCTGCACGATTCGAACTACCGCTTCGACGCGCTGTTCGTCGACTTCAACAGCGATGGCTGTCCTGATGCGTTCATCGTGTCGCACAGCGACTGGGGCGCGACCACCCGGCTCTGGAACAATCGCTGCGACGGCAGCGGCACCTTCCAGTACGTCCAGAACAGCGACGCCAGGTACTACATCGAAGGCCAGCCCCTCATCTCGGGCTGGGTCACGCGACTCGACTTCAACGGCGACGGCAAGCAGGATTTCTGGGGCCGCCATGGCGGCGCGATGGGCGCCCGCTACCGGAACGGTTCGACGGCCGGCGCCTTCCTGCCGCGCTTCGCCGCGAAGGAGAACGGCTGCGAAGGCTACTGCGCGTTCGCGGACATCACCGGGAGCGGCAACCTCGAACTGATCACCGACAAACGGCACGTGTCGAACATCGCGACGGGCGCCCAACTGCGGCCGGCGACGGGCAACAGCGCCTACCAGGTCGTCGGTGACGTCACCGGCAATGGCTGGCCGGACATCGTGCAGCCGGCGAACGGCGGCTACTGGCGCAACGACGGCGGCGTGCTGAGCTGGGTGGCCGTACCGGCGTTCTCCGGCGGCCAGAACATGCAGATCCTGCTGGCCGACTTCAACAATGACGGACACCTCGACCTGTTCTACCTGGACGGTCCGCAGTTCAGCAACAGCACCCGCGGCGTTCTTTTCCGCAACAACGGCTCCGGCGGCTTCGCCGACGTGTCGGCAGGGTCGGGCCTGGCCAGCGTGTCGGCAAGCGACTACGGCAACATCATCGCCGCCGACTTCGACAACGATGGCCACCAGGACCTGATGGTCGCCGGCGTGGGCGACTCGGTCAGGCTGTATCGCAACAACGGCAACATGACGTTCACTGCGTCCACCACCACCAACTTCGGGACCTCGTCCGGCGATGGCCCCGGGGGCTGGCAGTCCGGCAAGCCGCGTGCCGACGTCGCCGATTTCGACAACGATGGCCGCCTGGACATCATCAAGACGCAGTTCCAGAGCAACATCGGGCTGTGGAGGAACGGCACCAGCACGGACGGCAACCGCTGGATGAAGGTGCGCGTGCGTGGCGGCGGCGGCAACAGCGACGGCGTCGGCGCGAGCGTGCGCTGGTATCGGCCGGGGACCACCCAGCTGCTGTCGCACCTGCATGTGGTGGCCGCGGAGCAGAATCCGCAGACCCACCTGCATACGGGCCTCGGCGCACTGCAGGCCGCCGACCTGGAGGTCCGCTTCCCGAACGGCGGGCCGGTCCATCGCTTCCCCAATGTCGCCAGCAACCAGGAAGTCATCGTCTACCGCAACGGCTGCATGCTCACCGGATGGCAGCCGGGACATGGCTGGCCGCTGCAGGCGCCGCAGAACTGCAGCCTCGCTCCACCCCCTCCGCCGCCGCCTGCACTGAAGCCGCTGCACGGCTCGGCGCCGCTCATCCCGGGGATCGCGCCGCAAGGCACCATGGGGCCCGGCCCCGCACCGGCGTCTGCGACGGCTCCAGCCATCGTCGACACCGCTACGGGTACTGCGGCGCCGTCGGGTGCCGTGCAGGATGGCGCGGCGATGGCCGGTCGCGTGCTGTGGATCACGCCGAGGGCGCTTGTCTGGTGGCGGGGCTTCCAGCTCTGGCTGCGCAACGTCCTGACCGAACTGCAGTAGCCGGACGGCGTTCCCGCGCACTTGGCACCGTGGCCCGGGATTGAACCCGGGTCCGCATTCCCGGGCGGTTTCCGTTTGTAGCAGGTACGGGGCGGATCCCGGTCGTCATCACCGATCCGCCTGCGTCCAACCTCAGCGGGTGCCGCGCGGGATGCCATGATCGCCACCATCGTGTTCTGGGTTGCCGCGCTGCTGCTCGGCTACACCTATGTCGGTTATCCCGCCCTGGTCCTTGTGCTGGCCCGCGTGCGCCCCAGGCCGGTGGTGCGCGGCAGTGCACTGCCGACCGTGACGGTGGTGATGACGGTGCACAACGGCGCCGCCGATCTCGGCATCAAGCTCGCGAACCTGGAAGCGCTCGACTACCTGGCCGATCGGCTGGATATCGTGGTGGCATGCGATGGCTGCAGCGATGCGTCGGCGGCGATCGCCCGCGCCCATGTCGGACGCGCGGTGACGGTGCTCGAGTTCGCCGAACGGCGCGGCAAGGCGGCCTGCCTCAACGATGCGGTCGTGGCGGCCACCGGCGAGCTGCTGTTGATGGTGGACGTCCGCCAGCGCCTGGAGATCGACGTGCTGCGGCGGCTGGTGGCCTGCCTCGGCGACCCGGCCGTCGGTGTGGCGGCGGGCGAGCTGCGCTTCGAGGAGGCGGCGACGGGCTTCGCCGCCAGCGTGGACGCGTACTGGCGGTACGAGAAGGCGATCCGCCTGGCCGAAAGCGCTTCCGGGTCGGCGATCGGGGTCAGCGGCGCGCTGTACGCGGTGCGCCGCGGGCTCTTCCCGGTGGTGCCGCCGGGCACCGTGCTCGATGATGTCTTCGTGCCCATGCAGGTCCTGCGCGCGGGTCATCGCGTGGTGCTCGAGGCCGGCGCCGTGGCCTGGGACCGGCCTTCGCAAAGCAGCGCCCAGGAACGCGGACGGAAGCTGCGCACGCTGGCCGGCAACTTCCAGCTGGTGTCGCTGGCGCCGTGGCTGCTGGTGCCCGGCGTCAATCCGGCGTGGCTGCGATTCGTCAGCCACAAGCTGCTGCGCCTGCTGTCGCCATGGCTGTTGCTGGCATCGGCGGTCGCCAGTGTTTCGCTGGCCGGCCTCCACGGCGTCTACCTGCTGGCGGCCGCGGGTCTCGCACTGTTCGCCACGCTGGTGGTGCTGGCGCGCGCCGTTCCTTCGATGGCGGCCCTGCTGCCGGTGCGGGTCGCGTCCGCGTTCGCGCACATGAACCTCTATGCCGCACAGGCGTTCTTCACCTGGATCGGGAACCGTAGGCTGCACCTGTGGTGAGGCGCGCCCCGGCGTGCCGGGGCGCCCGGAGTTCAGTGCAGGTCGTGGCTGCGCTGGAGCGGGACGCCGGTGACAAGCAACGGACGTGAGGCGGCATCGGGATCGGGCAGCGGATCCCAGTCCTTGCAGAACAGCTTCTTTGCGACCTGGGTGGCGCGGTTGGCGATGCCGATCGGCGCGCCCAGCCAGCGCGCGACCAGGAAGGCCTTGCGCCGCACGACCCAGTTGTACATCGACTGCTCGGAATAGAAGTTGTAGCCCCAGCGCCGCTCGAACAGGCGCGACGACGGGCTGGTCAGCTTCCGGCCCCAGCGGTAGAAGAAGAAGCGCATGTCCGACAGCGCCATGCGCGTGCCGAGGTTGTCGAAGTGGATCACCGACTTCGGTTCGACCACCATGCTCCGATCCATCGCCGCGACCTGCAGCGAAATGTCGAGGTGCTCGCGGATCACCATCGACGGCAGCTCGATGCGCTTGAAGACGTCGCCTTCGAACAGCACGCAATGCAGCTCGAAGGTGCCGGTCCCCGTACGTTCGTCCGGCAGGTCGGGTACCTCGGTGCGGCGGAAGTGCTTGTGCTCGATGAGGTAGGGCGTGCCCTCGACGTCGACCACGCGCAGTTCGCCGGTATAGAGGTGGTTGCGCAGCGGGGCGCCGCGGTCGACGCCTTCGCGTTCGAGGATCAGTGGCGTGACCACGGCATGGCCGTCGGCCATGGCGTCGAGCAGCGGCGGCAGCCAGCCCTCGGTGACGCGCGAATCGTTGTCGAGCAGGACCACGGCAGGGGTATCGATCAGTGGCTGAACCTCGCGCAGCGCGTCCATCGGCGTGCGCAGCCCGAGCGCGAAGAAGCGTACTTCCGGTCGCCCCTGCAGGCGCTTGCGCACCGGATCCATGATCGAGGCGGGGTAGTCGAGGTCCATGATCCACAGCCGGAACGGCTGCGGCGTGTGGCGGTAGACCGCATCGACGCACTCGTCGAGCCCCGAGTAGCGGTCGCGGGGCGTGATGATGATGGTGACGTCCTGGTTCATCCGTTTGCTTCCTGTGTGAGTCAGGGCGTCAGGCTCCCCCGAAGTTGCGTCGCCTCAGCCAACGGTACGCGGGCCCGGCCCAGCGCTTCGCAGGCTTCTTCATGTTCCACAGCAGCCACTGCCGCTGTCGTGCGGTACCGGTGCCCTGCGCGAGCGCAGCGACGGTTTCCGCGTCCATGCCGCGCTGGAGCGCATAGCGGCCAATGAGCAGCCCCTGTCCCCGTTTGGCCACGACAGTGGTGGGTTCCGATGTGAAGAGATAACGGATTCCGCAGGCAAGGGCGGACGCCGCGACCGCCGGCGAATAGAAGCCGCCGGGAATCGATGCGACTTCAATGGGCACGCCAAGGACATCGGCGAGGCGATCCACGCTGTCACGCCACTCGGCCGACATCGCCGCGGCGGGAAGGCGCGAGATGTCGGCCGGATGGGTGTGCGAATGGCTGCCGACCACGTGCCCGGCCGCGGCCAGGGCGCGCAGGTCGGCTTCACTGACGAAGCCGGGCGTGCCGATGCGCGTGCTGGTGATGAGGAAGTGCCCGGTCATCGCGTGTGCGTCGAGCAGCCGCGCCGCGGCCAGGCTGCTGGCGCCGCCGTCGTCGAAGGTCAGCAGGCAGGCGCCCGGCTCGAACGCGTCGGCGGCGTCCACGCGCGGGAAGGCGAGTCCGCTGGCGGCGAGGCGAGCGACCTGTGCTTCGAACTCGGGCCACGGCAGCTTGTACGAGGCCGCGGAAGGACCCGGGAAACCGCTTGCGTCGTCCGCGCCCGCGTCGACCACGTCGTGGTACATGAGGCTCGCGACCCTCAAGGCGAGTGTCTTCCGTGGTTCGCCAACGAGGACGGGCGCGTGCTCATGGGGCGTCCGGACCGGCCGCCGCGGACACGCGCCGGTTGGGCGGAGGCGGCAGGATGAAGTCGCGCCAATCGTTCGGGTTGCCGCCATGGCCGGCTTCCGCCGCCTTGACGATATTGAACACCTCGCGGGCGTTGACGTAGTGCAGGACGAAACGTTCACCGTCGTTGTAGTGCTTCCCGAGGTGGCTGAACATCGCGTCCACCGCCGGACCGAGCACGACGTCCGCCTCTTTCTCGGGCGCGCCATGGGTGTGGATCTTGATGAAGATCCACTCGGGACGGCCTTCGACGTGGATGCCGGTCTCGACCCAACCGTCGACGCGCGCCGGCGTGGGCGGGTAGTTGGCGCGGATGTCCGCGTTCTCGACCCGCGGCACGACGCCGTGCCGGCGGTCGCGCCAGTTCAGTCCGACCGGGCCCTGCACCAACAGCAGGTCGCCCGAGGGGGTTCCTCCGGCGCGCACGGGCACGCCACGATCGTGCGACTTCGGCCGCAGCGGATCGTCGGTGGCGTAGTAGATCGAGTTGATCGTGCTGGTCTGCGTGTCGCTGGGCGCCGAGGGCATGGTGAAGTCGGCGTAGCAGCCCAGCTCGCGCAGCAGGATCAGTTCGTTGTCGATCCCGCACCAGCGGCCGTCGGGGCGCGAGTTGTCCAGGCACCAGTTGCCGTGGATGAACCCGAACATGAGTTCACCGGTGCCGGGATGCCGGGGCAGGGCACCGTGGCGATCGTGCAGGAGCTGCTTGAAGCGCGTGATCGACTCGCGGAAGTTGGCTTCGGTGTCGTTGTCGTGGTGCAGGTGCACCTCGAGCTCGCCATAGCCGTCGCGGCACAGCGCTTCCAGCTTGGCCAGGTGTTCCTCGAGGTACTCCTCTTCCGGGTAGAAGAAGCCGTGCTGCGGAGGGCGGCCATCGGCGTCGCGGTGGCGGTCGGCGAGCGTGCGGTAGTCGCGGCACCAGCGGTCGACCCGCGCGCGCTGGGTCTCGAGGTCGGGATTGCCGTGCATCGGTTCGTAATGGTCGACGAAGCAGAACATCACGTGGGTCGGGCCGGCGTGCGCTGGCCGCGCCCTGCGGCGCAGATAGGCCGGCAGCCAGATCTGCATGTTGCGCGCGCGGATGAAGCGCGCCACCACCAGCCCGGCCACCAGGACAGCGACCAGCACGGTGGCAAGCAACGCCGCGGCCATCCAGGACAACGGGGTCATGTCCATCACCGTCCGGCTCCCGGTACCAGCGACAACAGCTGCGTGGCGTTGTTGCGCCAACGTCGCTCATGCTCGATATAGGCGCGCGCCGCTGCGCCCACGCGCCGCCGTTCGTCCGCGCGGTCGCACAGATCGATTACCTGGTCGACGCAGGCCTGCACGTCCTTGCGGGGAAACAGCCAGCCGGTTGCGCCGGAGTCGATGACTTCGCCGATGGGCTCGTAGTCGGGCGCGACCACGGCCACGCCCATCGCCATCAGTTCGAACAGCTTCATCGGCGATCCGTACTCGTTGGAGTCGGGCAGGAAGGCGTAGTCCATGCAGGCAATCCATTCGGGGATCTGGTGGTGCGGCACACGGCCGGGCAGGCGAACGCGGTCGCCGAGTCCGCGTGCTTCCACTTCGCGGCGCACGGCCGGCAGGTCGGCGCCGTCGCCGATGATGAGCAGGGTCAGCGCGGGCGCCTCGTGCAGCCGGTCGATGATCGCCTCGACGAACGCCGGCACGCCGTGCCAGCGGGCGAACACGCCCATGTGGCCGCAGACGACGCGATCCTCGAGGCCGTGCCGGCGGCGCAGCGCGTCGCGGTCGTGGCACGCAGGGTCGAAACGGGCATCGACCGCGTTGGGCGACACCACCGACGGCGGCAGCTGCCCGTATTGCGTGGTGAGCAGATCCTTGAAATAGGTGGAGATGAAGACGATGCCCGTGGCGCGGGTCATGCACCAGGCTTCGATGCGCCGGGCCAGCGGCTTCAGCCATAGCGGACGCAGGCGCTGGACCACGGCCGAGTCATTGATCTCGAGGATGACCGGGATGCCGCGCCGTCGCGCGATCCACACCGTCATGAAGAGGAACAGGGAGTAGCGCTCGTAGATGAAGTCGGGCGGATCACGCGAAACCTCCCTGCGGATGCGCCACCAGGTGACGAGGTTGTAGCCGAGCTCGGCGAACTCGAACAGCACGCCCGGAAGGCGGCTGACCAGGCCGGCGAGGCGGCCCTTGTCCTCTGCCGGCGCCGCGGTGGCTCCGGCCGCCGTGGCTGGAACCGTTTCGCTTCCCGGCGCGACCTCCGGATCGGCACCGGGGAACGACAGCACGCTGACCTCGCAGCCCAGCTCGCGCAGCGCGTTGGCCACGCCGCGGATGTGGACGCCTTCGACCCGCCGGCCCTGGGTGCGGTGGTGGTAGAGGACCTTCATCCGCGGCCCTCCGGCATGGCGCGGACCGCGAAACCGTCTGCGTGCCACTGTGGCAGGAGATCGGCCAGCAGCTCCACCGTCGCGGCGGTGTCGTCATGCATCAGCACGGTGTCGCCCGGCCGTGGCGGATCGCTGCGGATCTGCGCCAGCAGGGTCGGCGCTGGCAGCAGCCGGTAGTCGAGGCTGTCGTAGGACCAGAACGCGATGGTGCGGCCGACGCGGGCGAAGTGGAGCAGCAGGTTCGCCGGCAGCGCGCCGCAGGGGGGGCGGAAAGGATGCGTCGGACGACCGTCGAATGCGGACAGTGCGGCGTCGGTGCGTGCGATCTCGTCGATCTGGGCGGACAGCTGCAGCTCGCCCATCCGCGGGTGGCTCCAGGAGTGGTTGCCCAGGGCGTGGCCCTCGTCGAGGATCCGGCGCACGAGCTCGGGATGCCGGTCGATGCGTTCGCCGATCAGGAAGAAGGTTGCGGTCGCGCCGTGTGCCTTGAGCAGGTCGAGCACGGGCGGTGTGAACTCCGGATGCGGGCCGTCGTCGAAGGTCAGGTGGAGCGTCCTGCCACGGGCCGGCGCGCGCGTGGTCACCAGGCGCGCGGGCAGGAGGCCGAGCAGGCGTGTCTTGCGGGATCGGGGCTGCACGGGTGGGCTCATCCGGGGAGGGGGGCGCTGGCCGCATCGCGCAGGATGCGGTCGAGGCGTTGGACATTGTCGTCCCAGCGGAACGTGCCGGCATGTTCGATGATCGCGTCGCGCTGCCAGTCGCGCTGCAGCGCATCGGCGAGGGCAAGGGCGAGTGCCGCCGGGTCGTGCGCGGGCACCAGCACGCCGGCATGCGCGGGCAGCACTTCCGGGATGCCACCCACGTCGCTCGCGACCACGGGCAGGCCGCAGGCCATCGCTTCAAGCACGACGTTGGGCACGCCTTCGTTGTGGCTGGGCAGGCTGAGCAGGTCCGCCGCCTGCATCCAGGCCGGCAGCTCTTCGTGCGGGCGTGCGCCCGCAAGCTGCACCCGGTCGGCGACGCCAAGCTGGCGCGCGCGCCGTTCGAGCACCGGGCCGGCCGGACCGCTCCCGACGAAGGCGAGTCGCGCCCGGGGGTGCCGCGCAAGGACCGCGGGGAACGCTTCGAGCAGGTCGAGGCAGCCCTTGCTCTGCTTGAGGTTGCCGACGTAGAGGACGAGCCGCGCGTCGGACTGGAGGCCCAGCGCATCGCGTGCCGTGGCCTGGTCCCCGGGGCGGAAGCACGCACCGTCGACGCCGTTGTAGAGCAGGTGGACGCGATCCTTCGCGGCGCCCAGGGCGCGCGCCTTGTCGGCAAGCGCGCTGCTGACCGCCACCACCGCCCGCGCGCCACGCAGCGCAGCTGCGATCTGCGGCCGACGCAGGCGATAGTTGGCCTGCACGTTGAGGTCGCTGCCATGCACCTTCACGACGTACGGCAGCCCCAGCGTCCCGGCCAGCCGCGCCGTGCCCACCGCGTCGGGGTAGCCCCAGCTGGCGAAGAGCAGGTCGTAGCGCTCGCGTCGCAGCCTTGCGCCATGCTGCGCCATCAGCGAGGCATACCAGGCCATCCCGTGCAGGCAGCGGCCGATGCGCGGCGGATACCAGAACGTGAAGTCCGAGGTCCGCGCGTGCTCCAGCACGGGCGCCACGCCGCGCGGACCCCGTCGGCGCTCGCGGAAGTCGACCGCGACCATGACCTCGAGGCTGTGCAACCGGGCAAGCCTGTCGAACTGCTGGCGGTTGAAGCTGGCGCGCAGCGGATCCCACGCGCTGGGGAACAGGTTGGTCAGCGCAAGGATCTTCATGCGCGCCCGTTCGCGTACACATCGAGGTAGCGCGACGCCATCACGTCGAAGGTCGCATTCGACAGCAGCCAGTCGCGGCCCGCGCGGCCCATCTCCGCGGCGCGCTCCGGATCGCCCAGGAGGCTGTCGATCGCGTTGGCCAGCGCTCCCGGGTCGCGTGCGGGCACGAGCAGGCCGTTGACGCCGTCGGTGACGATCTCGCCGTTGCCCCCGACCCGCGTCGCCACGATGGGCAGCGCGCAGGCACAGGCTTCAAGCAGCGCGATCGAGTAGCCCTCCGAGATCGACGACATCGCGAACATCGAAAACGCCGGAAGCAGCTCGGGCACGTCGTTGCGGTCGCCCAGCAGGAAGACGCGGTCGCCGATGCCGGCCTGGGCGATCGCGGCTTCCACGAGGGCCCGGTCGTCGCCTTCCCCGACCAGCACCAGGGCCACGTCGCGGTGCCTGGCATGGACCTGGGCGAAGGCGGCGACCATGGTCCCCAGGTCCTTGGCCCAGTTGAGGCGGCCCACGAAGCCCACCAGCTGCGTGTCGGGGGCCAGCCCCAGGCGTGCGGCCAGCTGCGCGCGCAGCCCGGCATCGCGCTCGTGGAAGGCGTGGGCGTGGATGCCGTTGGGCAACACGTGCAGCTTGTGCGGCGGGACCAGACCATTGTCGGCAAGCCGCTGCCCGGCCGCATGCGACACCGCGACCGCGACGTCGGTCCTGCGCATCGACTGCCGGAACAGCCACTCCCTGCGACTGGCCGCGCTGGCATCGCCCATGCCGTGGCGCGTGTTCACCACACGGTGCAGGCCGAGGCCGAGCGCGGCGACCATCGCGTAGTAGTGCGGGACACCGTTGTGGCTGTGCAGGACTTCGGTGCGCTGCGACGCCAGTGCCCGCCGCAGTCGCCAGAGTGCGCGCGGGTCGGCGCCCTTGCGCTTTCCGCATGCGATCACCGGTATGCCGTGCGGGGCGAGTTCCCCTGCCAGCGAACCCGCCTCGAACAGGCAGACGACCTGACAGTCATGCCCCGCGGCCGCCTGCGAGCGCGCGAGATCGATGACGACGCGCTCGAGGCCACCGCGATTCAGGTTGTCGACGATATGGCTGATCCTCACGGCAGCCTCGACACGGTCACGCGGAACTTGCCGCTGGCGGTGAGCGGGATGTCGTCGACGCGCTGGAGGTCGAGGCTGGCATCGTTGCCAAGCACCTTCGAGACCTCGCGCCTCACATAGGCTTCCTGCTCCGCGCCGAATTCGGGGCCGGGCACCACGCTGAGCGTGAAGCGCTCGAGGCTTTCCTGCACGACCTGGAAGCGGCGCACGCCGGCGACATCCTTGAGCATGTGCGGAAAGAATTCGCCCGGCAGCACGCGGCCGTCGGTGGTGCGGATGGCATCCAGGCGCCGTCCGTCGATCCGGCTCAGGCGCGGCAGTCCGCGCCGTCCGGTGGCGTGCCAGGGATCCTTGCGGCTGGCGATGTCGCCGTTGACGTAGCGGATGAAGGGCATGCCCATGTTGTGCAGGTCGGTAATGGCGAGTTCCCCGGTCTCGTTGCCGTCGTCGCCCCGTGCCGCGTTCACCAGCTCGACCACCAGGTGGTCGGCGTTGACCAGCAGCCCGTCGCGATCCTCCGCTTCGCAGGCGATCAGCATGAATTCCCGGCACCCGTAGGTGTTGTAGGCCTTCGCGCCTGGAAACGCGGCTTCGATGACCTGTCGCTGGTAGTCGTGCAGCGCCTCCGCGGCGCCCAGCACCGAAACCACCCCCGGGATGCTGCGGCCCTGCGCAAGCAGCCACTTTGAAAGACGGAAAATCGGATCGACATAGGCCACGATCACGTCCGGTCGCCAGGCCGCGATCGCGTCCGCATAGGCCGCCATGTTGTCCTCGCGCATCAGGAAGCTGTTGAGCATGCGGCGATGGAAGGCGGCGTGGTACAGCCGTTCCTTCAGCTGCGTGGCACGGCCTGGATCGCCGACCGCGCCGCCCCACAGGTAAAGCGTGCGCCGGCCCATCCGCGCGCCTGCCCATCGATAGCCGCGCCACATCACCGCGGTGCGGCGGTCGTTGCTTTCGCGGGTGAAGCCAAAGCGCAGCGGCTCGCCGGTGGAGCCGCCGGTGGCCTTGTACAGCAGACCATCGCGGAACCGGCGCGCCTTCAGGTCGTCGTTGTGGGTGCGGATGTCGGCCTTGGTGAGCACCGGCAGGCGTGCGAAATCATCCATCGACCCGAGGTCGCCCGGCTCGAACCCCTCCGCGCGCCAGCGCTCGCGGTAGAAGGGCACGTCGTCCCAGCAGTGCGCGACCAGTGCCTTGAGCTTGGTCCACTGGATGGCCGCGATCTCTTCCGGGGAGCGCCACTGGTTGGCTTCGTACTCGCCCAGGTAGCGCAGCGTGTGGCGTCCCCGCACCGCCTCGTACGAGGGAAGGAGGGCATGGCGGAACGCGTGTTCGTAAAGGCTCATGCGGCGGTCTCCGCGCGGCGCACGGCCCAGCCCAGGAGGCGGCCGACGAACGCCGGCCGGCCCTTGCCCAGGCGCGCGTGCAGGTGTTGGAAATGATGCAGGTCCGCCGCGCTCCAGAAACCGAGCAATACGGTCCCGGCTGCGTACAGCGCGGAAAGCATAGCGCCGCCGATCAACAGCGTAGGCAGGTCCGCAAGGTGGCCCCGTAGGGGCCAGGCCGCGCCGCCCGCGATCGCGGCCGCGGCCACGACCCGTGCGATGCGCCCCCATTGCAGGGTTGCGCCGCTGTAACGCAGCGCAAGGATGACCAGCAGCGCGCCCATCAGCGTGCTGGTCGCGGCGAAGGCGGCCACCGCGCCCGCCAGGCCGAACTGGCGGATCAGGGCCACGTCGAGCCCGACCTTGACCATTGAACAGGCGATGACGGCGATCATGAGCGTGCGTTGCCGGTCCGCGCCCAGGAGGTAGCTGGACGCGCCCTGGCACACCACGCCCACCGCGCCTCCGAGGAGGCAGACGGCGAACATGGGGGCGGCGGGCGAGAACGCGGGGCCGTACAGCAGGCCGATGATCTCGTGCGCGAAGACCATGCCGTAGGCGACCAGCGGCGCCGCCAGCGCAGTGAGGTAGGTGGTCGACATCGACAGGCGCCGGCCCGCGATCTCTCGACCCTGGGCCAAGGCCTTGGCCATCATCGGCAGCAGCAGCGCGCCGAACACGCCGGGGACCAGCAGCAGCGCGCCGTTCGACAGCTGGAACGCGACCTTGAACTGGCCGGCCGAGGCCGTGGAATCGAACAGGGTCAGGAACAGGACTTCGACTTCGCTGGCGGTGATGAAACTGACCGCCACGGTGACCGCGACCAGCGACGTGTAGCTCCGCAAGCGCTTGCGGGTCGCTGCGTCGAGCGGCTCCCGCGCCCCGGGAGGCGGGAGCAGGGGCGCGACCTGTCGGCGCGAGATCCACCAGAACAGGAAGCTCGACGCGGTGAACGACCCCAGAAACCATTCCATCGGTCCGTCCAGCCACCAGACCACGAGGATCATCAGCAGGTTGAGCGGCGCCACGATGACCGCGATCGCGGCGGTTACGCGGAAGTTCTCGTAACCCTTCGCGGTGCTGATGTTGAACATGTACATCGCGCGCAACACGGTCGTTGCGAGCAGGATCGCGAGCAGCACGCCATGGCTGAAGCCGGGCATCAGCCGCTGGCCCTGCAGCATGAACAGCGCCGCTCCGGTCACCAGCACCACCGCCAGGAAGCCCGCCTGCACGCGCCTGGCCCAAGACAGCAGTGCGCGGATCTCTCCATCGCGGCCGGCGCCGCGCAACTCGGCGACGAACTTGATGACCGCGCTGGACACCCCCGAGTTGGTGACCACCACGCCGGTGGCCACCAGCCAGATCACCAGGCTGTAGGCGCCGAAGTCCGCGGGCCCCAGGTGCCGCGCGATGATGATCGACGTCAGCATGCCGAGGAAGTACTCGGTATAGATGCCTACCGACGAATACAGGGTGTTGCGGATGACCTGGCTGCGCGTGCTCATGACGCCGCCATGACGAACAGGACCTTGACCAGCACCCACAGTGCGACCGCGCTGGCAACCGACAACACGCACCACTTCACCCAGTCGCGTTTCACGTCGAAGACCGGCAGGCCGGCCCAGCGCTCCTGCGCGCCGCCATACCAGCCCGTCACCAGGCCCAGCAGGATGTAGAGCAGGATCACGTAGCTGCGGCTCAGGAAGAAGGCGCAGGCGAAGAAGCCGACCATTGCGATCAGCATCGTCATCGCCATGCGCCGCTCTTCCGTCCACAGGCGCTGGTGTTCGGGATCGGCCATGGTCGCGGGCAGCCGCAGCACCATGACCGGCATCAGGAAGCAGTAGCCCACCATCGCCAGCCAGATCGTGTAGCCGATGATCCCGGTTTCAGCCAGCACCAGCACGAACGAGTTGTGCGCCGTCAGCAAGGTGTGCTCGGTGAAGTTGCCGATGCCGACGCCAAACAGCGGGTTGGCGGTGAACATCTGGATGCCGTCGTACCAGCTTTCGATGCGGCCGTAGGCGGACGATTCCCCGGCGTCGAGTTCCTGCATGCGGGTGGGCAGCATCATCAGGCCCGCCATGCCCGCCGCACCCAGGGTGCCGGCGACGACCAGGCCGCGACGCAGCCACAGCCACACGCCCGCCATGGCCATCACGGCGAGGAACGAGCCGCGCGAGTCGGTGAGGTACACGCCGTACAGCAGCAGCAGCGCCACCGACCACCAGAACAGGCGTCGCATTCCGAGTGCCCCGCCGCGACCGGCCATCAGCAGCGCCATCGGGATTGCGATGATGAACAACATGGCCAGGTCGTTGGGATCGCTGAAGATGCCGACGTACTGGATGCGCCCGTCCTGCACGGTCGGCATGCCGGTCCACCCCTGGCCGAGCTTCACCTGTTCGATGCCGTGGATCGTCAACACGACCGCGCACAGCGCGATGACCCACATGATCCGGAAGCAGTTCTTCTGCAGGTAGCTGGCCTGCGCTATCAGCACCAGGGCAAGCAGGGTCGGTAGGAACTGGAAGAAGCGGACCACGGCGCCGCCGGCCCAGCCATTGACAACCACCGTGAACAGGGCCACGACGATGAACGCCGCGAACAGCAGGTAGGTCGGCTGGTTGAACCTCCTCCGCTCGTTGCTGATCACCCAGGTGCCGAGCGCGCCCAGCATCGCGATCGGCAGGATCGGGATCCCGAGATCGACCAGCGCGGGGTACTCTTGGGGGCGGATCAGCACCAGGCCAAGCCAGGTCAACAGGAACAGCATCACCTCGGGTACTTCCTCAGCTTGGACGAATGCGAAAACAGCTCTGGCGCGGCGAGAATGCCTTCGAACCAGGCCGGGTCGATATGGGTTTCCACGGCCGTGCGCAGCAGCTGGTAGCGGTTGCCGGCCTGCGGCACGCTGACGCCGTTGACGTAGCTGAAGGCGACCCGGAACCCCTGCGCGCGGACCGCGTCGATGACCCGCGCATCGAAGGTGTCGGGACCGCCGACCGGATAGGAAATCGCGATCGCAGGCACGCCCAGCTCGGCGGTCAGCCGGGCCTGGCATTCGGCCACCTCGTCGCGCAGCGCTGCGTCGGGCAGCTTCGCGAGCATGCGGTGGTGCACGCCGTGGCCACCGATCTCCATGCCGCCCGCCTGCATTTCGCGCAGCTGGTCCCAGGTCATCGGGCGGCAGTCGAGGTGCCCGGATGTCCGCGGACGACCGCAGTCGCGCTCGAGCCCGCCGATCACGGCCTGCTGGCCGGCATCGTCGAGATACTTCAGCCGGTCGAGCAGCGTGCCGGCGGCCGCGCGCCGCGCGTCGAGGTCCGGCGGCAGCGGAAGATCGATTCCCAGTCCCGGCAGGCGCAGCCGGTCGGCCGCCATCGTCACCACCAGGTGCGCCAGCCAGTCATAGGCGTAGGGCAGGCCGGTGTCGATGTGGCCGGTGGCGACGAAGAACGTCGCGGGGACGCCGAGTTCGCGCAGGATCGGGAAGGCGATCGCATGGTTGTCGTCGTAGCCGTCGTCGAACGTCACCAGCACCGCATCGCGCGGCAGTGCCGGACCACCGTCGAGCGCGGCGACCACGTCGCGGCAGGTGACCGGGTGGAACCGGTCGCGCACGTGCCGCATCTGCTTGCGGAAGTCGACTGGCGATGCGCTGACCAGGGCGGGGTCGAATGCGAAGCCGTGGTCGATGTCGCGGACACGATGGTAGGCAAGCACCCGCAGGTCACGCCGGAACAGGCGGCGCACCGTCTGCAGGGCGGGCAGCAGCCGCCAGGCGCGGACGCGGGCCGCAAGCCGCTGGCGTTGGCCCGTTGCCGCGTGCGGATCGGGTACCGCGGCGGTGGCGGGATCACTCGACATGGGTCGACGGGCGAACCCGGACGCTGGCAAGCCGCTGCCCGCGCCGGGCGCGGCGCACGTGGCTCCCTCTGGTGGCGATTGCGGACAGGATCCGGATCATCGTGCGAGCGTCCGTTCCCCCGCCGTCGTGGCGCGAACGCTGCGTGGGAATATAGGCTGTCGGCGGAAGTGCCGCCATCGCGCGACGTGGTGCCGGGTGGCCGGCAGGCGGCTGCTTTCGCGTACGCTGCCAAGAATCAATCGCCCCTTGAGCCATGCGATGACCGACCAGACAGACTTCATCGTCCTGTACCGCGAGCTGGGCATCGGACCCGACTGCTCGCTGGACGGTCTGAGGCTGGCCTACAGGCGCAGGGTTGCCGACCTGCATCCCGATAGAAGCGGTGATTCGGGCGAGGACGAACTCAAGGCCCTGAACCACGGCTACGCCGCCGCACTCGATTTCCATCGCCATTACGGGCGCCTGCCCGGTGCGCCGCCGGCGCCTTCAACGCAGCGCCGCCGCGATCCTGTCGGGCCGCAGCAATGGATGGAAGAGGATGTGGTGCAGCCGGAGCCGGAGACGCGCAGGCCGCCGAGGATGGTCGTGTACGGCATCTTGTTGCTGGCGGCGTTGCTCGTCTGGTGGCTTTCGCGCACCGACGCTCCACTGCCGGGATTTCCTGATGGTGTTGCCGTAGACAAACGGAAAATGACGCACCCCACGGCCATGGCCTTGCGACTGGGAATGCCCGCGCATGACGTGGTCGCGATCCTGGGCGATCCGGTCAGCCGCGAACTCGGAGACACCCACTGGCACTACGGGTCGTCGTGGGTGCGCTTCGAATGTGCGGAGGTCGTTGACTGGTACAGTTCGCCGCTGCGTCCGCTGAAAGCGTCCCGGTCCCGCCCCTCCGACGCGGCGGCCTCGGGGACGAACGCCGGCACGCGCCGTTGCCCGCAGGTCGTCGGCGCGTCGAGCAGCCAGTGGTGAGTCACATGAACCGGTTCAACGCGAAGCTGAGGAAGGCCGTCCGCCGCACGTGGATGAAATACGCGATGCGCGGCGTCGGTGGCGCCGACGATTACGGGCGCCTCGACCTGGCCTACCGGCTCGGCGATCCCTGGGGCATGGAATCCGAGTTGGAGCAGGCGCGGTTCGCCGCGACCAATGCCCTGGCCATGCGCACGTTCGGACGCGTGCGGACGCTGCTGGAAGTGGGCTGCGGCGAGGGCCACCAGACGCTGGCCCTGCGCGAACTGGCCGACGAGGTGCACGGCATCGACGTCAGCCCGATCGCGATCGAGCGCGCGCGCGTGCGCGCCCCGGACGCGCAGTTCGCGGTGGCCGACATCCACCACCAGCCCTGGGGCGAACAGCCGGGGCGCTTCGACCTCGTGGTCGCCTGCGAAGTGCTGTACTACATCAAGGACATCCCGGCGACGCTGGCGCGCATGAACCACCTTGGCCGCGCTTGCCTGGTCACCTTCTTCGCCCCCGCGCTGGCGCGTGTCGGCCCGCACCTGGAAGAGATTCCGGGGCTGCACAAGGACTGGGTGCAGCACCGCGGCGAGACCTGGCTGGTGTGCTGGTGGCGAAACCCGGAATGACTGCTCCGTTGCCACGCGCGGGCCTCGCGCGCAGGAGGGGCTGACGCATGTGCGGGCTGGCGGGTTACCTGGGCCAACCGGTGCGGGGCGGCGACGAACGCGAGTTGCTGCAGCGGATGATCCACACCCTCGCGCACCGGGGGCCGGACGGCTACGGCTTCCATGTCGCGCCCGGCGTGGGCCTTGCGCATGCGCGTCTGTCGATCATCGACCTGGCCACCGGCGACCAGCCGATCCACAACCCGGCGCGGACGGTGTGGACGGTCTTCAACGGCGAGATATTCAATTACGTCGAGCTGCGGGCCGACCTCGAGGCCCGCGGGCACGTGTTCTACACGCGCTCGGACACCGAGGTGATCGTGCACCTGTACGACCGCTACGGTGACCGCTTCGTGGAACACCTCAACGGTCAGTTCGCGATCGCACTGTGGGATGGCGCGCGCCGGCGGCTGGTGCTGGCGCGCGATCGTGCGGGCATCCGGCCGCTGTACTGGACCAGGGCGGATGGCGCACTGTGGTTCGCGTCGGAGGCGAAGGCCCTGTTCGCGGCCGTGCCGGAGCGCGCGCGGCTGTCGGTGCGCGGACTGCTGCAGGCGTTTACATATTGGGCGCCACTGGATCCCGATACCGCATGGGAGGACGTCCAGAGCCTGCCGCCCGGCCACGTGCTGGCCGTCGAGTCCGACGGTCGCGAAACCCTGAGCCGCTATTGGGACTGGACCTTCCCGGATGCATCTGCCACGCGGCCGGAACGCTTCGTCAGCGTGGAGCAGGCGGCTGGCGAGCTGCGCGAACGGCTCATCGACGCGGTGCGGCTGCAGCTGCGCTCCGACGTGCCGGTCGGGGCTTACCTCAGCGGTGGACTGGACTCCTCGGGCATCGTCGCGCTGGCCCGGGGCTTCACGACAACCCCGGTGCGCACCTTCTCGGTCGCGTTCGACCAGCCGGAGTTCGACGAGAGCGAGCACCAGCTGGCCATGGTCCGGCACCTGGGCACCGACCACTCCATGCTGCGCATCTCGACCAGGGACATCGGCGAGGCCTTCCCCCGCCTGGTCGCGCACGCGGAGACGCCCGTGCTGCGCACTGCGGCCGTGCCACTGATGCTGCTGGCCGATTCCGTGCGCGCCCACGGCTACACCGTGGTCCTGACCGGCGAGGGTGCCGACGAGGTATTCGGCGGCTACGACCTGTTCAAGGAAGCCAAGGTCCGGCGCTTCTGGGCGCGCCAGCCGGACTCGACGCTGCGCCCGAAGCTGCTGTCGCGGCTGTATGGCTACCTGGAGAACTCGCCGGCGGCGAATCCGGCGTTCGCCGCCTCGTTCTTCGGCCAGGGCAGGGAGCACATCGACCGCGCGATTTTTGCGCACGTGCCGCGCTGGACCACGTCGCAGCGCGCCTTCGCCTTCCTGTCGCCGGAGCTGCGCGCGCAGGCCGCGGGCTGGGACGCGCTGGCGTTCGCCGAGTCGCGCCTGCCGGCGAACATCCTCGACTGGTCGCCGCTGGCGCGCGACCAGTACGTCGAAGCCAAGACACTGATGGCTGGCTACCTGCTTGCCGCGCAGGGTGATCGGGCCGCCATGGCCGGTTCCATCGAGGGACGCTATCCCTATCTGGACCACACCCTGATCGAGTTCGCCAACACGCTGCCGCCTTCGTGGAAGATCCGTGGCCTGACGGAGAAGCACATCCTGCGCCTTGCGCTCGCGGACCTGCTGCCCGACGACATCGCGCGGCGCACCAAGCAGCCCTACCGCGCGCCGGACAGCGCCAGCTTCTTCGTCGATGGAAAGCCGCTGGACTACGTGGCGGACCTGTTCGCCGAGGACAACCTGCGCTCCAGCGGCCTGTTCGACGTCAAGGCGATTACGCGGCTGTTCGCCAAGGCGCGCGCGGGCAAGGTCGTGGGGTTCGCCGACAACCAGGCCTTCGTCGGCGTGCTGTCGACGCTGCTGTTGCTGCGCAACCGCCCGCGAGCCGTGTAGGAGCAGCTACAGCTGCGATCGGGACTGCCGGCCATCGCGGCTATAGCCGCTCCTACAGGGTGGCGGGAGGCTCGGCGGGCTCCAGCCGCAACAGCTTGCCGTCGGTGCCGTCGGTCAGCAGGTAGATGAAGCCGTCCGGCCCGGTGCGCACGTCGCGGATGCGGTGGCGGCCCTGCAGCAGGCGTTCCTCGTGCACCACGCGGTCGCCGTCGAGCTCCAGGCGGATCAGCGCCTGTCCGGCCAGCGCGCCGACGAAGAGGTTGCCCTGCCACTGCGGGAACGCGTCACCGCTGTAGAACGCCATGCCGCTGATCGCAGGAGAGACCTGCCAGTAGTGAAGTGGCGGCTCGGTGCCTTCGGCGGTGGCGCCGATCGCCCCGTCCACCGGTTGGCCCGAATAGTCGAGGCCATGGGTCGCCAGCGGCCAGCCGTAGTTGCGGCCCGGCAGCGGAACGTTGATCTCGTCGCCGCCCATGGGGCCGTGCTCGTGGATCCACAGCGCGCGCGTGACCGGGTGCAGGGCCATGCCCTGGATGTTGCGGTGGCCGTAGCTCCAGATTTCCGGCCGCGCGCCTGGCTGCCCGGCGAAGGGGTTGTCGTCCGGGATGCCGCCGTCCGGGCGCAGCCGCACCACCTTGCCCTGCAGGTGGTCAAGCAGCTGCGCGGTGCTGCTGGAGCGATGGTCGCCGGTGCCGACGTACATGAAACCCTGGTCGTCGAACACGATCCGCGAGCCCAGGTGGCTTCCGCTCGACAGCTTCGGTTCCTGCCGGAACACGACGTCCAGGCCCTCGAGTTTGCGCTCGCCAAGCCGCCCGCGCGCGACCGTGGTGCCGCCCTTGTTGCCGCGCCAGTTCGGCTCCCCGTAGCTCAGGTAGACGAGGCGGTCTTCGGCAAAGCCGGGCGAGGGCACCACGTCGAGCAGGCCGCTCTGGCCCTGCAGGAACACGCCGGGCACGCCCGCCAGCGGGGCGGAGATCACGCCGTCCGGGCTGATCCGTCGCAGCCGGCCGGGGCGTTCGGTCACCAGCATGTCGCCATCGGGCAGGAAGGCGAGCGACCACGGATGCACGAAACCTTCGGCCAGCACGCGCACGGAAAAGCTGCCGTGCTCGCCTTCCAGGACCTCGGTTTTCGCATCGCCGAGGCTGCGCGGCGCGGACACGATGTCCTCACCACTCTGCGGATCCCGTTCAATTCCACATGCGGCAAGAGCAAGCAGGAGGCAAGCGCCTCCGACGGCGATGCCGGCACGCAGGGCGCGCGTGGAGCCAAGATGCTTGGCGCGCGGATCTGGAAGCTTCATCAATCTGCTCGAACGAGGGAATCGATACACATGGGCCGGCGGCAAAAGATCAAGCAGTTCATCCTCGGTAATTTCCTTTTCACCGACGACGAATCCGCGTTCAGCGATGATACCTCCCTGATCCGGGAGGGCATCGTCGACTCCACCGGCATCCTCGAGCTGATCGGCTTCATCGAGGAGAGCTGGCCGGTGCGGGTTCCTCCGGAGGACATGACTCCGTCCAACTTCGACAGCCTCGGGGCCATCGATCGCTATCTCGACGGCCAGTTGGCTGCCTGAGCGGGCCACGATGCAGGTCCTGGTCGCACGCCTGGAGGACACCGCGGCGGCAATGCCGGCGCGCACGGCGATCCAGCACGGCCCGCGCCGGATCGACTACCGCGAGCTGCACGCCAAGGCGCTGCGGTTCGCCGGTGCGCTGCGCGCGCGTGGCGTGCGGCCGGGTGATCGCGTCGCGCTGGCCCTCCCCAACGGGATCGAGGCCGTCATTGCGTGGTACGGCATCTGGCGCGCGGGCGCAGCGGTCGTGCCCCTGAACCTCCAGGCGCGCGAACGCGACTTCGCGTCCTGGCTCCGGCACAGCGGCGCGGGACTGCTGGTGCACGCACAGGGACATGCCGACGCCGAGCACGCGGCGCGCGACGCCGGCGTCGCCACGCTGGTCCCCGCGTCGGCTGCGGCGCCGGCGGCCGACGCGTTTGCCGCCGCGGAAAGCGGCGCGGGCGTGGATGTCCCCATGCCCGACGCCGACATGCTTGCTGCGATCCTCTACACCTCCGGCACCAGCGGCGCACCCAAGGGCGTGGCGCTGAGCCATCGCAACCTCGCCGCCAACACGGCCGCGATCATCGACTACCTGCAGCTGGCCGCGCACGACAGCACGGTCAGCGCGCTGCCGTTCCATTACGCCTATGGCGCGTCGGTGCTGCATACGCACCTCGCGGTCGGCGCCAGGGTGGTGCTCGAGGACAACCTCGTGTTCCCGCATCTCATCGTCGAAGCGCTCGCGCGCGAACGTGCCACCGGCTTCGCCGGCGTGCCCTCGACGTTCGCGCTGCTGCTCGATCGCGGCCGCATGGATGAGCATGACCTGTCGTCGCTGCGCTACCTGACCCAGGCCGGAGGCGCCATGGCGCCGGCTCTCACCCGGCAGGTGCGTGCAGCCTTCCCGCAGGCGCGGCTGTTCGTGATGTATGGGCAGACCGAGGCCAGTGCGCGGTTGACCCGGCTCGCGCCCGAGCGGCTGGATGACAAGCTGGGCTCCGTTGGCACGCCGATCGCCGGCGTCGAAATCCGGGTCCGGCGCGAGGATGGCAGCGACGCCGCGTCGGGCGAAGGCGGCGAGGTCTGGGCCCGCGGCGACAACGTCATGACCGGCTACTGGAACGCCCCCGAGGCAAGCGCCGCCGTCCTGGTCGACGGCTGGCTGCGCACCGGCGACCTCGGGCACCTCGATGCCGAGGGCTTCCTCTGGCTTGCCGGCCGCCGCAGCGACATGATCAAGACCGGTGCCCACCGCGTGCATCCGCAAGACGTGGAGGAGGTGATCGCCGAACTCCCGGGCGTGCGCGAGGTGGCGGTCACCGGGCTCGACGATGCGCTGCTGGGCCAGGTGGTCGCCGCGTTCCTCGTCAGGGACGGGGATGCGCCCAACGAGATGGCGGTCAAGGCGCACTGCCGGAAGCGGCTGGCAGGCTACAAGATCCCCAGGCAGGTCGCCTTCGTGGCGGAGCTGCCGAAGACCGCGTCCGGAAAGATCCGGCGCACGGCATTGACACAGGGAACATGATGACCACGCTTGATTCGACCGTGCTGGACCTCGACTACGCGACCGAGGCCGATCGCATCGCGCAGCGCCTGCGCCACATCGTCGCGCGCGACCTGCACCGGCGGGGACTGGTGGTGGCCATCTCCGGCGGCATCGACAGCACCACCTGCGCGGCGCTGGCGGTGCGTGCGCTCGGGCCCGAGCGGGTCTTCTGCCTGATCCTGCCCGAGCGCGATTCCAGCGATGACAGTGCCGTGCGCGCGAACCTGCTGGCGCAGCACCTCGGCGTGCGGGTGCAGACCCATGACATCGCGCCGGCGCTGGCCGCGATCGGCTGCTACGAAGCGCGCGACGCCGCCGTGCGCGCGGTGCTGCCGGCCTATGGCGAGGGATGGAAGTTCAAGATCGCCATCGCCGGAGGCACGCAGGGCCTCATCAACCGCTTCCGCATCGTCGCCGAGGATCCGGCCGGCACGCGCCACGAGCAGGACCTGCCGCTCGACGCCTACCTGACCATCGTGGCCGCCACCAACTTCAAGCAGCGCATCCGCAAGACCCTCGAATACTTCCATGCCGACCGGCTCAACTACGCGGTGACCGGTACGCCCAACCGGCTCGAGTACGACCAGGGGTTCTTCGTCAAGAATGGCGACGGTGCGGCCGACGTCAAGCCGATCGCGCACCTCTACAAGAGCCAGGTGTATGGCATGGCACGGTTCCTCGGCCTGCCGGAGCGCGTGACCTCGGCCACGCCCACCACCGATACCTACTCGCTGGCGCAGGGGCAGGACGAGTTTTACTTCGCGCTGCCCTATGCGCAGATGGACCTAGCGCTGTGGGCGCTCAACCACGACCGCCCCGCGGGGGAACTCGCTGAGGCGCTTGGCCTGGGCGAAGCGCAGGCGCAGGCGATCTACGACGATATCCGCGCCAAGCGCCGGACCACCGCGTACCTGCACCGGCCACCGGTGCTGGTCGACCCGGTGCCCGAACCCCACGGGCACTGATGCATGGCCACGGAGCCTGCCTACAGCGTCCACGAAGCCGACGTCGAGCGCGATCGCGAGCTCATCCTCGGCCTGTGGCGCGGCAACCTCGGCGACGAGGCGCGGATGGCACGCAAGTACGACTGGTTCTATCGCCATTGTCCCTACGGCGCGCCCTTGACGCTCTTGCTGCGCCACGAGCAGAGCGGCGCATGGGTCGGCGTTGCCAGCGCCGCGCCGAGACACCTGCTGCTGGGCGGCCGCGAGGTGCGCGCGGGCGTGTTGGTCGACCTCACCGTGCTGCCCGCGCACCGTTCCCTGTGGCCGGCACTGTCGCTGCAGATGGCGCTGATGGAGGCGGGCGCGAAGCGCTTCGAGCTGCTCTATGGATTCCCCAATCCCAAGGCTGCCGCCGTGTTCAAGCGCGTCGGCTATATACCGCTTTGCAAACTGGTGCGGCACGCGCGCATGCTGCGCCATGGCGACTATGCGCGCCGGCGGGTGCCGGCGCTGCTTGCTGCGCCCGCGGGATGGATGCTGGATGCCTTCGATCGCCTGCGCTTGCGGGCGCGTGGCGCAGGGCTGCGCGCGCAGTGGCAGGAGCGTGCGGACGCCGAGCTGGCCGCGCTGTGGTCTCCCGACCATGCCGGCGACGGTCCGGTGGCGATACGCGACCTGACGTTCCTGAGCTGGCGTTTCGACCAGTCGCCCTTGATCGATGTGCGTTATCTGGTGTTGCGCGATGCCGATGGAGCTGTATTGGCCTGGTTCGCCTGCGAGTCGCGCGGGAACGTCCTGTATGTGCAGGACTTCTGGTCGCGCCGCGGCGTGGCCGGCCCGTCCACGGCGGAAGTCGCAACGCTGCTGCGCAGCGCACGCACGGCGGGCCACGCGTCGGTTTCGATCGAGCTCGGTGCCGCGGCCGCCGGCGGCGGCTGGCATGCGGAGGGGTTTGCCGCACGCGAGGCGCGACCGGTGTTCTGGCGCCCGTCCGGAGCGTCGCTGGAGACGGTCACGGCGGACCAGCTGTGGCTGACCGCGGCCGACGAAGACGAGTAGCGGCCAGGTTGGCACCCACATGATGCAATGATGGAGCGGCTATCCGCAGTGCCGCACGGAGAGGACCCATGGACGCGAGACTTGCCGCCTTGCTTGTGTTCACCGCACTGTCGCCCGGCTGCGCCGAATCCGCCCCGCCGCCGACGACCGTAACGGCCACGGGCCACGCGGCCATCGGGGCCACAGTCGGTGGCGGTGGAGGCGGCATCCGGATCGAACAGGTCGTCAGGGAAGGCCTGCGGTTTCCCACTGCGGTGGCCAGCCCGCGCGACGGCAGCGGGCGCATGTTCGTGCTCGAGCGCGAAGGCCGCATCCGCGTGCTCGACCGCGACGGCACTCTCCTGCCGGATCCGTACTACACGCGTGCCGTGAGAACCGAAGACATCGAGGAGGGGCTGCTCGGGCTCGCCTTCGATCCGGCGTTCCGCGATAACGGCCGGATGTACATCGCCTACAGCGGCGCGATCGAGGGTGAACGCTACGGCCTGGTGCTGCACAGGCTGCAGGCATCCGATCCGTCCGCCAACCGCTTCGACGGCAAGGAGCATCTGCTGATGCGGGTGGGGGGGCTGGTCGGCAACCACAATGGCGGCGACATCCACTTTGGCCCCGACGGCATGCTGTACTGGGCGATCGGCGCCGGTACCGGCGAACCGGCGGATCATGTCCACGCATCGAAGACCGACAACCTGCTCGGCAAGATCCTGCGGATCGACGTGCGCGATGGCGCTGCCGGGGCAGGGAACGCCTGCGGCGAGAAGGGCCGCGCGCCTTATGCGGTGCCCGCTGACAATCCGTTTGCCGGACAGCGGGGCGAGTGCGGGGAAATCCTGGTCCATGGCCTGCGCAACCCGTGGCGCTTCGGCATAGACGCATCCAACGGCAACCTGTGGATCGGCGATGTCGGCAAGGATCGCGAAGAGATCAGCCTGGTCCCCGCGGCCGCCGGCGGGAACCTGGGCTATCCCGCGTGCCAGGGCAGTCATGCCTATCCCTCAACGGGCGCATCCGACTGTCCGGAGAAAACAGGGACCATCGCGCCGGTGTACGACTACGATCGCGGCGTCAACGACCGCTGTGCGGTCACGGGCGGCCTCGTGTACCGCGGCGCGCTTCCGGGTCTCAAGGGGGCGTACGTGTTCTCGGATTCGTGCTCGAGCGAACTCCTGGTCGGCAGGATGTCCGAGGGCGGCACGCTCGAGGTTGAATCCATCGCCAGCGGCATCGCGCCCGGTTACGGCACCGTGGCGTCGTTTGGCGAGGGCGAGGACAACGAGGTGTGGTTCGTCAACCACGAGAACGGGGGGTTGTACCGCATCCGCGGCGCGGACTGAACGTCGCGGCCGGACTCAGGCGGCGAGCCGTCGTCGCGGCGCGCGGAACAGGTGCAGCGCCAGCCAGTCCGGACGGAAGCGCCCCAGGCGATCGATGATGCCCGACTGCTCGAAGCCGAGGCGGCCGAGCAGCCATGACGGCCTGTCGTCGATGGCGTTCATCACCGGGTTGCTGGTGAAGGCGAGTTCATAGCCGGCGGCCTGCGTTCGCGCCAGCACGGCGTCGTCGTAGCGGCCGTGCGGATAGGACATCGTCACCGGTGCCCCGGTGCCGAGGTGATCGCCGACCACGAGGCGCGCGGTCGCGAGTTCGGCATCGAGGTCCTCGGCGCGCGGCATGGGCGTGTGGGTCTTGCCGTGCACGCCGATGGCGACGCCACCGGCCGCCAGCTCGCGCAACTCGTCAGCCGTCACCATCTGGCGCACGCCGTCATCCATGGCATCGGCGAACGGTGCGAGCACCTGCGTCCGCTCCGACGGCGACAGCGCTTCAAGGGCGGCGATGACTTTGCGCAGGCCGTCGATCGAATCCACGGGAGCCGGAGACAGACGATGTCCGGCATCGGCCAGCGCCGACAGCAGGGCCGGCACGCGGACGCGCCCGAGTCGGAAGGCGGCGACCAGCCGCTCCTGGAAGAAGGGTTCGTTGCGGTCGATGACGTCGGCCACCGCGAACAGCAGCGCCGGCAGGCCGGCCGCGCGGAGGCGGGGCAGGGCGTGCGCGTGGTTGTCGGCCCAGCCGTCGTCGAAGGTGATCAGCAGGGCGCGGTCGGGCAGCGGCGTGCCGTCGCGCCGCGACGCCAGCACCTCGTCTGCGGAGACCACGTTGTAGTGCCGGCCGAAGAAGGCCAGGCAGCGCTCGAGCAGGCCGGCTTCCAGGGTGTAGTCGGGGTCGCAGGATGCCCAGCGCGGATCCTGCTCGGTCAGCACGCGATGGAACATGATCACCGTCAGCGCACGGCGGTTGCGCAGCCGGTGGTACAACCCCAGCAGGCCGCTGCGATAGAGTGCACGCTTGACCAGATCCGTCGCCATGGCCGACATCCCCGAAACCTCCGTCATCATACCGACCTGGAACCGGCGCGACCTGATCGCACGGGCCATCGATTCGGTGCTTGCGCAGACGCGTGCGGTCGAGGAGATCATCGTCGTCGACGACGGCTCCAGCGACGGCACGCGCGAATACCTCGCCGATCGCTACGGGAAACGCATCGTCTACGTGTACCAGGACAACGCAGGGGTCTCGGCGGCCCGCAACCGCGGCCTCGCACTTGCACGCGGACGCTACCTGGCACTGCTCGACAGCGACGACGAATGGCTGCCGGAAAAGACGCAGCGCCAGGTTGAATTCCTCGAGGCCCATCCGGACATCGGCATGGTGCTGTGCAATGTCCTCCGCGTGAATCCGGACGGCTCGCTCATCGACGTGTTCGACCGGCGACGGCAGATTCCCGACGACGGACCGGCGCTGCGCTGGGTGCTGCGCGACCCTGCGCTGGCTCCGCTCTCGGTGTTGATGCGGCGCGAGGTGTACGACACCGTCGGCGGCTTCGACGAGGGCCTGCGCACCGCCGAAGACCTGGACTTCCATCTGCGCGTTGCCGCGCGCTGGCCGATCGGCGTTGTCGCCGCGCCGCTGGCCCGGGCACTGCGGGGACATGATGGACTCTCTTCGCTGCCGTCCACGGAAGTCGACTACATCCGGGTGATGGAGCGTGCGGCCGAGGCCGCCATCGGTCGGGTTCCCGAAGACCTGCGCAGGCAGGCGCTGGCGACCGCCTACATCAAGAACGCGGAGAGCTGCGTCTGGCGCGGGTGCTATCGTGATGGCTGGTCGCTTGTACGCAAGGCGTGGGCGCTGGGGCCGGACGGCGCGCTGCGGCGACGACTGTTCCGCCTGTTGCCGAGCGCCGGCAAGCGGACGCTGCGCTCGCTGCTACCGCGGTGACCACGCCGCGGGCCCGTGGTCCGCCTCAGCGCACTCCTCGCCCGAAGATCACCACTTCAAACGTCTGCACGAGGATCAGCAGATCGAACAGCAGGTTGTGGTTCTTGACGTAGAACAGGTCGTACTTCAGCTTCTCTTCCGCATCCTGCTTCGACGCCCCGTAGGCGTAGCGCAGCTGCGCCCAGCCCGCGAGCCCGGGACGCACGCAGTGGCGCAGGCGGTAGTAGCGCACCGAGTCGTCGAGCTCCGACACGAACTCGGGCCGCTCGGGCCGCGGGCCGACGATGCTCATGTCGCCCCTGAGGATGTTCCACAGCTGCGGCAGCTCATCCAGCCGCGTGCGCCGGATGAACCGTCCAACGCGCGTGATGCGATTGTCGCCCTTGCCCGCCCACCGGGCGACGCCGTCCTTCTCCGCGTCGGTGCGCATGCTGCGGAACTTGACCAGCTGGAACGCGGTGCCGAGCAGGCCCACCCGCTCCTGGCGGTACAGGATCGGCTGTCCCGGGCCGGAGTCGATCCAGATGGCGGCCGCCGTGAGGAGCAGGAGCGGCCAGATCACCGCGAACATCGCGACCGCGACGAAGATGTCGAACGCGCGCTTGCTGAGCATGCGTAACGGGGAGCCGTTGAAACCACCTGAAAATACCAGCCAGGACGGATCCGCGAGGGCGAGCTTGATCTTGCCCGCTTCGCGTTCGAAGAATGACACCAGGTCGATGATCTTGATGCCGACCTGCCTGCATTGCAGCAGGTCTTCCATGGGCAGGGAGCCGCGCCGGTCATCCGGGCCGAACACGATTTCGTCGATCTGGTGGGCCACCGCCCATTGCGACAGGGGGACGCCGATCGTGAGTATCTTGTCGGCATCCACTGCAGGGCTTTCGGGTCCGTAGGGCACGTAGCCGATGAGACTGAAGCCACGGCGGTCGGCGCGGCGGCGCAAGCGCTGCTCGATCAGCGCGGCCCGCTGTCCTGCACCGATCACCAGCACGCGCTGTTTCAGCGTCTCGACATCGACCAGGCGTGCGGACAGGAAGCGGAATGCGGTGATCAGCAGGAAGCCGAGGGTCAGTGCCAGCGCCAGGACACCGCGGCCTATCTGCACCGTCGGGACGATGTAGTAGAGCACCAGCAGGGCCAGCGTACCCAGCAGGAATGCGACCGCCTGGCGTGCGACCGCACCGAACCAGGTGTCCCGCAGATGGGTCTGGTACATGCCCATGGCGGTCATGCCGAGCATCATCATTGCGGCGAACACGCCTGCCCGCACGGCCTGCAGGGAGAGCGTGGCGTAGGTCTGCAATGGATCGGGGTGCGCGATGTAGCGCAGGTACACGGCCAGGAAGACCGCACAGATGAGCAGCGTCGCTTCGGACAGCACGATCAGCGTGCGCAAGCGTGCGGCGGTGCCGCGCATCAGCCGCGGCATGCGGCCAGCCTGGGCACCCTCTGCCAGCGGCATGGTGTGCGGCAGACTCTTGGATTCTCCCCTGGCCATTTCCCCCCCTGCGTCGAACCGGAACCGGATGAACGGGGACGCTCGGCCTGCACTGCGTGTGCAGCCCATTTCGTCCCTCGTCCATATCGAACGCGAACTGCTGTCCAATCCGGACCGGCCCCGCCGGGATTCCGGAAGGCGGAGGCGTGGCACGGACAAGAAAGCCCAGGCGTGGTGGCCCGGGCTGGTTGCGTGAGCCCCTAGGTCGGCGGAGGAAGGAGCGGCCTTGATCCGTGGCGGATGTCGGGCCCGTTGCCATGGGTCTGCTTCCAGTGGCGCATGAGCGCGTGCAGGGCCTGCGGCTGGTTGACCGGGGCCGGCTCGCCGGCCTGGTTGCGGCTGTTCTCCCCGTGGCAGCCGGCACAGGTCCGGATCTCGCCAGGTTGCATGGTGAGCCACACGCGCTCGCGCACGACCGGCTCTCCATCGGGATCGACCGTCTGCCAGCTCAGTGCGCGCCGTGCGGGCACGAAGGCGGCGGTGGACCCGTCGGCGGCGATCCTGACGCTGCCCGCCGGGCCTCCGGGATTCGCCAGGTTGCCCGGCACCGACATCGGCTGCGCGACCGGGCGGCGCCCGTTGATGTTGTTGCCGTAGGCGCGCACCAGGTTCGCCTGCACGATCTGGTAGTGCGCGATGTCGTAGACCCGGCCGCTGCCGCGGGTCGTGCTTTCACCCCCGGGGACCCGCAGGTTGTATGGCTGCTGGGTATCAGCGCGGTCGCGGCTGGTCTGGTTGCGGGTCACGATCAGGGCCAGGTCGTTGTTCAGCAGCCAGGCGCGCAAGGCTTCCACGTTGATGCCCTCGGCGGCGAGGACCGCGCGCTCGGGCGCGGGGATCTCGGGGAGGGCCGTCGCCGGCGGAGGCGTCCGCGCCACCACCTCTACGGCCTCGATCTCCCAGAGGTGGCCGCTGTACACGCGTGGCGACGCACTGTCCGTCCACCACGAGACCGTCTTGTTGATCCCGGGCGTCAGCGCGGTGCCGGCGACGAACATGCCCGCTGCGTTGGCCTGGAGCTGGTGCAGCCGCAGCGACGAGGAGCCGCCGAACGTCGCGTCCGGCGTGTAGCTGGCCACCATGTCCCCCGAGGTCAGCGGCAAGGGGTTGCGGAAGCGGCCTCCCGGCAGGCCGCCGGTGACGGGCGCGGGGCTGGCGTTGGTGATCACCATCTGCTCGGCGTTGAGCGTCGGTGCGCCGTTGAAGCGCACGATCTGGTTGGTGCTGCCCTCCGCGAATTCACGGGCGTAGATGCCGTAGTAGGTGCCGGGCGAAAGCGGGTCTTCGCGGATGTGATAGATGCCGCCGTCCATGCGGATGTGCTTGCGGTTGGCGAAGTTGGCGAGGTTGACGTTGTCCGACAGCGCGCTGTCGTCCATGAATGCGCGCGGCAGGTAGGTGTAGTCACCCACCAGCTCGTGGCGACCGATGTGGTTGAGCGTCAGCTCGTGAGTGCCGTCCTGCATCATCTGCCAGGGCGTGAAAAGGTTGTAGGTATGCCCCGTGACCCGCCCGTATGGGCCGTTGTTCTGCTGCCTGCGTTCCGGGAACGTGTCGCGGAACAGGCCGAGCCTGGTGGCGTTGGATGCCTCGCTGGAATAGTTGAACGGGTCGAAGGTGTAGCCGAGGTCGATCGAGCCATCCTGCTGCTGGTCATGCTGCAGGTGGTCCCAGCGCGTGGAGATGACGCGGCCGTAGCTGTCGATGGTCGGGCTGAAGACCCCGCTGGGGGCGTGGTTGAGGATGGTCAGGCTGCCCGTGGACGGATCGAGGCGGAAGATGCCGGTGATGGTCGGCGTGCTTTCGTATTCGTCCAGGTTCGGATAAAGGTGGGCTTCCCCGAGGCGTGGGCGGTCCGACGTGAACAGGATGGCGCCGTCGCTCGTATAGAGCGGCGAAACGTTGTTGTAGTTGGCCGGCTGCCCGGCGACCTTGGTAACGCTGGCCGTCTGGTTCTGCCCGAGGCCGGTGACCTCGTACAGCTGCCACTTCCCGCTGGTCGACCCGTAGCGCTGCGTGGGCGCGCCGATCACCATGCTGAAGATGGCGCGGGTGCCGCTCCAGTGGACCGTCGGCTCGCGCACTGCGATGGCGTTCGCACCCTGCAGGCCTTCCATGCCGTAGCCGGCATCCCGGGTCAGGTTGCGCAGCGTGCCGTTGGCGTAGCGGATCATCAGGTCGCCGCCGCGCAGCGTCGAGTTCATGGTCGGCAGGTGGTTCGCAAACGTGGACAGTCGGCTGGCGAACGGGTCGCCGCCCAGCGTGGGAACCTGGGTGACGAACAGGATGGGGTTCGTGACGGCACTGGTGATGACGGGGGCGCCTGCCATCGAAGGTGGAGGTGGCGCGGGAGCCGTGGCTCGGGTCACGCCGGCTTGCGGCGGTTCATCGGATGATGCGGTGTCTGGTTGGAGTTGGGCCGAACAGCCGGCCAGGGTTAAGAGCAGGCCGGCCAGTGCCGGCAGGCATAAAACGCGGAAAACGGGTGTCATGGGGAAGTCCTTCCGGAACGCCTGGGGCCGCCTGCGCGGAGATAAGTCGGCGGCGTCCCTGTCTTCCTCCCGATCGAAAGTGGCCGGCCCGGGCCGTGGTCGCGGCGCGGGTGGACTCCCTCGAACGTGTCGTCTTTCCCCTGACAAGACGGCGCGGAGCATGGGCGACAGGAGCGTCGTCCCGCGAACTACACGCTGAATGCGGCCCGGGAGTCAAGCGCTGGGTGGGAATATCGTGATGTGGCCTCGGGAAACACCGTGTCGAGCGGGGTGGGTTCGGACACGCCACGACCCGGTCCGGGCAGTCGCATCATCCCGTGGGCGACGATGACGCCGGCGTGCCTCAGCGGTTGCGATAGGTCACGGTCAGGTACCACACGTTCTGGCGGCTGTTCCCGACCGGCCCGTCATCGCGCCGCGCGTAGTGCACATAGTCCAGTGCACTGCTCCAGTGGCGCGACCACGTCTTGCCCACGCCGAGGCCGAAGCGCCTGTCTTCCGTTCGCTGGCCCAGGTCCGGGAATTCCGTACGCGCGGCATCCGCGAACGTGCGCAGGTCCCAGGTCGGCGCGAGTCGGTAAGTCAGCTGCATCACCACGCCGCGACGGGTCTCGTCGACGGAAGGCGCATCGATGAAATCGACGCGCTCGTAATAGGGTCCTACGGTGAATCCGACCCGGTCGTGGCGGTAGGCCCACGTGAGCTCGATCCGGTCTTCTTCATAGATCGATGGATCGACCACGAAGGATCCGCCGGACAGGCTGTCTGGCACGGTCGAGGCAACGGAGATACCTCCGATCGCCGAATCCGACGCATCCGTCAGCTGGTGTTCGGCGCTGAGCGACAGGGCGGTACGCGCGCTGATCGCCCACTCGGCATGGGCGCGGAAGAGCGGATGCGAGGTGGAATCGCCGTCTGCGTAATCGACCCATGTGTAGCCCGCGATCAAGCCGAAACCCAGGCGCGAGAGCTGCCTGTCGTAGCGCATGTAGCCGTCATAACGACGATAGTCGCGGGCCATCGTGTCGTTCCTGAAGTCGACGTCCTGGCCGCGCAGGCTCAGCGTCAGGCTGCTGGTCGGATCCAGGGTGCGGATGGCGTGCAGTGCGGCGCTGACCCGCTGCGACTCGAGCGCATCGGCTTCCTCGGCCTGGCTGTCGATCCAGCGCAGCTCGGCCCGCCCGCGAACCGCCTGGTTCCAGTTGAAATCCACGTTGGGCCCAAGCGCCAGCACGTTCACCCGCTGGCGGTTGTCGACCGTGTCGGCCGCGAACCGGTCGATCGGCCGCATCTCGAGGCTGTTCTCGACCGTGAAGCTGAGCGTTTCAGGAAGGATGGACCAGTTCAGGCGGCCGGAGAGAGTGGATTCGAAGGCGTTGGACTGGGGGCCGTCGATGTAGTTCCAGTATTCGAGGCGGCCACCGAAATTGGCCTGGACGGTCGAGCTCTCCTGCGTGACCACGAATCCGAAGCCCGCGCGCAGTGCGCTCGATTCCTCGGGGTCGGTGGATGACATGAGGATATTGTCATTGCGCTCGACGCCGGCATCGAGCGAATAGTCGATGCGGACCGCGTGCGCATGGAAGGACGCCGTGGCAAGGATCGCCGCGCACAAGGCTGAAAGGCGGGTCCTGCGGGTTCTCATGGTGTCGCCTCCGTCACGCGGGACCGGTCAGTAGATGTTGTTGAACACGACGCCCGCGAGCTTGTCGGGATCGAAGTTCGAGGCGGCGTCCTCGATGCGGTCCACCGTGACCTGCCCGTACCCGGCCACCACGATGATCAGGTCGGCGAGGTCGGACAGGATCCTGGCATCGGGCGAGTCCAGCGTCGGCGGGCCGTCCAGGATCACATACCGGTTGGACTGGGTGCCGCGCAGGGAGTCGATCATCATGCGCATGTTGCCGGAGCTGAAATACTCGCCTGTCGTTTCGCGCGGCGTGCCGCTCGGAACCAGGCACAGCCTCGGCAGCCTCGTGTCGTACTGGATGGCGCCGAGGTCGGTGATGCTGCCATCGAGGTAGTCCATCATCCCGCCGCTGGCGACATCGACGCCCAGCGCCGTGTGTTGCGTCGGATGCAGGGCGTCGCAGTCGACGAGCAGCGCGGACTTGGTGTCGTCGAAGGCGAACGCCGCCGCGAGGTTGCGCGCGACGAAGCTGCCGCCGCAGCCGGGCTGCACGGGTGCGACCAGGGTGATGAAGTTGCGATCCTGGCCGAGCGCGAGCAGCTTGGTGCGCAGGCCGCGGAAGGCGTCCGCCTGCGAGCGCACGGAATCGTTGCGGTGGATCAGCTTGCGATCCTCGAGCGCGCGCGATGTCAGCGGCTGAAGGCCCGAGTCGGTGCGGATGATGGAGCGGGAGCCCGCTTCATCCGGCGCCGGAGTGTCCAGCGCATCACGACGTGCATTCACGATCTGCTCCATGGCATTGGGTGTGGTGGCTCTGGTGTCGCTCATCCGTGGGACATCTTCTGGACATAGGTCAGCAGGTACAGCAGCAGTACCGACAGCACCAGCATGGTGCCGATGCCGACGTTGAGCAGCTGCCTGCGGCGCTCGCGCGGCGACGGGTAGGCCGGAATAGTCGCCAGCAGCGGGTAGCGGATCTTCGATTCAAGCAGCCGGGGGTTGCGCACGCGCGGATCGAAGCGCACCAGCAGCCAGAGCAGGCCCAGCGGCACGGCGATCGCCATCAGCAACCCGGCGCCGGCGATATGCATGAAGCGCAGGCCGGTCGGCAGCAGCGGCATCGTCGCCGGATCCTGCACGCGCAGCGTCAGGCCGCGGTTCGCCTGGTCGAGCCCCATCGAGACGCGGGCGTTCTCGCGGCGGCGCAGCAGGTCCTGGTAGATCTCGCGATTGACCTCGTAGTCCCGGGTCAGCTCCGCGAGCGCGCTTTCCGATGCGGCGATCCGGCGGCTGCGGTCGAGCTCGCCGCTGAGCAGGCTTTCCGCGACGGCCATCCGCGAGCGCGTCGCCACCACGTCGCGCTGTGCCTGCGCGAGCTGGCTGCGCAGCTCCTGGTACAGCGGGTTTGCACGGGAGTCCTCGCTGGCGGAGCTGGCCACCCCCGACGCGGCGCGACGGCGCTCCTGCTCGAGCTGGCGCTGCACGTCTTCCATCTGGTGCCGCACACGGACGACGTCGGGGTGGCGGTCGGTGAAGGTCAGCAGCAGCCGATCGAGTTCGGCCTGGAGTTCGATGAGGCGGCTCCGATGCAGGGTCTCGCGCGTCTGTACCGAGGTGACCGCGGATTCACCCGACAGCTGCGAGGTGATGGAGGATTCGCGCGACTCCTGCTCGAGCAGCGCCATGCGCGTCTGTTCCACTTGCGTGCGCAGGGCGGAAATCCGCGAGTTGGCGTCGACCGCACTGCCGGGCTGCGCATCGATGTCGTTGGCCCGGTACTCCTGCAGGTTGTCTTCGGCATCGGTGAGCTTGCGGTGGTATGCCTGCACCTGCTTGTCGATGAACTCGTAGGCCTCCCGGCTCTCGCGTTCCTTGGTGGCCAGTGTTTCCCTCATGAACAGCGAACCCATGGCATCGGCTACTTGATACGCGCGCTCCGGTTCGTTGTCGCGATAGGTGATCTGGACCAGGTCGGGGCGCGGGCTGGTGACCAGGGTGCGTCCGCGGATTTCTTCCAACAGGCGGTCCCTCTGCACCGGGCTCAGCTCGCCCTCGCTGTCCCAGCCGCCGATCGCGACGACTTCCGACAGGACCTTCCGGCTGTAGATGATCTGGCGCGCCATGCCGACGCGATCGGTCACGCCGGTCGGGACGGCACGGCCTTCGAGCAGCGGCCCGATGATGTCGCTTTCCTGCGCGAGGATCGTGACCGAGACCTGGTACTGGCTCCGGATGACGAACATGCCCAGCAGGAACGTCAGCACCGCGATCACGGTGAAAATGAGCGACAGGGGAATGACGCGCCGGCGTCCTTCCTTGAACAGGAGCCTGGCATAGTCGATCGGAAGGACATCCGGGGTGGCGGCCCCCTGGCTGGGGGACCGCTGTGGAACGGGCAGTGTGTTCGGCTGCATCAGAACGCGCGCTCCGGCACGGTGATGACGTCGCCGGGTGCGACCGTGAAGTTGGTCGACAGGTCACCGCGGTTGATGATCCGGTCCAGGCGGATGGCATAGCTCCGGGTTTCGCCGTCGGTCTTCCGGTACAGGCTGGAGCGGTCCGACGCTGCGAACTCGTTGACGCCGCCCGCCGCCAGGACCGCGTCGAGCACGGTCATGCCCTGCCGGTGGGGGATCGAGACCGGCTGGCGCACGGCCCCCGTCACCCGCACCCGCGAGAGGTACTCGTGGCTGCGAAGGTCGGTGAGGATGACCGCGACCTGGGGATCACGGACGAAGGTGCCCAGCTTCTCCTGGATGTCGGTCGCCACCTGGCTCGGCGTGAGTCCGCCCGCCATCACGTCGCCGACCAGCGGGACTGAAATCTTGCCGTCCGGTCGCACCGGCACGACGATCCCGAGTTCCGGGTTGCGCCAGACGGTGACCTGCACCACATCGTCGACGCCGATCGCGTAGTCCTGTACCGAGGCCTGCTGCGGCGCCGGTGGCGCCTCGGCCAGCCCGCCACCGCTGGCGCATGCGGCCAGCGCGACAAAAAGCAGCACCGCGATCACTTGCCTGAACATGCGCATCTGGGGTCCCCGTTTGTTGACGATGCCATGTACAACGTAGAACGGTCGTCGCATGGGTCACGCGGAACGATCATCGATGTCCGCGGCAGTGGCCTCGGGTGATGGATAATGGAGCCCTCATCCGGGGGCGGGACTCGCATGCGCATTCTGGTCTTCGGCGGTACCGGCTACATCGGCAGCCATACCTGCGTGGTGCTGGCCGGGCGCGGGCACGAGCTGGTGGTTGCCGACAACTTCAGCAACAGTTCGCCGGGTGTGCTTGGACGGCTGCAGCGCATCATCGGCGCGCCGGTGGAATTCCAGCAGGTGGACCTGCGCAGTCGCGAGGACGTGCACAGGCTGCTGGCCGGGGGGCGCTTCGACGCGGTCGTGCACTTCGCGGCGCTGAAGGCCGTGGGCGAATCCTGCGAGCGGCCGCTGGACTACTTTGACAACAACATCGCCGGCACCATCCACCTGCTGCAGGCGATGCAGGCGGCTGGTGTGAACAGGCTGGTGTTCAGTTCATCCGCCACGGTCTATGGCGATCCCGAGCAGGTCCCGGTACGCGAAGACGCCGCGCTCGACGTCACCAACCCCTACGGGCGCACGAAGCTGGTGATGGAGCAGCTGATCGGGGACCTGTGCACGGCCGAGCCCGCATTCAGGGCCGCGCTCCTGCGCTACTTCAATCCCGTTGGTTCCCATGAGTCCGGGCTGATCGGCGAGGACCCGCGTGGCGTCCCCAACAACCTGATGCCCTACATCTGCCAAGTGGCGGTGGGGCTGCGCCCGAAGCTCAGCGTGTTCGGCGGCGACTGGCCGACGGTGGACGGCACCGGCGTGCGCGACTACATCCATGTCATGGACCTGGCGCGTGCGCACGCCGACGCGATCGACGCGCTGGAGCGCCGGGAGCACGGCTTCACCGTCAATCTCGGCACGGGGCGGGGCGTGAGCGTGCTGCAGCTGGTGCAGGCATTCGAGCGCGCGTCCGGGCGCTCCGTGCCCTGCGACATCGTCGCGCGCCGGACCGGCGACGTGGCCGAGGTCTACGCCGATCCGTCGCTGGCGCAAGAGCTGCTGGGCTGGCGGGCGGAGCATGATATCGATGCCATGTGCCGCGATGCGTGGCGCTGGCAGTCGCGCAACCCGCGCGGTTACGAGGACGACACTCCGGCGCCTCCCGCCGTTTAGAGCAGGCTGCCCTGCGTCGGACCGTAGTCCAGGCGCCCGTCGACCACCCGCGCCGCGGAGGAGTACGGGTGCGGCGACGCCTTGCCGGCCGCGAGGATGTGCAACACCTCCAGGCCGCGCAGTTTCAGCACGTCCGAGATCAGCGCGCGGTGGCAGCGCCACCAGACCGCTTCGGCGCACATCAGGGCCGTGCGCTTCCGGGCGGCCAGGGCCAGGGCGGTGCCCAGGCCTTCGGCGAATTCCGGACTCTCGAGATGATCGGCATAGCCCTGGAAGGACGCATTGCGCCAGCCGGTGTTGATCGAACCCGGCACGACGCGGCGGCGTCCGCCAAGCTGCGGGATCCATGCGTACTCGATCCCGGCGGCAGGCAGGCTGGTGGCCAGTGCTTCGCTGGCGAACCAGGGATGGCGACGTGAGCCGGGGAAGCGGCGCACGTCGGCGATCGCCCCGACGCGATGCTCCGCAAGCAGGGCAAGGAATTCTTCGAAGGGGCGCGTGGAGTGGCCGATCGTCCAGATCGCCTGCGCGCTGTCGCCTTCAGCGGCCACGGCGCCCGCTTCTCCCCGCAGTTCCCCGCAGGCGATCGAGACAGATGATGATCCGGGTATCCATGCCGGCGCAGGGTAGGGCCGAGGTGGTCGCGCGCCCGTGAGGGCGGAGCGCGTGGCGTCGCGGCGCTACTGGCTGAGCCAGTCGGCCACGCTTGCGGGTGACTTCATCCATTCGAAGTGATCGGCGGGCACGCCCAGCGCGTCGCTGCCCAGGGTCACGACGTCGGCGCCGGCACGTGGAAGCTTCGACAGCAGCTGGTCGAACGAGGAGGCCGGCGCGAACCAGTCATGCTCGAGCAGCGCCGCGCGCACATGTGCATCGGTCTCCGCCATCCCGGGCTCCAGGTCGCCCAGGCCCACCGCGGCGTAGCGACCGCTGGTGGCGGTGCCGGCCCAGTCGCGCATCACGCCGCGTGCTTCGTTGCCGCCAAAGCCGAGGCGTCGGCCGGGCAGGCTGCCGGCGCGTTCGGCCAGCCACGGCAGCAGGCGGTAGACCAGCGGTAGCCACAGCCTGTGCCGCAAAGGGAACGCACGCCAGTACGGCGCGCCACTGCCGACGAGCCACAGTGCTTCGAAGGCATCGGGATCCAGGCCAAGGCGGCAGCACGCGAGCTGCCCGCCCAGGCTGTGCCCGCCGGCGATGCGGGGTAGCCCGGGCGTTGCGGCGGCGACTGCGGCTTCACTGGCGGGAATGTCGCGCGTGAGCAGCTCGCGATAGCCCCAGTCGCACGTGCGGCCGGCACGCAGGCTGCTGCTGCCGTGGCCGCGCCACTCATGCAGGAACACGGCCACGCCGCGCCGTGCCAGCGCCTGCGCGAACGGTTGGTAGTGGCGCGCGGCAACGCCCAGTGCCGGCAGCCAGAGCAGGCTGCGCTGCGGGGCGTCGGGAATGCAGGCCAGCAGTTCGTAGTGGTGGCCGTCGCTGGTCTCCAGCGCGATGGTGGTGTCGGCCAGGCCCGTCGCGTCTTCGGCGCGCGCCTCGGTGCCGGACGTCATGCCGGTCGGCGCGCGGCGAAGTGCCCGAGCACGAGCACGTCGCTGCGCCCCGGGCGCACGCCTTGGCGCAGTGCGTCGCGGATGTAGTCCACGCCTTCGCTGCAGGCCTCGCGCATGCCGCGGCCGCGGCAGAGGTTGGCGGCAATGGCCGACGCCAGGGTGCAGCCGGTGCCGTGTCCGTCCACCCGCATGCGCGGGCCGCGGAAGGCGGTGCGCGTGCCCGCATCGGCATAGCGGTCGACCACCTCGGCGCCCTCGTCCAGGTGACCGCCCTTGAGCAGCACCGCGCCGGCGCCCAGTGCGAGCAGCGCGTCCAGCGCCGCGTCCGCGTCCGCGGCATCGGTGATGCGACAGCCAAGCAGTAGTTCGGCCTCGGGGATATTGGGGGTGAGGATGCCCGCCATCGGCAACAGGCGCGTGCGGAGTGCCTCGAGGGCGTCTTCTTCCAGGAGCCGCGCACCGGAGGTCGCCACCATCACCGGGTCGACCACCAGCTGTGCGGGACGATGCACCTCGAGCGCGTCGGCAACCGCGTGGATCACCTCGGCCGAGGCCAGCATGCCGAGCTTGACCGCGCCGATCGCGAAGTCGTCGAAACAGGCGTCGATCTGCGCGCGCAGGAACCGCACCGGCGGCACGTGCACCGCGGTCACGCCGCGGGTGTGTTGTGCGGTGAGCGCGGTGATCGCCGACAGGCCGTGGACGCCGTGGGCGGCGAAGGTCTTGAGGTCCGCCTGGATGCCGGCGCCGCCGCCGGAGTCGGAGCCGGCGATGGCGAGTGCGGAAATGGGCTGGGTCATGGTGATGGGAGCGGTGTCCTGGAACGTCGTGGGCAAGGATACGGGGGCGCACGCAGCGGTGGGGAGCTGCCAGGGCCTGTGAACCAAGGCTGCAGTACAATATAGCTCAGTTGATATCGTAGATATCATTAAGCATGTTCCAGATTGGAGTCAGCCGATGATCACCTCTGCCCAGATGCGGGCCGCACGGGCCCTGCTCGGCATCGACCAGCGCACCCTGGCGGGCCTGGCCGGCGTGTCCGTGCCCACCATCCAGCGCATGGAGGCGAGCAGCGGCGATGTGCGCGGCGTCATCGGTTCGCTGACGAAAGTGGTCGGGGCGCTCGAGAGCGCCGGTGTCGAGCTGATCGGTGATAACAGCCCGAGCCCCGCCGGCGGCCGCGGGGTGCGCCTGAAGGCGGAGGGCGACGCGTGATCGCCCTGTTGGAAGCCAGGCGCGCCGGCCTGCTGCGTCCCGGCAACTGGCCGCGCAACATCGTCGCCGGCCTGATCGTCGGCGTGGTCGCGCTGCCGCTGGCAATGGCCTTCGCGATCGCTTCGGGCGTGAAGCCGGAGCAGGGGCTGTACACGGCGATCATCGCCGGCATCGCGGTGTCGCTGTTCGGGGGCTCGCGGGTGCAGATCGCTGGCCCGACCGGCGCCTTCATCGTCATCCTCGCCGGCGTGGTCGCCCAGTTCGGCGTCAGCGGCCTGCTGGTGGCGACGCTGATGGCCGGCGTCATCCTGGTCGTGATGGGCCTTGCGCGCCTGGGCGCGGTGATCCGCTTCATCCCGGATCCCGTCATCGTCGGCTTCACCGCCGGCATCGCAATGATCATCTGGGTGGGGCAGTGGCAGTACTTCTTCGGCCTGCCGCTGCCGGGCGAGGGCCCGTTCTACCTCAAGGCCTGGCAGCTGCTGCGCTCGTTCACGCAACTGCACCTGGCGACCACCCTGCTTGGACTCGGGAGCCTGGCGCTCGCGCTCTACGGACCGCGCATTCGCGGCCTGTCACGGGTGCCGGGGCCGCTGCTGGCGATGATCGCGGCGACCCTGGTGGTGTCGGCATTCGACCTGCCCGGCGTCGCCACCATCGAATCGACCTTCGGCGCCATCCCGCGCGCGCTGCCGACCTTCGCGGTGCCATCGATGAGCTTCGATACCGTGATGCTGCTGCTGCCATCCGCGTTCACCATCGCCATGCTCGGCGCGATCGAATCGCTGCTGTCGGCGGTGGTGGCCGACGGCATGGCCGGCACGAAGCACGACTCCAACCAGGAGCTGATCGGCCAGGGCATCGCCAACATCGTCTCGCCGCTGTTCGGCGGCATCGCCGCCACCGGCGCGATCGCGCGCACCGCGACCAACATCCGCAATGGCGGCAACGCGCCGATCGCCGGCGTCGTGCACGCGCTGCTGCTGGTGCTGATCCTGCTCGTGATCGCGCCCTACGCCGGCAGGGTTCCACTGAGCGCACTGGCCGCGATCCTGTTCGTCGTCGCCTGGAACATGAGCGAGGCGCCACGCTTCCTGCGCATGGTGCGCCGCGCGCCACGGGCGGACGTTGCGATCCTGCTGATCACCTTCGGCCTGACGATCCTCACCGACCTGGTGGTGGCGGTGAACATCGGCGTGATCCTGGCGATGATGCAGTTCATGCGCCGGATGAGCCTGGCGGTGGAGGTGGTCGAGCATCACCAGGCCAGCCTGCGGCAGGAACTCGAGGAGGCCGGGCTATCCGCCCTGCCGAAGGACGTGGCGGTGTATTCCATCGACGGGCCGTTCTTCTTCGGCTCGGTCGATTCGCTCGAACGCGCGCTGTCATGGTCACGCGAGGCGCCGCCGCGCTACGTGGCGCTGCGCCTGGAGCGGGTTCCGTTCATCGATGCAACGGGCCTCAAGCGCCTGGAGTCGACGATCGCGAGCCTGCGCGCGCGGGGCGTGACGGTGCTGCTCAACGGCGCCAGCATGGGAGTGTTGCGCAAGCTGGTACGTGCCGACATCGTGGGTCGGGATGATCCGGGCAGCTACTTCAAGACGCTGTCGGAGGCGTTGCTCCACATCGAGGCCGGGCGTGACGCGGTGGAGCCTGCGGTCAACGATTGACTGGCTGGCCTTCAGGGCGTGGACGGTCGCAGAGGCAGCTGTTGTGGGAGCCGCTATAGCGGCGATTGCTTTGGTTCGCGGTTCGCGGTCCGCCGTTAGGAGAGCAACAGGCGGCCAAGCAGTGCGCTGCGGCGTGGCAGGTCGATGGGTACTCCGTGGGCGTCGCAGCAAAGCTGCTCTTGATGCCCACTCCGTACCCATCAACCTGCCATGGGTACACCTTCGCGGTCGTAAGGGCAGCTGTTGTGGGAGCCGCTATAGCGGCGAATGCTTCGGCTCACGGCTCACGGCTCACGGCTCGCGCTTTGCGCTTTGCGGTTCGCGACCCGCGGCTCAGGGCTGGCGGTGTACGACTCATCGCCGCGGCTCGCCGATCGCGGCTATAGCCGCTCCCACAAGGGCATGGTCCAGGCGAACGTTCACAGTTGCTGTCGCCCTTGTTCTTGCCTTTGCCCTTGCCTTTGCCCTTGCGTTTGCCCTTGGCTCTTGCTTTTGCTTTTGCCTTTGCTTTTGACTTCCCCTCCAGCCCGCAGTGTCGATGGCAGCGGAGGGTGTGTGGGTACGCAGCCGGCATAAAGAGCACCACGTGCTCAGCCGGCGGAGTACCCACACACTCTCCGCCCCCACCCAGCCAGGGCCCCTTAAAGCACCTCGGACGCGTAATCGGCCAGGCGCGAGCGTTCCCCCCGCCGCAAGGTCACGTGCGCGCTGTGCGCCCAGTGCTTGAAGCGGTCGACGGCGTAGGTCAGGCCCGAGGTGGTCTCGGTCAGGTAGGGCGTGTCGATCTGTTCGACGTTGCCCAGGCAGACGATCTTGGTACCGGGGCCCGCGCGCGTGATCAGGGTCTTCATCTGCTTGGGCGTCAGGTTCTGCGCTTCGTCCAGGATCAGCCAGCGGTCGAGCAGGGTGCGGCCGCGCATGAAGTTGAGCGAACGGATCTTGATGCGCGATGCCAGCAGGTCGTTCGTGGCGGCGCGTCCCCAGCTGCCGCCTTCCTTGTTGTGCGGCAGCAGTACTTCGAGGTTGTCGGTCAGCGCGCCCATCCAGGGCGTCATCTTTTCTTCTTCCGTGCCGGGCAGGAAGCCGATGTCCTCGCCCACGCTGATCGTGGCGCGGGTCATGATGATCTCGCGGTAGCGCTGCGCGTCCATGGTCTGCGCAAGGCCCGCGGCCAAGGCGAGCAGGGTCTTTCCGGTGCCCGCGGTGCCGAGCAGGGTGACGAAATCGATCTCGGGATCCATCAGCGCGTTGAGCGCGAAGTTCTGCTCGCGGTTGCGGGCAACGATGCCCCAGACCGCGTGCTGGTGGCTGCGGTAGTCGTCGACGATCTGCAGCACCGCGCGGTCGCCTTCCACCGAGGCCACGCGGAACTCGGCTTCCTCGTCGCCCGGCAGGTAGAGGTACTGGTTGGGGTGCCAGTCGTCGTCTTCCTCGTGGCGCAGTTCGTAATAGGTGCGGCCCTTGTCGGTCCAGGACTTGAGGTCCTTGCCGTGGCGCTGCCAGAAATCCTCCGGCAGCGCGGTGGCGCCGGTGTAGAGCAGGCTGAAATCGTCGAGCGCGCGGTCGTTCTCGTAGTCCTCGCTGGGGATGCCGGCAATCGCGGCCTTGATGCGGAGGTTGATGTCCTTGGAGACGAACACCACCGGGTCGTTGGAGTCATCGCGGCTCAGGTCCAGGATCGCGCCGAGGATCCGGTTGTCGGGCGCGACCGCGCCGAACGAGGTCTTGTCCTCCTTGGGCACCGTGGTCTGGAAGCGGAGCACTCCGCTGGCACCGGCACCACGCAGCTGCAGGCCGCCCGGGCGTTCCAGCCTCAGTCCCGAGGCGATGCGGTCGGCGCCCTGGGACTCGATCAGTTCGTTGATGAAGCGGCTGACCTGGCGTGCATTTCGGCTCGCCTCCGTGGTGCCCTTCTTGCCGTTGTCGAGCTCTTCGATCACCTGCATCGGCAGGTAGACGGTGTGCTCCTCGAATTTGAACAGCGCCGTGGGGTCGTGCATCAGCACGTTGGTGTCGAGCACGTAGATCCGCTTGCCGTGGTTCATCGTGGTGTCGGTCCGTCCGGGATGGCGTGGCAGGGGATCACCGGGCGCGGATGTCCTTCAGCGCCTCGAGCACGGCTGCGGCATGCCCCGGGACGCGCACCTTGCGCCATGCGCGCGCGATGCGTCCGTCGGGGTCGATGAGGAAGGTGCTGCGTTCGATGCCCAGCACCTTGCGGCCGTACATGTTCTTCTCGCGGATGACGTCGAAGGCGCGGCAGAGGGCTTCGTCGGTATCGCTCACCAGCGGGAACGCGAAGCCCTGCTTCGCGCAGAAGTTGTCGTGCGACTTCACCGAGTCACGCGACACGCCCAACACCCCGGCGTCGAGCGATTCGAACTCCCGGAGCAGGGCGTTGAAGTCCAGGCCCTCGGTAGTGCAGCCGGGCGTGGAATCCTTGGGATAGAAGTAGAGGACCAGCCAGCGGCCGGCGTGGTCGGCCAGCGTGGCGGTAGCGCCGCCGGAGAGCTGCAGCGGAAGCTTGAGGATATTGCGGTCGAGCGTGTCGCCTTCGTTCATGTCCATCCCTGCGCGCTCAGAACTTCATCGGGTCCATGATCGCGTCGAGGTTGAGGTGGTCGCAGAACTCGAGGAAATCGTCGCGCAGCGCGGCGATGTGCATGTCTGCCGGCACGCCGATCGTGACCTGGGCCGAGAACATGTCGGCGCCTGTCTGCATCGCGCGGTAGCGCGAGCAGTGCAGGCTTTCGATGGTGATGCCCTGGCGGTCGAAGAAATCGGCCAGCTGGTAGAGGATGCCGGGCTTGTCCGACGCCACCACTTCCACGATGTAGGGCAGCAGGTTTGACTGCACGGGCTTGGCGCCGGTGCGGTACCAGACCAGCTTCAGGCCCTCTTCGCGCTCCAGGCGCGAGAGCATGGCTTCGAGCTTCGCGACCGCATCCCAGGAGCCGGTGGCCAGCGCGGTGACCGAAACATCGCGGCCGACGGTGGACAGGCGGGTGTCGACCAGGTTGCAGCCGCTGTCGGCGATGCGCCGCGACACCGCCAGCAGGGGCGAGCGCGGATGCGTCGTATAGGCGTTGATCAGGAGGTGGTTCTCGGTCGGCGAGGGCCGGGTTGTATCGGTGTCGGTCAAAGCGGGGTCCACGGAGGTGCTGCGATGGCGGGGGAGCCGGGTCCGGCTGCCGTGCGGGCCCTGGACGCGGGTGCTGTGGCCGCCCTGAGGCTGCAGCCAGCATACTTGCCCGTGCTTCGAGGCCGCAAGTAAGATCATGGCGCTGCGCGGACCTCGCGCGGCCTCCCACACGGCTCCCCCAAGCAGGCCCAGATTGCACCTTTCCGGCAGCATCACCGCGCTGGCGACGCCGTTCACGGCCGCCGGCGCACCCGATACCGACGCATGGCTGCGCCTGGTCGACGCCCAGCTTGCGGGCGGCACCCAGGCCCTGGTCGTGGCCGGCTCCACGGGAGAGGCCGCCGCGCTGACCGTGGCCGAATATGAAGCCCTGCTGCGCGCTGCCGTCGAGCACGTTGCCGGTCGCGTGCCCGTGATCGCGGGCACCGGGCAGTCGGGGACCGCCCACACCATCGAGCGCAGCCGCCTGGCCGCCGCCTGCGGTGCCGACGCCGCCCTGGTGGTCACGCCGCCCTACGTGCGCCCGACGCAGGCCGGCCTGCTCGCGCACTACCGTGCGGTGGCCGACGATGGCGCCCTTCCGGTGATCCTTTACAACGTGCCGCCGCGGACCGGCTGCGACATGCAGCCCGACACGGTGGGGGAACTGGCGGGCCACGCCGCCATCGTCGGCATCAAGGAGGCCGTCGCCGACGAAGCGCGCGTGCGCGCGCTCCTGCCGCTGGGCGGGCCGGGCTTCTCGATTCTCAGCGGCGACGACGGCACCGCGGCGCGCTCGATGCTGGCCGGGGCCGACGGCCTGGTGTCGGTGGCTTCGAACGCGGCGCCGGTCGCATTCCGGCGCCTGTGCGATCTCGCCCGGGCCGGCGACGCCGTGGGTTGCGATGCGCTTGTCGCTCGGCTTGCCGACCTGATCGACTTCTGCGGCATCCAATCCAATCCGATCCCGGTCAAGGCACTGCTGGCGCGGCGCGGCTTCGGCCACCGTGACGGCATCCGCCTGCCCCTGCTGCCGCTGTCGGCGGCCCACGTGGCGGCGGCGGACGCGATCGCCGCCGGCCTCGAATCACTCGAACAGACCTGTCGCGACGCGCTTGCGGCCTGAACCGTTTTCCCAGGAGACATCCATGCAGCCTTCCCGTTCCATGCTCCGCCCGGCCATCGCGGTCGCCATCGTCACCGCCCTGATCGCCACCGCCGGCTGCAGCTGGTTCCGCAAGGACAGCGCGCTGTACGCGCCTGCCCCGCAGGACCGCCCGCTCGAGGTCCCGCCCGACCTCGACCGCCCCGACACCAGCTCGGCCATGGCCGTGCCGGAGGCGGGCACGTCCAGCGTGACCCGCTCGACCATGGGGGCAGCGGCGCCCGCGGCGCAGGCCTCGAACAGCGGCTTCAACGTGGCGGCCCCGCGCGACGACGTGTTCCAGCGCGTCGAGCCGCTGCTGGCCGGGATCGAGGGCGTCACCGTGGTCAGCAAGGCGCAGCTGCTGGGCACCTACGACATCGACGCCGGCGACAGCCGGTTCCTGGTGCGGGTGTCACAGTCGGGGGAGGGCGCCTACGTGTCCGCGGTCGATCCGCGCGGTGTGCCCGCGACCAGCGCGGACGCGGTGCGCGTGATCGCAACGCTGCGCGCAGGGCTGGCGCAGTAACGCGCGTCGCGGGCGCAGGACCCCGGAGCGCGGCCCGGACACGGCCGCGTTCCTTTTTTGCGGGCGGGCAACCTGCGCGCAGACGCGCTCCGGCGGCTCAGCGTTCGAGCAGTGGCAGCTTGTTCGGCTTGCCTTCCCACTCCGCGGCGTCGGGCGGTCCGTCCTTGCGGGTGGTGATCACCGGCCATTCCTTCGACAGCTCGGCGTTGAGCGCGACGAAGCCCTCTTGGCCGGCGGGGACGTCATCCTCCGCGTAGATCGCGCCGATCGGGCACTCCGGTTCGCACAGCGTGCAGTCGATGCACTCGTCGGGGTCGATCACCAGGAAGTTCGGGCCTTCGTGGAAACAGTCGACCGGACACACCTCGACGCAGTCGGTGTATTTGCACTTGATGCAGTTCTCGGTGACGACGAAGGGCATGGTTCGCGGCGCTGGCTGTGTGAAGGCCGCATATTGTAGCGCCCGCGGGCGCCGCCAAAGCCGCGCGCCGGGGTTCACTGCGTCCCGTGGGCGCCGCAAACGAGCAGGGCCCGCAACCGTTGCCGGTGCGGGCCCTGGGGATATGGCGCTCCCTACGGGATTCGAACCCGTGTTTTAGCCTTGAGAGGGCCACGTCCTGGGCCTCTAGACGAAGGGAGCGGTGTTGCTTTGCCGCCTTCGTGGGGCGACACCGGCTGGACGACCGGACCCGCTGCAGCCAGGCTGCGATGCGGCTTGCTAGTATAGCAACCACAGGCTGCCACTGGGCAACCAGAGCAGGTACTTTTTTGCAGATGCGCAACGACACACCATCCGACACACCGCTGCTGCGGACGATCCCGCGCGAGCAGCACTCCATTTCCCGCAAGGACATCAGCCCCAACGCGCTGCGGGTGCTCTATCGCCTGCGCGAAGGCGGGCATGAGGCCTACCTGGTCGGCGGCGCCGTGCGCGACCTGCTGGTCGACGGGAGCCCCAAGGACTTCGACATCGCCACCGGCGCCACGCCCGAGGAGGTCAAGGCGCTGTTCCGCAACTGCCGCCTGATCGGGCGCCGGTTCCGGCTGGCGCACGTGGTCTTCGGCCGCGAGATCATTGAAGTGGCGACCTTCCGCGCCAATGTCGACGACGGCAGCGGGGACCGCCAGACCCACGAGGACGGCCGCCTGCTGCGCGACAACGTCTACGGCACGGTCGAGGACGACGCGGTCCGCCGCGACTTCACCGCCAATGCCCTGTACTACACGATCGAGGACTTCTCGGTCCGCGATTACACCGGTGGCTTCGAGGACGTGAGCAACCGCGTGCTCAGGCTCATCGGCGATCCGGAGACCCGCTACCGCGAGGATCCGGTGCGCATGCTGCGCGCGGCGCGCCTGGCGGCAAAGCTCGACTTCAGCATCGAGCCGGCCACCGCGGCGCCGATCCGCGAACTGGCACCGCTGCTGTCCGAAGCCGCGCCCGCGCGCCTGTTCGAGGAGTGCCTGAAAATGTTCCTGTCCGGGCATGCCGTGGCCAGCTTCGAGAGCCTCGAGCGCCACGGCCTGCTGGACGTGATGCTGCCCGAGGCGGCCGCGGCGATGAAGGCCAACCGCAGCGGCGCGCTGCGCACGGTGGTGCTGGAAGGCCTGCGCGGGACCGACAAGCGCGTGTCCGAGGACGAACCGGTATCGCCGGCGTTCCTGTTCGCGCTCCTGCTGTGGCCGGCCTACTGCCGCACGCTGATGGCGCTGCAGGCACAGAACATGCCGGCGGCCGAGGCGCAGCGGCGCGCCGCGGACCGGGTCACGGTGCACGAGCTGGCGACGATCGCCGTGCCACGGCGGTTCTCGATCCCGATGCAGGAGATCTGGCTGCTGCAATCGCGCTTCGGCCTGCGCCAGCGCAAGCGCGTGATGCGCATGCTGGCGCACCCGCGCTTCCGTGCCGCCTTCGACTTCCTGCAGGTGCGGCAGGCGGGTTCGAACGAGCATGCCGAGGACATCGCGTTCTGGCGCGAGGCCCAGCTCGATCCCGACATGGCCATCGCCCACACCCCGCACGACGAGGACGACGGCAGCGCGCCCGCCCCGCGTCGCCGCCGGCGCCGGTCCACGGCGACGGGATGAGCGCGCCCGTCCGGGCCTGCGTCGGGCTTGGCGGCAACATCGGCGACGTTGCCGCGGTGCTTCGCGAGGCGCTGGCCGCGCTCGATGCGCTGCCAGGCACGCGCCTGCTGAGCGCTTCGGGCTTCTACCGCACGCCCGCCTGGGGCCTGGAAGCGCAGCCGGACTTCGTGAACGCCGCGGCCGTGCTGGACACCGCGCTGTCGCCGCACGCGCTGCTTGAAGCACTGCTGGGTATCGAGCGCGCCCACGGCCGCGAGCGCGCCGCCGACGGCCGCCGCTGGGGGCCGCGCACGCTCGACCTCGACCTGCTGCTGTATGGCGACGCGGTGATCGACGAGCCCGGCCTGGTCGTTCCGCATCCACACCTGCATGCGCGCGCGTTCGTGCTTGTGCCGCTGGCAGAGGTCATGCCGGACGCTGAGGTACCTGGACATGGCCGCGTCGATGCGCTGCTCGCGACCGTCGACGCCGGCGGGATCCACCCGGCCTGAAGCCTCGACGTCACCGCTGCGGCGTAAGATTGCACGGTCCATCCCCACATTCCGGACGCGAAACCCCATGAGCAAGAACACGCCTGCAGCGCGGGACGACCGCCGGCCGATGACCGTGCCCGGCCTGGCCGAGGCGCGCGCCGCAGGGCGCAAACTTTCGATGCTGACCGCCTACGATTCCGGCTTCGCGCGGGTGTTCGACGCCGCGGGCGTGGAGCTGATCCTGATCGGCGATTCGCTGGGCATGGTGGTGCAGGGCCGCGATTCGACGCTGCCCGTGACCGTCGACGACATCGCCTACCACACCGCCTGCGTCGCCCGCGGCCTCACGAACGCGCTGCTGGTGGCTGACCTGCCGTTCCAGGCCGACGCCACGTCCGAGCGTGCCCTGGATGCGTCCACCCGCTTCCTGCAGGCGGGCGCGAAAATGGTGAAGCTCGAAGGCGCCGGCCCGAAGCTCGACGTCATCCGCTTCCTGGCCGAGCGCGAGATCCCGGTGTGCGCGCACCTCGGCCTGACGCCGCAGTCGGTACTGCGCTTCGGCGGCTTCAAGGTGCAGGGGCGCGAGGAGGCCGCGGCCGAACGCCTGCGCGCCGAAGCGCGCGACGTCGCCGAGGCGGGCGCGGCGCTGATCGTGCTTGAGGGCGTGCCGGCGCCGCTGGCCACCACCATCACCCGCGACAGCACGGTGCCGACCATCGGCATCGGCGCCGGTGCCGGTTGCGACGGCCAGGTGCTGGTGATGCACGACATGCTCGGACTCGACTCCGGTCATCGGCGCCCGAAGTTCGTGAAGGATTTCCTCGCCCAAGGCGGCTCGGTCGAAGGCGCCGCACGCGCCTTCGTGGCCGCAGTACGCGACGGCAGCTTCCCCGACGCGGCCCACTCCTACGCATGAGCGCCGCGATCGAAGTCGCGCACGACATCGCAGCGCTTCGCGCCCGCATCGACACCTGGAAGCGCGACGGCTTGCGCATCGGCTTCGTGCCCACCATGGGCAACCTGCACGAAGGGCACTTCAGCCTGGTCCGGCAGGCGCGTGCGAACGCCGACTGCGTGGTCGCCAGCATCTTCGTCAATCCCACCCAGTTCGGCCCGGGCGAGGACTACGACAGCTACCCCCGCACACCCGAGGCCGACGTGGCCGGCCTCGAGGGCGCGGGATGCGACCTCGCCTGGATGCCCACGCCCGAGCAGATGTATCCCCTGGGCACCGCGCGCGCGGTGCGCGTGCAGGTGCCTGGCATCACCGACGTGCTCGACGGCGCCTACCGCCCCGGCCACTTCGACGGCGTATGCACCGTGGTGGCGCGCCTGTTCAACCAGGTCCGCCCCGACCTGGCCGTGTTCGGCCGCAAGGACTACCAGCAGCTCGCCGTGATCCGCCACATGGTCCTCGACCTCGCGTTCCCGCTGGACGTGCTCGGCGCGGACATCGTGCGCGAGCCCGACGGCCTGGCACGCAGCTCGCGCAACCAGTACCTGTCCCCGGACGAGCGCGCGCTCGCACCGGAGATCCACCGCACGCTGCTCGCCATGCGCGATGCCCTGCAAAGCGGGCAGGACTGGCAGCGCGCCGAGGCCAACGCCACGGCCCGGCTGCAGGCAGCCGGCTTCGCCGTCGATTACGCAGTGATCCGCACGCCGCTACTGGCAGAGCCTTCCGGCGCGCCCACGCCCGGCGCCGACGGCGAGCGCGTCGCACTTGTCGCCGCCCGCCTTGGGCGCACGCGGCTGATCGACAACCTCGAGTTCTCCACCGCAGGTTGATCTTCGTACGGGAGGTGGGCGGCAGCCGGCGGCTAGACGGCGGGCTGGTGGGTACTCCGTGGGCTGTCCCGCTGCGCGGGCCTTTATGCCCACTGCGTACCCCCCAACCCGCCTCGCAGCGCCTCCCCGCGACCCGCCGGGAAAGACAAAAGCACGACGCGTTCCCCTCACGCCTCCGCAGCCACGCTGAACAGTCTTCAAGTGCGGCGCCCCACGGCAAAGCCTCCCGGACGCCATCTTGTAGAATCCCGATTGACGCCGGTTCCCACGGCCCCACGCGGTTCCCCACGATGCTCCTGACCCTGCTCAAAGCCAAGATCCACCGCGCCACCGTCACCCATGCGGAGCTCCATTACGAAGGCTCCTGCGCGATCGACGGCCGCCTGCTCGACCTGTCGGGCATCCGCGAGTACGAACGCATCGAGATCTACAACATCAACAACGGCAAGCGCTTCGCGACCTACGCGATCCGCGGCGAAGACGGCAGCGGGATCATCTCGGTCAATGGTGCCGCCGCCCACCAGGCCGAACCCGGCGACCTCGTGATCATCTGCGCCTATGGCGCCTGCGACGAAGCCGAGGCGGCGAAGTTCAAGCCGAGCCTGGTCTACGTCGACCGCCAGAACCGGATGACCCACACCAACGACGCCATCCCGGCACAGGCCGCCTGAGGCGTGGCCGGCGAAGCGCTCGTCCGGCAGTTCCTCGACCACGCAGAGCGCCTCGCCGGCGCCCGCATTCCCGACCTCGTGGCGGAGGACCCCGCGCGAGCGGGAACCATGGCGCTGCGCGTCGGGCCGGTGTACGCGAGCTTCGCGCGGCAGCGCATCGATGCACCCACCCTGGCCACGCTCGGCGAGCTGGCCGGACACGTGCGCCTGTCGCTGGCGCTGCGCGCGCTGGTCGATGGCGCCGAGGTCAACGCGTCCGAAGGCCGTCCCGCGCTGCATACCGCGCTGCGCTCAGGCATTGGTCGAGGCGACATCGCGCACGCGGCGCACGCCGCCGCCCTGGCTGCGCGTGAGCGCATGGCCGGACTCGTCGCCTCGCTGCGGGAATCGGGCGTCACCGACATCATCAACATCGGCATCGGCGGCTCCGACCTCGGCCCGCGGCTGGTGGTCGATGCGCTGAAGGACTTCAACGACGGCCGCTTCCGCCTGCATTTCGTCAGCAACGTCGATGGCAGCGAGGTGCAGCACGCACTGCGTGGGCTGGATCCGGCGCGCACCGCGGCGATCCTGGTGTCCAAGAGCTTCGGTACCCAGGAAACTTTGCTCAACGGTGCCCTGGTCCGCGACTGGCTGGGTGGCGGCGAGCGTCTGTACGCGGTCAGTGCCAACGTGGCCGCGGCCGAGGCCTTTGGCGTCGAGGCCGGCCGCGTGCTGCCGATGTGGGACTGGGTCGGCGGACGCTATTCGCTGTGGTCGGCGGTGGGTTTCGCGATCGCGCTGGCGGTCGGCATGGATGGCTTCGAGGCGCTGCTGGCCGGCGCGGCGGAGATGGATGCGCATGCGGTCGAGGCGCCGCTGGAGGCGAACCTTCCGATCCGCCACGCGCTGGTGGCGGTGTGGAACCGCAACGCGTTGGGCCTGCCCACGCAGGCGGTGCTGCCCTACGACCAGCGCCTCGCGCACCTGCCGGCCTACCTGCAGCAGCTGGTGATGGAGAGCCTCGGCAAGTCGGTGCGCAGCGACGGCCGTGCACCCGGCGTGGCGACGGTGCCCGTGGTCTGGGGCGGCGCCGGCACGGGGGCCCAGCACAGCTTCTTCCAGGCGCTGCACCAGGGCACCGACGTCGTGCCCGCGGACTTCATCGGTGTCGTGCGACCGGCCCATGGCTATCGCGGCAACCACGACGCGCTGCTGGCGAACCTGCTGGCGCAGGCCGAGTCCCTGGGCAACGGCCACGCTGCGGACGATCCGCAGAAGGCGTATCCGGGCAACCGTCCATCCACGCTCTTCCTGCTGGACGAACTCACGCCGCATTCGCTGGGTGCGCTGCTGGCGATGTACGAGCACAGCGTCTACGCGCAGTCGGTGCTGTGGGGCGTCAATGCCTTCGACCAGTGGGGCGTGGAGCTTGGAAAGCGCATTGCCGGCGAGCTGCTGCCCGCGCTGCGCGGCGAGGGCGAGGCGGGCGACGTGGTGACCCGGGCCCTGCTTGAAGAGATCCGCTCGCGCCGCTGACCGCCGGTTGCTGGCCCGTCACAGTCGACTAAGCATGCGGATCGGACTGGCCCATTCCATGTCCTTCGCCGCACCCCGGTAGGAGCAGCCACGGCTGCTCCTACAGGAGATGCCAGGGGCGCGGAGCTGTGGGAGACGCCGCCGCAGTGCCCAGCAGCGCCGTCGTGCCCAGCCGTCAGCCGGTTCCGTGCTGCGCGATCGCCCAGGCCACGTGCTCGCGGATGACCGGATCGGAATGGTCCCGGCGCGTCTCCAGCGCCTGCAGCACCTCCGCCGTGGTCGGCGCATTGCCCAGCGCGATCGCGATGTTGCGCAGCCAGCGCGCGTGTCCGCTGCGGCGCAGGGCGGTGCCTTCGGTGCGGCGCAGGAACTCGTCCTCTTCCCACGCGAACAGTTCGGCCAGGGTCGCGGTGTCGAGATCGTTGCGCGCGCGGAAGTCCGGCTCATCGCTGCGCCGTGCGAACTTGTTCCAGGGACAGACCAGCTGGCAGTCGTCGCAGCCGAAGATGCGGTTGCCCATCAGCGACCGCAGTTCCTCGTCGATCGCGCCTTCGTGTTCGATGGTGAGGTAGCTGATGCAGCGGCGCGCATCGAGCACGTTCGGGCCAAGGATCGCCTGGGTCGGGCAGATGTCGATGCAGCGCGTGCAGTTGCCGCAGTGCGGTGTTGCCGGCGGGTCGGGCGGCAGCGGGACGTCGAGGTAGATCTCGCCGAGAAAGAACCAGGAGCCGCCGTCGCGGTCGATCAGGCAGGTGTGCTTGCCGATCCAGCCCAGCCCGGCGTTGCGCGCCAGTGCCCGCTCCAGCACCGGCGCCGAGTCGACGAAGACGCGGTGGCCGAACGGGCCGATCTCGGCGGCGATGCGGTCGGCCAGCTTCTGCAGGCGGTTGCGCATCAGCTTGTGGTAATCGCGGCCCAGGGCATAGCGGGCGACATAGGCGCGCTCGCCGTCGGCCAGCGTCTCCCAGGCCTCGGTGTCGTCGCGACGGCCGTAGTCGAGGCCCACCGACAGCACGCTGATCGTGCCCGGCACCAGTTCCTGCGGGCGGGAGCGCTTGTCGCCGTGGCGCGCCATCCAGTCCATCGATCCGTGGAAGCCACGCGCGAGCCAGTCGCGCAGGTGTCCTTCGTCGTCGCCCAGGTCGATGCCGGTGATGCCGCAGCGCTGGAAGCCGGCTTCGCGCACCAGGGCACGGATCCGCGCCGCGAGTGCGGTCGGGTCGGGCGGGTTGGCGTGGGCCTGTGGAGGCACCGCGCCGCTGGCGTCGGCGGTGCGCGTGGGCATGGTGGCGCGAGTATAGAATCAGCGCGATGCACGCAACCGGGACCGATGCCGCCACGCCGCTGTACGACGTCGCCGCGATGCGCCGCGTGGAGACGCAGGCGATCGCGCTGCTTGGCGGCGATGCGTCGATCCTGATGGAGCGCGCGGGCCTGGCCGCCTGGCGCTGCCTGCTCGAACACTGGCCGGACGCGCAGCGCATCGTGGTCGCCTGCGGCCCCGGCAACAACGGCGGCGACGGCTACGTGCTGGCCTGCCACGCGCTCGCGGGTGGACGCGACGTGCAGGTGCTGCACGCGCAAGGCCACGCCCCGCGCACGGCGCTGGCGCGGCGGGCGGCCGCGGCCTTCAGCGACGCCGGGGGCAGGGTGGCGATCGCGGATGCGCAGCTGCCGGAGTGCGATGTCCTGGTCGATGCCGTCTTCGGCCTGGGCTTCGACAATCGGGCGGACGATGAAGGCAAGGTACTGCTTGCAGCCATTACGGCCAGCAGCGCCGCGGTGCTGGCGCTCGACCTGCCTTCGGGCGTCGACGCCACCTGCGGCGACGTGCCCGGCAGCGCGGTGCGGGCCACCCGCACGTTGCAATTCATCGGCGACCACGCGGGTCTTGCGACGGGTGCCGCGCTCGACCATGTCGGCGCGCTGCACGTGGCCTCGCTCGATCTGCCGCCCGAAGCGTTCGCCGGGGTGGACCCGGTGGCCTGGCGCCTGCGCGGCCCTGCGCTGGAATCGCTGCTGCCGCGGCGGACGCGCACCGCACACAAGGGCACAGCCGGCCATGTGCTGGTGGCCGGTGGCAACCACGGCATGGGTGGCGCGGTGCTGCTGGCGGCGGGCGCAGCGCTGCGGGCGGGCGCAGGACTGGTCAGCGTCGCCACCCGCACGGCGCACGTGGCGCCCCTGCTGGCCCGCACGCCGGAAGTGATGGCGCACGCGCTCGAGGATCCCGCAGGCATGACGCCACTGCTGGAGGCGGCCGAGGTCTGCGCCGTGGGGCCGGGACTGGGCCGCGACGCGTGGGCGAGTGACGTGTTCGATGCGGCGATGGCCAAGGCCAGGGCCCTGGTGGTGGACGCGGACGCGCTGAACCTCCTCGCTGCCAGCCCCGGGAAGATGCCCGCGACCGCGATCCTGACCCCGCACCCGGGGGAAGCCGCGCGCCTGCTCGGGCGCAGCGTGGCCGACGTCCAGCGTGACCGCATCGCCGCCGCACGCGCGCTGGCCGAGCGCTACGCCTGCGTGGTGGTGCTCAAGGGCGCGGGGACGGTCGTTGTGGCGCCCGGCGCCGGCACCTGGATCATCGATGCGGGAAACCCAGGCATGGCCGTCGGCGGCATGGGCGATGCGCTCACCGGCATCATCGCGGCGCTGCGCGCACAGGGGCTGCCAGCGGCGGACGCGGCCGTGGCCGGTGCGCTGCAGCATGCAGTCGCCGGTGATCGCGCGGCGGCGGACGGGGGTGCCCGCGGCATGCTGCCCAGTGACCTGATCGCGGCGCTGCGCCAGCGGGAGCGGGACTGATGGCCGCGGTACGCAGTGCGGTCCTTCCCGATGCGGAGGCCACGGCCGCCCTGGCTGCAGCCCTCGCGGCCACGGCTCCGGCCGGTGCCGTCGTGCACCTCGAGGGCGATCTCGGGGCCGGAAAGTCGACCCTGGCCCGCGCCTGGCTGCGCGCCCTGGGCGTGACCGGCCCGGTGCGCAGCCCGACCTACACCCTGGTCGAGCGGTATCCGCTCGCGACCGGCGGGGAAGCGCTGCACCTGGACCTGTACCGCATCGGCGACGCCGGCGAACTGGAATTCCTCGGCCTGGACGACGCCGATCCCCGGCTCTGGCTGGTCGAGTGGCCCGAACGGGGCCTGGGTGCGTTGCCGGCACCCGACCTGGAGGTCGGCCTCGTGGTGCTGGGGCAGGGTCGGGCATGCCGCCTGCGCTTCCGGAGCGCCGCGGGCGACGCGTGGGTGGCCGCACTGGACGAGCAGCGACGTTTGCAGGGGCTTCCTGAACCGTAACCACAGGAAGGGCGGGCAGGTGCCGGATTCATAAGGGAAAAACCTGTTGCAAAGAACGCGACTTGGTGCTTGACTAGCGGCCATGCGCGTCCGGGCCATCCATCTCCAGCAAATCCTGCTCGGTGCGGCCCTGCTGGCCGCACTGGTCTGGAACGTGGCCAAGTCGGCTGAGATCAATGACTTGCGATTGAGTGCAGGTCCAACGGGGACCCGGGCAGAACTCGGGCTCGACGCGCAAGCCGAGTACACGCTCATTCCGCTGTCCAACCCCGACCGCCTCGTGGTCGACTTCCCGGGCAGCCGGGTCGCGCCGAAGCTGACGGTCCCGGCCGCCGCCGGCGTCATCAAGGCCGTGCGCACGGGCCAGCCGACGCCCGGAACGACCCGCGTGGTCTTCGACCTGGCGATGCCGGTGGTCGCGCTTGCGCCCCGCTTCGAGACCGGCAGCGGCGGCGTGCGCCTGGTGCTGGAATGGCCGGGTGACCACGGCGCAGCGACGACGGCCGCGGTACCTGCCGCAGCCACGCCATCGCCCGCGTCCACGTCGACGGCCGACCCGATCGCGCAGATCGCAGCCGCCAACCAGGCCGGCGCCGCACAGGCGTCCAACGACGCCACCTCGCGTCTGATCGCAAACCTTCCCGCCGCCGGCGCACGTTCGCCCGCGGCCCCGTCCACGGCATCGCCGCAGCGGCCGCAGCCATCGAGCGACCCGTCGCCGCGGCAGGCGGTGCCGACCACCATCGCCACTGGTGTACCCACGCCGGTGCAGCGCGCGCCCGCCGCGCAGCCGCCCACCCCCGCCAACGCAGTGCAGTCGGCCGCCAGCGGCGCCACGCGTCCGCTGGTGATCGCCATCGACGCCGGCCACGGCGGCCAGGACCCGGGCGCCGTCGGACCCACCGGCAAGCGCGAGAAGGACATCACCCTGGCCATCGCCCGCGAACTCGCGCGTCAGGTCAACGCCACGCCGGGCCTGCAGGCCCACCTGGTGCGGGATGCCGACGTCTTCATCCCGCTCAACCGCCGCGCCCAGCTGGCGCGCGCGGCGGGCGCGGACATGTTCATCTCGATCCACGCCGACGCCGCGGAAAACCGCAATGCCAAGGGCTCTTCGGTCTATGTGCTGTCGCTGAAGGGCGCGTCCTCGCAGCGCGCGCGCTGGCTGGCCGACAAGGAAAACGCGGCCGACCTGATCGGTGGCGGCAAGATCGCCACCTCCGACAGCATGCTCACCAACGTCCTGCTCGACCTCACCCAGAGCGGCCAGATGAAGGCGTCCGAGGACGCGGGCAACCACATCCTCGAAGGCCTCAAGCGCATCGGCAACAACCACAAGCCGCACATCGAACGCGCCAACTTCGCGGTGCTGCGCACGTCCGACATGCCGGCGATGCTGGTCGAGACCGCCTTCCTGTCCAATCCCGAGGAAGAGCGTCGGCTGATCGACCCGGCGTTCCAGTCCAAGGTGGCGCGCGCGGTGCTGGACGGGGTCAACACCTACTTCACCAGCCAGCCGCCCCCGGGCACGCTGTTCGCGACGCGGGCCGCAACCGGCGGCGCATCCTCGGTGGCGGCGAGCGGCGGCAGCCGCTGAGGGCGGCAAGCTCGCTTATCATCGTGGCTGGCCCATACCAGGCCGGCGCACCGCGCCGGACCCCCGCAGCTTCTTGAGCATCCGGCAGCTTCCCGACACCCTCGTCAACCAGATCGCCGCAGGCGAGGTCATCGAACGCCCGGCGTCGGTGGTCAAGGAACTGGTCGAGAACGCGCTTGACGCAGGCGCCCGCCGCGTCGACATCGACCTCGAGGAAGGCGGCGTGCGCCTGGTGCGCGTGCGCGACGACGGCCTTGGCATCACGCCCGATGAACTGACGTTGGCGGTATCGCGGCATGCGACCAGCAAGATCGCATCGCTCGATGACTTGGAAGTGGTGGCCACGCTCGGCTTCCGCGGGGAGGCGCTGCCTTCCATCGCATCGGTGAGCCGTTTCACGATCAGCTCGCGCCGCGTGGATGCCGACCATGGGGCCGCGCTGTCCGTGGATGGCGGGCGGGTGGGCGAGGTCGCGCCCAGGGCGCATCCACAGGGCACGACGGTGGAAGTCCGTGACCTGTTCTACAACGTGCCCGCGCGGCGCAAGTTCCTGCGTGCCGAGCGTACCGAGCTGGGCCATATCGAAGAGTGGCTGCGCTCGCTGGCGCTGGCCCGCCCCGACGTCGAGCTGCGGGTGTCGCACAACGGCCGCGCCTCGCGCCGCTATCGCGGGGGCGAAGGCGAAGGCCTGGCGTTGGACGATGGCGCCGCGCGCCTGGTCGAGACCCTGGGCGAGGGCTTTGCGCAGGCCGCGCTGCGGGTCGAGCACGCGACCCTGCCACGCCCTGTGGACGAAGGCCGCGACGCCGCCCCCGCGCTGCGCCTGCACGGTTGGATCGCGCAGCCGACGTACTCGCGTGCCAGCGCCGACCAGCAGTACCTCTACGTCAACGGCCGCGCCGTGCGCGACCGAAGCGTCGCGCACGCGGTGAAGCAAGCCTATGCCGACGTGCTGTTCCACGGTCGCCAGCCCGCCTACGTGCTGTTCCTCGAACTCGACCCCGCACGGGTGGACGTGAACGTGCACCCGGCCAAGCACGAGGTGCGCTTCCGCGACGCGCGCATGGTCCACGACTTCGTCTATCGCGCCCTGCATGAGGCCCTGGCCGGCACGCGCGCCGGCAACGCGCCGCTGGTGGCCGCGGTCACCACCCAGGCCCAGGTCTCGCGCGAACTGGCCGCGCGCGTGGCCGAGCAGTCGAACCTGTCGCTGCGCGGCGATGGCGTGCGCGATGCCTACGCGCTGCTCTACGGTGCCGCAGGCAGCGTCGTGGACGGCGCCGGTGCGGCGATCGGCGAGGGCGGAACCGCCGTGCCCGGCGCGACGCACGCCGCGTGGGCGCAGATGCCCGCCACGCAGGTGCCCATGCCGGACACCGGCGACGACGGCATCCCGCCGCTCGGCTTCGCGATCGCGCAGCTGCACGGCATCTTCATCCTGGCCGAGGCCGCCGACGGCATGGTCGTGGTCGACATGCACGCCGCCCACGAGCGCATCGGCTACGAGAAGCTGAAGGCCGCGCACGACGGCGCCGGCCTGCGCGTGCAGCCGCTGCTGGTGCCGCAGGCGGTGGCGGTGAGCGAGCGCGAGGCCGACATCGCCGAGCGCGAGACGGCCACGCTTGCCGAACTCGGCTTCGAAGTTTCGCGCACCGGCCCGCAGTCGCTGCTGCTGCGCGGCGTGCCCGCGCTGCTGGCGCAGGGCGACACCGAATCACTGCTGCGCGACGTGCTCGCCGACCTGCGCGAACACGGCGAGAGCCGTCGCGTCCGCGCCGCCCGCGATGAGCTGCTGTCGACCATGGCCTGCCACGGTTCGGTGCGCGCCAACCGGCGGCTGACCATTGCCGAGATGAACGCATTGCTGCGCGACATGGAAGCAACCGAACGCTCCGGGCAGTGCAACCACGGCCGTCCCACCTGGACGCGCATTCCGTTAGCCGACATCGATCGCTGGTTCATGAGGGGACGTTGATGACCAGATCCACGCTGCGCGCGGCCACCGCCGCGACTTGTCTCGTTCTTGCCGCCGTACTCGCCGCCTGCGGCTCCGGTGCCCCATCCCTCGAGGCGGACGACGATGCCGCCCCCGTGCCGGAGGCCAGCCCCGAGCTGCGCGCTGCCGAGCAGCAGTGGCGCGACGAACGCCGCGAAGGCCTGCTGGCCGAAGACGGCTGGGCCAGCGTGGTCGGCCTGCACTGGCTGGAGCTGAGGGCGCACTACATCGGCAGCAGCCAGACCAGCGGCATCCGCCTGGCACACGGGCCGGAGAAGCTCGGCCTGGTACAGCAGGACGCGGGGCGCGTGTACTTCACGCCCGAACGCGACGTGGCGGTCACCGTTGACGAAGCGCCGGTCAAAGGGCGCATCGAACTGCGGGACGAACCCGATACCGGTCCGGTCGAACTGGTGTTCGACGAAGGCCGCGGCAGGCTGTCGATGATCAGCCGCGCCGGCCGCCGCGCACTTCGCGTGAAGCACGCCGATGCGCCTGCGCGTACCGGCTTCGGCACGATCGCCTACTGGCCCGTCGATGCCGGCTGGGTGCTGGACGCACGCTTCGTCCCGCATCCCGCAGGCCGCACGATCGAGATAGCCAACATCGTCGGCGGCACGGATCCGATGCCCAACCCGGGCGTGGTCGAGTTCAGCCGGGACGGCGTGGACTACCGGCTCGAAGCGCTGGAAGGCAGCGATGGCGGACTGTTCCTGATCCTCGCCGACCGCACCAGCGGCCACGACAGCTACGGTGCCGGCCGCTATCTCGATACCGCGGCCCCCGACGCGCAGGGCCGCGTCACGCTCAATTTCAACCGTGCCTACAATCCACCGTGCGCGTTCACCGACTTCGCCACTTGCCCGTTGCCGCCGCCGGACAACCGCCTCGACCTCGCCGTGACCGCGGGCGAACAGGCCTATGCCAGGCCCGCATCCGCGGCATCCGGCAGCTGACACAACACCACCAAGGACTTCCATGACCAAGACAGGGAATCGGGCGCGTTCGCCCATGTTGATCGTGGCCCTGGCCGCAAGCGTCGCCATTGGCGCCACTGCCGCGGCCGTGGCCGCCCCGCAGGCCGGATCAAAGCCGGTCCCGGCCGCCACCGCCACCGCCAAGGCGCCGCCGGTGCCCCTGCTGTGGAAGGTGTCCGACGACAACAACTCGCTGTACCTGCTGGGCTCGTTCCACCTCCTGCTGCCCGACGACTACCCGCTGTCGCGCGACGTCGACATGGCCTTTGCCGACGCCGAGAAGCTGCTGTTCGAGATATCCCCCGACGAACTGGCCTCGCCGCAGCTCGGCCTGCAGATGGCGCAGGCGGCATTGCGCACCGACGGCCGCACGCTCAACGATGAACTCGGTCCGGAGCTTGCCGCCAAGCTCGCGAGCTGGGGCAGGGAGAACGCGGCGCAGCTGGCCGCGACCGGCATGAACGTCGAGGTCCTGCAGCGCTTCGAGCCGTGGTTCGTCGGCACGATGATCACGGTGTCGCAGATGATGGCGCTCGGCTTCGATCCCTCGATCGGTCTGGACGCGCACATGGGCGGACTCGCGCAGAACGCGCAGAAGCCGACCGCCGGACTGGAAACCGGTGCCCAGCAGATCACCTTCCTGGACGGCATGGATCCGGCCGAGCAGCTGCAGATGCTGGAGCAGGCGCTCGACCAGGCCGAAGCCGGCGCGGACCTGATGCTTGAACTCCACGGCGCGTGGCGCGCGGGCGACACACAGGCGATCCTCGACGGCACCGTGACCGAGATGCGGCGCGACTTCCCGGCGCTGTACCAGGCGATCAACGTCGGCCGCAACGACGCCTGGCTGCCGAAGCTCGAGGCGCGCCTGCGCGAGGACGGCGAGGACGACACCCTGGTGGTCGTGGGCGCCATGCACCTGCTGGGCGAGGACGGCGTGGTCGAAAAGCTGCGCGCGAAGGGGTATGCGGTCGAGCGCGTGTGCTCGGCCTGCGCGTCGCCCTAGGGCCGGGGCGGCACCATGACGATGCAGTCCACCGGGCAGGCCGGCAGGCACAGCCGGCACCCGGTGCACAGCGGTTCCAGCACCACGTGCATGCGCTTGCTGCCGCCGATGATGGCGTCAACCGGGCAGGCCTGGATGCACTTGGTGCAGCCGATGCAGTCGGCCTCGACCACCAGCGCGAGTTCCGGCGGGCGATGCTCGCCGAGTCCGCGATCGTAGGGCAGGGCCGGCACCGCCAGCAGCTTCGCCAGGGCGCGGGCGCCGGCGTCGCCACCGGGCGGACACCGGTCGGTATCCGCCTGGCCCGCGGCCATGGCTTCGGCATAGGGACGGCAGCCGGCATAGCCGCACTGCCCGCACTGGGTCTGCGGCAGCAGCCGGTCGAGGCGTTCGATCAGGGCGTCGTGGCCGCCCACTGGCCTCAGCGCACCGGCATCCCGGGCGCGGCCGCGGGATCGGCGCCCAGCAGGGCCAGCTCGCCGGCATCGAAGCCCGCCGACAGGATCATCCCCTCGCTCAGGCCAAAGCGCATCTTGCGCGGCGCGAGGTTGGCGATGAAGACGACGTTGCGGCCAACCAGCGCAGCAGGTTCCCCGTAGCTGGCGCGGATGCCGGAGAAGATCTGCCGCGTGCCGAGTTCGCCAGCGTCGAGTTCGAAGCGCAGCAGCTTGTCGGAGCCTTCGACGAACTCGCAGGCGAGCACCTTGCCGATGCGCAGGTCGAGTTTGGTGAAGTCGTCGATGGTGATGGTTGGGGCAGCGGCGTCGGTACCCGTGCCAGTGGCGGGTTTCGCGGCAGGGGTCGCGGCGGCGTTGGATTTCGCGGTTGCAATTCCGGGGGGCGCGATCGCAGCTATAGCCGCTCCCCCCGGGGTAGCGGTGGGAGCGGTCGGCTTGAGGTCTTCCTTGCTGGCTTCGGTCATGGCGGCGATCTGCTTCGGGTCGATGCGGGTGAACAGCGGCTGGTAGGCCTGGATGCGATGGCCGGTCAGCGGTGCGTCGAGGTCCTGCCACCGGGCGAGCGGCGCGTCGAGGAAGGCCTCGATCTGTGCGCTCATTGCCGGCAGCACCGGACGCAGGGCGCCGGCCAGCACGCGGAACAGGTTCAGGCCCTGCGTGCACACGGCCTGCAGTTCGGCGTCGGCGCCGTCCTGCTTCGCGATCACCCACGGTTTGCGCTCGTCGATGTAGCGGTTGGCCTCGTCGGCCAGCGCCATCACCTGGCGCAGCACGCTGGCCGGCTCGTTGCGCTCGTAGGCTTCACGCACCGGCGCCAACGCCTCCACGAAGCGCACGTACATCGCCGGCTCCGGCAGCGCGTCCGCCAGCATGCCGTCGAAGCGCTTGCCGATGAAGCCGGCGCAGCGGCTGGCGAGGTTGACGAACTTGCCGACGATGTCGGAGTTCACGCGTGCCACGAAGTCGGCGAGGTTGAGGTCGATGTCGTCGACGCCGCCGGCCGACTTGGCGGCGAAGTAGTAGCGCAGCGCTTCGGGCGGCAGGCCCGCGTCGAGGTAGCTGCGGGCCATCACGAAGGTACCGCGCGACTTCGACATTTTGGCGCCGTCGACGGTCAGGTAGCCGTTGACGTGCAGCCGCGTCGGCGCGCGGTGACCACTGCCGTGCAGCACCGCCGGCCAGAACAGGCCGTGGAAATTGATGATGTCCTTGCCGATGAAGTGATGCATCTCGGCCTGGCTGTCGGCGCCGGTGAACGCGTCGTAGTCCAGGCCGTCGCGCTCGCACAGCGCCTGGAAGCTGGCCAGGTAGCCGATCGGCGCGTCGATCCAGACGTAAAGGTACTTGCCCGGGTGGCCGGGGATCTCGAAGCCGAAGTAGGGCGCGTCGCGCGAGATGTCCCAGGCGCGCAGGCCGCCCTCGCCGTCGAGCCATTCCTGCAGCTTTGCCTTGACTCCGGGCACGGCCACATCGCCGGCCAGCCATTCGCGCAGGAAGGACTCGAACCGGCCCAGTTCGAAGAAGAAATGTTCGCTTTCGCGCAACTCGGGCGCGGCGCCGCTGACCACCGAGGTCGGGTCGATCAGCTCGGTGGGCGAATAGGTCGCGCCGCAGTGCTCGCAGTTGTCGCCGTACTGGTCGGCGGTGCCGCAGCGCGGGCAGGTGCCCTTGACGTAGCGGTCGGGCAGGAACATGCCCTTGACCGGGTCATAGAGCTGCGCGACCGAGCGCCTGGCGATGTGGCCGGCTTCGTCCAGGCGCGTGTAGATCGCCTCGGTCAGGGCGCGGTTGCGCTCGGAATGGGTCGAGTCGTAGTGGTCGAAGGCGACGCCGAAGTCGGCGAAATCACGTTCATGCCCGGTCTGGATCCCGGCGACGAAAGCCTCCGGTGTGGTCCCGGCCTTTTCCGCGGCCAGCATGATCGGCGTGCCGTGGGTGTCGTCGGCGCAGACGTAGTGCACCGTGCCGCCGGCCATTCGCCGCGCGCGCACCCAGATATCGGCCTGCACGTAACCGACCAGATGGCCGATGTGCAGGGGACCGTTGGCGTAGGGCAGGGCGTTGGTGACGAGCGCGGGGCGGGGCATGTGGGCAGTCGGTGACGGACGGCCGGTGATTATCGCACGCGGTCCCAAGAGTACCTGGGACGCCCGGGAACAGAAAAGGCCCGGCGATTGCCGGGCCCTTGAAGGCGACTCAGCGCGGAGGCCGTGTCACTCGCGGATCCACACCTGCTCGCGGCAGATGAAGGCCACGCAGCCCGAAACGCCGAGCTTGTCGTCGTCGATGAGCTTGAGCTTGGACTTGTAGGTCTTGCCCTTGGCCGGGTCGAGGATGGTGCCGCCCTCCCAGCCGTCACCACCCGGGGCCAGGCCCCAGAGGATGGTCATGCCCTTGATCGGCTTGTCCTTGTTCGCACCCTTGCACTTGTCGCAGGTCGGATTGGGGCCGCGGTCCGACTGCAGGATGTCCACCACCTGGCCCCGCAACGTGCCGCCGGACTCGGTGATCTCCACGATCGACTTCACCTTGCCGGTCTCGTCGTCGATGGTCTTCCAGCGTCCGGTGGGGGCGGTGGTCTGCGCGTTGGCGCCAGTGGCGAAGAGCGCCGCCAGTGCGAACACAAGGCAGGAAAGGTGGGGGGTACGCATTGTTGCCTCCAGTGGGTGCGGCGCCGCCGTGGCGGCTACGCCCGTTATACCCGCTGCGTGGACCGAAGAGAACGGCCTTGAAACAGCTGGCTCGAGGGAATTGCATTTCGCGCTGCGGCGCGCACGCCACGCCGTCGATTGCCAAAAAAAAGAAGGGCGACGTTGCCGTCGCCCTTCCGGTCTTGCCGTGTTGCTTGGATCAGAAGCGGTAGGTCACGCGTGCGAACGCGGTGCGGCCGAAGTAGTCGTACTGCGTCGCGAACGCCGGCACGTTGCCATAGCGCGTGGCGGTACCGGTCGACACCTGCGGCGGCTGCTTGTCGAACACGTTGCGGATGCCAACCAGCAGGCTCCAGTCGGTCTGGTCGTAACGCACCGAGGCCGAATGGTAGAACGCGTCTTCCGCGGTGATGTCACGGAAGCTGTTCGGACGGCCCAGGTAGATGAACTCCTCGTTGATGTCGAGGTTCTTGGTCGAGCCGACGTACTCGGTACCCCAGGTGTAGGTCATGTCGCCACGCACCAGCTGCGCGGAGAGCGAGCCCACGAGGCGCGGACGACCGATGTAGCCGAGGTTGTCCGACTTCGACTGGCCGCTCGCGGCAGCGGAGTCGAACAGCTGGGAGACGTCTTCCTTGGTGTAGGTCAGCTGGCTCTCGAAACGCAGCTTGCCGAACGAGAAGTCGTCGTCGTAGTTCACGATCAGGTCGTAGCCACGGGTGCGCTGGCGGTTGACGTTGACGTACTGGCTGTCGATGGTCGTGATCTTGTTCGGCTCGGAAGCGTGGTTGGCCGGGTTGCGCTCGAACAGGTCGCAGAAGTTGTTCGGGTAAACAGGCGAACCGTAGCAGCCGAACAGGATGTCATAGGCGCCCAGCTGCGCGATCTGATCCCGGACATCGATGTCGAAATAGTCGACGGCGATGCTGATGTTCGCGAACTCGGGCGTGAACACCACGCCGACGGTCTTCGCCATCGACGTTTCCGGCTTCAGGATGCCGACACCACCACCCGAGACGACCGTCGCCGAAGACGTACCCAGGCCGGTGTAGGTCGGGGCAATGCCCGCGGCCTGGCAGTTGGCGCGGATGAAGTCGTTGGTGCTGTCACCCCACTCCACGCAGGGATCGACCGCGGTCTGCGCGAGGAAGCCGGTCTGGTTGCCCAGGTACAGCTCGTACAGGCCCGGTGCGCGGAACGAGGTGCCACGAGTGGCGCGCGCCCGCAGCGACGGGATGATCTGCCAGTTGAGGCCCATCTTCCAGACGTTGTCGGTGCCGTCGACCGTGTCGTACTGGAATACGCGGGTCGAACCGTTGAACGTCAGCGACTCGAAGCCCGGGACGCCCTTGAGCACCGGAACCTCGAACTCGAGGACCGCTTCCTTCACCGAGTCCTTGCCCTTCGTGACCTGGGCGGAGCTCTGGCCCCACAGGTCGCCGTTGCGCGACAGGGCGCTCGGCTGGTCGTCGATGCTGTACCGGCGGTACTCGAAGCCGACGGCGGCCGCTACCGGGCCGGCCGGCAGCTCGAACACCTCGCCGGTGACCAGGCCGTTGACGGTGTACTGGTCATAGACGGTGTTGCCGGTGTGCCACTCGCCGATGACGGAAGCCAGCTCGTCCATCCGCTCGCCGCTCAGGAAGCCGGGATCGAAGTAGTCGAGGGTGGGGGCATCGTCGCTCCACTGCCAGTCACCGGTGCGCGAGCCGACGATCGAGAAGGCGCTGTAGTCGCCGTCCGAACGCGAACCCGTGGCGTTGGCTTCCCACGCCCAGGTGTCGGTGAACGACAGCAGGCCGTCGAGCTTGGTGGCGAGGTACATGTAATCGATCGAGATGTCCTGGTCGGACCGGAACGGCATGATGACCTGCGCGAGGCCGCCGGCGAGCGGGTTCACGAAGCCGGGCGAATTCGCATACTGGTACGGGCCGTTCTGACCGCCGACGTAGGGGAAGAACTGGCGGAAGCCACGTGCTTCGGTCTCGCGGTGGTTGTACAGGAACGTCGTCTTCCAGTTGAACGAGTCAAAGCCGAAGTCGGACGACGCGAAGAGGTTGAAGCGCTCCTGGCGGTTGATGATGTCCGCGGTGTTGAGGAAGTCGAAGTTGGTGACGTCCTCGTAGTACGCCTGCGGATTGGTGGCCGTGAAGTTCTGGTTCGTGCGCGGGCGGTAGCCCGGGAACGGACCGATGGTCACGCCGTCGGGCGACGGGATGTAGCGCACGCCCGTGATGGCGTCGTTGATCGAGTTGGCATAGAGGCGCGTGGTGGTGCAGCCGCCGAGCGAGGTGCCGGCGAGGATCGAGCGGTCTTCGCGGTCGATGCGATTGCCGTCCGCGTCCCACACCAGTTCCTGCGGGCAGCGGAAGAAGTCGCGGTCGCCATCCTTGAGGGCTTCGGCCAGGTAGTACTCACCGGCCAACACGATGCTGCCACTGTCGAAGTTCCAGCCGGTGGCGCCGGACACGGTGAAAATCTCGCCGCCGGTTTCGAAGGGAACGCGGGCGTTGACGGTGATTTCCGGACGATCCACCGTCTTGCGGGTGATCACGTTGACCACGCCGGCGACGGCATCCGAACCGTAGATCGAGGACGAGCCGTCCTTCACGATCTCGGCGCGCTGGATGATCGAGGAGGGAATCACGTTGAGGTCGAATGCGCCGACCTGGCCGCGCGTACCGGCAGGACCGGGGCGCTGGCCGTCCAGCAGGACCAGGGTGCGGTTGGCACCCAGGCCACGCAGGGACAGGGACTGCACGCCGGTGCCGCCTTCGACCACGAAGCCGGAGAACTGCTGGCTGATCTGCATGGAGCCCGCCGCAATGCTCGACTTCTGCAGGAATTCCGCGGTGTCAACCTGACCCAGGGCGATGCTCGTATCCGCAGTGATCACCTGAATAGGCGAGGTCGATTCGTACTCGGTGCGGCGAAGCAGCGAGCCGGTGACCGTGATCGTGTCGAGCTGGGTGGCGTTGGCCCTGGTTTCTTGCGGCTGCTCTTCCTCGGCCGGAGCGGGCTGCTGCTCCTGGGCCTGTGCAGCGGTGATGCTCAGGCCGGCGACAATGGCGACGACCAGCGGAAGGCGACGGAACGCCTGACGGGAACTACGCATGCTTGATGACTCCCCTAGGTGGTTTTAACTGGAACTTAATGACTATATGAGGCAATTAACGGTTACGCAACACACCCCCTGTAACATCGCGCGGGCTTCTTGACCCGCGCCGGCTGGCCTCTCCTCACAGGCCACCTTCCCCGCAATCCTCGCGCAAGAACGAGTCGATCAGCCCCAGCGAGGTCACCTGGTGCCGCGGGTACCAGGGCATCGAGTGGGGCATGTCGGCGATCAGTTCGAACTTGGCATCCACGTTGCCCTTCACGCCGTTGTAGAAATCCTTTGCGTGGAACGCGGGCGTGCGCACGTCACGGTCGCCTACGAACAGGAGGACCGGGATTGCCGCCTGCGTCGTCTGCCGTATCGGATCCATGCCCGTCACCGTGCGGCCTTGCAGGATGCGCTGGATGCGATTTTCGCTCCAGGTCGTGCCGAGCCGGCCGAGATTGGTTACCGGAGCGCCAGAGATGGCGCACTGATACGGAGAGTTCGGCCGGACCACCGCGGCGGCGGCGGCAAAGCCACCATACGAATAGCCGAAGATCGCGATCCGGTCCCGGGCCGCGATGCCCTCCGCTACCATCCATGCGGCCCCGTCGTCTTTGTCGTCCTGCATCCGCAGGCCCCACTGGTTGTCTCCTGCCAGCCAGAGGTCGCGGCCCAAACCCATCGACCCGCGGTACTGCGGACGCAACACGGCGTAACCGCGCGATGTCAGGAAGGGCACCCAGCCCGAGACATCCCAGCCGCCGTAGTCTCGCGCCCATGGGCCACCGTGCGGGTGCACGATCGCCGGAAGAGGCGCGTCGCCCTTCTTCCAACCCGCAGGAAGGTCAAGAATGGCCGGGATGGTGCGACCGTCGCGTGCCTTGTACTTCACCAGGCGCTGCTCGCCCACGCCGCTGGTGTCGAGCCCGGGGCGCTCTTCGCCCAGCGGCATGACCTGCTTGCGGTCGACCAGCAGGTGATGCGAGGGCGGCTTGCGGTTGCTCGACGTCGTGAACAGGACCCTGGAGCGGTCGTCGTTGTAACCGCCAATGCTGACCCGCTGGCCCGGGTAGGCCTGAACGAGGCCGTCGTGGATCGCCTTCATCTCCGGGTCCACGAACACCTGTTCGCGGCTCAGTCCATCGACGACGAACCCCAGGACCTTGTTGAAGTTGCTTGGGGTGTCCCCGAAGATCAGGCCGCCAATCGAGAACTCGGGATGGGCCGCGAGCGGTTCCGGGTCGAAGCGGCGGGATTCCGGGTCGTACATCCGGGCCTGGACCAGGTTTGAGTACTTGTCGGTAAGCACATAGAGCTTTCCAGACGTCTCGTCGATGCCGACGACATCGACCGTGTAGCGTTCGCTCAGGCGCTGGCTCAGCTCCGGATGTGCCACGAACTCGCTGGTCCCGGGCTTGCGGACCGAGACCTTCTGCTCGTACTCGTCCGTGCCGGCCGAGACGAGTTCCACCCGGGTGACCGCCTCGCCGGTGCGCGGATGGAAGAGCCCCGGGCTGGTCCGGCCGCCGGCGCGCAGCAGCAGTTCCGTGGCCCCGGTGCGGAGGTTGTACTTGTAGTAGTTGGCCGACAGCGTCATCTCGTTGGTCTGCGCCACGACCACATGCTCGGGATCCAGCGGCAGCAAGTGCACCAGCGAGGCGGTGCCTGCGATCTCGAGGCAACGCTGCGTCTGTTCGCTCACGCCGATCCGGCGGGTGTTGTCCGCGAAGGCGTCGGCGAACTTGGCGTGCGTGGCGTCGGTCAGGTAGGCCTTGGAAACGAAGGTCCGGGTCGCCCCCGAGACGCTGCCTTCCCCGCAGCCGCCCAGCTGGCCGGTCCATTCCTGCCGTCCCAGGACCAGCAGGCGGTCAGCCTTGAGGGCGCTGGCATAGATGAACTTCATGCGGTCTCCCGAAGGAGTGACTGTTGCGCCCTTGGACATGTCGTCCAGGTTCCAGGTGGCCAAGGCCGTGTCCTGGCGGTCGCTGCCGGGCAGCGCGACGATCGCCACCAGCTGCTTGCCGTCGGCACTCATGGAGGGCGACTGGATCATGGGAACCTGCGCGAGGTCCTGGATCGGAATCGGCTTGGCGGCCTCTGCCGCGCCCGCGAACAGGGTGGCGCAGGCGAGGATGAGGAGTGGCTTCTTTGTCATCTGGCAGTGTCCTGTTGCGTGCGTACGTCGAATGGCGCTGTTCACCCGACGTTAACAGAACTCAAAAGCCCGCAATAGGCCCACTCGTCTCGCCTGCATGCGCGCTTTGGCGCAAGCTAGCCGTCTGTCAAAAAGCGAAGCGGAGAAGGTCGAGTGGCATTTTTCAGGAAGGAGCCGGACACGGCGGCAACGCCCGGCCGCATGCCGGCGCACGCGGTGCAGGGGGACCTCAGGCCCTTGCCGAGGGTGCGCAACATCATCGCGGTGGGTTCGGGGAAGGGCGGGGTGGGCAAGTCGACCACCACCGTCAACCTCGCGCTGGCGCTCGCCGCCGATGGCGCACGGGTCGGCATCCTGGACGCCGACGTCTACGGCCCCAGCATCCCGACCATGCTCGGCCTGTCGGGCCGGCCGGACAGCCCCGACAACAAGTCGATCACCCCGATGCGCGCGCACGGCGTGGAGGCGATGTCGATCGGCCTGCTGGTGGAGGAGGACACGCCGATGATCTGGCGCGGCCCCATGGCCACCTCGGCGCTGACCCAGCTGCTCAACGACACCCGCTGGGGTGGGGACGACAGCCTGGACTACCTGTTGATCGACCTTCCGCCCGGCACCGGCGACATCCAGCTGACCCTGGCGCAGAAGATCCCGGTGGCCGGGGCCATCATCGTCACCACGCCACAGGACGTGGCCACCCTCGACGCGCGCAAGGCGCTGAAGATGTTCGAGAAGGTCGAGGTGCCGGTGCTGGGCCTGGTCGAGAACATGGCGGTGCACGTGTGCTCGAACTGCGGCCACGCCGAACACATCTTCGGTGATGGCGGCGGGACGCGGATGGCCGCGCAGTACGGGCTGCCGCTGCTGGGATCGCTGCCGCTGGAACGCACGATCCGCGAGCAGGGCGACGCCGGTACGCCGGTGGTCATCTCGGCGCCGGACTCGGCTGCCGCCGATGCCTATCGGGAACTGGCGCGCAACGTCGCCGCCGAGCTCGCCAAGCGGCCGCGCGCGCCCGCGACGATCTCGGCATCGCTGCTGTAGCCCGGCGGCAGGCGTTCCCGGTGCGCGGCGGGGTGCCGTGGCGGCGGCGAGTCCCTACAATCGCGGGTCTTGCCCCGGGGCGCCGCGCCGCCGGGACGCCGCATCCGGGAACCGTATGAGCATCAAGTCCGACCGCTGGATCCGCCGCATGTCCGAAACTCCAGGGGGCATGATCGAGCCCTTCGAGCCCGGCCAGGTCAAGCACGCCGGAAACGGCGAGCGTATCGTCAGCTACGGCACATCGAGCTACGGCTACGATGTGCGCTGCTCGCGCGAGTTCAAGGTGTTCACCAACATCAACTCGACCATCGTCGATCCCAAGCACTTCGATCCGAAGAGCTTCGTGGACATCGAGGCGGACGAATGCATCATCCCGCCGAACTCCTTCGCGCTGGCGCGCACGGTGGAGTATTTCCGCATCCCGCGCGACACCCTGGTGGTGTGCCTGGGCAAGAGCACGTACGCGCGCTGCGGGATCATCGTCAACGTCACGCCGCTGGAACCGGAGTGGGAAGGACATGTGACGCTGGAGTTCAGCAACACCACGCCGCTGCCGGCGCGCATCTACGCCAACGAGGGCGTGGCGCAGATGCTGTTCTTCCAGGCCGCGGCCGACGATGTCTGCGAGACCTCGTACAAGGACCGTGGTGGCAAATACCAGGGACAGACCGGGGTCACGCTGCCCCGCACCTGAGCGGGCTCAGGCGACGAGCGCGGCCTGCAGGTCGCGCACGCGGTCGACCAGGGCCTCGGGTGGATAGGGCCGCGAGGCCACCCGGCCCCAGACCGGCGCCGGCCAGGCCGGGTCGCTCTCGAAGCGGGCGATGACGTGCACGTGCAGCTGCGGCACCAGGTTGCCCAGCGCGGCCACGTTGAGCTTGTGCGGCTGGAACACATCGACCAGCAGCTGTTCGCAACGGAGGACCTCCTCCATGAGCGCCGCGCGCTGGGCGGCGTCCAGGTCGAGGAGCTCGCGGGCGCCCGGCACGCGCGGCACCAGCACCAGCCACGGATAGTTGCTGTCGTCCATCAGCTGCAGGTCGCACAGCTCGAACGCGGCGAGCGGGTGGCTGTCCGCGGCGAGCTGTGGGTGCAGGGCATAGGGTTCGGGCTGGGTGTTGCGGTGCCGGGACATGGCGGGTTCCTTTCAGGCGCGGCCTGCGGGCGCGAGTGCACGGTGCAGGAAGTCCAGTGTGCGGGTGTGGGCCAGGCGGGCGCTGGCCTCGTCGAAGTGGCGGGGGTCGACGTCGCGGTTGAAGCCGTGGCCGGCGTCATAGACATGCAGCTCGGCCTCGGGCCGGGCGCGGCGGTGCGCCTGGAGGTCGGCCTCCGGGATGCTGTGGTCGCGGGCGCCGAAGTGGAACAGCATCGGCGCACGCAGCGGTTCGTCGAGGAAGGGCACGGTGCGCGCACCGTAATAGCTCACCGCCGGAAGGCCCAGGCGCGCGTTGGCGAGGTAGGCCACGCTGCCGCCCCAGCAGAAGCCGACCACCCCGATCCCGGCGTTCCGGTCGAGCGCCTCTTCGGACAGCAGGGTCCGAAGCTGCGCCGCGGCGGCATCCACGATGGCCACGGCGCGGTCGAAGCCCAGGGCCGCGGCAAGCGCGCGGCCACCTTCAAAGCCGGCTTCGTCATAGGCGAGTTCGGCATCGCGCTGGACGGGGTCGAACAGGGCCGGCGCCAGCGCCAGGAACCCGTCGCGGGCATAGCGTTCGGTGACCGCGCGCATGTGCGCGTTGACGCCGAAGATCTCCTGGACCACGACCAGTCCGCCGCGAGGCGCCGCTTCGGGGCGCGCCAACCAGCCGCCGACCTCGCCGACTTCCGCGCTGTCCAGCCTGACTCGCGTCCCCATCGTCGCCTCCGGGTGGGCGGCCGGTTCAGGTTCCGGCCCTCGGGCGATTCTAGCGCCCCGGTATAATCGCGGCGCGAAAACCGCCAGACCCCTCCGCCGCCGCGCGGACCCACGCCGAGCCCGCTGCAGCGCATGAACGATATCGCCACCCCGACCGCCCCCCGCGTGGGCTTCGTCAGCCTCGGCTGCCCGAAAGCCCTCGTCGACTCCGAACGCATCCTCACCCAGCTCCGGGTGGAGGGCTATGCGCTGTCGCCCAACTATGACGACGCCGACGTGGTGGTGGTCAACACCTGCGGCTTCATCGACTCGGCCGTTGCGGAATCGCTGGACGCGATCGGGGAGGCGATGGCCGAGAACGGCAAGGTGATCGTGACCGGCTGCCTGGGCAAGCGCGCAGACGTGATCCGCGAAGCGCATCCGGGCGTGCTGTCGATCAGCGGCCCTCAGGACTATGCCAGCGTCATGGCCGCGGTCCACGCCGCGCTGCCGCCGCGCCACGACCCCTTCGTCGACCTCATGCCGGCCCCGCGGCTGGGCGGCGAGGACTACGCGGACGGCGTGAAGCTGACGCCGAAGCACTATGCCTACCTGAAGATTTCCGAGGGCTGCAACCACCGCTGCAGCTTCTGCATCATCCCCTCGATGCGCGGCGACCTCGTGTCGCGCCCGGTCGACGACGTGCTGCGCGAGGCCGAGCGCCTGGTGCGCGGCGGCGTGCGCGAACTGCTGGTGGTGTCGCAGGACACTTCGGCCTACGGCGTCGACGTGCGCTACGCGGAGCGCGAGTGGCGCGGGAAGGCCTACCAGACGCGCATGAAGTCACTGTGCGAAGGCCTGTCCGAGCTCGACGCCTGGGTGCGCCTGCACTACGTCTACCCGTACCCGCACGTGGACGGCATCATCGAGCTGATGACCGCGCGCCGCGCCGACGGCCAGCCGCGGCTGCTGCCCTACCTCGACATCCCGTTCCAGCATGCCAGCCCGCGCATCCTGAAGCTGATGAAGCGGCCGGGCGCCGTGGAGCGCACGCTTGAGCGCGTGCAGTCCTGGCGCGCCGCTTGCCCGGAGCTGACCGTGCGCTCGACCTTCATCGTCGGTTTCCCGGGCGAGACCGAGGCCGAGTTCGAATCCCTGCTCGATTTCCTGGACGAGGCGCAGCTCGACCGCGTCGGCGCCTTCGCGTATTCGCCGGTGCAGGGCGCGGCCGCGAACGCGCTGCCCGACCCGGTGCCCGAGGAGATCAAGCAGGAGCGCCTGGCGCGCTTCATGGCGCGGCAGGCGGATATCTCGGCCGCGCGCCTTGAAGCCAAGGTCGGCACGGTGCAGCGCTGCATCGTCGATGCCATCGACGGCGACCTCGCGATCGCCCGGTCGATGGCCGACGCGCCTGAGATCGACGGCCTGGTGCAGGTGCAGGACGGCCGCGAAGCAGGGCTGCGCCCCGGCGAGTTCGCCGACATCCGCATCATGGGCAGCGACGAGCACGATCTTTACGGCGAGGTTGAATACAGCGCTTGAGGCGGAGGGTGCGTGGGGTGAGGGGAGAGCATCGCGCTTCTGTTTTTTTCTCTCGGCCTGCAGGGACGCGCTGCAAGGCGGGTTGGTGGGTACGCAGTGGGCATAAAGACCACCACGTGGTCAGCCCACGGAGTACCCACCAACCCGCCGTACCGCGAGCCCACCCGCGACGCTCTCAACCTGCGGGATAGTCCACTGCGACCACGGCGAAAGCGTGGCGCCCGCCGGGCAGTTCGGCTTCGAACTCGTCGTCCACCCGCTTCTTCAGCAGCGCGCGCGCCAGCGGCGAGTCGATGCTGATCCAGCCGCGTACGGCGTCGGTTTCGTCGGGTCCGACGATGCGGTAGCGCGCGATCTCCCCGCTGTCGATGTCTTCCACCTCCACCAGCGCGCCGAAGTAGACCGCCGCGGGATCGCTGGGCACGGTGTCGACCACCCGCAGCGCCTGCAGGCGCTTGCTGAGGTAGCGCACGCGGCGGTCGATCTCGCCCAGCTGCTTCTTGCGGTAGGTGTACTCGGCGTTCTCGGAGCGGTCGCCCTCGGCGGCGGCCGCCGACAGCGCGCGCACCACCTCCGGGCGTCGCACGCGCCAGAGATCGTCGAGCTCGGCCTTCAGGCGCGCGTGGCCCTCCGGAGTGACCAGCGCGGTGGATTTCTCGGGCGGGGGGCGCCAGCGAGACATCGCCGCCTCAGCGCCCGCCAGCATTGCGGGACGGGCTCACTTCTTGCCCGTGATGCCGCCGAAGATCCCGCGCAGGATCTGCCGGCCGATCTGGTTGCCCACCGTGCGCGCGGACTGCTTGGCCATGGTTTCGATCATGCCTTGCCGGCGCTTGGTGCCAAACACCGCGTCCTTGACCGACTGGGCGAAGCCGCCGCCCGATTCCTCTTCGTCCTGCTTCGCGGTACGCGCCTTTGGCGCATCGGCATGTGCGGACAGGTCTTCCGCCTTCTTCGCCAGGATCTCGAAGGCGGATTCACGGTCGACCGCGGTGTCGTACTTCGCGCCCACCGGGCTGCCGGAGCGCACGCGCGCGCGCTCGGCATCGGTGATCGCGCCCATGCGGCAGCGTGGCGGCGCGACCAGGGTCTGTTCCACGGGCATCGGCGCGCCCTTGCCCTGCAGTGTCGACACCAGGGCCTCGCCGGTGCCGAGCTGGCCGATGGCCTTGGCCACGTCCAGCCCAGGATTGGACACGAAGGTCTCGGCCGCGGTGCGCACCGCCTTCTGGTCGCGCGGCGTGTAGGCGCGCAGGGCGTGCTGCACGCGGTTGCCGAGCTGGCCCAGCACGTTGTCGGGCACGTCATCGGGGAACTGGGAGCAGAAGTACACGCCCACGCCCTTGGAGCGGATCAGCCGCACCACCTGCTCGATGCGCTGCAGCAGCGCGGACGGCGCATCACTGAACAGCAGGTGCGCTTCGTCGAACACGAACACCAGCTTCGGCTTGTCGAGGTCGCCGACTTCCGGCAGCGTCTCGAACAGCTCCGACAGCAGCCACAGCAGGAAGCTCGAGTACAGGCGCGGTTTCAGGATCAGGCGGTCGGCGGCCATGATGCTGACCACGCCGCGGCCGTCGGTGGTGGTCCGCATGATGTCGGCCAGCTCCAGCGCGGGTTCACCGAAGAAGGCCTCGCCGCCGTCCGATTCCAGGCGCAGCAGGGCGCGCTGGATGGCGCCGATCGATGGCGTGCTGACCAGGCCGTACTGCGTCGACACTGCCTTGCGTTCCTCGGCCACCAGGCCGAGCAGCGCGCGCAGGTCGGCGAGGTCGAGCAGCAGCAGGCCGCGGTCATCGGCGAGCTTGAACACGATGTCGAGCACGCCCGACTGGGTATCGTTGAGTTCGAGCATGCGCGCCAGCAGGGTCGGGCCGATCTCGCTGACCGTGGTCCGCACCGGGTGGCCGGACTTGCCGTAGATGTCCCAGAACACCACCGGGCTGGCTTCGGGCCCGTAGGCGTCGACCCCGATCATCTCCGCGCGCTCGCGCAGCTTGTCGCCGATCTCGCCGGGCACCGCGAGGCCGGCCACGTCGCCCTTCACGTCGGCAAGGAACACCGGCACGCCGATCCGCGAGAAGCCCTCGGCCAGCGTCATCAGGGTCACCGTCTTGCCGGTGCCGGTGGCGCCGGCAACCAGCCCGTGGCGGTTGCCGAACTTCGGCTGCAGGAAGACGCGGCCGCCGGTTTCGGGGAGCGCGTCTGGCTGGGTGACGGCCTTGCCGACGAGGATCGGGTCCATGGAAGCTCCTGTGCGTGAAGAGCGGATTCTAGCGACAAGGGGCCACGGTGCGGTTGCGGACAAGGGCTTTGCGCTGGCTGCGGGCGGTCGTTACCCTGCCTGCTCGCAGTCGCAGTCCCCGGTCCAAGAATGCCCCCACTTTCCGCTGTCCTGCCGAGGCTGGCGCTCGCCGCGGCCGTCGCGGTGCTCGCCCTCCACGTTCCCGATGCGTCCGCGCAGTCCAGGCGCGACCGCGCCGCCGCCACCGAGCTGACCGAGCGCATGGCTGCCGCCGAGGCCCGCTATCGCGAGTCGCTGGTGAAGGCGGCCAACGCCGACCCCGAAGCCATTGCCCAGGGCGATGCCGCGCTCGAGGACATGGAAGACGTGATGCTGGACTGCGAGAAGCAGCGCGGCTGCCAGGTCTCGACGCTGATGCCGGCGTTCAAGCGCCTGCTGAAGGCGCAGGCGGACGAGGCTTCAGGCGCGGAAGGCGAGGATCTCGATGCCGAGCTCCTTGCCGAAGGCGAGCTGCCCACCGGCGACGTGCCCGAGGGCGCCAGCGCCGCGGCCCTGCTCAGCGAGGACGGCCAGCGCTTCGTGCGCATGGTGCAGTTCAATCCCGCGGTGCAGGAAGGCATCCGCCGCTGGCTGACCGACATGCGCGTGTCGCTCATCACCAGCCACGAGAATTATCAGTACATGCGCCATCTGATGGCGCCCGCGTTCGAGGAGCGTGGCCTGCCCGAGGCGCTGCTGTTCGGGATCATGGCCAAGGAATCGACGGGTCGCGTGCATGTGGGCTCGCGCGCCGGTGCCGTCGGCCCGCTGCAGTTCATGCCGGCCACCGGGCGCCGCTTCGGGCTCGGGCCCGATGCCAGCGGCTTCGACACCCGCTACGACCCGGCGCAGTCCGCGGATGCCGCTGCCATGTATCTCAGCGAGCGTTTCGCGGAGTTCGGCGACGAGGTCGAGAAGTGGCTGGCTGCCTACAACGGCGGCGAGGGCCGGGCCAGGCGCATCCACGATGCCAGCGGCGGGCGGCAGTTCTGGGACGCCGACGTCTACAACCAGTTCCCCGCGGAGACCCGCGACTACGTGCCGATGGTGATCGCCGCGGCCTGGCTGTACCTGCATCCCAGGGAGTACGGCCTGAGCTTTCCCAAGGTCGACGCGCGGCCGGCGAACTTCGTGCTGGCGCGCCCGGCCTCGATCTACGAACTCACCGTGTGCATGGGCGACAGCGGCAGCCGGCATGGCTACATGCGCCAGCTGCGCAACCTCAACCCGCGCTTCGAAGCCGACCAGGTGATCCCCGCGGGTGCCGTGCTCCAAGGCACCACGCGCATGGCCGCGCTGTACAAGCGCTGGTGCGCCCAGGGCCGCCGTGCGGACCTCGCCAGGCAGCTGGTGGGCAGCCGCGTCGACGCCGCGCTGGTGCGCACCGGGCCGATCGAGGTGGTGCGGCCCACCGCGACGACGGGCACGCCCGCGCCCGCAGCGGCACGGTCCCCGCGCGAGCACCGCGTGGCGCGCGGTGACACCCTGGTCGCGATCGCGCGGCGTTACGGTTGCGAGGCGCGCCAGCTGGCCCAGGCCAACGGGCTCAAGGCGCCGTCGTATGCGATCCGCGCTGGCCAGCGCCTGCGCCTGGAGGGTTGCGGCGGCTGACCGGCACGGTGCCATCGCGCGGTGCCTGCCACACTGCCCGCATGCACCTGGACTTCGACAACGCGTTCCTCCGCGAGCTGCCCGGCGATCCGGACTCCGGCGCGGACGTACGCCAGGTGCACGGTGCGGCCTGGTCGCGTGTCGTGCCCACTCCGGTGGCAGCGCCCCGGCTGGTGGCACATTCCACTGAGGTGGCGGCGCAACTGGGGCTGGACCAGGCAGCGCTTGCCGCGCCCGCGTTTGCGCAGGTGTTCGGCGGCAACCGCCTGCTGGAGGGCATGGATCCCTGGGCGGCGAACTATGGAGGCCACCAGTTCGGGCACTGGGCCGGCCAGCTTGGTGACGGCCGCGCGATCAGCCTGGGCGAGGCGATAGCAGCCGACGGCACGCGACACGAGCTGCAGCTCAAGGGCGCTGGACGGACGCCATATTCCCGCGGCGCCGACGGGCGCGCGGTGCTGCGGTCCTCGGTCCGCGAGTTCATCTGCAGCGAGGCCATGCACCATCTCGGCGTGCCGACCACGCGTGCGCTCTCGCTGGTGGCCACCGGCGATGCGGTGGTGCGGGACATGTTCTACGACGGCCACGCCGGGCCGGAACCCGGTGCCATCGTCTGCCGGGTGGCGCCGTCGTTCATCCGCTTCGGCAGCTTCGAGCTGCCGGCGTCGCGGGGCGACATCGACCTGCTGCGCGCGCTGGCCGAATTCTGCGTGTGGCGTGACTTTCCCTGGCTGCTGGGCGACCGCGCCGCGCAACCTCTGGCGCGGCTGCGCGCGGACGGCGCTTTTGACGAGACGCTGTTCACGGCCTGGTTCCGCGAGGTCTGCATGCGCACCGCGACGCTGGTCGGCCACTGGATGCGAATCGGCTTCGTCCACGGCGTGCTCAACACCGACAACATGTCGATCCTCGGGCTCACGATCGACTACGGCCCGTACGGCTGGATCGACGACTACGATCCCGACTGGACACCCAACACCACCGATGCCCAAGGCCGTCGCTACCGCTTCGGCTGGCAGCCGCGGGTGGCGCACTGGAACCTGGGGCGGCTGGCCGGCGCGTTGTCGCCGCTGTTTGCCGACGCGGCGCCGCTGCAGGCAGGTCTGGATGCCTACGCCGCGACCTGGGCCGAGTGCGAGCGCGACAACGCCTGCGCAAAGCTTGGGCTCGAGCAGTGCGACGACAGCGACCTGGCGCTGATGCGGGAGCTGCAGGCCTTGATGCAGCGCTCGGGTGCCGACATGACGCGCTTCTTTCGCGCGCTGGCCGATATCGACGTGGACGCCATCGAGCCGTCGCTGGAACCCCTGGAGGGTGCCTTCTACGAGTCGGCACGCCTGGCCGCCAACGCCGATGCCATGGGCGACTGGCTGGCTCGCTACGCCGCCCGCTGCCGCGCCGACGGCCTGCCGCGGGAGGCGAGGGTGGCCCATATGCACGCCGCCAACCCCCGCTACGTGCCGCGCAACTACCTGGCGCAACAGGCGATCGAGCGCGCGGAGTCAGGCGACGAGGCCGGCATCGGCGAACTGCTGGATGTCCTGCGCGATCCCTATGCAGAGCAGCCCGGCCGCGAGGCGTTCGCGGCGCTGCGCCCGGACTGGGCGCTTAACCGCCCCGGCTGCTCGATGCTGTCCTGCAGCTCCTGAACGCGGATCGGGGCGTCCCGCACCGGTAGAATATGCGGATGCCCCTGATGACCCTCAATGCCGTCGACTACAGCGTCGGCGGCCCGCTCCTGCTCGAACGCGTCGACCTCGCGATCGACGCCGGCGAGCGTATCGCCCTGATCGGCCGCAATGGCGCCGGCAAATCCACCCTGTTGCGCCTGCTCGACGGCGAACTCAAACCCGACGACGGCGAGGTCCGCCGCGAAGGCGCGGTGCGCGTGGCGCGGCTGGAGCAGGAAGTCCCGGCTTCGGCCGACGGCAGCGTGTTCGACGTCGTGGCCGAGGGCCTTGGCGGCATCGGTGCGGACCTGGCCGAGTACCACCACCTGATCCACGCCGATGACGTCGACATGGACCGCCTGGCCGCGGTGCAGGAGCGCATCGAGGCCGCCGACGGCTGGAGCCTGGACCAGCGCGTGGTCGAAACCCTCGCGCGGCTTGACCTCGACGGCGATGCTGCCTTCGCTCGCCTGTCCGGCGGCATGAAGCGCCGCGTGCTGCTGGCGCGCGCGCTGGTGTCGGCGCCCGATGTCCTGCTGCTCGACGAGCCGACCAACCACCTCGACATCGCTGCGATCGACTGGCTGGAAGGCTTCCTCAAGGGCTGGAGCGGCGCCCTGGTGTTCATCACCCATGACCGGCGCTTCCTGCGCCAGCTGGCCACGCGGATCGTCGAGATCGACCGTGGGCAGGTGACCAGCTGGCCCGGCGACTGGGACAACTACCTGCGCCGCAAGGAAGAGCGGCTCAACGCCGAGGCGCAGGAAAACGCGCGCTTCGACAAGCTGCTGGCCCAGGAGGAGGTGTGGATCCGCCAGGGCATCAAGGCGCGTCGCACCCGCGACGAAGGCCGCGTGCGCCGGCTCGAGGCGATGCGCAATGAGCGCGCCGCGCGCCGCGAGCAGACGGGCAACGTGCGCATGGACACCGCGCAGGCCGGCTCCTCGGGCAAGAAGGTGATCGAGGCGAAAGAGGTGTCGTTCGCGTTCGATGGCCGCCCGCTGGTGCGCGACTTCTCCACCACCATCATGCGCGGCGACCGCATCGGCCTCATCGGCGCCAACGGCAGCGGCAAGACCACGCTGCTGAAGCTGCTGCTCGGCCAGCTGCAGCCGCAGGCCGGCGAGATCCGCATCGGCACGCAGCTGCAGGTGGCCTATTTCGACCAGTACCGCGCCACCCTGCGCGAGGACTGGAACGCGCTTGAGAACGTGGCCGAGGGCCAGGATTTCGTCGAGGTCGGGGGCAAGCGCAAGCACGTCATCGGCTACCTGCAGGACTTCCTGTTCACCCCCGAACGCGCGCGCGCGCCGATCACCCGCCTGTCCGGCGGCGAGCGCAACCGCCTGCTGCTGGCCAAACTGTTCGCGCAGCCGTCCAACCTCCTGGTGATGGACGAACCGACCAACGACCTCGACGTCGAGACCCTGGAGCTGCTTGAAGAGCTGCTGGGCGAGTATCCGGGCACGCTGCTGCTGGTCAGCCACGACCGTGACTTCCTCGACAACGTGGTGACCTCCACGATCGTGATGCAGGACGGCGGCGAAGGCCGCATCGGCGAATACGTTGGCGGCTACAGCGACTGGCTGCGGCAGAAGCCGCAGGGCGGTCAGGCGACAGGTGCCGGTGCCGGAGCGCCAGCGCGTGTCGACGCCGCCAGCCCCCCCGCCAGCGTTGCGCCCCCGGTCGCGGCGGAGCCGGCGCGACGCAAGCTCGGCTTCAAGGAGGCGCGGGAACTCGAGCAGCTGCCTGCGCGGATCGAGGCCCTGGAAACGCGGCTGGCTGAAATGACCGCGAAGCTGGCCGATCCGGCGTTCTTCCGCGGGGAAGGCGCCGCCATCACCGCACACAACGCGGCGATGGCGGACGTGCAGGCGGAACTCGACGGCGCGTACGCACGCTGGGAAGCGCTCGACGCGTCGTCCGCCTGACGCCGCGGGTCGCAAGGCGAGCAGGGATGGACGGCATCGACCGCAGCAGGAGCGTGACGCAGTTCAGGATTGCGTTCGCGCCTTGGCGCGCGCACTTGCTGGCGGCGCGGATAGCGGCCACCCTGAGATGATGCAATTGTCCGACCCAGCCAACGTGCGCGAGCGTGAACTGCGTTTCGCTGGACGCGTCCACCAGATGCGTACGCTCGGGGGAGCGTTGTCGGCACTGCTGGTGGCCTCCGTGCTTGCATCCAATGACGCAACGCCGTGGATCTGGGCCTTTTGGGCATTCAACGGCTTCGCCTGGCCACTGCTGGCACGCTGGCTGATGCTGCGCTCGGCGGACCCCGCGCATGCCGCGCATCGCCACCTGGTGTTTGATTCCGCGGCCGCGGGCGCCTGGATCGCGATCATGGAGTTCAACCTGGTGCCGAGCGCGGTGCTGCTGGCGATGGTGACCACGGACAAGGTCGCCGTGGGCGGCTGGCGCTTCCTGGGCCGCACCGCGCCCGCGCTGGTGGCGGCCTGCGTACTGGTCTCCGCTGCGCTTGGGTTCCCGGTGCAGCTTCACAGCAGCATGCCGGTGGTCTTGGCCACGCTTCCGTTCCTGTTCGTCTACCCGGTGGCGCTGGCCACGATCGCCTATGCGCTTGGGGGCAGCGTGGCCGCCAAGAACCGCCAGCTCGAACGCCTCAACCGCATCGACGTGCTCACCGGGCTTCGCAACCGCCGTGGCTGGAACGAAGCGCTGATCGCGGAGCTCGCACGCCACGCGCGCACGCGCAGGCCCGCCGTGCTGATGCTGGTGGACGTCGACAACTTGAAGGCGGTCAACGACAACCACGGCCACGTCGTCGGTGACGACGTCCTGCGCAGCGTCGCCGGCGTGCTGGCCGCCTGCACCCGCGACATCGACACCCCGGCGCGCTACGGCGGCGACGAATTCGGGGTGCTGCTGGCCGAGACCAGCCTGGTGGGCGCGATGCGCGTGGCCGAGCGCGTGCGCATCGCCTTCCTCGACCAGCGGCCGGCCGAAGCAGCGGCGCTGGAGTGCACGCTCAGCATCGGCCTGGCGGAGGTCGACCTTTCAGTCATCACCGCCGACGAGTGGCTCCAGCGCGCGGATGCGGCGATGTACCGGGCGAAGGCCGGTGGCCGGAACCGGGTCGAGCCGGACTGCCCTCAGCGCGGCGCGCTGGCGGTGCGGAAGACGGGGTAGAGGCCGAAGCGCTCGTCCCAGCTGGCGTGGCGGCGGTAGAACCAGTCCAGTCGCGCCCCCGGGCTGGCGGCAAACGCGGGATCCTCCGCGAGCCGGGCCTCGAAGGCGTCGCGTACGGCGCGGTCGCGCAACATCTCGGCGGCGACCGCTTCGGCGACGTACGCCTCCATGTATTCCTTGCGCTCGAACGCGTTGTTGAACCTGCCCCAGGCTGCCATCGAGTCCGGTGCCTGCGGTTCGAGGATCGCCATCGCCAGGCGTGCGCGCGGCTGGGCAATGGGAACGAACAGCGCCCCCGCCGCGAGGTCGCGGGTCTCGGGCCGCCATTCGCCGTCCAGCTCAAGCCGCTGGTGGCCCTCCGTGGAAGCGGCGGCCAGGCGGGTGGCGTCGGCGCGGAATGTTTCCAGTGCCGCGCCGGTGAGCGGTGACTCCAGCCGGCGGTACTGCACCCCGTGCACGTCCAGCCAGCGCGAGGCCAGGTCGGCATGCCGCGCCGGCACGATGTAACCGGCGGCCGGTGCGGTCACGCTGCGGCCGGGCACGATCTCGTCGCGCAGGGGCATCTTCCAGACCTGGGGCGTGGCTTCGTCGTAGCGCGTGGCCGGTGCGCCGGAGATCTCGGACGGCGTCCGCGTCCAGGCGTAGCCCCGGAAGTCGACGGTGCGCACGCGGTCGGTGGCGACGTAGTCCAGCGGCACGTCCTGGCCGGCGAGCGCGCTCGCGCGCGCATCCGCGGCGGCGGCGATATCCAGCCATTCCCGGCCGTGCGCGGCGGTCTGCTCCAGCATCCCGATGACAAGGTTGCGGGTGATGCCCACCCGGACCGGGTACTCCTTCCAGGAATGGGTCTCGACCAGGATCCCGAAGCGGTTGCGCAGCGGGAAATAGCCGTGCGAGAACCGGGGCGGCGAGACGCCGTCGACGATGCCCGAGGCGGGGTCGTCATAGGTTTCGAACGAGGGGTAGAAAGGCAGCGGCAGCGAGCCCTGTGCGGCGAGATCGGCGAGCAGCGCGTCGCGCAGTGCCAGGCCGGCGCCGGCCAGCTCCGCGTCTCCGGAGTGCAGGGGCTCGATCTGGACCGAGATGTCGTGCTCGAACTGGGCGCCGTTGGTGGCGTGCAGGTCGACGGTCGCGATCGGATCCCAGGCCTCCACCAGGGCGAGCATTGCCCGCATCTCCGGTGCGTCGGCCTTCAGGTAGTCGCGGTTGAGGTTGTAGTTCTGCGCCGTGGTGCGCCAGCCCATCTTCTCGGGGCCGCGCTGGTTGGGGCGGTTCCAGGCCCCGAAGCGCTCGTGGCCGTCGACGTTGAACACCGGCACGAAGACCAGCACCAGCTTCTCCAGCGTGCCGGCGGCGGCCTCGCCATCGAGCGCCTGGCGCAGGGCCAGGAAGCCGGCGTCCTTGCCGTCCACCTCGCCGGCATGGATGCCGCCCTGGACCAGCAGCACCGGCAGCCCCGCCGCGCGCGCGGCTTCGGGCGTCAGCGCGCCGCTGCGCGAAGCCACCAGGGCCTTCATCGGTCGCCCCTCGGGGGTGGTGCCGAAGTCGATGCAGCGGACCGCATCGGGGTAGCGCTGCGCGAACGTGGTGCAGAGGTTGGCGACCTCCTCGTAGCGGCCGGTGCGTAGGAATCCCGAGCGTTCCGCGATCGTGGACAACGGCGGCGGGCTCTTGGCGGACGGGGCGGGTGCCTGATGGGCAGCGGCCAGGGGTGCGACCGCGACGGCCAGCAGCAGGACCAGGGGCAGGGCGGCAACGAGGGATCGCGACATGGCGTGGGCATCGGAGGGCGGCAAGGTCGCCCATGATGCCCGGCCCATGGCTTCCGGCCAAAGCGCGGGGGCCATGGATACGCTAGCCTTCACGCTTTCGACCGCAAGACAGCCGACCCGCATGAGCACAGCACCCGTTGCCCCCGACGCCGGCAGGATGCCGCGCCAGATCGCCTACATCATCGGCAACGAAGCCTGCGAGCGCTTCAGCTTCTACGGCATGAGGAACATCCTCATCCCGTTCCTGATCAGCTCGATGCTGCTGGCCTACCTGCCCGCGGGCCCGGAGCGCGAGGGCGCCGCCAAGGACATCTTCCACAGCTTCGTCATCGGCGTGTATTTTTTCCCGCTGCTCGGCGGCTGGCTGTCGGATCGCTACTTCGGCAAGTACAACACCGTGCTGTGGTTCTCGCTGATCTACGTCGCGGGCCACGCCTGCCTGGCGCTGTTCGAGGACAGCCGCAACGGCTTCTACACCGGCCTGTTCCTGATCGCGCTGGGCTCGGGCGGCATCAAGCCGCTGGTGGTCTCGTTCTGCGGCGACCAGTTCGACCAGACCAACAAGTCGAAGGCGAAGGTGGTCTTCGACGCCTTCTACTGGATCATCAACTTCGGCTCGTTCTTCGCCTCGCTGCTGGCGCCGCTGCTGCTGCGCAGCTACGGGCCGGCGGTGGCCTTCGGCGTGCCGGGCGTTCTGATGCTCATTGCCACCGTCGTGTTCTGGCTGGGCCGCAAGGAGTACGTCAACGTGCCGCCGTCTGGGCGCGATCCCGATTCCTTCCTCAACGTCGTGCGCACCGCGCTGCGGGGCAGCGCAGGGCAGGGCGGCTCCGGCACGCTGATCGCGCGCGCGGGCATCACGCTCGCGGTGCTGATGCTGGCCCTGTGGGCGCTGGACGCGATTGGCGTGCCGCTGCCCTGGCCGGACTCCTTCGGCTTCGTCATCACCGCGTGCCTGGCGCTGGGCGTGGTGATCGCTTGCGTCGGCTGGGGCGCGTCGCTCCAGCTCGAGCGCGCGCGGGGCCTGCACCCCGACGCGGCGGTCGACGGCGTGCGAGCGGTGCTGCGGATCCTGATCGTGTTCGCGCTGGTGACGCCGTTCTGGTCGCTGTTCGACCAGAAGGCATCGACCTGGATCATCCAGGGCAACGCGATGCTGATCCCGCACGCCGCCTGGTGGTGGCCGAGCTGGCTGGTGAAGGAAGCGGCGCAGATGCAGGCGCTGAACCCGCTGCTGGTCATGCTGCTGATCCCGTTCAACAACCTGGTGCTGTACCCGCTGCTGCGCCGGATGGGCTTTACCGTCACCGCGCTGCGCCGGATGGGCTGGGGCATCGTGTTCTCGGGCGTCGCCTGGATCGCCGCCGGCGTGCTGCAGCTGTGGCTCGACGGCGGCGCCGAGGTCTCGCTGGCATGGCAGAGCCTGCCCTACCTGCTGCTGACCTTCGGCGAGGTGCTGGTCTCGGCCACCGCGCTGGAGTTCGCCTATAGCCAGGCGCCGCACGCGATGAAGGGCGTGATCATGGCGTTCTGGTACCTCACCAGCACCTTCGGCAGCCTCTGGGTGCTGCTGACCAATGCCGGTGTGCGCAACGATGCGGTGACGTCGGCTATCGCCTCCACGGGGCTCAGCGAGAACGCGTTCCTGATGTTCTTCTTCGCACTGTTCGCGTTCGTGGCGGCGCTGGCGTTCGCGGCCTATGCGCGCAGATACCCGATGCAGGACAACTACCGCGTCTCCGGCGGAGTGGCGGCATGAGCGGCGGGGGCATGGTCACCCTGGCGATCCTGGCGCTGACTGTGCTGGTCTCGTGGCAGGCCTTTGGCAACCGGCGCCTGCTCGACCGGCTGCTGTTGTGGCCGCCGGCGATCGAACGGCATCGCCAGTACGACCGCCTGGTCACGCACGGCTTCGTGCACGCCGACTGGCAGCACCTGTTGTTCAACATGATCACGCTGTACTTCTTCGGGCGCCATGTCGAACGGATGTTCGCGCCCTATATCGGCCCGATCGGCTTCGCGTTGTTCTACCTGTCGGCGATCGTCGTGGCGATCCTGCCGACGTACCTGCGCCACCGCCGCGATCCGAACTACCGCAGCCTGGGCGCGTCGGGCGCGGTATCGGCGGTGCTGTTCGCCTTCATCCTGGTGCAGCCCTGGGCACTGATCTTCGTGTTCTTCATCCCGGTGCCGGCGATCGTCTATGCCGTGCTGTACGTCGGCTACTCGATCTGGATGGATCGCCGGGGCGGCGACAACATCAACCACAGCGCCCATCTCTGGGGCGCGGGCTACGGCCTGCTTTTCACGGTGATGATGGAGCCGCGCGTGGTCAGTGTCTTCCTCGCGCGGCTCATGTCCCCGATGTCCTGACTCAGGAGATCGACTCGCCGCCGCAGCCCAGCCCGCCCTGGTCGCAGGCGTAGGTCTCGAGCAGGCGCGAATAGACCAGTGAGTCGAGCTGGTTGAATTCGACGTTGTCCACGTCCCCGGAACGGACGAGGTCGAACAGGCGGGTGACGGCCTCGTGTCCGGCGCTGGTGTCGGCGATGGGCGGCATGGTGGTCTCCATACGTTGGGTGCGTGCCCGTAGTGCATGCATCAAGCGTGCCAACCGCTCCGGGGCCGTCGGTCCAAGGGCGGCGGGTGACGCGTTTGGTCAGTCGCGCGCACCGTCCGGCGGCAATCGACGCGGGTTGGCGCCGCTCACCGCGCCTGAATCCCTGCCGTGATACCCATTGGCACATCCCCAATATGGAGAGTGCAGATGGCCTTCACCCGTGCCCAAGCGAGCGCCCTGCTCAACAAGTCGGAGATGGCGTTGTTCGACGACAGCCGCGCCAACGCCCTGCGCCGCCTGGATCGCCCTGCGCTGGCCGGGCGGGTCGAACGCACGCGGGCCGCGCGCGACCGGGCGCGCGACCTGCTGAAGCGCCAGCGGCTGGCGGCGCGCAAGCGTGGCGAGGGCAAGGCCGACGGCATCGCCGCGCGCACGGCCCGCAAGGAGGCGCTGCTGGTCGAACTGCTGCAGCGATTCGTCGAGGCGCGCCGCGACGCACCGGCGGTGATGGCGAAGAAGGCGGCGAAGAAGGCGACGAAGGCACCCGCAAAGAAGGCGCCCGCGAAGGTGGCCGGGAAGGCCGCGACAGGAACCGGGGCCGCCACGAAGAAGGCCGCTGCAAAGAACGCGCCTGCAAAGAAGGCGACGGTGGCTGCGAAGGCTGCGAAAGCTGCGTCCGGCAAGTCCGCGTCGAAGAAGGTGGTGGCCAGGAAGGCCGCGACCGGGGCCGGGGCCGCCACGAAGGAGGCCACCACCAGAAAGCCCGCCGTGAAAAAGATACCGGCGAAAAAGCGCGCCTCGCGCCGCGCCCTGACCCCGGAGCGGGCGCTCGAGAACACCCGCAGCCTGCTCGAGGCCAAGCATGAGCGCGACCGCACGCCGCAGCCGTGGCAGTCGCTGGACCCCGTCGCCGACCACACCCCGGAACCCGGCTACCAGTCGCCGCAGGCCGCCAGCAAGGCCAAGGAACTGCACGCGGGCGAGGCGCGGCTGGTCCCGATCCATGGCAGCATCTCCACGCGAGATCGCCGCAACCAGGGCAAGCGCGACCATCGCAATGGCGGCAGCGAGTAAGGAGACACGCAGATGAGCGGACCCGATATCACCCACCACGGCATCCCGGGTCGCTTCGTGACCGAGGTCGAGGGCCACGTCGCCAACCTCGATTACGAGATGGCCGACGGCATCATGCACATCACCCACACCCATGTGCCCGAGGCGATCGGCGGGCGCGGGATTGCCGGAAAGCTGGTCGAGGCGGCCTTCCACCACGCCAGGGCGGAGGGCTGGAAGGTCCGGCCGCTGTGCAACTATGCCGAGGCCTGGGTGAAGCGGCACGCGGAGTACGCCGACCTGCTGGAGTGAACGGCCGGGCGCGCAATCTGGCAGACTTGCGCCCCTTTTCGAGGTCTATCTGCCACCCATGCGCCTGAACAAGCACATCAGCGAGACCGGCGCATGCTCGCGTCGCGAGGCCGACCGCCTCATCGGCGAGGGCCGGGTGACGGTCAACGGCCAGCGCGCCGGGATCGGCGCCGAGGTGGGCGAGGGCGACGAGGTCCTCCTCGACGGCCGTCCCCTGCGCGCGCGAAGCGCCGCGCCCGGCAAGCGCCGCCACGTCTATATCGCGCTGTACAAGCCGGTCGGCATCACCTGCACCACCGACACCGGTGTCGCGGGGAACATCACCGACTTCGTCGACCACCAGGAGCGGATCTTCCCGATCGGCCGCCTGGACAAGGATTCCGAAGGCCTGATCCTGCTGACCAGCAACGGCGACATCGTCAACGCCATCCTGCGCGCGGAAAACAAGCTCGAGAAGGAGTACCTGGTGGCGGTGAACAACCCCGTCACCGACGAGTTCGTGCGCGGCATGGCCCGCGGGGTGCCGGTGCACGGCGAGCTCACCCTGCCATGCCGGACCGGCAAGCTCGGCCGCTATGGAGTCCGGGTCACCCTGGTGCAGGGGCTCAACCGCCAGGTCCGCCTGATGGCCGCGCATTTCGGCTATCGGGTGAAGCGGCTGGTCCGGGTCCGCATCGGTCCGGTCAAGCTGGGGCACCTCAAGCCGGGGGGCTGGCGCAACTTGGGCGACGCCGAACTGGCCGCCCTGCTGCCACGCCACGAGGGGTGGTAGGGGACTGAATGGCCCGGGCTGCCGATGAACGGCCGGCGGCAATTCACATTTGCAATGGAAAGTAGGGTATGGTTCGCCCACTGTTCAAAGCGGGATCACGGTACATCGTGGCTCCGGTGCGGTAGATCAAAGGTTTCAAGGCCGGCAACGGCTGCGTCCGACGATCCGCTCCATCGTTCCTGTGTTACCCCTTGCTTCGCAGTCTCGGATCCGCCGGGCGGACCGTGCCATTTCAAAAACTGTTCCAAGGAGTAACACCATGTCCGATCGTCAGACCGGCACCGTCAAGTGGTTCAACGACGCCAAGGGCTTCGGCTTCATCACCCCCGAGAGCGGCCAGGACCTCTTCGTCCACTTCCGTTCGATCCAGGGCACCGGCTTCAAGTCGCTGCAGGAAGGCCAGAAGGTTTCGTTCAAGGTTGTGCAGGGCCAGAAGGGCCTGCAGGCCGACGAAGTGCAGCCCGAGTAAGGCTCGCACCGCTGGACCAAGAGCCCCGGACGGCAACGTCCGGGGCTTTTTCGTGTGCGGCGCGCGGGCCGTTGCGTGAGCGTCGGCATCACGCGCGGGCCGCTAGCCTGTGCGCCTCGTGCACTGGACAGGGGGAGTTCCCGGATGAGCCGTATCCGCTATCGCATCGTGCCGCTGGCGCTGCTGGTGGCGCTCGCGCTTGCCGGCTGCCGCCGCGAGGCCGAGGTGCCCGGCGATGCCGTCGACGGCAGCGCGCAAGCGCCGCCTTCCGCGGATTCGAAGGCGGACTCCCCCGTGGTGCTTGACGACGTGATGGAGTCCGACCCGCGCTACATCATCGGCATCAGCTATCCGCCGGGGATCAACCGCTATCCGGAACTGGCCGCTGAACTCCAGCGGTATGCCGACGCCGCACGCACCGACCTCATGGAGGCGGTGGAAGCGCGGGAACCCACGTCGACCGATGCCGCCGCTGCCCCCTATGACCTCGCGCTGCCCTTCGACATGGTGATGGAGACGCCCGAGATCGTGGCCGTGCAGGCCACCGGCACCAGCTACACCGGTGGTGCGCATGGCAACCCCCTGGTGGCGCGCTTCACCTGGCTGCCCACCCGCGGAGAGATGCTCCGGGCCGAGGCCTTGTTCCAAGGGCAGGGGGGCTGGGACGACATTTCCGCCTTCGTGCGCGAATCGCTGCACGCGGCGTTGTCCCAACGCCTGGACGCGGACGACATCGACCCGCAGGATCGCGTCCGCCTGATGCGTACCGGTGCCCGGATGATCGACGAGGGCACCGCGCCCGAGGCCGGGAACTTCGCGCACTTCGAGCCGGTGCCGAGCACCGGTGGCCGCCTGCGTGGGCTGCGCTTCGTGTTCCCGCCCTACCAGGTGGGGCCGTACTCGGACGGCGTGCAGACGGTCGAAGTGCCGGCGGCCGTGCTGCTGCCGCATCTGGCGCCGGAATACCGGGCCCTGTTCACCAGCAGCTGAAGCCGGCCCCGCGGCAGGCTGATGACTGCAGGCCCCGAAAAACTTCCCCCGCCGGAGCGGGGGAAGGATATGTGGCTCGTTGTTACTCGGACTGGGTGGCCCCGGCCGGGGGCGCGCCGTCCTCGACGGCGCCGTCCAGGCCCCGCTTCACCAGCAGCGGCTGGATGTCCGGATCCTTGCCCGAGAAGTCCGTGAACAGCTGCAGCGCGTCCTTGCTGCCGCCCTGCGACAGCAGCGTGGCGCGGAAGCGGTCGCCGTTGGCGCGCGTCAGGCCGCCGTTCTCCTCGATCCAGGCCACGGTGTTGGCGTCCAGCACCTCGGACCAGATGTAGGCGTAATAGCCGGCCGCGTAGCCGCCCATGATGTGGCTGAAGTACGTGGTGCGGTAGCGCGGCGGCACCGCGGCGAAGTCCAGGCCAGCGGCCTCGAGCGCCGCGGCTTCGGTCGCCAGCACGTCCTTTGCGGCGGGCAGCTTGTCGGCCGGCAGCTGGTGCAGGTACTGGTCGAGCATCGCCGCGCCCAGGTACTCGGTGGTGGCGAAGCCCTGGTTGAACTTGGCGGTCGCGACCACCTTGTCCAGCAGCGCCTGCGGCATCGGTTCGCCGGTCTCGTGGTGCTTGGCGTAGTTGGCCAGGATCGACGGCCAGTCAGCCCACATCTCGTTGACCTGCGACGGGAACTCGACGAAGTCGCGCGGCACGCTGGTGCCGCTGAAGTACGGGTACTTCACGTCGGAGAACATGCCGTGCAGCGCATGGCCGAACTCGTGGAACATCGTGGTGACCTCGTCCCAGGTCAGCAGGGTCGGGCCAGCCTGCGGCTTCGGGATGTTCTGGTGGTTGGCCACCACCGGCAGGGTGTCCTCGAGGCCCGACTGCGACACGTAGGAGTTCATCCAGGCGCCGCCGCGCTTGGAGTCGCGCGCGTAGGGATCGAAGATGAAGATCGACAGCGGGCTCCCGTCGGCGTTGAACACGTCGTACACCCAGGTGTCGGCGTGGTACTTCGGCAGGTCGGTGCGTTCCTTGAAGGTGATGCCGTACAGCTGGGTGGCGGCGAAGAACACGCCGTTCTCCAGCACGTTCCTCATCTCCAGGTAGGGCTTGAGCTGCGATTCGTCGAAGTCGTACTCGGCCTTGCGCACCTTCTCGGTGTAGTAGGCCCAGTCCCAGGCTTCGAGCTGGAAGGTCGGCTTGCCCTTGGCGGCCTGCTCGGCGTCGATCATCGCCTGCAGCTTGGCGGCCTCGCTGCGGGCGTTGGCCACCGCGGCCGGGGCCAGCTGGCCGAGCATGGCGTTCACGGCGTCCGTGGTCTTGGCGGTTTCACCGTCGAGCACGTAATCGGCGTAGGTGTCGAAGCCCAGCATCTTCGCGCGCTCGGCGCGCAGCTTCAGCACGGTGGCCACGATCTCGCGGTTGTCCCACTGGTTGCCGCGCGCGCCGCGCACGACCGAGGCCTCGTGGATGCGCTGGCGCAGCTCGCGGTTGTTCAGCTGCGGCAGCGGCGGCTGGCCGGTGGTGTTGAGCAGGGTGATGACGTACTTGCCCTCGTGGCCACGGGCCTTGGCGGCATTGGCCGCGACTTCGATCTGCTCGGGCGTCAGGCCGTCGAGTTCGGCCGCGGTATCGACCACCACGGCGGAATCGTTGACCTCGGCCAGCACGTTCTGGCTGAAGGTCGTGCCGAGCTGCGCGAGCTCGCCGTTGATCTCCTTCAGGCGCGCCTTTTGGGTTTCGTCCAGCGCGGCGCCGGCACGCACCAGGTCCTTGTAGTACTCCTCGACCAGGCGCACGCCTTCGGCGTCCAGGCCCAGGTCGGCACGGTTGTCATGCAGCGTCTTGATGCGCGCGAACAGCTTCGGGTCCAGCGAGATCGCGTCGCGGTGGGCGGCGAACTTCGCCGAATAGTCGGCCTGCAGCTTCTTGCGCGCGTCGTTGGTGTCGGTGCCCACCAGGTTGAAGAACACGCGCATCGCGCGGCCCAGCGTCTTGCCGTTGGTTTCCAGCGGCAGGATGGTGTTCTCGAAGGTCGGCGGCTCGGGGTTGTCGGCAATCGCACGCACTTCGGCCAGCTGCTCCGCCATGCCGGCGTCGAAGGCCGGGGCGAAGTGTTCGTCGCGGATGCGGTCGAAATGGGGGTACTGCAGCGGCAGCGTGCTTTCGACCGCGAACGGATTGCCCTTGAGGGCGTCGGCACTGGCGGACATGGCCGGCTCCGCATCGGGGGTGGACTGGGCAAGGGCGGGCGACATGGCGCCGGCGAGGGCGACGGCCAGGGCGAGCGTCAGCGGATGCTTCATCGGGTGGTTCCTAGCAGGACTGAGTCCCCTAGGGTACCCCGCCCGGGCGGAGGCCTCCCGTGACGAATGGCATGGGCGTGTTTCTTCAGCGGACGATGGTGACCGGCAGTTCGGTCTGGGCGATGACCTTGCTCGACACCGAGCCCAGGAGGAGACCCTTCACCGAGCCTCGGCCGTGGGAACCCATCACCACGATGTCCGCCTTGTTGTCGCGTGCGGCGGCGAGGATGGCTTCGGCCGGTTCGCCGACCACGGCCAGTTCGCGCACGTCGGCCTTGCTGCGGGCGAGCGCCTTGCGCACCGGCGCCAGCATGCGCTGGTGGTTCTCGGCGTGGATCCTGTCCATCGTTTCCTTGCCGATCTTGCTCACCACGCCCGGGAACGGTGCCGCGTCCACCGCGACCAGGAAGATCTTCGCCGGCTTGGCGAGACTCCTGGCGAGTACGTTGGCGTGCTTGGCGGCGCGGACGCTGATCTCACTGCCGTCGACGGCGACCAGGATCTTCATGCAGGTGTCCTCAACTCGGTGCGTAAACACGGGATTCTACGCGGTGGCCGGCCCGCGGGCGCGGCGCGCGCGGGCTTACTTCTCGACGAAGGCGCGCTCGAAGACATAGTCGCCGACCACGCCGATGCGCATCGACGGGGTGAAACCGCGGCCGTCGAGCAGGGTGCGGAAGTCGGCGAGCATGGCCGGGCTGCCGCAGACCATGGCGCGGTCGCGGGCCGGATCCAGCGGTTCCAGGCCGAGGTCGGCCATCATCTGGCCGCTGGCCATCAGGTCGGTGAGGCGGCCGCGGTGCGGGCGGCCGTCGAACACGAAGTCCTCGCGGGTCACTGCCGGGTAGTACAGCAGGCGCTCGCCGAGGATGTCGCCAAGCAGTTCGTGGCGCGGCAGTTCGTTGACGATGTAGTCGCGGTAGCAGAGGTCGGCCTCGCGGCGCACGCCATGGCAGAGCACCACGCGCTCGAAGCGTTCGTAGGTCTCCGGGTCCTTGATGATCGACATCCACGGCGCCAGGCCGGTCCCGGTGCCCAGCAGGTACAGGTTGCGGCCGGGATGGAGGTCGCTGATCAGCAGGGTGCCGGTGGGCTTGCGGCCGATCAGCACTTCGTCGCCCGGTTTGACATGCTGCAGGCGCGAGGTCAGGGCGCCTTCGGCGACCTTGATGCTGAAGAACTCGAGCTGCTCTTCCCAGTTCGCGGAGGCGATCGAGTACGCGCGCATCAGCGGTTTGCTGCCGCCCTCGGGGCGCGGCAGGTCCAGTCCGATCATGACGAACTGGCCGTTGTCGAAACGGAAACCGTCGTCACGGGTGGTGGTGAAGCTGAAGTAGTCGTCCGTCCAGTGACGGACGTCCAGCACCGTCTCGGTGCCAAACGCGGAGGACATGCGGCGATCTTGGTCGGGGAGGGAAACCTGCCTATTGTACGCCGCGGGAGCTACCGGTAGCCGGCGGCCTGGAGTTCGAAGAGTTCGGCGTAGCGGCCGCTGGCGGCCATCAGCTCGGTGTGGGTGCCGCTGGCCTCGATCCGGCCGTCGGCCATCACCAGGATGCGGTCGGCCATGCGCACGCTCGAGAAGCGGTGGGAAATCAGGATCGCGGTGCGGTTGTCGGAGAGCTCGCGGAAGCGCTGGAACACTTCGTACTCGCTGCGCGCGTCCAGCGCGGCGGTGGGTTCGTCGAGGATCATCACCTGGGCCTCGCGCATGTAGGCGCGGGCGATGGCGATCTTCTGCCACTGGCCGCCGGAGAGGTCCACGCCGGTCTTGAAGCGGCGGCCGATCACTTGGTCGTAGCCGGCGGGCAGGCCGGCGATGACTTCTTCGGCCATGGCGCGGCGGGCGGCGGCCTGGATGCGGGCGCGGTCGTCCATGGCTTCGATCTGGCCGACACCGATGTTCTCGGCGGCAGTCATGTGGAAGCGCACGAAGTCCTGGAAGATCACGCCGATGTTGGCGCGCAGGTCGTCGAGGTCGTAGTCGCGCAGGTCGCGGCCGTCGAGCAGGATCCGGCCTTCGTCGGGGTCGTACAGGCGCGCCAGCAGCTTCACCAGCGTGGTCTTGCCGGCGCCGTTCTCGCCGACCAGGGCCAACACCTCGCCCGCGCGCAGCTCGAGGTCGACACCGCGCAGCGCCCAGCGCGTGGCCTCGGGATAGCGGAAGCCGACGTTTTCGAACACGAAGCCGGTGGCGATCGGGCGCGGGATCGCCGCGGCGCCCGGTTTCGACACGATTTCAGGCTGGATCTCGAAGAACGAGTACAGGTCGTCCAAGAACATCGCTTGGCCGGCGACTTGCGACAGGCCCACCAGCAGGCCTTCCAGCAGCTGGCGCAGGCGCCGGAAGCTGCCGGCCAGGAAGGTCAGGTCGCCGATGCTGAAATCGCCGTGCACGGTGCGCCAGGCGATATAGGCATAGGCCACGTAATAGCCCGCCGTGCCCAGCGCAGCGAGCAGGGTGCCCCAGAAGGCGCGCTTGCGCGCCAGCTTGCGGTTCGCGACCAGGAAGGCCTGTGACAGCGTGCGGAAACGCTCCACCAGGAAGTGGTGCAGGCCGAAGATCTTCACTTCCTTGGCGGTGTCGACGCTGGCGCCGGTCTGGCGCAGGTATTCGAGCTGGCGCCGCTCCGCCGTCCACTGGAAGTTGAGCGAGTAGTTCAGGGCGTTGAAGTGCGACTCGCCGATGAAGGCGGGGATCAGCGCGATGGCAAGCAGCAGGATCAGCCATGGCGCATAGACCAGCAGGCCGGCCGAGAAGCTGATGATGGTGACGATGTCCTGGGCCTGGCCGAACAGCTGCCCCATCAGGTTCATGCGCCCCATGGTCTGGCGGCGGGCCCGGTCGAGCTTGTCCTGCAGCTCGGGATCCTCGAAGTCCTCGAGGTCGAGCGTGGCCGCGTGTTCCATCAGGCGCACGCTGGCGGCGTTGGTGAACATCTCCGACAGCACCTGGTCGCAATAGGCCACCACGCGGCCGAGCAGGTCGGACAGGATCGCCAGCCCGAACTCGGCCGCCAGCAGCCACGCCAGGTGGTCGAGCTGGCCGCTGGCCCATGCCTGGGCGAAGCCGTCGCCGATCACGCCGGTGCCGACCAGGCGGATCGCTTCGTCGATGATCAGCTTGCCCAGGTACAGCATCGCCACCGGCAGCAGCGCCCGGATCAGGCGGAGGCCCAGGGTGGCGACCGTGAGCGGGCGGCTGGTGCGCCAGATCTCACGCAGGAACGGGGGCAGGTTGCGAAGGGCGTTCAGGCGCTCTCGGAACGAGGGGCGTCCTGCCTGCGGATCGGGGGCGGCTGCAGCGCGGGTGGCGGTCGACATCGGGCCATCATGCCGCGACTGTCGTGCAGGACGCGACTACCCGGCCCGCGGCGCCTGGCCGCGGGCCTCGCGGAGCTCAGTCAAGCAGCAGCTTCACGCTGCCGGAAAAGGTCTCGATGGCGATCGAGCCGCTGCCGGTGCCGTAGCTGTGCTCGAGGCTGGCACCCGGCCCGTAGCGCTTGCGCACCACGTTGGCACCGGGGGCGTCGATGTCGCCGCTGAAGGTGGTGGCTTCCACGCGTGCGGAGGCGTCGGCGGGGAGTGCCAGGCGGATGTCGCCGCTCACGGATTCAAAGCTGAAGCGGGCGCCATCGGCGATGCCGCCGCGGACACCGGTGTCGCCGGACACGGTGCTGACCTCCAGCCGCGCCAGGCGCTCGCCACGGGTATCGATGTCCATGTTCCCGGACACGGTCTCCGCCTGGATGCTGCCGGCGATGCGCCCGCGCAGCGACACCGTGCCACTGACGCTCTCGATGTCGACGTCGCGGCTGTTGAGCGTCAGCTTCAGGTCGCCGCTGACGCTGTCGATGCTGGCCTTGTGCGGCGCCCCGACCGCGACCACGTCGCCGCTGACGCTTTCGATCTCCAGCTCGGCACCGGCCACGCCCTGCACGTCGACGTTGGCCGCGACCGAATCGACGTCAAGGCTTGCGTGGCGGGGGATCTCGAGGATCAGCGAGGTCGGTTCACTGTTGCGGCTGTTTCGCGGGTAGCGCGCGCGGACCACCAGCTTGGCTCCACCGTCCCCGATCTCCAGGCGCTCGACGCCCTCGCCCAGGCTGCCGGTGATGCGCACCTCGTTGCGGTCCCATGTGCGGACTTCGATGTGGCCCTTGAGGTTGGAAACCTCGACTTCGCCGCGGGCGTCGAGCGGGCGGGTTTCGTTGATCGGCGTCGCGGCCAATGCGGGGAAGGCGAGGCCGGCAAGGGCAAGGCCGATGAGATGGCGGTTCATGGATGACTCCTCGGGTCAGGCCTGGCGCAGGCTGAGCGCCAGGCGGTGGGCATAGATGCGCTGCAGCCGGTGGAACAGGTGCAGCGCATCGGGATCGCGGGCGAGCGCGGCGCGGACTTCGACGGCGCTGCGTTCAAGTTCGGCGTCGAGCCCGTCGGGCATCGTCGCGGCGGTCGCGTGGTCATCGCTGGCGCGCGCCGTGCTGCTGCCCGTCGTGGCCTGGACCTCGCGCAGGGCGCCCTGGTATTCGCGGGCCAGGGCATCGGCGGCGCGCAGCAGCGGCGCTTCCCCGGCAGCCGTGGCGGCGGTGGCGACCACGTTGGTGGGGTCGGCGGCGGGGTCGACCGCGGTCTTCACGGGCAGCAACTGCCAGGTGCCGGCGACGGCCAGGACTACCGTCGCCGCAGCGGCATAGCCGGCATTGCGGCGGCGGAAATAACGGCGCCAGTCGCGACGCGCGGCAATCGGGCGTGCCGGGCCGGCCGACGCCGCGATCGTGGATCCGGGCCCGGTTCCAGTCCCCTTTCCGGGCCGGGGCGTGGACCTGGATGTTGACGCGTCCGCCCGCGGCGCTATGCGGGCGGCAATCCGCGGCCACAGGTCGTGGGTGGGCTGGACCTCGCCACGAAGGGCGCGGAGATCGGCAGCCAGGTCCGGGGGCAGGGGCGTGTCGTCGTGGTCGGGGCGGGGGGAGCCGCTGGTCATGGGGTCTCTCCAAGTCGCGCGCGAAGCAGCCCGCGCGCGCGGTGCAGCTGGGCCTTCGAGCTGCCGACCGCCATGTCCAGCGCGGCGGCGATCTCGCCGTGGGTCCAGCCTTCGATGTCGTGCAGCACCAGTACGGCGCGCGCGCGGGGCGGCAGGGTGGCGACGGCCTTGCCGAGGTCCATGGCCGTGGCGGTGCCGTGGCCGGAGACATCGGTAGAGGGCAGGGCGTCCAGCGCTGCGTCGTCATCGCCATCGAGCGTCGGCCGCACGCGCCGCGCACGCAGGTCCATCAGCGCGGTGTTCACCGCCAGCCGATGCAGCCAGGTGCCGAAGGCCGCTTCGCCGCGCCACTGCGGCAGCGCCTGCCAGGCGCGCAGGAAGGCCTCCTGCACCAGGTCCTCGGCGCGGGCACGCTGCCAGCCCGCCAGGCGCAACACCACGCCGTGAACGCGGCCGGCATGGCGGCGGTAGAGCGCCTCGAAGGCATCGGTATCACCGGCGGCTGCCGCCAGCGCCAGGGCGTGGTCGCCGTCCCCGGCATCGGAGGCCGGGGCTTGCGGGCTATCGGTCATGGCGGCATCGAGCATACCCAGTCGGATGCAGCGTCGCGGCAAAAGGTTTAAGCACCCGGGCCGGCGCGGCTTAAAATGGGCGCCTACGCCCGCACTCCGAGCCCGCCGTGACCGAGATCCGCCAGCAGGACTTCATCCAGAGCGTCGCCGACGCCCTGCAGTACATCAGCTACTACCACCCGGTGGACTACATCCGGAACCTCGCGGCCGCGTACGAACGCGAGGAATCCCCGGCCGCGAAGGATGCGATGGCGCAGATCCTGATCAACTCGCGCATGTGCGCCGAGGGCCACCGCCCGATCTGCCAGGACACCGGCATCGTCACCGTCTTCCTCGAGATCGGCATGGACGTGCGCTGGTCGGATGCCACCATGGGCGTCGAAGACATGGTCAACGAGGGCGTGCGTCGCGCCTACAACCTGCCCGAGAACAAGCTGCGCGCCTCGGTGCTGGCGGACCCCGCCGGCAAGCGCCGCAACACCGGCGACAACACCCCGGCGATCGTCAACGTGAAGGTAGTGCCCGGCGCCAAGGTCGACGTGATCGTGGCCGCCAAGGGCGGCGGCTCGGAGGCGAAGTCCAAGTTCGCCATGCTCAACCCTTCCGACTCCGTCGTCGACTGGGTGTTGAAGACGGTGCCGACCATGGGCGCCGGCTGGTGCCCGCCGGGCATGCTCGGAATCGGCATCGGCGGCACCGCCGAGAAAGCGATGCTGCTGGCAAAGGAGTCGCTGATGGAGCCGATCGACATCGTCGACCTCAAGGCGCGCGGCCCGTCGAACCGGCTGGAAGAAATGCGCCTGGAGATCTTCGAGGGTGTCAACGCGCTCGGCATCGGAGCCCAGGGCCTGGGCGGCCTGACCACGGTGCTCGACATCAAGATCAAGGACTACCCGACCCACGCCGCCAACTTGCCGGTGGCGATGATCCCCAACTGCGCCGCAACCCGCCACGCACACTTCACCCTGGACGGCAGCGGCCCGGTGATGCTGGACCCGCCCTCGCTGGAAGACTGGCCGCAGATCACATACGACGCCTCCAAGGGCCGCCGCGTCGACCTCGACACGGTCACCCGCGAGGAGGTCGCCTCGTGGAAACCGGGCGAGACCCTGCTCCTCAACGGCCGGCTCCTGACCGGCCGCGACGCCGCCCACAAGCGCATGGTCGAGATGCTCGACAAGGGCGAGGCGCTGCCGGTGGATCTGGCCGGCCGCTTCATCTACTACGTTGGTCCGGTCGACCCGGTCGCGGGTGAGGTCGTCGGCCCCGCCGGCCCGACCACGGCCACGCGCATGGACAAGTTCACCGAGCAGATCCTGTCGGAAACCGGTCTGTTCGGCATGGTCGGCAAGGCCGAACGCGGCCCGGCGGCGATCGAGGCGATCCGCAAGCACAGGTCGGCCTACCTGATGGCGGTGGGCGGTTCGGCCTACCTGGTGTCCAAGGCGATCAAGGCGGCAAAGGTGCTCGCATTCGAAGACCTGGGGATGGAGGCCATCTACGAATTCACGGTGCAGGACATGCCGGTGACGGTGGCGGTGGATTCCACGGGCGAGTCCGTGCACGAGACCGGGCCGCGGGAGTGGCAGTCGCGCATCGGGATGATTCCTTTGACGGTGGTCGAAACCGCCTGAGCCGCCTGGCTACGGCGGCGGAGGCTATTACGGCTGGGGCTTCGGGCGGCGGAGAGTGCGTGGGGTACTCCGCCGGCTGACCACAGTGGTGGTCCTTATGCCGGTTGCGCACCCCACGCCCCCCCGCTGCGGCCGTTGGGCGGGTTGGCGACGCTTCGCGTCGCAGTCGCGGCCCCGACGCACGCCACAGCGCCAAGCCCAACTACAGTTGGGAGCGAAGCGGCCGAACGAACTTCTCGGCGAGTTTCTCGCGCAACGGACGCTGTTCCCACATCTCGTACGAATACTGCTTTGCGTGCTCGAGGTCGGCCTCGAAGACCTCGGTCATGCGCGCCGCGAAGTCGCGGTTGTAGACGTTGAGGCTGGCCTCGTCGTTGAGACGGAAGGAGCGGATGTCGAAGTTGGTGGAGCCGAGGGAGACCAGTTCACCATCCACGATCAGCAACTTCACGTGCAGCATCGTCGGCTCGTACTCGTGGATCTCGATGCCCGCCTGCAGCAGCGGACCCCAGCTGGCCTTCGACGACAGGCGCACCGTCTCGGAGTCGATGTGCTCGCCCGGTAGCACCACCCGTACCTTGACGCCGCGCTGGCGTGCTGCGATCAGCGCCTTGGTGATCAATTCGTCGGGGACGAAGTACGAAGCAGCGAGGTCGATCGTGTGGTCGGCAGCGGCGATCGCGCTCAGGTACATGAGATGCATGCTCTCGCTGCCGCCCGCGGGCGATGCAATGAAGAGGTGCGCATCCATGTCGCCGGCGGGTTCCAGCGGCGGAAAATAGGCTGGGCCGTTGAGCAGGGTGCCGGTGGTCTTGATCCAGTTGTCGTTGAAGGCCGACTGCATCTGCGCCACGGCCGGCCCCTCGATGCGGAAGTGCGCCTCGCGCCAGTGATCGGGATCCTGGGCGTGGCCGGTCCACTGGTCGGCGATGCCGACGCCGCCGGTGAAGCCGACGCGGCCGTCGATGACCAGCAGCTTGCGGTGGGTGCGGTTGTTCATGCGGCCGAGGTTGTACCAGTGCAGCGGGCGATAACGCTCGACCAGCACGCCGGCGTCCTTCATCTCGTCCAGCATCTCGTCGTCCATCTTGATGCTGCCCACCCAGTCGATCATCAGGTGCACGGCCACGCCGGCGCGCGCGCGCTCGGACAGCGCATCGGCGAAGCGCTGGCCGATGTCGCCCGACCAGTAGATATAGGTTTCGAAGGTGATCGTCTGCTGCGCCGAGGCGATGGCTTCGAGCATCGCCGGGAAGATTTCGTCGCCGTTCTCATAGTCGACGACGTGGTTGCCGGGCAGGATGGCCGGGCCGAGCAGCACCGACATCTCGCGCCGGAACTGCGGGTCCGCGATCGCGTGCCGGTGCGCGATCTTGCGCTCGATCTTCTTCTCGGGCGTGGAGAAGTTCATCGCCAGCACCACGGCCAGCGCCGTGATGGCGGCAGTCAGCACGATCGTCCACGCCATGCGCTTTCGGCTCCAGGTTCTGCGGCTCATCGGGATCCTCGGCGTCAAGGCGCCGGAGGTCGCACTGTGCCGCAGGCGCATTCAGCGGCGCGTGAAGCCGGACCGGTCAGAACCAGTCGAGGACCGAGATGCCGAAGCCGACGTAGGTCGCCTTGTGGTCGTAGTCGAGCATGCTCTCGCCGTAACCGCTGAACAGCTGCAGGTGGCCGTGGAGGTGGCTGCTGAGCGGGAAGCCCCAGTCGAACTGCAGGGCGCCGTGGGAGCGGTCGCCGCTGCGCAGGGAGTGCCGTGCCATCAGGGCGAAGGTCTGGTCGCCGCGGGTGTGCACCAGGGTGACGTCGCCACGGCCCAGGTAGTCCTCGATGCCGGGGTTGTCGTCATCGCTGCCGTCGGAGAGGCGGATCCAGGGCCGGAACGTGATCGCCCAGTCCTCGCGGTCGAGGCCGACGTTGAACATCACCCGGTTCCAGCTGCGTGACAGCGGATCGCCGCGGCCGTTGGACTGGTGGTTGATGCCCACTGCGGCCATGCGCCCCTTCCAGCCGCCGATGCTGTAGTTGTTGCGGAATACCAGCAACACCTCGGGCTCGTAATTCGTTTCCCGGAACGGCCGCGAATCCTCGGTGTTGTAGACCTGCCAGCGCGAGCTCTGGGTGTAGCCCAGCCAGATGTCGCCGTTGTCGCCGAACAGGTTCTCCACCGCCTTGGTCTTGAAGCTGAGCTGGAACTTGGTCTCGACGTCGTCCACGCCCTGCAGCTGCAACTCCTGGCCGTCCGCCGAGGACGTCGGCGTGGTGTTCGGGCTGCTGCTCCAGAACGCCGGCAGCAGGTACACGGGCTTGTACGCACGCATGTTGAACGTGCCCAGTTTCGAGTCGCGCGCCAGCTCCCAGCGGCTGTCGAGCAGCGAACCGCGGCCGGCATTGGCCAGCGCGCGGCGCGGGTCGTTGTCGTGGGGAAACACGTCACTGCTGGTGTCGCCGCGGGAACGGGTGGCGTCGCGCACCTCAACCCGGGCCTGGGCGGCCGCCGCATCCGCGTCCTCGGGCGACGGTCCGACGCGCTGCATGGCCTTGTCGTAGCAGGCCAGGCGCTCGGCGGCGGTCTCTATGGCGACGCAGGCTTCGGGCGATGTGGGCGACGCCACCTCATCCACGGCCTGGGCCTGCACGGCCAATGGCAGTGCGCAGAGCAGCGGCAGCAGCGCCTGCTTCAGATGACCTCGGTGCATTCGGTGGCCCCTCGTGATCGCGGAGTCGCGGAGTCTAGCGGGTGGCGTGTGGATGCATGGCGGGAATGCACGGGGGGATGGTCGGGTACTCCGCACGCTGAGCAGCTGCGCTGCTCTTTATGCGTGCTGCGTACCCGATCATCCCGCCGTCCCATCGTCATCGCGGGTTGAGGGATGGCAAGACCGGAGATCGCGCTGTGGTTGCGATCGTGGCGCCGGGCGCCGTCAACCCTCTCCGCCAACCCCTAAAAAATCCAGGCGAGCACAAACAGCCCGATCATCGTGAACGCAAGCGCCAGCTTCAGCACCGTGCCGAACACGATCCCGAGCCAGGTGCCGAAGCCCACGCGCGTCGCCTTGGCCACGTCGCGGCCATGCAGCAATTCACCGGCAAGCGCCCCGATGAATGGGCCCGCGAACAGGCCGAGCGGCCCGAAGAAAATGCCTGCGAAGGTGCCGATCACCGCACCGGCCACCGCCTTGCCGCTGGCGCCGACCCGGCGCGCGCCCAGGGCCGTGGCCCAGAAGTCGATCACCAGCGACAGCAGCGTCAGCAGCCCCAGCACCACCAGGACCGGGATGCCGATGTGCTCGAAGTCGCCCGCCCAGGCGCCCAGCACCATGCCCGCGAACACCAGCGGCAGGCCCGGCAGCGCCGGCAGGATGGTGCCGGCCATGCCGATGACGACCAGCACGGCGGCCACGATGTAATAGATGAGCTGCAGGTCCATGGCGCGAGTCTTCCACAGAAAGACGGCCCGCAGTGCGGGCCGTAAAGAGAGAGATGACGCGGGGCCGAGGGGATCAGCGGATATGGGCGCGGCCGTTGGCGACGTTGACGTAGGAGCCTTCGCGGATGCCGCCAAGGTCGTTCTGTGAGACGACCGTCGTGCGACCGTTGTCCAGGCGCACGTGCACGTCGTAGGTCGACTGGTTCTGCACCCGGTTCTGGATGGCGTTGCCCGCGACCGCGCCGCCCACGGCGCCGGCCACGGTGGCGGTATTGGCGCGGCCGTCGCTGTCGGTGTTGCGCTCGGCGATCTCGCGCGCGGCCACCGCGCCGACGATGCCGCCGATCACCGCACCGGTCGCGTTCGGGGTGTTCGAGGCACGACCACGCTGCTCGATTCGGGTCACCACGCCACAGGTGTCGCAGTACGCGCCCTGCGAACCGCCGTACCCGCTGCCGTAGCCACCGGAGGAATAGCCGGGCGAGGTGCTGGCACAGCCGACCAGGGCGGTGGCGGCGATCATCGCGGCGGCGCTCATCATGCGGATTTTCATGGTTTGGCTCCAGACGACAGGGGGAATGCCTGTGGATGCCGACGTTAGGGCGCGGGCCGTGAACAGCCGATCAATCGCACGCGCCCGCGGCGCCATCACGGCGCCGCGTGCAGGAAGCATTCATCCGCCGGCGCAGGGCGCGCCGGCGTGCGCGCTCAGCCCCGGAAGTCGGTGTGGCAGGCCTTGCAGTCCTTGCCGATGTCGTCGAGCGTGCTCTTGAGGCCGGCGCAGTTCATCGGCGGCGCCGTCAGTGCCTTGTCGAGCGTGGCGCGGAAGCTGCCGGTATGCGCGGCGAAGCGCGTGTTGTCGCGCAGGTCGGCGAACGCCGGGTCGAGGTCGTTGCCGAGCGTCCGCAGCGCCTGCAGGTGGGGCAGCACGTCGGTGGCCGCGCAGCGGTTCGCATCGAGCTTCTGCCGCAGCTGGGCGGTGTGCGCCGACATCAGCTGCATGGCCGCCACGGGGTAGTGGTCCTGCCAGCCCTTCCGGTTCTCCAGGGCGCGCAGCAGCATCACCACCGCGACCACGCCGATCACCAGGCCGAGCAGGAACAGGAACAGGTAACGCCCCGCGGCCGACGGCGGCTTGCGCGGCGGACGCGGCGCGGACGGGTCAATCGGCGTGGCTTGGGGCTTGGGCGTCGACATGCTCTGGCTTCCGGTGGATTGGCGAAAGTAGGGATTGTATGCGGCGCCACCGCTAAAATGGTCGGATGGACAGTGCTTGGAACGAACGCTTCGCGGGCATCGACCGCCTCTATGGCCGCGGCGCGGTGGAGCGCTTTGCCGCCTGCCACGTCGCCGTGGTCGGGCTGGGCGGCGTGGGCTCCTGGGTGGCCGAGGCCTTGGCGCGCAGCGCCGTCGGCACCCTGACCCTGATCGACGCCGACGACCTGTGCGTGTCCAACACCAACCGCCAGTTGCCGGCCCTTGACGGCCAGTACGGCCGCGCCAAGGTCGAGGCCATGGCGGAGCGCTGCCGTGCCATCAATCCGGCGATGGTGGTGCACGCGGTGCCCAGCTTCCTGACGCCGTCCAACCTGGGCGAACTGCTTGATCGCGGCTACGACCTGGTGGTCGATGCCTGCGACAGCTTCCGCAGCAAGGTCGAGATGATCGCGTGGTGCCGGCGCCGCAAGCTGCCGCTGGTGGCGGTGGGGTCTGCCGGCGGGCGCGTCGATCCGACGCTGGTGCGCATACGTGACCTGTCGAAGACCGAGCACGATGCCATGCTGGCCCTGGTGCGGAAGAAGCTGCGCGGCGAGTTCAACTTCCCGAAGGGTCCAAAGCGCTACTTCGGCGTGCCTGCGGTGTATTCGCTGGAGAACGTCCGCTACCCGCAGGCGGACGGCAGCGTTTGCGGCCTGCGCCCACAGGTCGGCGGCGAGGACGGCTTCAAGCTCGACTGCGGTGGCGGCTTGGGCGCGGCCACGCATATCACCGGTGCATTCGCGTTCGCCGCCGCGGGCAAGGCGTTGGAGATGCTGCTGGCACGCGCCCCCGTACGCGAGGCCTCCCCGGTGGACCCCGCCGGGGAATCCGCCGGCTGATTGCGCACGCGGCGTAGCCGGCTCAGGCGGGCGTGTCGACGGGGGCAGGCAGCGCGGGCAGGGCGAACAGGCGTCGCGCGTTGGCCGCTGTCGCTGCGGCGACTTCCGCCACGGGCACGTCGCGCAGGGCGGCAATCGTTTCGCAGACCACGGCCAGCCTCGCCGGCTCGTTGCGCTGGCCGCGGATGCCCGAGTCGGGCTGGTCCGGGGCGTCGGTCTCGAGCAGCAGGAACTCCAGCGGCATGGTCGCGGCAAGGGTGCGCAGGCGGTTCGCGCGCTCGTAGGTCACCGGTCCGCCGAGCCCGACCAGGAAGCCCAGCTTCCACAGCGTTTCCGCCTGCTGCCGGCTGCCGGAGAAGCTGTGCACCACGCCGCGAAGGCCGCCGATCCGCCGGATCGCCGCGGTGACCTGGTCCACGGCACGCCGCGCATGGACGATCACCGGCAGGTCGGCGTCGCGCGCGATGCGCAGCTGGGCTTCGAAGAAGTGCGCCTGGGCGTCACCATCCAGGCCCTCGACGAAGAAGTCGAGGCCACATTCGCCGACGGCGACCGGGCGTTCGCGTTCGATCCAGTCGCGCAGCTGCGCCAGGTGCGCTTCACGGTGGTGTTCAAGGAAGGTCGGGTGCAGTCCGTAGGCGGGGTACAGGCCGTCATCGACGCAGGCGGCTTCACGCAGCCCTGGCCACTCATCGGCGTGGGTGGCAGGCAGGACCTGCGCATGCACGCCCGCGGCGCGCGCACGCGCCACGACTGCGGCGCGGTCATGCGCGAACTCCCCGGCATCGAGATGGCAGTGCGAATCGACCAGCATTACGCTCAGCCGCGGCGGGCCTCGCCGTCGATCACCTGGTCGCCAAGCGGCTCCGGCTTGCGCTTGCGTCGGGCGATCATCATGGCGCCGATGCCCAGCAGCACTTCGTCGACGAAGGGCAGGGGATCGGGAATGAACAGATTGACCGTGAACAGCGCCACGGCCACCAGGAACAGCTTTGGATAGCTCAGCCGGCCGAGCCAGCGGAACAGGGGAGCGAGGATGGGATTGGGCACCGCCGGACTCCGTGGATCGCGTTTGCCGGCACGCTATCACGCGGGCAATCGCGACGGGGTTCACGTTCCACTCAGTCCCGCGACCAGTGATCGGGGCGCGTTCAGGCGGCAAGTGTTCGAATCCCGTTACCCCCGAATTTCCAGCAACCGGCGTCCCGCCCCCAGGAGCTCCCCATGAAAAACAACACGCTCGCCATCGCCCTTGCCTCGCTGCTGGTCGGCGGCGTCGCGGTCGCTGCGTTCCAGGGCAACCGTGACGATGCGCCGCGCTCCGACATCGCCAATTCTGCGGCGGTTGCCGGCGATGGCGCGCTCGGATTTGCCGACGATGCCGCGGTTCCTGCCGAGGGCCGCCTCGAGTACGCGCGCGTGCTGGCCATCGAGCCCATCACCGAGCGTGAGCCGCAGTTCGCCACCGTGATCGGCAGCGAAGCCATCCGTGAAACCAGCACCACCAGCTCCCCGCGCGAGGTCTGCAACGACGTTGTGGTGCAGGAGCGCCTGCCCGAGCGCGACGGCAACGTCGGTGGCACCGTGGCTGGCGCGGTCATCGGCGGCCTGGTCGGCAACCAGGTCGGCGGCGGCAACGGTCGCAAGCTGGCCACGGTGGCCGGCGCGGTCGGCGGCGGTTTCGCCGGGCGTGAGGTCGATCGCCGCCACGTTGGTGGCCGCGTGGTCGAGCGCGTCGATCGCCAGTGCCACACCGTCCAGGACAGCTCGCAGTCCTCGCGCGTGGTGGCCTACAACGTGACCTACCGCAACCCCGATGGCACCACCGGGACGATGCGCACCGACAGTAAGCCCGCCAACCGCATCGCCCTGGGCGACGCCGAGGTCACCGTTGGCTATGACGTCACCTACAGCTATGACGGCGTTGAGCGCAGCATCCGCATGGACGAGCGCCCGGGCGACCGTCTCCCCGTGATCGACGGGCAGGTCGTCACCCAGGTCGCCGCGGTCGACGGCTCCACCCAGCGCGGCTGATCGCGCCCGGCCGCCCGGCCGGTCCCTCGCGCTGTCGATATCCCACGGCCGCCCCGGCTCCCCGGTGGCGGCCGTGGCCGTTCCGGGGCCAGGATCATCGACCTGCCCGGAGGCCGCAGGCGCCGCTACAATGCGGGGTTTCCCGCCCACCGGTAGCGAGTCCATGGCCCTGAACCCCTACGATCTTTACGACGTCCGCTCCCTGCTCAGCGAAGAGGAGCGCGCGGTCCAGGACACGGTGGCCCGCTTCACCGACGAACGCGTGCTGCCGATCATCGGCGAGTGCTTCGACGAAGGCCGCTTCCCGAAGGAGCTGATCCCCGAGATCGCCGGCCTTGGCCTGCTCGGCGCGACGCTGCCGGCGGAGTACGGCGGGTCCGAACTCAACTACGTCAGCTACGGCCTGATCTGCCAGGAGCTGGAGCGCGGCGACAGCGGCATCCGCAGCTTCGCGAGCGTGCAGTCGTCGCTGTGCATGCATCCGATCTTCGCCTACGGCACCGAAGAGCAGAAAATGCGCTGGCTGCCCGACATGGCCGCCGGCAAGGTCATCGGCTGCTTCGGCCTGACCGAAGCGCACGGCGGCTCCGACCCCGCCAACATGAAGACCCACGCCAAGCGCGACGGCGACGACTGGATCCTCAACGGCTCCAAGATGTGGATCACCAACGGCAACCTGGCCGACATCGCCATCGTCTGGGCGCAGACCGAGGACGGGATCCAGGGCTTCGTCGTGGAGAAGGATTTCCCCGGCTTCAAGGCCCAGGAGGTCAAGCACAAGATGAGCCTGCGCGCTTCGGTGACCAGCGCGCTGTTCTTCGACGGCGTCCGCGTGCCCGAGGCCAACCGGCTGCCGAACGTGAAGGGGCTGAAGGGTCCGCTGGGCTGCCTGACGCAGGCGCGCTACGGCATCACCTGGGGCCCGATCGGCGCCGCCATCGCCTGCCTTGACGAGGCGCTGGAATATTCCAAGGAACGCATCCTGTTCGGCCGCCCGGTGGCCGCCACGCAGAGCGCGCAGATCAAGATGGCCGACTGGGCGCGCCGCATCACCAGCGCGCAGCTGCTGTCGCTGCAGCTGGGGCGCCTGAAGGACGCCGACAAGATGCAGCCGACCCAGGTGTCGCTGGCGAAGTGGAACAACTGCCGCATGGCCATCGACATCGCCCGCGAAGCGCGTGACCTGCTCGGCGGCGCGGGCATCACCACCGAGCACTGCCCGATCCGCCACGCGCTGAACCTGGAATCGGTGATCACCTATGAGGGCACCGAGACCGTCCACCAGCTGGTGGTGGGCCGCGAGCTGACGGGCATCAACGCCTTCGGCGGCTGACAACACGCGGGGCCGCGCTCGCGGCCCGCGTTCCACGAGATCGAGGTGCGTCCCGATGTCCCTGGCCGGCCCCCGCATTGAAACGAAACGCCTGCTCCTGCGCCTGCCGGAGATCGGCGATTTCGAACGCTTTGCCGAGCTGCTGGGTGACGAAGAGGCGGCGCGCCACATCGGCGGCCAGCAGCCCCGCGCCGCGGCGTGGCGCAAGTTCCTGCAGCAGCCCGGCGCTTGGGCACTGCAGGGCTTCGGCATGTTTTCGATCATCGAAAAGGACAGTGGTCGCTGGCTTGGCCAGGCGGGCCCTTGGAAGCCCGACGGGTGGCCGGGCAACGAGATCGGCTATTCGCTGCATCCCGATGCCTGGCACAAGGGCTATGTGAGCGAGGCCGTGCCGGCGACCATCGACTGGGCGCTGGCCAACTTGGGCTGGGACGACTTCATCCATTGCATCGCGCCGACGAATCTCGCATCGCAACAGGTGGCGAAGCGCCTGGGTTCGACCCTGCGGGGGGCCGGGAAGATCCCGCCGCCCTACGAGGACGCGGCCGTCGACATCTGGGGGCAGACGCGTGGGCAATGGCTGGCCCGGCGTTCGGGAGCCGGCGCGTGATCGCGGTCCACGGCTTCTCGCCGTCGGGCAACTGCCACAAGGTGAAGCTGCTGCTCGAGCAGCTGGGCCGTCCTTACCGCTGGATCGAAACCGACAGCAGCCGCGGCGAGACGCGCACGCCGGCGTTCCTGGCGCTCAATCCCAACGGCCGGGTGCCGCTGATCGAGCTCGAGGACGGGCGCCGCATGGCCGAGTCCAACGCCATCCTGTGCTGGCTGGCGGAGGGTACGCCGTACTTCGCCGGTGATGCGTGGCAGCGGGCCCAAGCCTTGTCGTGGATGTTCTTCGAGCAGTACAGCCACGAACCGTATGTGGCCGTGGCCCGCTTCATCCGCGGCTGGACGCCTGCAGATTCGCCGCGACGGGCCGCCGAGCTTGCGCGCTGCCTCAAGCGCGGCCACCAGGCGCTGGCGGTGATGGAGCAGCACCTGGCCGCGCATGACTGGTTCAGCGGCGAGGGCTACGGCATCGCCGACATCGCATTGTTCGCCTACACCGACGTCGCCGGCGATGGCGGCTTCGATCTCACTTCCTATCCGGCGCTCGGCCGTTGGCTCGCGCGCGTACGCCAGACGCCGGGCTTCGTGTCGCTCCCGCCTCCCACGCCCGACGTCGCCGCGCTGCTGGCGATGCCCTGACCACGGAAACCGAAACACCATGCCGCAGGTAGTTCCCCAGCCCATTCCCGCGCGCATGCGCGGCCTCAACCGCGCCGAGATCTGCGACGTCAATTTCAGCGAGTTCATTCGCGGCTGGAATGGCCACGGGGGCATGCGTCCCGCGGTCGATGACGCCATCCTGCCGGGCAGCGCGCTCGACGCCCGCGGCTTCCGCGAGCTGTTCGAGTCGCAGCTGATCAGCCGCCACCTCGATCTGATGGCGCGCGTGCTGCGTGTGCAGAACAAGGTCTTCTACACCATCGGTTCCAGCGGCCACGAGGGCAATGCGATGGTCGCGCGGCTCACGCGCCATACCGATCCCGCCTTCCTGCACTACCGCTCGGGCGGTTTCATGGCCGAGCGCTTCCGCAAGCTGCCGGGCATGGACCCGGTGATGGATTCGGCGCTCTCGTTCGCGGCCAGCAAGGATGATCCGGCCTCCGGCGGCCGCCACAAGGTCTGGGGCAGCAAGCCGCTGTGGGTGCTGCCGCAAACGTCCACCATCGCCTCGCACCTGCCCAAGGCTTTCGGTACGGCGGTCGCGATCGAGCAGGCGCGTCGCATCGGCCATGCGTTGCCGATCCCCGCCGACAGCATCGCCATCTGTTCCTTCGGCGATGCGTCGAGCAACCACGCCACCGCGCAGACCGCGTTCAACGTCGCCGGCTGGACGGCCTACCAGAAGCTGCCAGCGCCGGTGCTGTTCGTCTGCGAGGACAACGGCATCGGCATCTCGGTGAAGACGCCGGATGGCTGGATCGCGCGCAACTTCGCGCAGCGCCCGGACCTCGACTACTTCGCTGCCGACGGGCTAGACCTCGCCACCGGCTATGGCGACGTGCAGCGCGCGGTCGAACACTGCCGCCGCACCCGTCGCCCGACCTTCCTGCACCTGCGCACCACCCGGATCATGGGCCACGCCGGCACCGACTTCGAGATCGAATGGCGTTCGCTGGAAGAGCTTTGCGCGGTCGAGGCCACCGACCCGCTGCTGCGCTCGGCGGCGATCGCGCTGGAATCGGGACTGATGTCGAAGGACGACGTCCTCGACCTGTACGAATCCACCCGCGTCCAGTGCTTCGCCGCGGCGGAAGACGCCGACCGCCGTCCACGCCTGGACAATCTCGAAGACGTGATGGCGCCGCTGGCGCCGTACACGCCCGACGCGGTGCAGGCCGAAGCCGCGCGCGCCGACTACGCCGAGCGCCGCCTCGAGGTGTTCGGCGGCGAGGCCAAGCTGCCCGAGAACCAGCCGCCAAAGCATCTCGCGGTCCAGATCAACCAGGCCCTGCACGACCTGTTCGCGAAATACCCCGAAGCGCTGCTGTTCGGCGAGGACGTGGCCCAGAAGGGCGGTGTCTACACCGTCACCAAGGGCCTGCAGAAGGCCTTCGGCGCGCGGCGCGTGTTCAACACGCTGCTCGACGAGACCGTGATCCTTGGCCTGGCGCAGGGCTACGCCAACATGGGCCTGCTGCCAATGCCGGAGATCCAGTACCTGGCCTATTTCCACAACGCCTGCGACCAGATCCGCGGCGAGGCGGCCAGCCTGCAGTTCTTCTCCAACGGGCAGTACCGCAACCCGATGGTGATGCGCGTCGCGTCGCTGGGCTACCAGCGCGGCTTCGGCGGGCATTTCCACAACGACAACTCGATCACCGCGCTGCGCGACATCCCGGGTCTGGTGGTCGGTTGTCCCAGCCGAGGCGACGACGCAGTCACCATGCTGCGCACGCTGATGGCGCTGGCGAAGGTCGATGGTCGCGTCTGCGCCTTCCTCGAGCCGATCGCGCTGTACATGGCCAAGGACCTGTACGAAGCCGGTGACGGCGGCTGGCAGACCACCTTCCCGGCGCCGGGCGAGGCGATGCCGCTCGGCGAAGGCCGGGTCTATGGCGAGGGCAGTGACGACTTGGTGGTGTACAGCTACGGCAACGGCGTGCCGATGAGCCTGCGCGCGGCGCGGGCCATCGAGGCCGCACACGGCTGGAAGGTGCGCGTGGTCGACCTGCGCTGGCTGGTGCCGCTCAACGACGATTTCATCCGCGCCCAGGCCGCAGGCGCCAAGCGCATCCTGGTCGTCGACGAGGGCCGCCGCAGCGCGGGCGTAGGCGAGGGCATCATCACGGCGCTGGTGGAAGGCGGCTTCGGCACGACGCCCTTGCTTCGCGTGACGGGCGCGGACACCTTCACCCCGCTGGCGGGTGCCGCCTTCCTGGTGATTCCGTCGGAAGAAGAAATCGTGGCGGCTGCGGGTCGGCTGGCTGCGAATTGAGGTCACAGTAACCGCGGGCGACTGGTGGCCTCCGGGTCGCGGAGTGGCAGGCGGATGGGTACACCTTCGCGGCCGTTGGGAAAAGCGGGGGGCTAGCCGCAGCGGCTCTTGTGGGGGGCCGGCTCTTGTGGGAGCGGCTATAGCCGCGAATGCTTCTTCGGTTAGCGGTTAGCGGTTAGCGGTTAGCGGTTGAGCGATCGCGGCTATAGCCGCTCCCACAAAAGCTTATGGTCCGGGCGCGGCGCACGGCCGCTGGTGCTGGTGCCTTTGCCTTTGCTTTTAGCCCTCCCCCTCCAGCCCACAGTGCGGATGGCAGCGGAGGGTGTGTGGGTACGCAGCCGGCATAAAGAGCACCACGTGCTCAGCCGGCGGAGTACCCACACACCCTCCGCCCCCACCATCACGCCCTCAAAGCGCCATCACCCTCACTTCAACCCGCCGATTCGGCGCCAGGCAATCGATCAGCGCCTGGCTGCGTTCGCCGTCGCAGCTCGTGATCGGCTCGACGCTGCCCCGGCCCACTGCGGTGACCTTCTCTGCCGGAACCCCGGCGGCAACCAGATGGTCGCGCACGGCCGCCGCGCGCTTGCGCGAGAGTTCGACGTTGGCCGCGTCCTTGCCGATGCGGTCGCTGTGGCCGATCACCCGCACCGCCTCGATGTCCGGCGTGGCGAGCACGCGTGCGGCGAGCGCATCGAGTTCGGCGCGGCCCGCATCGCTCAGGTTCTCGACGCTGGCCTTGCCGAAAGCGAACAGCGCGTCACCCGACAGCGTGTGGTTGAACGAGGCCGGTGGCGGCGGTGCCGGCTCGGGCGCGGGTTCGGGTGCAGGTGCAGTGGCACAGGCCGCAACCAGGCAGGCGGCCGCGAACGCGGCCAGGATCGGCTTCGACTGGCGATACATTGATTTCCCCTTGCGTTGCAGCGGCGCCTGGCCCGATGCCTGGCATCCCCTCCGGATCCCCGCACCGAGCATAGCCAAGGATTGTGTCCGTGCTGCAACCGCGGTCGCGTTTCGGGGCTTCCGCCGGGGACTCAGCGGGCCAAGCCGTCAAGCAGGGGCAGGGGGGTGAGGACTGTCCCGTCGATCCGCAGGTCCGGGGCGTCGTCGGCCCGCTCCAAGGGCAGCACCGCCAGCGCCAGGGCAGGGTGGGTCGCGGACTCGCCCGCCGAGGTGGCTGCGGCCACCACTGTGCCGATGGCGCGGTCCGCTTCCATGACCTGTGCGCCCGGCGCGGGGGCGTCGCTGCAGCCGAACAGCGCCAGGCCGCGCTTGGCCTGGCCGAGGAAGTGGGTGCGGGCCACGATCTCCTGGCCCGGGTAGCAGCCCTTGCGCACGCTGTAGGCGCGCAGGCGATCAAGCGACAGCTGCTGCGGGGTGAAGGCGTCGAGCGTCGCGGTTCCAGGACGGGGCAGCCCGTGGGCGATGTCGTATGCACGCCAGCGGGCGAGGGCATCGGCATCGGTCGGGGCGGTGCAGCCGTGGCACACGCGCAGCGTGCGCGGCTGCGCGCCGTCGCCGAAGTCGAACTCGACCCGGCCCTTCGCGTCAGTGGATGTGGTCGCGTCGGAGGCCTCGGCCGGCGCCGTGAAGGATCCGCATACCGACGCCTCTTCAGGCACCCGAAGCTTGACCTTGCTGCGGAACACGAAGCGTTCCATGGCCGCCTTCAGCGCTTCGGCGTCACCATCGGGCAGCAGCAGCCAGATCGTTTCCGGGCCAACGCGCAGCAGCGCGAACAGCGCCTGCACGCGCCCTTTCGGCGACAGCCAGCCGCTCCACTGCCACTGGCCGTCGGCGAGCGTGGCGATGTCGCTCATGCATTGCGCCTGCGCGAAAGCGATCGCATCGCGCCCTTCAAGCGCAAGCAGGGCATGGTCGGAAAGGGCGAAAAACGGGGCCTTGGGGGCCGTTGGCTTGTCCAAACAGTGCTCCGGGACGTAAACTTCGGCTCGTGCCAGATCCCGCAATCATAGGCGAAACGCCGCCCGACACGGCCCCGGAGACATCCCCGGCCACGCCGGTGGTGCCACCGCCAGCGCCCGAATACGGTGGGCGCGACGGCCCGGATCCCACCCGCTACGGAGACTGGGAGAAGAACGGACGCTGCATCGATTTTTGATGCGCCCGGCTGCAGCTCGCAGCCACCACCTGTCAATGAAGCCAACGCGGCCACACGGCCGCCCAGCGAGAGATGCCCGCCGCGATGACCCACCCCAACCGTCCCCTGTCGCCACACCTCCAGGTGTACCGCTGGCAGATCACCATGCTCACGTCCATCCTGCACCGCGCCACGGGCATCGCCCTGGTCGTGGGCGCGTTCGGACTTGCGTGGTGGCTGCTCGCCGTCGCCGCCGGTGGTGAGGCCTATGCCTCCGCCGCCGCCTGCCTGGCTTCGCCGTTCGGACGGATCGCGCTCTTCGGCTTTTCGCTGGCGCTGGTCTACCACCTGCTCAACGGCATCCGCCACCTGTTGTGGGACATCGGCTGGGGCTTCGAGATCCCGGAGCTCTACCGTTCCGGCTATGCCGTGTTCGTGCTCACCGTGGTGTTCACCGCGCTGATCTGGTTCGTGGCACTGGGAGGTGCGGCATGAGCGAGGCCAAGGCACGTCCTGATTACCGCACGCCGCTGTCGCGCGCGCGCCGCCTGGGTTCGGCCAAGTCCGGCACCGGCCACTTCTGGTGGCAGCGCGTCACCGCCGTGGTGCTGGGGCTGCTGGTGCCGTGGCTGGTGGGCACGCTGGTGTCGCTGGTCGGCGCCGACCTCGGCCGCGTCTACGAGGTCTTTTCCCGTCCGTACAACGCCATCCTGATGGCCCTGTTCGTGATCGCCCTGTTCTGGCACGCCAAGCTCGGCGTCCAGGTGGTGATCGAGGACTACGTCCACAACCGCGCGGTCGAGCTCACCCTGCTGGTGCTCAACCTCCTCCTTTGCGTCCTCGGCGCGCTGGCGTCGCTGTATGCGATCGCCCGCATTGCGCTGCTGGCCTGACGAAGACGCCTGAAATGACCAACGCCTACAAGATCACCGAACACAAATACGACATGATCGTGGTGGGAGCCGGCGGCGCCGGCCTCCGCGCGACCTTCGGCCTCGCCCACAAGGGCCTGCGCACCGCCTGCATCACCAAGGTCTTCCCGACCCGCTCGCACACGGTCGCGGCGCAGGGCGGTATCTCGGCCGCGCTGGGCAACATGGGCGAGGACGACTGGCGCTTCCATTACTACGACACCATCAAGGGTTCCGACTGGCTCGGCGACCAGGACGCCATCCAGTACATGTGCCGCGAGGCCATCCCGGCGGTGATCGAGCTCGAGCACCAGGGCGTGCCCTTCTCGCGCACCGAGGACGGCAAGATCTACCAGCGTCCCTTCGGCGGCATGACCACGCATTACGGCAAGGGCACCGCGCAGCGCACCTGCGCCGCCGCCGACCGCACCGGCCACGCGATGCTGCACACGCTGTACCAGCAGTCGCTCGCGCACCAGGCCGAGTTCTTCATCGAGTACTTCGCGCTCGACCTGATCATGGACGATGAGGGCGTCTGCCGCGGCGTGCTCGCCATCGACATGGCCGAGGGCACCCTGCACCTCTTTCGCGCGCAGGGCACGGTGCTGGCGACGGGCGGCTACGGCCGCGCCTATTTCTCCGCGACCTCCGCCCATACCTGCACCGGCGACGGCGGCGGCATGGCGCTGCGCGCGGGGCTGGGCCTGCAGGACATGGAGTTCGTGCAGTTCCACCCGACCGGCATCTATGGCGCTGGCTGCCTGATCACCGAGGGCGTGCGCGGCGAAGGCGGCATCCTGCGCAATTCGCAGGGCGAGCGCTTCATGGAGCGTTATGCGCCCAACGCCAAGGACCTCGCATCGCGCGACGTCGTCAGCCGCTCGATGACCATCGAGATCCGCGAAGGCCGCGGCGTTGGCGAGCACAAGGACCACATCCACCTCGACCTGACCCATCTCGATCCGGCCGACATCCACGAGAAGCTGCCCGGCATTGCCGAGAGCGCGCGGATCTTCGCCGGCGTCGACGTCGAGAAGCAGCCGATCCCGGTCATTCCCACCGTCCACTACAACATGGGCGGCGTGCCGACCAACTACCACGGCGAAGTGGTGCAGCTGAAGGACGGCAACCCGGACCACGTGATCCCGGGCCTGTACGCCATCGGCGAAGCGGCCTGCGTGTCGGTGCACGGCGCCAACCGCCTGGGCTCGAACTCGCTGCTGGATCTGGTCGTGTTCGGGCGCGCGGTCGCCAACCGCTGTGCCGACACCATCAAGCCCGGCATGCCGCACAAGCAGCTCGCCGGCGACGCCTGCGACGCCTCGCTGTCCAACCTCGACAGGCTGCGCCATGCCAACGGCAGCACGCCGACGGCGGTGATCCGCGACAACATGCAGCGCACCATGCAGGCCGATGCCGCGGTGTTCCGCACCGGCAGCACCCTGGCCGAGGGCGTGGCGAAGATCCGCGAGATCAACGCCTCGTTCGCCGACGTCAAGGTCAGCGACCGTTCGCTGGTCTGGAACTCGGACCTGATCGAGACCTTCGAGCTGCAGAACCTGCTGGGCCTGTCGCTGGCCACGATCGTGGCCGCCGAGAACCGCAAGGAATCGCGCGGCGCCCACGCCCGCGAGGACTTCCCCGACCGCAACGACGCCGAGTGGCAGAAGCACTCGCTGACCTGGGTGGACGATGCCGGCAACACCCGCATCGACTACCGCCCGGTGCACATGTACACGCTCGACGACGAGGTCGAAGTCGTCCCGCCCGTTGCGCGCGTCTACTAGGATCGAAGACAGATGGCCGAATTCTCACTTCCCCGGAACTCCAAGGTCCACAAGGGCAAGCACTTCGCCGCGCCGGCGGGGTCCACCCGCGTGCGCGAGTTCAAGGTCTACCGCTGGAGCCCGGACGACAACGAAAACCCGCGCACCGACACCTACGAGGTCGACCTCGACAAGTGCGGCCCGATGGTTCTCGACGCGCTGATCAAGATCAAGAACGAGATCGACCCCACGCTGACCTTCCGCCGGTCGTGCCGCGAAGGCATCTGCGGGTCCTGCGCGATGAACATCGACGGCACCAACACGCTGGCCTGCACCAAGGCCATCGACGATTGCGGCAAGGGCGAAGTGCCGATCTACCCGCTGCCGCACATGGAGGTGGTCAAGGACCTGGTCCCGGACCTGACCCACTTCTATGCGCAGTACGCCTCGATCCAGCCCTGGATCCGCACCCAGAGCGCGCCGCCGCCGGACCGCGAGCGCCTGCAGTCGAAGGAAGACCGCGCCAAGCTCGACGGCCTGTACGAGTGCATCCTCTGCGCCTGCTGCAGCACCGCGTGCCCCAGCTACTGGTGGAACGGCGACCGTTACCTTGGTCCGGCGATCCTGCTCCAGGCCTACCGCTGGATCGTCGACTCGCGCGACGAAGACACCGGCGCGCGCCTGGACGACCTCGAGGATCCGTTCAAGCTCTACCGCTGCCACACCATCATGAACTGCACGCGGACCTGCCCGAAGGGGCTGAATCCCGCGAAGGCGATCGGCGAGATCAAGCAGTTGATGCTGGCGCGCCAGGTCTGATCCACACCGCGCCGGCAGTTGCCGGCGCGATCGTTTCCGGGGATACGTGATGTCAAGCAACCTGATCCTGTGGCCGGGCGTGGCGATGGTCGTCCTGACCTGCCTGGTGGCGGTGGTGATGTACCGCCGGCGCGTGGCCACGATGAAGCGCGAGCGCATCCACCCGCAGTCGGTGGCGCTGTCGGCGCAGATCGCGCAGCGGCTCACCGATACCCGCGCCTCCGACAACTACCGCAACCTGTTCGAACTGCCGGTGCTGTTCTATTTCGCCATCGCGCTCGCGGTGGCGGCCCGCGTGCAGGATCCCTGGGTGCTCGCCCTGGCCTGGGGCTTCGTGGCCCTGCGGATCGCCCACAGCGCCATCCAGTGCAGCTACAACAAGGTCATGCACCGTTTCCAGGTGTTCATCGCGGGCTTCCTGGTGCTGGCGCTGCTCTGGATCCGCCTGGCCTGGTACCTCTTCATCGCATGAGCGCGCACGACGCCGACGAGGCCGAGTTCCGCCGCCTGCGCTGGCGCTGCCGGCGCGGCATGCGCGAACTCGACCAGCTGCTCGAGCGCTGGCTGGAGCGCGAATGGCGGAGTTCCCCGACGGCCGAGCGCGAAGCGTTCCTGCGGCTGCTCGACAGCGAGGACGATAGGCTGTGGAAATGGTTCCTCGGCCACGAAGCTTCCGATGACGCCGGGCTCCAAGCCCTGGTCGAACGCATCCGCGCCCTGCCGCATTGAGTGGCGGCCCTCGCGCTGCCTGACGGCGACGCTGCTGTTGCTGGCGCTGCTGACCCCCGTTGCGGTGCTGGCGAGCGAGCTGCCGCGCGCCGTGGCCTGGCCGCTGGCGGCGGCCGCGCTGCTGCACGGCCTGTACCTGGCGCGGCGTGAAGGGCGTCGCGCGCGGCGGAGCCTGCTGTTCACCGCCGATGGCCGCCTGCTGGTCGACGATGTCGAGGCGTCCGGCGTGCAGTTGGGGTGGCGCGGACCGCTGGCCTTCCTCACCTGGCACGATCCCGACGGCCGCCGTCACCGGCTCGCGTGGTGGCCCGACACCCTGCCGTCGCGCTGGCGGCGTGAACTCAGGCTGGCCGTCGACAGGCTGCCCGCTGCGCTCGCGGGGCCATCGGTGGCACCATAGCGGCCTTCGAGCCGGCGAGACCCGATGTTCAAACCCCTCCCAGTCGCCATCGGCCTGCGCTACCTGCGCGCCAAGCGCCGCAACGGCTTCATCTCCTTCATCTCGCTGGCCTCGATCCTGGGCATCGCCATCGGCGTGACCGCGCTGATCACCACGCTCGCGGTGATGAGCGGCTTCCAGCGCGAGATCCGCGACCGCATGCTGCAGATGACCCAGCACGCCACGGTCAGCGCCCACGGCGAGCCGATGCAGAACTGGCAGCAGGCGATCGAGGTCGCGAACCGTGATCCGCGCGTGGCCGGCGCCGCGGCCTACATCTCCACCGAGGCGCTGCTGTCGGGCAAGCGCCGCGAACCGGCGATGGTCCGCGGCATCGTGCCCGCCGACGAGGCCAAGGTGTCGATCCTGGGCGAGCGCATGGTCGAGGGCAGCCTCGATACGCTCGCGCCGCGCAGCTACAACATCGTGCTCGGCCGTGAACTGGCGCTGTGGCTGGGCGTGGGCGTAGGTGACAGCGTCGTCGCCACCACCGATTTCCAGGCAACGCCCATGGGCGCGGTGCCGCAGCTCAAGCGCTTCACCGTCAGCGGCATCTTCGAGGCCGGCTACCAGGAGTTCGACAAGGGCCTGGCCGTCGTCAACATCCAGGACCTGCAACGCCTGCTGCGCATGGGCGAGGGCGTCACCGGCGTGCGCCTGCAGATGCACGACATGGACCAGGCCTTCATGGTCGCGCGCGACCTCGCGCTGGCGCTGGAAGGGCCGTACATGGTCAGCGACTGGACCAGCGAGAACGCGCACCTGTTCCGCGCGCTGAAGCTCGAAAAGACCATGATCGCGATCCTGCTGTCGCTGATCATCGCCATGGGTGCGTTCAACCTGGTGTCCTCGCAGGTGATGCTGGTCACCGACAAGCAATCCGACATCGCCATCCTGCGCACGCTCGGACTCACTCCGCGCGGGGTGATGCAGGTGTTCATGGTGCAGGGCACGCTGATCGGCGTGTTCGGCACCGTGCTGGGCGTGATCGGCGGCCTCGTGCTGACGCTGAACCTCGAACGCATCCTGCGCGTGATCGAAGCGGTCACCGGCGCCGAGCTGATGCCGGCCGACGTCTACTACATCACCGGGCTGCCGACCGAGCTCAGCGGCCAGGACATCGCCATCGTGGCCGCGGTCGCGCTGGTCATGGCCTTCCTGGCCACCATCTACCCGGCGCGCCGCGCGGCGCGGACGGCTCCGGCGGAGGCGCTGCGCTATGAGTGAGCAGATCGCGAGCCGCGAGGCCGGGCGCGTGGCCGACGAGGTCGTGGGTGCCGACGGCCTGGGCAAGACCTATGCCGAGGGCGGGATGCGCACGCCGGTGTTCGACGGCCTGGACCTGAGCGTGCTCGCCGGCGAGACGGTGGCCATCCTTGGCGCCTCCGGGGCGGGCAAGAGCACCCTGCTGCACCTGCTGGGCGGTCTCGACACGCCCACCGCGGGCGAAGTGTTCGTCGCCGGCCAGCGCATGGGCTCGCTGTCGGATGCCGAGCGCGGTCGGCTGCGCAACCGCGCGCTGGGGTTCGTCTACCAGTTCCATCATCTGTTGCCCGAGTTCACCGCGCTTGAAAACGTGATGCTGCCGGTGCTGCTGTCGGGCGCGGGCGTACCGGATGCCGCGCAGCGCGCGCGCAGCCTGCTGGAGAACGTGGGCCTCGGCCACCGCCTCGAGCACAAGCCGGGTGAACTCTCCGGCGGCGAGCGCCAGCGCGCGGCGGTCGCGCGGGCCCTCGTCAACCGGCCCGCCTGCGTGCTGGGCGATGAGCCCACCGGCAACCTTGACGAGAAGACGGCCGCCACCGTGTTCGAACTGATGCTCGAGCTCAACCGCGCCGAGCGCACCAGTCTGGTGCTGGTGACGCATGACCGGAGCCTGGCCCGCCGCCTGGACCGCGTCCTCGAACTCCACGAAGGCAAGCTGCGCGAGATCCCCCCCGCGACCGCCTGACCGCTTTTTTTGCGGGAGCGGTGATGCTTTTGTGGGAGCGGCTATAGCCGCGATTCCGGGACATCAATCGCGGCTATAGCCGCTCCCACAATAGAAAGGGTCGCTCCCTAAGCAGGCTGCTGCGTTCTTTTGCGCACAACCCCGACACGGAATCAGGAGCGGGCGCAACTGCCGCCGCGGCCTTGCCCCGTCAGCCTAGTCGCATGCCCAGGCCACGCTCCCGAACCCTTCGCACCGGACGCTGGTCCGAGGCCGGAAACATTTACCTCCTGACCCTCGTCACAGACCGCCGTTGTCCGTGGTTCAACGCCTGGGATCCCGCGTCCCGCGTATCCCGCGCCCTGGCGGATCCTGCCGTCTGGCACGGCTCCAGCCTCCTGTGCTGGGTGTTGATGCCCGATCACTGGCACGGCGTGGTCCAGCTTGGCGGGAATCCGCCCCTATCCCGCAGCGTCGGTCGTGCGAAGGCCCATGCAACGCGGACCTGGAAGCCCGACGATGGCAGCCGGTTGTGGCAGCCCGGCTTCCATGACCGGGCACTGCGAGCCGAGGACGACCTGCTGGCCGTCGCACGTTACATCGTCGCCAATCCCATCCGCGCCGGTCTCTCGCGCAGCTTCGGCGGCTATCCGTTCCGGGATGCCATATGGATCGACGCTGACGCTGGCCGTGCATCGTGAATCGCGACGACGAGCAGGCTTCAATCCTTGTGGGATCGGCGGCACCCGCGGGGCCAGCAGCGCCTGTGGGAGCGGCTATAGCCGCTCCCACAGAAGGGTCTGGGGCTGGAGCTGGAGCTGGGGCTGGAGCTGGAGCTGGGGCTGGAAGTGGGGCTGGGAGTGGGGTTGGGATTAGGGTTGGGATCGGGGCTTCACCGCTGGGGGTCGGGGCGGCGGCTGCGCTTGTAGTCGGGGCTTGGGGCTGCCTGCGGCTGCCGGCACTGCCGTCGATAGCGCTGTTCGCAGTGGTCCTGGTCATCGGACTTGCGGCGTGGTGGCGCATCCGTGGTCGGTGGCGATGGGCGGGGGCGATGCTGGCGGGCTTCGCGCTGTGCGGTCTGCACGCGGCGGCGTCGCTGGGCGCGCAGTTGCCCGCGGAGCACGAACGCGGCGATTTCACCGTGACCGGCCACGTCATCGGTCTGCCGGAGGACGAACCGAGGCGCACGCGCTTCCAGCTCCGCGTCGACGACGATCCGGCGCTGCCTGCATTCCTGCGCGGGAAAAAGCTGCGCCTGTCCTGGTACGAGAACGAGTGGTCGGACGAACCCACGCGGCGCCACGAACTCAAGCCCGGGGCGGCGTGGCGCATGCAGTTGCGGCTGCGCGCTCCACGCGGACTGCGCAACCCCGGCGGCTTCGACAGCGAGCGCAACGCGATGGCCGCGCGCATTGCCGCGACCGGCTACGTGCGTGAGCAGGCCACGGCGGAGCAGCTGCGGCCGGCACGCGGCATCGATGCCTGGCGCGACCGCATCGCCACGCGCATCGCCGCGGCCGTGCCGGGTGCGTCATCGCGCTACGTGCGTGCGCTTGCGCTTGGCGACACCCGCGCGCTGGCCGACGCCGACTGGGAGCTCTTGCGTGCCACCGGCCTCACCCACCTGATCGCGATCTCCGGATTCCATGTCGGCCTGGTGGCCGGCTTCTTCGCGCTGCTGGGTGCGGCCTTGTGGCGGCTGTTCCCGGGGCTGTGCACGGTCGTCCCGCGACCGCAGGCCGCCGCCGCCGCGGCCTTCCTTGGTGCGCTGGGCTATGCCGCGGTCGCAGGCTTCGCGCTGCCCACCGTGCGTACCGTGCTGATGATCGCCGTGGTCGTCGCCGCGCGGCTGTGGCGGCGCCCGCTGCGGATCCCTGAATCGCTGGCGCTGGCGGCGATCGCGATCGTGCTGGTCGCCCCATTGGCGCTGCTGTCCGCAGGCTTCTGGCTCAGCTTCGGCGGCGTGGCCTGGCTGCTGTGGTGCCTTCCGCAGGCCGGCGGGCGCCCGCTGCGCGACTTCCTGTCGGCGCAGTGGGTGGCCACCCTCGGACTGTTGCCACTGACCGCCATCCTCTTCGGCCAGGCGTCGCTGGCCGGTCCGTTGGCCAATCTGGTGGCGATCCCCTGGTGGAGTCTGGTCGTGGTGCCGCTGTCGCTGCTCGGCACGGCGCTCGAGGGCCTGCACGCGGGCTGGGGTGGCGGCGCCTGGCGTCTGGCGGCCGCCGCGTTCGACCTGTCCTGGCCGCTCTTTGATCGCCTGGGCGGCAGTCCGCTGTCTCTCGTGTGGCTGCCCCAAGCGGCCGGGTTTGCCTTGCCGATGGCGTTGCTCGCCGCCTTCTGGCTCTTGCTGCCACGTGGAGTGCCGGGCAAGTCGCTGGCGCTGCTGCTGTGGCTGCCGCTGCTGTGGCCCGACCGCCAGCTGCCAGGGCACGGTGAGGTCGAGCTGGTGGTGCTGGACGTGGGGCAGGGCAGCTCGGTGCTGGTCCGGACGGCGAGCCACGCCATGCTCTACGACATGGGGCCGGCGGTCCGCGATGGCTACGACGCCGGCGAGCGCGCCGTGGTCCCGGCGCTGCACGCGCTTGGCGTGCGCCGCGTCGATGCCCTGGTGGTCAGTCACGATGATGCCGATCACGCTGGAGGCCTCGACGCGGTGCGCCGGCGCTTCCCCGGAAAACGCCTGCTGGCGCCGGATGGCGCGGACATCGACGACGCTGCGGACTGCCTGGCGGGCAGCGGCTGGCAGCGCGACGGCGTCACCTTCCGTTTCCTGCATCCGCCGCTGCACTTTCCCTACCTGCGCAACGAATCCAGCTGCGTGCTGCGCATCGAGACCGCGCACGGCGCGATCCTCCTGCCGGGCGATATCGGCGAGGCCATCGAGCAGCGCCTGGTCGGCCGCGTACCCGAAGACCTGCCGGCACACGTGGTGCTGGTGCCGCACCATGGCTCACGGCATTCATCGACAGGCGAATTCGTGGCCGCCACCTCGCCGCGGCTGGCGCTGGTGTCGGCGGGCCACGGCAACCGCTTCGGCCATCCCGATGCCGGCGCGGTCGCGCGCTGGGAGCGATCCGGGGCCGCGGTCGTGGCCACGCCCGAGGACGGCGCGGTGCGGGTGCGACTGACCGGGGAAGGGCTGCGGCACCAGACCGAGCGCCAGCGCCGGCCGCGATTCTGGGACGCTGGTCGCATCAGGTAGCCGCCCTTTTGCTTTTGTTTTTGTGGGAGCGGCTATAGCCGCTCCCACAGAGGCCATGGTGCGGCTCTAGCCGCTCCCACAAATCGCCGCTCCCACAAATAGCGACTCCCACAGACCACGGGCCGCTCCCACAGTATCCTAGGGGTCCTGTTTTCCCGGCGGGCCCCACGGCCCCAGGAGTCGATACGTGCTGGAACTGGTCAAGGCGGGCGGCTGGCCGATGCTGCCGCTGCTGCTGCTGTCGGCGGTGGCGCTGGCAATCATCGTCGAGCGGTTCTGGACGCTGCGCCGCAGCCAGGTGCTGCCTCCGGACCTGGGCCGCGAGGTGCGCGACTGGGTTGGTCGCGGCGGGCAGCTCGATCCTTCCCATGTCGAATCCCTGCGCGGCAACTCGCCGCTGGGCGCGCTGCTGGCCAGCGTGCTCGACATGCGCAACCACCCGCGCGAGGAAATGCGCGAGCGCGTCGAAGACGTCGGACGCCACCTCGCGCATCGCATGGAGCGCCATCTCAACGCGCTCGGCACCATCGCCGGCGTCGGCCCGCTGCTGGGCTTGTTCGGCACGGTGGTCGGCATGATCCAGATGTTCCTGGGCATCATGGACGTCGGCATGGGCGAAATGAACGAGCTTGCCGGCGGCATCGGCAAGGCCCTGGTCTGCGCCGCCGCGGGCATGGTGGTGGCGGTGCCGGCGCTGATGTTCCACCGCTACTTCCGCGGCCGCATCGACGGCTACATCGTGCAGATGGAGCACGAGGCGATCGCGCTGATGGACGCGCTCGATCCGCGCAACCGCCGCGCCGCCGCGCCCGTGCACGGCGGACAGGCCAGCCACGCCCCCGCCACCATCCCCGCCGAGGCCTGAGCCCCGCATGCGCATCCGCGACCGCCGCGCCGAGGACATCCCCGAGATCAACCTCGTGCCGCTGATCGACGTGATCCTGGTGCTGATCATCTTCTTCGTGGTCACTACCACCTTCGACACGCGATCGATGCTCAAGCTCGAGCTGCCGCGTGCCGATGCACGCGCGGCTGACAGCGAAGAGCCCGCGCTGACCGTGCTGGTCAACGCCGAGGGCCGCTATTTCATCGACGACCGCGAGGCCCTGCGCACCGACGTCGAAGCGATCAAGTCCACGATCCTCGAAGTGGCGGGTGAGGATCGCGAGCGCCCCGTGCTGCTGCGCGCCGATGCCCGCACCCCGCATCAGGCCGTGGTCACCGCGATGGACGCGCTCGGCCAGCTCGGCTTCCGCCGCATCTCGATCGCGACCGCGCCCGAAGCCAGCGCGCCGGTCGTGCAGGATCCGGCGCGATGAGTTCCAGCGTCGCGGAACAGCCGCCGCCCAGCCCCTGGCAGACCTACCGCCGCCTGCTCGGCCATGCCGGCCGCTACTGGCCGCTGCTGACCATCGCCATGGTCGGCATGGTGATCGAGGCCGCCGCCGGCGCCGGATTCGTGTGGCTGATGGAGCCGCTGACCAACGACGGCTTCGTCGATCCCAAGCCGGAGATGGCGGTGATCCTGCCGCTGGCGATCATCGGCCTGTTCCTGCTGCGCGGCGCCGCCACCTTCTGCACCGACTACGGCATCGCCCGCGCCGGCCGCAGCGTGGTGCGCGACCTGCGCGAACTGGTGCTCGGCAAGTACCTGCGCCTGCCCAGCAGCCGCTTCGATACCGAAGCCGTGCCGCAGATGGTCAGCCGCCTGAACTTCGACACCGAGCAGGTCACCCAGGCCAGCGCCGACGCGCTGAAGATGATCATCTCCGACGGCCTGACCATCGCCTTCCTGCTCGGCATGATGCTGTACACCAGCGTCAAGGTGACGATGGCGATGATCCTGATCGCGCCGCTGATCGGCGTCCTGGTCTGGTACGTGGGCGGCCGCTATCGGCGCATCAGCCGCGGCATCCAGAGCGGCATGGGCGATCTTGCACACAGCGCCGAGCAGTCGCTGGTCGCGCAGCAGGACGTCAAGGTGCACGGCGCGCAGGGCTTCGAGCAGACGCGCTACTCCGCGCTGGCCAACCGCGTGCTGCGCCTGAACATGAAGGTCGAGGCCACGCGCGCGATGTCCTCGGCGCTGGTGCAGGTGCTCGCGGCGCTGGCGCTGGCGGCGATCGTTTGGGTCGCCATCCACGAAGCGCTCGACGGCCGCCTGGATCCCGGCGAGTTCATGAAGTTGATGACCGCGATGATGGGCATCATCCCGTCGTTGCGCCGCATCACCAACGTGCAGAGCGTGATCGGCCGCGGCGTGGCCGCCGCCGAGCGCCTGTTCTCCATCCTCGACGATGTCGAGGAAGACGATCGCGGCCGCCACGCCGTCGAGCGCGTGCGCGGCGAACTCGTGTTCGACAACGTTGGCCTGCGCTACCAGCGCGGCGACGGCAGCGCGCTGGAGCAGGTCAGCTTCCGCGCCGCGCCCGGCACCGTCACCGCCATCGTCGGCCGCTCGGGCAGCGGCAAGACCAGCCTGGTGCGCCTGGTGCCGCGCTTCTACGAGCCCAGCTCCGGCAGCATCACCCTCGATGGCGTGCCGCTGGCCGACTACCCGCTGGCCGACCTGCGCCGCCAGGTCGCGCTCGTCGGCCAGCGCGTGGCGCTGTTCGACGACACCGTGGCCGCCAACATCGCCTACGGCGTCGACGCCCCGCGCGAATCCATCCGCGCCGCGGCGGAAGCCGCCAACGCCTGGGAGTTCATTGAACGCCTGCCGCAGGGCCTGGACACGCCGATCGGCGAGAACGGCTCGCTGCTCTCCGGAGGACAGCGCCAGCGCCTGGCGATCGCCCGCGCGATCCTGCGCGACGCGCCGATCCTGATCCTCGACGAAGCCACCGCCGCGCTCGACACCGAGTCCGAGCGCCTGGTGCAGGACGCGCTGCAGCGGCTGATGCCCGACCGCACCACGCTGGTGGTTGCGCACCGCCTGTCGACCATCGAACACGCCGACCAGGTGCTGGTGTTCGACCGCGGCCGGATGGTGGAGCAGGGCACCCACGCCGAGCTGCTGGCGCAGGGTGGCCTGTACGCACACCTGCACGCGATGCAGTTCCGCGAAGGCGGCGCGGCATGAGCCGGCGCCAGGCACCGCGCTGGTGGTACGAGCCCGGGGCGCGCGTGCCGCTGTGGGCGCGCGGGGTATCGCAGCTGTACGCGGCGCTGGTCGCGCTGCGCGTGCGCCTGTACGGCATCGGCCTGCTGCGCAGGCACAAGGTTGGCGTGCCAGTCGTGGTGGTCGGCAACCTGGTGGCCGGCGGCAGCGGCAAGACGCCGCTGACCATCGCCATCGTCGAGCGCCTGCGCGCCGAAGGCTGGACGCCCGGCGTCGCCAGTCGCGGCTATGGCCGCGCCGACGAATCCAGGGCGCTATGGGTCGAATCGACCACGCCCGCGAGCCAGGGCGGCGACGAACCCGTACTGATCGCGCGCCAGGCCGAAGCCCGGGTGCGCGTCGACCGCAACCGCGCCGCCGCCGCCCGCGCCTTGGCCGCCGCCGGCTGCGACATCGTGGTCTGCGACGACGGCCTGCAGCACTACGCACTGGCACGTGACATCGAGATCGAAGTCATCGACGGCCGCCGCCGCCACGGCAACGGCCTGCCGCAGCCCGCCGGGCCGATGCGCGAACCCGCCGAGCGCGGCGCGGGCTGCGATTTCCGCGTGCTCAACGCCGGCAGCGATCCGGACATCGCCGCGGGCTTCGGCGAATGGCCGATGTGGCTCGCGCCCGGCGACGCGGTGCCGCTGCTTGGCGGCCGCAATCGTCCGCTGTCCGCCTTCGCCGGCCAGCGCGTGCACGCGGTCGCGGGCATCGGCGATCCGGAACGTTTCTTCAGCATGCTGCGCGCGCTCGATATCGCGGTGGTGCCGCATGCCTTCGCCGACCACCACGCCTATGTCGCCGACGACCTGCGCTTCGGCAGCGACCTGCCGGTGCTGATGACCGCCAAGGACGCAGTGAAGTGCGCTGCGTTCGTGACCGAGCGGCATTACGCCGTGCCGGTGCGCGCGGAGCTGCCGGAGGCGTTCTGGGTGGCGTTCCTGGCGAAGCTGCCCCCGAAGCAGCTGTTGTAGGAGCAGCTATAGCTGCGATCGCAATCCCTGAGCGGAGCGATGGCTGGCGAGGTCTCAGCGGGCCGGATCGCAGCTATAGCTGCTCCCACAAAGGCTATGGCTGCTCCCACAAAGGCTGGAGCTGCTCCCACAAAAACAGGGGGATGGCACAATCCGGCGATGACCGCCCCCTTCGTCGTCGCCATCCCCGCCCGCTATGCCGCTTCGCGCCTGCCGGGCAAACCGCTGCGCCTCCTCGCCGGCGAACCGCTCGTGCTCCACGTCGCCCGCCGCGCGCTGGCCGCCGGCGCCGAGGCGGTCTGGGTGGCCGCCGATGATCCGCGCATCGCCGAGGCCCTGGCCGGCAGTGGTGTGCGCATCGCCATGACCTCGCCCGACCATGCATCGGGCAGTGACCGCCTGGCGGAATGCGCATCGATCGCCGGCTGGTCCGACGACACCGTGGTCGTGAACCTGCAGGGGGACGAACCCTTCGCCCCGGCGGCCGGCATCCGCGCCGTTGCCACCGCCCTGGTCGACTCCGGTGCCGACATGGCCACCCTCGCCACGCCGGTGGAGGACGCCGCCACCCTGGCCGATCCCAACGCCGTGAAGCTGGTCCGCGCCGCCAGCGGCGACGCCCTGTATTTCAGCCGCGCCCCGATTCCGTGGCCGCGCGATGCGTGGGTCACGCCGGCCGGCCGCGACGGACTGCCATCGGGCCAGCACTGGCTGCGCCACATCGGCATCTACGCCTACCGCGCCGGTTTCCTGAAGCGCTTCGCCGCGCTCCCGCCGACGCCGCTGGAGCGGACCGAATCGCTGGAGCAGCTGCGGGCGCTGGAACATGGGCACCGGATCGCGGTGGCCCTGTCACCGGAGCCGTTCCCGCCGGGCGTCGACACACCCGAAGACCTTGCCCGTGCCGAGCGCCGGCTGACCGACCAGCGCGGCGAATCCCCTATTCATTGAACGCGCCGGAGCCGGCGTCCGCGTCGACGCACGGCGCGGCCTGTCCGCGCGGCTGCCGGTTTCGCGGAGGTGCAGTAAGATCGCCGCTCATCACCAAACAATGCAGGGGAAGGGAATGGGGAAGGGACTGATTCTGTTGGCGGCATTGCTTTTCGCCGGCCCGGCCTTGGCCAGCAAGGGTGCGTCGATCGACATTGCCGGCAAGGCCAGCTTCGCCGAACAGCGTGAACAGGTGATGGCCGATCTCGCCGATGGTGAGACCTACGCCGAACTCGCGCCGGAGGACCGCGAGAAAGTCGTCACCGGCCTGGGCCGCATGCAGAGGCTGCTGGGTACGCATGCCTCGGCGAGCGAGCTGCACCCCAACGACCGCGCCACGCTGATGAACGAGCAGGAGCAGGTGAACAACATCCTCACCCAGGCCAGCAAGGACAGTCGCCTGGTCTGCAACCGCGAGACGCCGGTCGGCACCCGCATGCCCACCACGGTGTGCCGCACGGTCGCCGAACGCCGCCGCCTGCAGGACGACTCGCGCCGCAACCTGGAAGCTGCGGGCCGTTCCAGGGCCAAGCTCGGCTTCTGAGCGGATGGAGGCCGTGCCCGCGCCCGAATTCCCGCCAGGCATCGACTGGCTGAACATCACCGAGCCGCTGCGCATGTCGCAGCTGCTTGGCCGTGTCACGGCACTGGCCTTCGTGAGCTCGGGTTCGGCCTGGTGCACCCAGACCCTGGTCGACCTCGGCCACCTGCGCAACCGTCACCCCGACCGCCTCAACGTGGTCGCGGTGAACGTGCCTCGCTTCGACCATGAGCGCGAGCCGCGGCGCGTGGTCAAGCGCTTCGCCCGCAACAGGTTCGAGTTCCCGATCGGCCACGATGCGGACTGGGTGCTGTGGCAGCACTACGGCATCGAAGCCTGGCCGACCGTGGTCCTGATCGACGCCACCGGCAAGGTGCGCGACCGCTTCGTCGGCGACGGCCAGCTGCGCGACATCGACGCCGCGGTCAGCCGCCTGCAGGCCGAAGCCACCCCGCGCTCCCTCAACGTCGAGCGCGTCGAGCTCCGCCGCGGCGGCGAGCCCATCCTGCCGCTGCGCTTCCCGATCGGCCTGGCGCTGTCGGGCAACTATCTCTATGTCGCCGACAGCGGCCACCACCGGGTGCTCGAGTGCGACCTGAGCGGCCGCGTGCTGCGCCAGTTCGGCAGCGGCGGCGCGGGCTTCATCGATGGCCCGATGGAGCTTGCCGCGTTCAACCGCCCGCAGGGGCTGTGCATCGAGCGCGACACGCTCTACATCGCCGACACCGGCAACCACGCGGTGCGCCGCATCCAGCTGCGCGGCGGCGACATCGAAACCGTGATCGGCGCCGGCCGTCCCGGCACGCCAACCGAAGGCCCGGTGGGCGACCCGCGGATGGTCGCGCTCGACCAGCCGCGCGCGGTCTCGCTGGCCGCCGGCAACCTGTACATCGCCACCGCCGGCGACAACCGCGTCTGGCACTTCGACCTCGGCGCGCCGGCGCTGTCGCTGGTGGCCGGGTCGGGCGAGCTGGCGGTGGTCGACGGCGTCCGCGGCAAGGCGGCCTTCGCTGAACCTTCCTCGCTGGCTTCGGTGCAGCAGGTGGTCTATGTCTGCGATTCCGCCGGCTCCGCGATCCGCTCGGCCAACGCGCGCAGCGGCCAGGTCACCACCGTCATCGGCCAGGATGCCTGGAGCCACGGCAATGCCGACGGCGCCCGCGGCGACGCCCGCCTGCAGCAGCCGCAGGCCATCGCGCTCGATCCCGGCGCACCGGTGCTGTGGATCGCCGACAGCGGCAACGACTGCCTGCGCTCGCTGCGCCTGGGCGGCGGCGAACTGACCACCATCGAACTGCCGCAGCGCCTGCACGCACCCTGCGGCATGGCCGTGGCCGGTGGCGCGGTGTGGATCGCCGACACCGACGCCCATGCCGTGCTCCGCTACGACATCGGGAACGGCAGCCTGAAGCACGTTCCCATCGGCGAATGAGCACGGCCGGCGATGCAGCGGGCCAACCCGCCGCGTCCATCGCGCCCGCCTTCGACGGCAAGGATTTCGTCCGCGGCCTGAGCACCGCACCCGGCGTGTACCGCATGTATGCCGCCGACGACAGCGTGCTCTACGTCGGCAAGGCCGGCGCGCTGAAGAAGCGCGTCGCCAGCTACTTCAGCGCCAGCCCCAAGAGCGCCCGCATCGCATCGATGCTGGGCCAGGTCGCGCGCATGGAGGTCACGGTCACCCGCACCGAGGCCGAGGCGCTGCTGCTGGAAAACCAGCTGATCAAGTCGCTCAAGCCGCGCTACAACGTGCTGCTGCGCGATGACAAGAGCTACCCGCACCTGCTCATGACGCGCGAAGACTGGCCGCGCATCGCGCTGCACCGCGGCCCGCAGTCGGTGCCCGGGCGCTACTACGGCCCGTACTCCAGCGTCGTCGCCGTGCGCGAAACGCTCAACCTGCTGCACAAGCTGTTCAAACTGCGCAGCTGCGAAGACAGTGTCTTCAAGAACCGCAGCCGGCCTTGCCTGCAGTACCAGATCGGCCGCTGCAGCGCGCCCTGCGTGGGCCTGGTGGAGGCCGACGACTACGCCGCCGCCGTGCGCCGCGTGCGCCTGTTCCTGGAAGGCCACAGCGACGAACTGCTCGACGAACTCGGCAACGCGATGGAAGCCGCCAGCGTGCGCCTGGACTTCGAGGAGGCCGCCCGCCTGCGCGACATCCTCGCCAGCCTGCGTGGCATGCAGGCCCGCCAGTACGTCGATGGCCGCGCCGCCGACCTCGACGTGCTCGCCATCGCCATGCAGGGCGTCCACGCCTGCGTGCTGCTGCTGGCCTTCCGCGACGGCCGCAACTTCGGCACCCGCGCTTTCTTCCCGAAGACCAACGGTGCCGATGATCCGGCCGAAGTGCTGGCCGCCTTCGTCGCCCAGTACTACACCGGCCAGCAACCCCCACGCGAGATCGTGCTCGACCGCGTGATCGAAGACGTCCCGCTGCTGGAGGAAGCCTTCGCGCTGACCGCCGGCCACAAGGTCGTCATCAAGACCAGCGTCCGCAGCGAGCGCGCCGGCTACGTGGACCTCGCGCGCCGCAACGCCGAGAATTCGCTGGCCACCATGCTCGGCAGCCAGGCCGCGCAGGCCGCGCGCGTCGAATCCCTGCGCGAGCTGCTGGGCCTGGCCGAACCCGCGAAGCGCATCGAGTGCTTCGACATCAGCCACACCATGGGAGAAGCCACCGTCGCGTCCCAGGTGGTGTTCGATGTCGAAGGCCCGGTGCGCGGCCAGTACCGCCGCTACAACATCACCGGCATCGAGCCCGGCGACGACTATGCCGCCATGCACCAGGCGCTGATGCGCCGCTTCAAGCGCGCCGCCGGCAACGACGACGCCGTGCTCCCCGACCTGCTGCTGATCGATGGCGGGGCAGGGCAGGTGGCCCAGGCACACGCCGTGCTCGACGAGCTCGGCATCCCCGGCATCGTCGTGGTGGGTGTCGCCAAGGGCGAGGCGCGCAAGGCCGGCGACGAAACCCTGCTGCTGCCGGGCGTTGACGGACAGCCCGGCCGCGAACTCAAGCCCGGCGCCGCGTCTCCCGGCCTGCAGCTGGTGCAGCAGGTGCGCGACGAAGCCCACCGCTTCGCCATCACCGGCCATCGCGGCCGCAGGCAGAAGGTGCGCAGCACCAGCCGGCTGGAAGACATCCCCGGCATCGGCCCGCGCCGCCGCGCCGCGCTGCTCAAGCATTTCGGGGGCCTGGGCGGCCTGCGCGCGGCCGGCGTCGAGGAAATCGCGCGCGTCGAAGGCGTCAGCGACGCGCTCGCCGAACGGATTTACGCCACACTGCACGGCCTCGACGCCCCCGCGCCGGGTGCAACGCGACTCCAGAAGGACCCATGAAGCTCACCCTTCCCACATGGCTCACGCTGCTGCGCATGCTGCTGATCCCCATCATGGTGGCGACGTTCTACATGCCCTGGCAGTGGAGCAACTTCGTCACCGCGGGCGTGTTCGGCCTGGCCGCCCTGACCGACTGGCTGGACGGCTGGATCGCCCGCCGCTTCCAGATGTCCTCGGCCTTCGGCGCCTTCCTCGATCCCGTGGCCGACAAGCTGATGGTCGCCACCGCCCTGTTCCTGATCGTGCAGGGGCATCCCACGCCGTGGATGGCGTTCTGGGCCGCGGTGATCGTGGGCCGCGAGATCGCCGTGTCCGCGCTGCGCGAGTGGATGGCCGAGCTCGGCCAGCGCGCCACCGTCAAGGTCGCCGCCATCGGCAAGTTCAAGACCGTGGTGCAGATGGTCGCGCTGCTGTGCCTGCTGTACGCCGTGACCCCCGACAAGAACCCGCCGCGGCCCGAGCCCTGGCTGGGCGGCCCGATCTTCCACATCGGCGACTGGATGCTGGCCGTTGCCGCGCTGCTGACCCTGTGGTCCGCGTTCCTGTACCTGCGCGCCGCCTGGCCGGCCCTGCGGGAAGGCGAACGCGGGTGACACAAGGTGTTGACACTTTCCCTTTAAGCCCTAAAATAGCCGGCTCAACGCGGGAATAGCTCAGTTGGTAGAGCACGACCTTGCCAAGGTCGGGGTCGCGAGTTCGAGTCTCGTTTCCCGCTCCAGATTTTGACAAGGCCCCGGAAACGGGGTCTTGTTGTATCAGCCCATCGGCCTGATGGCAGAGTGGTCATGCAGCGGACTGCAAATCCGCGTACGCCGGTTCGATTCCGACTCAGGCCTCCAGCACAGACCCCGGTCCCACCTGCCATGGCAGGCATGCGGCCGGGGTTTTTGTTTCTGTGGGAGCAGCGATCGCTGCTCACGCAACGGCGAGGTTGGGAACTGTAAAATCTCGGGCTGCCCGGAACCCACCCAGGGAATCACGGCTTTGTATGACCTCCACTGCCACCTGCTTCCCGCCATCGACGACGGCGCCACCGACCTGGCGATGTCGCTGCAGATGGCGCGCATGGCCGTGGCCGATGGCATCACGCTGACCGCCTGCACGCCGCATATCTATCCTGGCCTGTACGAAAACACCGGCCCCGCCATCCGCGAGGCCATCGCCCGCCTGCAGGGCGAGCTCGATCGCGAGGGCATCGCGCTGAAGCTGGTGGAAGGCGCCGACGTGCACCTCGACCAGAACCTGGTCGCCGGCATCCGCAGCGGCCGCATCCCGACCATCGCCGGCTCGCGCTACCTCCTGTTCGAACCGCCGCACCACGTCGCCCCGCCGCGGTTGGAAGAGACGCTGTTCGAACTGCTCGCCTCAGGTTATGTGCCGGTGATCACACATCCGGAACGTCTCACCTGGGTGGAGCAGCACTACGACACGTTCGTCCGCGTGGCCCACCGCGGCGCCTGGATCCAGGTCACCGCCGGCGCGCTCACCGGCCGCCACGGCCGCCGTGCGAAGCACTGGGGCGAGCGTTTCGTGGGCGAAGGGCACTGCCACATCCTTGCCACGGACGCCCATCATCCTGAGCGCCGGCCCCCGTTCCTGGCGGAAGCGCGCGAGGCCGCGACCGCCCTGGTGGGCGCCGACGAGGCCAATCACATGGTGAATACGCGCCCTGCAGGCATCGTGGCGGACGCAGCACCCGGTACACTGCCGCCCCTGAAGGCGCCGGAGCCCACGTCCCGTCGCCGTGGCCTGTTGGCGCGGTTCCTGCGCACTGCCTGAGCGCCGTCACGATTTTCCGAGGTACCCCCATGAAAAAAGCCAGCCGATTCCTGATCGCGGCCGTGTTTGCTTTGCTGCTGGGCGCGTGTGCGTCGCCCAACCGCGCCGCCCATCGCGCGCACATGGGCGTGACCTTGCCGCCGCCCGACACCACCTCCGCCTCGGGCGCCTATGAGGGTGCGACCGATTACCGCGTCGGGGCCCAGGACCTGCTCGAGATCAGCGTCTTCGGCGTGACCGAACTCAACCACCAGGCACGCGTGAATTCCAACGGCATGATCAACGTGCCCCTGGTGGGCGGCGTCATGGCCGGTGGCCGCACCGTGCCGGAGCTGGAGAAGGAACTGGCGGCGAAATACGCCGACGGCTACCTGCAGAACCCGCAGGTCAGCATCTTCGTCAAGGAATACACCAGCCAGCGGGTGACGCTGGAGGGCGCGGTCAAGAAGCCGGGCATCTATCCGCTCACCGGCAAGACCACGCTGCTGCAGGCGGTGGCGATGGCCGAAGGCCTGGACGAATTCGCCGACCTCGAGGGCGTGGTGCTGTTCCGGCACGTCAACGGCGAGCGCATGGCCGCCGCCTTCGACCTGGCCGCGGTGCGTCGCGGCGACATGGACGATCCGCAGGTGTATGGCGACGACATCATCGTGATCGAACGTTCCGGCAGCAAGTCGGCCTTCCGCGAGTTCCTGCGGACGGTGCCGGCGCTGGGCCTGTTCTTCGCGCTTTGAACGGAATGACGACGGGGTACCGAACGGATGCATGACGACCAGCTGCCGGTGGCACGAGGCGGAGATGCCGGCGATGACAGGCTGCCTGCACGGCGCGACCAGGCGCTGCAGCCGGCCGGCCAGCGCGCGCTTGCGCTGGAAATGTTCGACGACAAGCGCAGTGGCGACGAGGACGAGATCGACCTGCTCGCCTACTGGCGCATCCTGGTCAAGCGCAAGTGGCTGGTGCTGGGCGTGCTCGGCACGGTGGTCGCGCTGGCGCTGATCGCCACGCTGATGATGCCGCCGGTGTACCGCGCCACCGCCGTGCTGCAGATCGACCGCGAGTCGGTGCAGATCCTGCAGGCGGAAGGCATGGGCAATGCCGAAGCCGCCGCGCCCGACTTCCTCACCACCCAGTACGAGCTGCTGAAAAGCCGCGCCCTGGCCGAGCGCGTCGCCAACGAACTCAATATCGACGGCACCACCGTCGAACGCCTCGACTCCACAGGATGGTGGCAGCGGGCCACCGGCGCCCTGCGGCCGCAGGTGCAGGACACGGCGGACGCGGCGATGGACGGGAGCGAAGGCGAAGTCGGCGATGAGCTCGTCGCGCTGGGCCAGGCGGTCGGCATCGTGCGCAACGGCCTGACCGTCGAGCCGATCCGCAACTCGCGCCTGGTGCGCGTGCACTTCGATTCCACGCTGCCGGCGTTCTCGGCGCGGGTGGTCAACGCCGTGGCCGACGGTTTCATCGCCCACGCCATCGAGCGCAAGTTCGATGCGTCGTCCTACGCCAGCAAGTACATCGAAGAGCAGCTCGCGCTGGCCAAGGGCCGGCTGGAAGAATCCGAGCGTTCGCTGGTGGCCTTCGCCACGAAGGAAAACATCGTCACCAGCGGCGAGGGCAGCCAGAGCCTGGAAAGCCAGAACCTCGGCGCGCTCAACGCTGCGCTGGCCTCGGCCCAGAACGACCGCATCACCGCGCAGGCGGCATGGAGCCAGGTGTCGGGCGGCGGCGCGCTGCCGGCGGGTGCGATCGGCAACTCCATCCTCAACACCCTGCAGCAGCAGCGCGCCACGCTCAATGCGCAGTACCAGCAGCAGCTCAAGACCTTCAAGCCCGACTACCCGAGCATGCAGGCGCTGAAGGGCCAGATCGACGAAGTCGACCGCCAGATCGGCCAGGAGCGCGCCTCTGTACGCGCGTCCATCAAGGCCGAATACGACGCCGCGCAGACCCGCGAGAACATGCTCGTGGCCCAGATCGACGGCCTGCGCACCCGGACGCTCGATGTCGACAGCCGCTCGATCGACTACAACATCCTGCGTCGCGAGGTCGATACCAACCGCCAGCTCTACGACAGCCTGCTGCAGCGCTACAAGGAAGTCGGCGTGGCTGCCGGTGCGGGCGTGGGCACCAACAACATCTCCATCGTCGACCGCGCCATCGCGCCGACCGGGCGCTTCAAGCCAAACCTGCCGCTCAACCTCGCCATCGGCCTGATGCTGGGCCTGATGCTGGGCGTGCTGATCGCCTTCGTGCTCGAGTTCCTGGACGACACCCTGAAGGGCCCGGAAGACATCGAGCAGCATCTGCGGCTGGCGGTGCTCGGCATCATCCCGCACCTGAAGAAGCAGAGCGTCGCCGCCGCCATGGCGGATCCGCGCTCGGCCTTTGCCGAGGCCTACCGCTCGGTGCGCACCGCACTGCAGTTCTCCACCGACCAAGGCGTGCCCAAGGTCCTGCTGGTCACCAGCCCCAGCGCATCGGAAGGCAAATCCACCACCGCGCACACGCTGGCGCGCAACTTCGCCCAGCTGGGCAAGCGCGTGCTGCTGATCGAAGCCGACCTGCGCAATCCGTCGCTGCACCGCGTGCTGGGCGTGCGATCCGACACCGGCCTGTCCAGCCTGCTGGCTGGCGCCGCCAGCGCCAACCAGGTGATCATGGACACCGACGACGAGCGCCTGAAGGTGGTACTGGCCGGCCCGCTGCCGCCCAATCCCGCCGAGCTGCTCTCGGGCAGCAGGCTGCTGTCGATGCTGACCGTGGCCGCCGAGAAGTACGACCAGGTGATCATCGACGGCCCACCGGTGCTCGGTATCGCCGATGCGCCGATCCTCTCGAACGTCGCCGGCGGCACCTTGTTGGTCATCCAGGCCGGCAACACGCGCATCAAGACCGCCCAGGCCGCGATCAAGCGCCTGGCCGCCGCGCGCGCGCGGGTGATCGGCGCGCTCATGACCCACTACGATGCAAAGGTGGCCGGCTATGGCTACGACTACGCTTCGTACTACTCCTACGGGACCCAGCCGAAGCTGGCCGGGAAGTAGCGCGATGGGGTGGGGGGCCCGCGGAGGAATGAGGGGAGAGGGCGGCGAAGCACTCGATGTCGCACTGGGCCTGCTGCGCGCGCCCGCGTTGCGGACGGCCCTGCGCGAACGCCCGCTGCCGCCCGGCGTAGGTGAAGTGCTCGCGATTGCGTCCGGTTCCGCCGGAGGCGCCCACAGCGCCGCCGGGCGCACCGGCTACCACGAAGCCGAACTGGTCGAGGCCGCCCGCTTCTACGTGCAGCAGATCCTGCTGACCGAGGACGCCGACGCCTACCGCATGCTCGGCACCGACCGCAGCGCCGACCACGGCACCCTGCGCGACCACCACCGCCTGCTGCTGCGCTGGCTGCATCCCGACCGGAGCCCGGGTGCCCAGTGGGATTCCGCCCTCAGCAGCCGCGTCAACCAGGCCTGGAACCAGCTCCGCACCGACGCCGCGCGCGCCCAGTACGACCAGAGCCTTCCCCCCATTCCTGCCCCCGCTCCTGCCCTAGTGGGAGCAGCTACAGCTGCGATCCCCACACCCCGAGCAAAGCGCGCAGCCCACAATGCAGCGCACATCGCAGCCATCGCTGCTCCCTCAGGCAGCGGCGCCGCGCTGGCCGAGCCCACGCCCCCCTGGCGCGCACACGCCGCACCCGCCTTCGTGGCCGTCCTCGGAATCTTCTGCCTCGTCCTCGCCTGGCTGGCCATCACCCGCCAGGACAGCCTCGAAGACCCCGCCATGGCGCCCCGCGCACAGGCTGCACCGACGCCGGCCCCCACGGCCCACGCCGCGCCCGCTGCGCCGACCCCTGTGGGAGCAGCTATAGCTGCGATTCCAACCCCGCCGATTGCACCGGACAGGCCTGTGGAAATGACGGCGATGGAAATGTTGGGAGAGGTCGCAGCTGTAGCTGCTCCTACAAGAGCAGTGGGGCCGAGGGAGTCGGTGCTGGTTGAAGAGATAGGAATCGCAGCCATGGCTGCTCCTGCAAGGGCAGTGGTGCCGGCTGAAGCGGTTCTGTTTGAAGAGAGAGAAATCGCAGCTATAGCTGCTCCCACAAGAGCTGCTCCCACAAGAGTTGCTCCTACAAAGGCAGAGGCGGCCCCGGAAGATCCGATGCAGCTGTTCCTCGAAGCCGAGGACACCATCCGCGGCATCACCGACTACCTGCTCACCACCAGCAGCACCGAGCCCGCCTGGATCGACATGCCCACCCGCCTGGAAGCCGCCGGGCTTCGCAGCCGGCTGCATACGCGCCACGAGGGCAGGGCACCCAGGCGCATGGAGCTCGACGCTCCCAACTGGACGCTCGACAGCGGCGCCGCCTCGATGTCCGCCGCCTACCGCCTCGATGCCCGCCGCGGCACCGTGGAAACCGGCGTGCTGCGCATCGACCTCACCCGTCGCGACCGCCAGTGGCGCGTTGTCGACCTGCACCTGGAGTCGGCACGATGAGCCCCGCCCGCTGGTTTGCCTTCGCGGCCCTGGTCGCTGCATTGATCGCCACCGGCGTGGCCCTGCTCACCACGCGCGGCGAACAGCAGCAGCTTCAAGACGATCTCGTCTCCGCCGACGCCGCGCTTCAACAAGGCGATACCGCGCGCGCCGCCACCATCGCCCGCGACGTACTCGCGCGCGAACCGGCCCTTGGCCGCGCCTTCGGCCTGATCGCCCGCGCCGAGGACGGGCAGGGCGGAGACGCCGCCACCCGCGCCCGCTACGAAACCGCCGCCCGCCGCGCCCCGCGCGATCCCAACGTCCGCGGCTGGCTGGCCACCGACGCCCTGCAGTCGGGCGATTTCCCCGCGGCCGCCGACCATCTCGATGCACTCCTGACCGTCGCGCCCGCGCAGCGCAGCGAATTGCTCAAGCTCATCGCCCAGCTGACACAGGATCCGGCCTTCGCCGATGCGCTCGCCACGCATCTCGTGCAGCGCCCCCGTTGGCGCGGCCCGATCCTCCGCGCCGCCACCGCCAGCGGACTGCCCCAGGCCGCCGACAACCTGCACGGCGCGCTCCGTGCGCAGGGCGGCCTGGACCCGGATGAAACCGCGCGCTGGATCGACGGCATGCTCCGCGGCGGACGCTGGGGCAGCGCATACGCACGCTGGGTCAGCGGGCTCGACCAGACGCCGGACCGCCTGCCTGTCCCGTGGAACGGCGATTTCCGACGCCCACCGTCATCGTCCGGATTCGACTGGCGCGTGCGCCGCACGCCCGGCGTGCTGTTCGACCGCATCGAAACCGGCAACGGCCGTCATGCCGCGCGCCTGCGCTTCCTCGGGCGTTCCGTGGCCCAGCCCGGCTTCGAGGTTCCGCTGCTGCTGGCGCCGGGCGAGCACGTGCTTCGCCTGCGCGCCCGCACCTCCGGCCTGCGCTCCGACCAGGGCCTGGAATGGCGCCTGGTCTGCAGCGACGGCCGCACCCGCATCGCCAGCGGCGCCCGCGTGCGCGAGGCGCGCGACTGGGTGGATCTGGAGCTGCCGTTCACCGTTCCAGCGGCGCCGGGCTGCGAAGGCCAATGGCTCCGGCTGGCAAATCCGGCGCCCCGCGGCGTGGCGCAGATCCTCCGCGGAGAGCTTCACATCGCGGACGTCCGCATCGAAAGGTGATTTGGCACGGTTTATGCGTTATAGTTGACGGCTGTGCCGGACTGGCACTGCATCCACATCACCCAGGGAAGGAACCGCCTTGCGTACGTTGTCCCGTTTCATCGTTTCAAGCGCCCTGGCGCTCGCCGCGTTCGTGGTCCAGGCGCAAGACACCACCCCGATAGTCGAAGTGGAGCCTGCAGCTGATCCGGGCATCGCGCTCGGCATCGACAGCGGCTCCGTGCTGGTCAGCACCGGTGGCGAGTTCACCCAGGCCGCTCCCGGCCAGGTCCTGGCCGCAGGCGACCGCGTGCTGGTGTCGGAAGGCAGCTCGGCCACGCTCAGCTACAGCGGCGGCTGCCAGAAGGCGCTGGCCACGGCCGGGGTGTACACCGTTGAAGCCGACTGCAGCCTTCCCGGCACCCGCTCCGGTGGCCCCAGCGCTGGCGTGATCGCGGGCCTGGTGGGCGGCGTGGCGGTGATCGCGGCCGCGGCGGGCGGTGGTGGTGGGGGCGGCGGTGGTGGGACGAGCCCTCCGGTTCCACCGATCAGCCCGTAAGCTGAATAGCAGGGCTTCACAAAGCCGTCGCATGCTGCTGATAAAACAGACAAATCCGGCCGAGTACCTGTTGCACCCGAGCACCCTCCTGCGTAGTCTCTATTGCGGTGCAACATTTGCCGGACTTACCCGATATCACTGGAAGGATTCCATGAACAAGCCCCGCACCCTGATCGCCGCTGCCCTGGCCACCGTGCTGTTCGCAGCCCCCGCGTTCGCCCAGCAGGGCGGCGCCACGCTTCGCGTCGACATCGGCAGCGCCATGGTCAGCAATGGCGGCGAGTTCGTGACCGCAACCTCGGGCAGCCAGCTCGCCCCCGGCAGCCGCGTCATGCTGACCGAAGGCAGCCAGGCCACCCTGGTCTATCCCAACGGCTGCACCCAGCCGCTGACCGCCGCCGGCGTGCATGGCGTGCCGGCCACCTGCGTCGCCGCTGCTTCGGCCTCCGCGGGTGGCACCGCCACCGGCGTGGACATGGGTGGTGCGGCCATCATCAGCGGCATTGCCGTGGCCGGCGCCGCCGCGCTCAACGCCATGGACGAGACCCCCTACGTGGAGCCGCCGCCGGTCAGCCGCTGATCGCGCCCAAGGCGTAAACTCGGAATCAACGGCGGGACGGGGTAACCCGTCCCGCTTTCGTTTGCAGGGGCAGGACACAGCATGCGCGGCGCAGACGCCGGGGCACACCCACATCACAGCACGCTCGATCTCCAGGCCCGCATGGGCCTGGCGGCCGCATGCGTGCTGGTCGCGCTGTGCGTGATGACCGGGGGCAGCTCGCAGGAGTCCGGAGGCGGCGACTTCGCCGCCCAGTTGCTGGCCCTGCCGCTGCTGGCCTGGGCTGGCTGGCGCCTGCTGCGGCAGCCGGGCAGTCCTGTCCATGGTGCCTGGCTGGCATTTGCCGTGGCCCTGGTCGCCATCCCGCTGCTGCAGGCCGTGCTGCCGGCCTCCGTGGCCGGCGGAGCGGGCGGGGCGGCCCTGGCTGGAGACCTCGCGCAGTTCGGCGCCCAGGCGCCCGCACACTGGTCGCTGGCGCCCGCCGCCACGCGCGCGGCGCTGTTCCACCTGCTGCCTGCACTCGCGGTTTTCGCGATGGTCCTGTCGCTGCCGCACGCCGCCCAGCGCCGCGTGGTGCAACTGGTGGTGGTGCTGGCCATGGCCAGCCTGCTGCTTGGCATCGCCCAGCTCGGCGCGCCGCCGGAAAGCGCGCTCAATCCCTACCCGCAGTGGAAGCCGGCAATGAACGGCTTCTTCGCCAACCCCAACCACCAGGCCACCCTGCTGGTGGTCGCGGCCACGCTGGCCTGTTCGCGCCTGGCGATGGCCATCGGTGCCTGGCCGCAGGACCGCCCGCATCGCGTGGTGCACGCCGTCGTGGCCGCGTTGGTGATGCTGCTGGCGGCCGTGGCCTTGCCGCTGACCGGCTCGCGCGCGGGCGTGATCCTGATCATCCTGGCCAGCGCCCTGGTCGTGGCCGCGCACTGGCCGGCCTGGCGCGGCGGGACCCGCAGCCGCATGGCCCTGGCCGCCACGCTCGGCGTGGCCGCGCTGGCCCTGTTCCTCGCACTGCGCTGGATGCAGGTGGACGCCGTCGACGAGCTGCGCGCCCCGCTGCGTGCCGTCACCGGCGACATCGCCGCACGCTTCGCCCCCATGGGCGCCGGCGTGGGCAGCTACGTGCCGGTGTTCGAGCAGGAAGCCCCGCGCGACCTGCTGATGGGGAACTACGTCAACCACGCCCACAACGAGTACTCGCAGTGGTGGCTCGAGGCCGGCGTGCCTGCGATCCTGGCCATGCTGCTGGGCGCCGCGGCATTGGCACTGACCTTGCATGGGCTGCTCAAGCAGTCCGCGCACGCGCGTGGCCTGGGCATGACCGCGCTGGTGGCACTGGGCGCGGTGCTGGCGCACTCGGTGGTGGACTATCCGCTACGCACCCCTGCGCTGCTGGCGGTGGCTGCGGCACTGGCCGCCATCGCCGCGTCGCAGGCCGCAACCGGTGGTAACCGACGTTCGATAGCGAAGCCTTCCGACACGCCGGAAGCATCGCTGACCTTGCATGGGGACAATAATCAATGAACCAGTTTCCTTCGCCGCAGGACACCCGCATCGCCGTGGTGGGCCTGGGCTACGTGGGCCTGCCGTTGGCCGTGGAGTTCGGCAAGCAGTACGCCACCGTGGGCTTCGACATCAACGCCGCGCGCGTTGAAGAGCTGCGCGCCGGCCGCGACAGCACGCTCGAGGTCGAGCCAGATCTCCTGGCCAGCGCCACGCAGCTGGGCTTTACCAGCGATCCCGAAGGCATCCGCGACTGCAACGTGTACGTGGTCACCGTGCCCACGCCCATCGACAGCGCCCGCCGCCCGGATCTCACCCCGTTGCGCAAGGCCAGCGAATCGCTGGGCAGGGTGCTGAAGGCCGGCGACACCGTGGTGTACGAATCCACCGTGTACCCCGGCTGCACCGAGGAAGTGTGCGTGCCGATCCTGGAGCGCGAGAGCGGGCTGAAGTTCAACGTCGATTTCTTCTGCGGCTACAGCCCCGAGCGCATCAATCCCGGCGACAAGCAGCACCGCGTCACCACCATCATGAAGGTGACTTCCGGCTCCACGCCGGCCGCCGCGGATTTCGTGGACGCGCTGTACGCCAGCATCATCACCGCCGGCACCCACAAGGCGAGCAGCATCAAGGTGGCCGAGGCCGCCAAGGTGATCGAGAACACCCAGCGCGACCTCAACATCGCGCTCGTCAACGACCTGGCGATCCTGTTCAACAAGCTGGGCATCGACACGCTGGAAGTGCTGGAAGCCGCCGGCACCAAGTGGAATTTCCTGCCGTTCCGTCCCGGTCTGGTGGGCGGGCACTGCATCAGCGTGGATCCGTACTACCTGACCCACAAGGCGCAGGAAGTGGGGCACCACCCGGACGTGATCCTGGCCGGGCGGCGCACCAACGATGGCATGGGTGCGTACGTGGCGGGCGAAGTGATTCGCCTGATGGTGCGCAATGGTATCAACCCGGTGCGCGCGCGCATCCTGATCCTGGGCCTGGCGTTCAAAGAGAACTGTCCGGACCTGCGGAACACGCGGGTGGTGGACATCATCGGGGCGCTGCAGGGTTACAACGCGCGCGTGGATGTGTGCGATCCGTGGGTAGATGCGGGCGAGGCGAAGCATGAGTACGGGCTGACGCTGTGCAAGCCGGGCGAGGGCGAGTACGACGCGATCGTGGTGGCGGTGGGGCACGAGGAGTTCCGGAAGCTGGGTGCGGCAGGGATACGCACGCATGGCAAGCCGGGGGCGGTGCTCTATGACGTGAAGTATGTGTTGCCGCGGGAAGCGGTGGATGGGCGGCTGTGACAGACAACGTGTTGATCGACATCATCGCGGGCGCGCGTCCGAACTTCATGAAGATCGCGCCGATCATCAAGGCCTTGGAGCACCGAAAGGCCCAAGGCGGTGCGCTCAGCTACCGTCTGGTCCACACCGGTCAGCACTACGACGCGCGCATGTCGGGCGACTTTTTTGAGCAGCTCGGTATTCCAGAGCCGCATGTGAATCTTGAGGTTGGTTCCGGTACCCAGGCCGAGCAAACTGCTGCGATCATGGTGCGCTATGAGGCTTTGCTGCAGCAGGAGCGCAGTCGGTTGTGCCTTGTAGTGGGCGATGTGACGTCAACCATGGCCTGCTCGATTTCCGCACAAAAGCTGCATGTGTCGGTGGCTCACGTGGAGGCCGGCATCCGCTCGGGTGACTGGACGATGCCGGAGGAAATCAATCGCATGGTGACCGACGCGATCACGAATTGGTTCTTCACAACAAGCGAGATCGCCAACACGAACCTGCGTAACGCAGGCGTTGGGGAGGATCGGATCTTCTTCGTCGGCAACACCATGATCGATACGTTGCTGGGCAATATGGGCAGGCTGCGCCCGCCTGCGTTCGTCGATGAGTTGGGGCTGGAGGAGGGCAGCTATTTCGTGGTCACGCTCCATCGTCCGTCCAACGTGGATGCTTCGGGGCCATTTGCGGCGGTGCTCGTTGCCATAGCCCAGGCCACGCGTGGATTGCCGGTGGTATTCCCGGTGCATCCGCGTACGGCCAAGACGCTGCGGGAGTTGCCGGACTTTCCTGACTCCATCCGCTTGGTGGATCCTCAGCCCTACCTTGAGTTCAATTGGCTGGTGAAGCACGCCAAGGCTGTGATTACCGATTCTGGTGGCATCACCGAGGAAACGACGGTGATGGGCGTGCCCTGCATGACCCTGCGCGACTCGACGGAGCGCCCCGAGACGATCAATGTCGGCACCAACGAGCTGCTGGGCACCAATCCGGCGGCGCTGCGGCCGGCGCTTGACAGGCTGTTCGCTGGGAACTGGAAGGCGGGTGGAGTTCCTGAAAAATGGGATGGGAAGACCGCCGAGCGAATCGTGACGCACCTTGAAGCTTTGCTGGTCCACGGCGGGAACGGGGTACTTCCGAGCTGATGGTGTGATGGCACTCAGGCGCAAGTTCGAGAGCATCCAGGGGATGGCTCGGATTGGGTTCGTCCGATCCGTAGGTCAGCTGGCTGGCGGTACGGCGCTGGCCCAAGCCGTCATGGTCCTGGCCCTGCCAGTCCTTACCAGGCTCTACTCGCCGGATGACTTCGCGATATTCGCAACTTATGCCGCGACACTTTCGATCCTGACGGCTGGTGCGTGCCTGCGCTTTGAGGTCGCAACCCCATTGCCTGAAAACGACAGGGCGGGAGCAAGCTTGCTTGCGTTGGCACTTGCTTCTTCTGCGCTTCTCTCCGTTGTGCTCGCTGCGGTGGTTCTGCTCTTTCCGGGCCACGTTGCCGGACTTTTCAGCGTGCCAGGGTTCGAGCCCTACCTGTGGATGATTCCACTAGGTGTGTGGGTGGCAAGCTCGTACATGGCCATGCAGTACTGGTCTACGCGAAAGAAGAAGTTTCCCAAGATCGCTCGCACCCGTGCTGCACAAGCGATTGGTGGTGTGGGAACTCAAATGGGCCTTGGCTGGGTTGGGGTTGGCCCGTTTGGACTGCTGCTTGGACATATGGTGAGCGGTGGCGCTGGCATAGTTAGTCTTGCAAGAGATGCCTGGCGCAGTGATCGAGCTGCAATGCGTTCGGTTAGTCCGGCTTCCATGGCGCAAGCCATGCGCGACTACTCAAAGTTCCCGAAGTACTCCGCGCCCGAGGCCATCTTCAATATGGCGGGCAGCCAGCTGCCGATCATCTTGATCGCAGCGCTGGCCGTGGGCCCCGAAGCTGGGTTTCTGATGCTTGCTGTTCGAGTCATGGGCGCACCGCTCATGCTGATCGGATCCTCTGTTGCCCAAGTCTACCTATCGCGCGCAGCGGATGAGTTCCGACGAGATACGCTTCCGGCCTTTACAGAAAAGATTGTGAGCGGTCTGATCAAGACCGGAGTCGGACCGATCATCTTCGTCGGAATCATTGCGCCACTCGTGTTTCCCGTTGTCTTCGGCGACCAATGGCGTCGGGCAGGGGAGCTGGTAACGTGGATGATGCCATGGGCCGTACTGCAGTTCCTTTCATCACCTGTGTCCATGGTGATGCAGGTCCGCATGCAACAGCGAAGGATGTTCCTTTTAACTGTTTGTGGTCTCGTATTCAGGGTAGGAACGATTGTTGCTGTATCGATGCTGAGCCCTACCCATGTAGTTGAGGCATATGCGATAGCTGCCGCAACGTACTACTTGATTCTCAATCTCGTGCTCTATCGTGCTTCAGGTTGTGGCCTTCGGATGTTGGCGGGGACAGTCTGGGGATCGTTAGTGGTTCCAGTTGCGTGGTCGGTACTGGGTGTGGCCGTCTGGGCAATCAGCGAATGGATATGACCATGCATAAAGAAGTCATTGGAAAATCACGTTTCAGTGCGACCATGCGAATCTTACGTCGGTTGATAAGGCCCGATTCGAACGTCGTTGAAATTGGCTCGAACGATGCCAGCTTCAGAGACAGCTTTATCGTCGCAAAATGGACCACGGTCGACAAGTTTGGCGTACCTGACGTTCAGGTTGATATTAATGTTCCTGAGGTTCGCCTGCCGTTTGCTGATGGAGCCTGTGATGTCGTCATCTGCACAGAGGTCCTTGAGCATCTGACGCTAGGTACTCCATTCACCCGCGAGATGGCTAGAGTCCTGAAGCCTGGCGGCACCGCGGTAATCAGTGTGCCCAACATCGCGTCGCTGAAATCCCGGTTGAAGGTCGTGTTCGGCGGGTTACCAAATATGGCAGCGTCTGGAGACTGCGGTCACCCGCTCGGCGGAACGGGCATGCTATCGGAGAGTGGGCATTGGGTAGGCGGTCATGTGGTCGACTTCAATCTCGCACGCCTGAAAGGTTACTTAGAACGGTCCGGTTTTACTTCTTTCCGATGGCACAAAGTGCCGGTCAGTCTGCCAATCTCTAGCCGATCTATAGCCATTCCAAGCTGGCTGCTTTTGCCTACATTTCCGGACTTTCTCTTGGTAGAGGCTGGATCGACTCGGGTTCCCCTGGCGAGCAATCTAGGTGGGGGCGCAAATGAGGCCCTCCGACGGGGAGCAAGCCGGCAAAAAGAAGCAGATTGACGACTGATTAAGGTTCGCTAGGTATGAACGAATGATTATTCAGCGCCTGACGATAGCTTTAGGATTTCTCTACTTCCTGTTTGCGGGCGTAACGTGGGTGGCCGGTGAAGCGGGTGAGGGGGCAGGGGGGCGAGTTACGATCGCGGACTTTACAGCGCTTGGCTTGTTTGGCCTTTGGTTCCTGGCTTGCGTAGGGGAGCGACGTTTTGCGCTGAAGGTGCCGGCTGAGTATCGCGCGTATGTGCCCCTGCTGATGGTCTACTCGATTGGAGTGTCGTTCTCAATCTATCCGGGAAGGGGTGCACTTGAACTACTGATCCACGTGTTCATCTTTGTAGTGTCAGTGGTTCTTTATAACTTATATCGACGCCTTCCCTCAGAAGAAGCTATTCCAGTTGTTTTGGCTTCTATCCTTTGGTCGGGCGGGCTTCTTGCGTTTGTGGGCTTGGTGGATTTTCTGGTTTGGCCGAATCTCATTCCTGGCATCGGTGACGGTCTTGTTGGGACGTTCAGAAACACAGGCCAGGCGGGGGCGTTCTTCGGAGTTTATATCGCGATTCTTCTCCCTGGTTTTCTTAGTGGCCTTATAAAAGCCGGTCGACTAAATGCCGCTCTCTTTGCGAGCATGGCATTCGCTCTTCTTTTCACCTCAAAACGTGCGGCTGTTGCAGGACTTCTGATTGGGCTGGCGCTTCTCAGCTTGCGAATGCTCACGTCATCGAGTAAGCGAGATAAGCGCTATGGCTTGGTGATGGTGGCGTGCGTTGTTCTGCTGTTCCCCGTTGGCTACTTGGCGTTTCTCTGGGGACTGGAAAATATTCCAGGGATGGCTTGGCGCTTTGATAAGAAGTTCAATGAGGGTGCTCTGGAGGATTTTCAGCAAGGATTTCTCGCGGAGAACATTCGGGCAACTTTGGACGCCATGGAGATGAGCCCACTTGTTGGTGTTGGACTGGGGAATATTATTGGTGTTGTGACTCAAAAGTATGAGATTCATAGTACGTATATGGCGATTCTGGGGACTAGTGGGCTCTTGGGTTTCGGCGCATACGCGACGTTCATGCTGAATTATCTTTTGCGGCTTGCGCGGGCCGCCGGGCAAGGCGCGTATGGCGCGTACCTGAAGTACTTCATGCCCATGCTGATCGGGCTCATGTTCTCATGGGCGTATACGTACCACCTAAGGAAGCGCGAGTTCTGGATTCTGTTCTTTGTGACATCCCTCGTTGTCTATTTTTCGAAGCATGCTCGGTCTCATGCTGAGGGTATGTTGGTCGGTCGCAGGTAAGGTGAACATTCGATGCTTCATTTGGTTTCTTACAGCTACTTTCCTGATAATGTTCCGGCCGCACATCGGCCTTATCAGCTCGCGAGCTATCTGGATCGAAGGGGGGTCCCGGTTACCGTGCATTCGCGATATGGGCGGCACGCCCCGCGGAAGGTGATGTCAAATGGCAGTGGATTGGGGGCGGCTGTTGACAGGGGTAGTCGTCTCAAACGCGGTGCCTTTACGTTGATAGGCATATTGCTGGGGTGGTTTCTTCAGGTTGACAAGGCGTTGCCTTGGGCGTTGAGGGCTTTCCCAGGAATCCTTCTTTTGCTGCTTAATGAGCGGGTTAGGACGGGGCGGCGACCGACAGTTTGGGCCACGTGTCCTCTTGCCTCAAATATTTACCTAGCCGGCGTCGTGGCGTCGCTGGTCGGTGCCGATCTTCATTTAGATCTGAGAGATGCGATTGACGGAATCAACTCGAAACGCGCCCCTTGGCTAACTCGTTTTGTTATTAAAAGGGCGAGGAGTTTAACGGTTGTTACGGGTACGCTCGCACGATATGCCAGTGAATCGGGTTTTTGTCCCCCGGCGATGATTGTTTTTAATGGGGTCTCTCAGGAGTCGTTGACCTACTCGGAGCCCGGTGTTGGGCCGAACTCTGACTGGGTGGAGGTTTGCTATACGGGCGCGATGTATGGAGGCGACCGACCTTACGTAACGGCTATCAGTATTCTTTCGGTTCTCGCTCGGCGGATGCCTCGAGAAGTTCGTGGGATCCGCCTGACGATTGCGGGTCGGGAAGATCTGTCGTCACTTCCTGGACAATATAGTCACGAGCGTTTCGAGATCATTATCGTTGGTGAAGTGACCAAGCAGGACGCCTTGGTGATGACGGGTGCGAGCGAGATAAATTTGATACTAGTCGGCAGTGGGGGAGTGCATCGGTGTGCGATTCCGCTGAAGGCATTCGATCTTCTTGGGGCTGGACGGCCTATTCTGTACTTTGGGCCGAAAGATGCGGATGCAGCGCTTTTTCTTGAACAATTCGCGTCGGATCTGTTCTTTTTTGTCGATAGCGAGAAGCCTATTGAGGCCGACCTGGATTCGCTGCGGTGTTGGCTTCTCAATGTTCGCCGCAACCAGTCGTCACCGAGAGGCGAGCCAAGCTCGGAGTCCCAAAGTGCACGAATTGCTCAACTCCTCGGGGTGCCGTAGTGAGCGACGCAATGACGCTGATCATGAGGTATACGCCATTTTGGCTGCAGAATCTGGCCGTTACTGTCTACAACGGGCGACTGTATCGTCAGCGGCGTGCCGGCATGTACCCGAAGTGGCGAAATTACTATGAGTCGATAGAGGGGAAGCCGGCTTGCTGGGTTGAGAAAGAGGCTTCAAAGCGTCTCGCTGATTTCCTGGCCTTCGTGAGCGAGCATTCGACTTGGTATCGTGATTGCAAAGCGACTGACTTGGATTCGTTTCCGATTCTTGAGAAGACCAAACTTCTGGAAGGCTTGGATCGGATTGCAACCGTGAAGCCGGAAGAAGCCTTGGTAAGCCATACTGGTGGAACGACCGGAGCTTCAATGAAGGTCTACTACACGCTTGATGACATGCAGGAACGGTTCGCGTTGCTGGACCATTTTCGTGGGACCTACGGATACAAACTCGGGAAGAGGGTGGCGTGGTTCAGCGGAAAATCTCTCGCTACCCAACGCGATGTCGAGAAAGGGCATTGCTACCGCGATGATTTGATCAACAAGATCCGGTTCTTCTCGACCTTCCATATAAGCAAGAAGAATTTCGATCATTACTGGGAAGCGCTGGAGAAGTTCAAGCCGCGATACATGATTGGCTTCCCGTCCAGCATCTATGACATCGCGGTCGTGGCGAGGGAGCGCGGCCTGAAGGCGTCATACGAGGTCCAGGCAGTGTTCCCCACGGCTGAGACCGTGCTGCCTATGCATCGCGAGGTTATAGGGGCCGTTTTCAACACCCGACTGATCGACCAGTACGCATCCTCCGAAGGGGCGCCGTTTATCCTTGAGTGTCCTCACGGCCGATTGCATATTCATCCTCTGAGCGGTGTGTTTGAGGTCATCGACAGCGAAGGGAACCCGGCCCCGGAGGGCGAGATTTTAGTGACCTCGTTTACGACTCACGGGACTCCGTTGGTCCGCTATCGGATTGGCGATCGAATCAAGCTTTCTGATTCTGGGTCGACATGCGTATGTGGGTCGGTCTTTCCTATGGTCGACTGGATCGATGGGCGTACTTCGGATTTCATCTGGTCGCCGGAGAATGGACGAATCAATCTTGGAAATCTCAGCAACTCGACCAAGGACGTCGATGGTATCCATTGCTTCCAGGTGATCCAGGACGATCCGAGTCGGATCGAAGTTCATGTTGTTGGCAGTACGGACTTCGATGATAAGCAGGAGCAGGCATTTCTTGCGGCATTGAGGGCCAGGATCGGCAACGCCATGGAAGTCCATTTGCGGCGGGTGGATGAGATCCCGCGTGAGAAGAGTGGCAAGTTCCGGATCGTCAAGAATTCCATAGCGGGTTCGGTGCCGGCATGAGTACTTCGGGTACGCCATTGGAAGCGGCAAAACCGTTTCTTCTTGTCGCGAGTTTTCCTGAGTCGATCCTGACCTTTCGCGGTCCGCTGGTCATGGCGGTTCTGGATGCAGGTTTGCCGGTGCACGTTGCCGCGCCGGGATTGCCTTGCGGTGCACCCATTCGTTCGTTACTTGAGGCCATGGGAGTTGTGGTTCACGATATTCCGCTCAGCCGAACCGGGACGGACCCATCAACCGACTTGAAATTGGTGTCACATTTGTACCGCTTGCTTCGGGAGATCAAGCCAGCGGCCATGTTGGGGTACACGATCAAGCCCGTCATCTACGGAACGCTGGCGGGCTGGTTGGCACGGGTACCGCGCCGCTACGCTTTGGTCACGGGTTTGGGCTATGCATTTACCGGCTCGCGCAAAAGCATGCTGACCGGGTTGATTCAGCGCTTGTATAGCCTCGCCTTGGCTCGCGCCCACAAGGTGTTTTTCCAGAACCCGGATGATCAAGCCCTGTTCCGCGACTCTGGAATCCTTCCCTTGGGAAAGCCCTCCGTAGTGGTGAACGGCTCCGGCGTGGATGTGGTTGCATTCGAGGTGGGGGGCGTGCCGGAGGGCGTGCCCACTTACCTCATGATCGGACGTCTTCTAGGCGACAAGGGCGTGCGTGAGTACGCTGAAGCCGCTGGGCGCGTGCGGTTACTGCATCCGGAGGCCCGCTTCGGCTTGGTCGGTTGGATCGACGAGAATCCTGACGCCATCGCTCAGGACGAGCTCGACGCATGGGTCGCCAGCGGCACGATCGAGTTCCACGGCAAGCTGGCCGACGTCCGTCAGTCGATTGCGGCCTGTAGCGTGTACGTGCTCCCGTCCTACCGCGAAGGCACGCCACGCACGGTGTTGGAAGCCATGGCCATGGGTCGCCCCATCATTACGACCGATGCCCCGGGCTGTCGTGAGACGGTTATCGATGGCGACAATGGTTTCCTGGTCCCGGTGCAATCTGTGGATGCACTGGTGGAGGCCATGCTGAAGTTCATCGAAGACCCGTCGCTCGCCCAGCGTATGGGATGCCGGTCGCGGCAGATTGCAGAGGACAAGTACGACGTGCACAAGGTCAATGCGGTGATGCTGCGGGAGATGGGTATTTTGGCAGCTTCGGAAGCCAAGGCGGGTGCGGCATGAAGGTCGGGAGTTTGGACATTCAGGCTTTGGTGGGTCACGTACGAGGCCAGTACGGTGAAGGCTTCATTCCGCTGCACCGTCCCGTCTTCGAAGGCAACGAGAAGCAGTACCTCGTCGACTGCATCGACTCGAACTTCGTCTCCTCCGTGGGCGCGAAGGTCGTCGAGTTCGAGCAGTACATCGCGTCCTTCACCGGCGCGAGGTACGCCATCGCTACCGTCAACGGCACCGCCGCGCTGCACGTCGCCCTACAACTGGCTGGCGTCCAGCGCGGCGACGAGGTTATCACCCAGGCCCTGACCTTCATCGCCACCTGCAACGCGCTGAGCTATGCCGGCGCCCATCCCGTCTTCGTGGACGTGGACCTCGAAAATTTGGGCCTGAGTCCCGAGGCGCTGAGTTGCTGGCTGTCCGAACATGCCGAGATACGTGAAGGCCAAGCTTGGAACCGCAGCACTGGCCGCCGCATTTCCGCGTGCGTGCCTATGCACACCTTCGGCATCCCGCTCCGCATCGCGGAGATCGTGGCGATCTGCGACGAGTACGGCATCACCGTGGTCGAAGACGCGGCCGAGTCCCTGGGCAGCTGGGTCGGCGACCGCCACACCGGCACCTTCGGCCGTCTGGCGACGCTCAGCTTCAACGGCAACAAGGTGATCACCACCGGCGGCGGCGGCATGATCGTCACCGATGACGAGGCACTGGCGCGCCGCGCCAAGCACCTGACCACCACCGCCAAGGTTCCGCATCCCTACGAGTTCGTGCACGACGAGGTGGGCTACAACTACCGCATGCCCAACCTCAATGCGGCGCTGGGCTGCGCGCAGATGGAGCTGCTGCCGAAGATGCTGGAGATCAAGGCCGAGGTCGCCGCGCGCTACCGCGAGTTCTTCGCCGGCACCGACGTCCGCTTCGTCGACCCGCTGCCCGGTACTACGGCCAACTACTGGTTGAACGCCATCGTGCTGGGCTCCGAGGCTGAGCGCGACGCATTGCTGGAGTACACCAACAGCCGTGACGTGATGACCCGCCCGATCTGGCGGCTGATGTCGCGCCTGCCCATGTTCCAGCACTGCCAGCACGATGGGCTGGAAAACTCCCGTTGGCTGGAGGCGCGGGTGGTAAACCTGCCGTCCAGCGTGCCCGAAAGCGAATTCCCGAGGCTCCGCGCGTGAACATCCTTGATCTGATCGGCCGCACCGCGCCGCTCTTCGACACCGACATCCAGCACCATGAGGCCGAGCTTTCTGGGCTCGTGCAGTCCAGCCGCTTCCTCGTGATCGGCGGCGCCGGCTCCATCGGCCAGGCGGTCACGCGCGAGATCTTCAAGCGCAAGCCCCGTGCGCTGCACGTGGTCGACATCAGCGAAAACAACATGGTCGAGCTGGTGCGCGATATCCGCAGCACGCTGGGCTACATCGATGGCGATTTCCGCACCTTCGCCATCGACTGCGGCAGCCGTGAGTTCGCGGCGCTGATGGCGGCCGGGCAGGGCTACGACTACGTGCTCAACCTCTCCGCGCTCAAGCACGTGCGCAGCGAGAAGGACCCGTTCACCCTGATGCGGCTGATCGAGGTGAACGTGCTCAACACCATCAGCACCATCAGCACCATCGCCCAGGCGCAGGCGGGCGGGGCGCGCAAGTACTTCTGCGTGTCCACCGACAAGGCCGCCAACCCGGTGAACATGATGGGCGCCAGCAAGCGGATCATGGAGATGTTCCTGATGCGCGCGAGCCTGGAGCTGCCGATCTCCACGGCGCGGTTTGCGAACGTGGCGTTTTCCGACGGCTCGCTGCTGCACGGGTTCAACCAGCGCTTTGCAAAGCGACAGCCGATTTCGGCGCCCAATGACGTGCGGCGCTACTTTGTGACGCCGCAGGAGTCGGGTGAGCTGTGCCTGAGCTCGTGCCTGCTGGGCGGCAACCGGGACATCTTCTTCCCGAAGCTGAGCGAAGAGCTGGACCTGACCCGGTTCTCGGACATCGCTGTGCGCTACCTGCAGTCGCTGGGCTTCGAGCCCTACGAGTGCGCGAGCGAGGACGAGGCGCGCGACCGGGCGGATGAGCTGATCGCCACCAAGCGCTGGCCGGTGTACTTCTTTGCCAGCGACACCACGGGCGAGAAGGACTTCGAAGAGTTCTTCACCGATGCCGAGACGCTGGACATGGAGCGCTTCGAGAACATTGGCGTGATCCTCAACGTGCCGGAGTTCGATGACGAGCGTTTGGAGTATTTCCTGACCACGATCGAGGCGATCCGCGGGGGCAAGACCTGGGACAAGCCCGAAATCGTCGACCTCTTCAACCACATGATCCCGGACTTTGCCCACAAGGAAACGGGCAAGTATCTCGACGGCAGGATGTGACATGCAGCGATTGCTCGACATTGTGTTTTCTGGCCTGGCCCTGCTGGTGCTTTCCCCCCTGCTGGTGCCGATCGCCATCGCCCTGCGCCTGACCGGCGAAGGCGAAGTGTTCTACGTGCAGCAGCGCATCGGCCTCGGCGGCCGCATGTTCGGCCTGTACAAGTTCGCCACCATGCTGAAGAACAGCCCGAGCCTTGGCACCGGCACCGTGACGGTGAAGCACGACCCGCGCGTGCTGCCGCTGGGTCGCTGGCTGCGCAAGACCAAGATCAACGAACTGCCGCAGCTGCTGAACATCTTCGAGGGCGACATGAGCATCATCGGCCCGCGCCCGCAGACGCAGCGCTGCTTCGACGCCTTCCCGGCGCGATCGCAGGCCGAGATCGTGAAGGTGCGCCCGGGGCTGTCCGGCATCGGCTCCATCGTCTTCCGCGACGAAGAGGACCTGATGCATGCCAGCGCCGAACCCGAGCGTTTCTACGACGACGTGATCATGCCGTACAAGGGCGCGCTGGAAGAGTGGTACGTCGCCAACCAGGGCTTGTGGACCTACCTGTGCAGCATCGCCGTGACGGCGTGGGTGGTGCTGGTACCTGGTTCCGGGATTGCCTGGCGGGTGTTCCATGAATTGCCGGAACCGCCCGCAGAACTGGTGGCTGCGGGTGGGGCGGTGGGCGCGGTGGAAGCTTCGCCGCAATGAGCCCGGCCGAGCGCTACCGACAGGTCGCGCGGCTGCATGTGCGATGCCTGGATCAGGGCTTCCTGGCGACCTTGGGCGAAGGGTTTCTCGCATTGATGTACGAGGCGATCGACGGCGCCGACGAAGCCACGCTGCTGGTTGAGGAAGACGGCGGGCAGGTGCAGGGCTTTGTCACCGGTGGCACCGGCATGGGCGCCATCTACAAGCGGATGCTGCGCAGCCCCGTGCGGCTCGCGCTGGCGATCGCCCCTGCACTCGTCCGTCCCTCCAAGGTGCGACGCATCCTCGAGATCCTGCGCTACTCCGGCGCAGGCGTGCTGCCCGGAGGCCTGCCGGAGGCCGAGCTGCTGAGCATCGCGGTGGCCCCCGAATGGCGTGGGAAAGCGGTTGCCGATCGGCTGTATGGCCGGCTGGTGGAGGATTTCCGGAACCGTCAGGTCGATGCGTTCCGCATCACGGTAGGTGAGGCACTGGCACCCGCGCATCGGTTCTACCGGCGTATGGGCGCGGAAGTGGCGGGCCAGGTTGAAGTTCACGGCGGCCAGCCGTCGAAAGTCTATGTCCATCGGGTCTGATGCCACGGGTGGGCTCGGCTGATGGGTGCATCCGATCTGTTGCTTGGCGCAATGGCCCTGGCTGTCGGGCTACTGCTGGCGTGGCGTAGCGGCCCTGTCGCGCGCTTGCTCTTGTTCGGGTCCGCGATGGCGGTATCGGCACTGCTGTTCCTGCCGGGCGAGCAGATCACGGGGTTCCTCGGGAAGGATGGAGTCCGCGCCTTGCGGCAGATGGCTGCCAGTACGCCGTGGGACGTGTCCGAATGGACGCACTTCGTGATCTTCGTCTGGCTGGGGTTGCTGGTGTGGCTGTGCCGCCGGGACCTTCGCGGTTGGCAGGCTTGGGGATTGGTCGCGGTGCTTGCGGTTTCAGCCGAACTTGCACAGGGGTTGGCGCCAGGCAGGGAGCCCCGGCTCGACGATGTGCTGCTGAATATTGCTGGGGGAATGGCCGGCTTGTTGATTGGCCTGGTGATCATTGCGCTGTGTGGCGTCCGGCAGCGAAGGCGGATCTGAGCGACGCACGGCGCGGCGATCCTGGCTATGGGGCGCACCTGGATCGCGACAACGATGGGGTTGGTGCGAGCCGTACCGGGGAAGGTAGTCGAGATCTCTGGTGGAACGATTCGTGACGATTTCGTTACTTCGTTCCATGCGTTGGGACTCCATGTTCTTGGGCGTGACTCACACAACACAGGAGCTCCACTCATGAACAAGACCCACCTTCTTGCCGGTACCGTCCTCGCCGCCGCCCTCGGCGCGCTGTCCTTTGGTGCACAGGCCGCGGAGCCCGTCGGTTTCTATGCCGGCGCCGGCGTCGGCCAGTCGATGATCGACGAGGGCGTGCTGGACGAAGAGGAGACCGGCTTCCAGGTCTACGGTGGCTACCAGCTGCACCCGAATTGGGGCTTCGAACTGGCTTACACCGACTTCGGCAAGATCGAGTACGGCAACGTGGCCTCGCTGGAAGCCGACACGGTGTCCCTGGTCGCGGTCGGCACGCTGCCCTTCACCGAGAACTTCTCGGGCTACGCGAAGGCTGGCGTGCACAGCTGGGACGCGGACGCCCGCGCGGCCGGCATTGGCAGCGCCTCCGACGACGGTACGGATCCGACCTACGGCCTTGGTCTGCAGTACCGCTTCACGGATACGTTTGCGCTGCGGGGCGAGTACAGCCGGTTCGAGATGGACGACGTGGACGTGGACCTGGCACAGGTGCAGGTGCGCTTCGATTTCTGATCCCCACGGGGCATCGCTGCAGGAAAACAGGCCGGGAATTCCCGGCCTGTTTGCGTTTGGAGTTGGTGGTCTCGCTGCACGCCATCCTGGATCACGGTAGCGGCCGTACTATGAACACCACGAGGCTGCGTGACGCTTCTGTGGGAGCGGCTATAGCCGCGAACAAACTTGGCCACGGCCCCCAAACCGCCAATTCACGCAGCGCGAAAGGTCACTGCTTGAGAAAGGGGTCGGCGTCTCCGACCCATTTTGTGTCACTACTTGCTACTCAGCGGCAAGGAGTTCTTCGATTTCGTCCGCAGCAAATCCAAGCAGGCTTCCAATCCGACGGATATAGATCTTCTCAGTGATATGGATCTCATCCCGACGGGCCAAGGCGACCATATTGGCCAAGAGTGCCACCGCGCTGTCAGGTTGCGCGGCGACCTTCTCAATCCCTTGCAGCGGTTGGCTCTTGCCCTCCAGGAACTCGAGAAGCAGTGCGCGATGGGCATCGCTCAGGTCCGGGCTGCCAAGGATCTGGTTGATGAACTCCCGCTCCTGTTCGGAAACGCTGCCATCGATTTTGGCAAGCTCGATCAGTACCTGCAGCTTTGAGAATTCCAAGTCGCCGTCGGCGATGCCGTTCGGTGCGGTTTCGATCGGCTTGATCAACTCGATATCCGGGGTGTCAGGGTCATTGACGATGTCCTTCTGGAAGATTTCCATCGCCATCTTGCCAATCTGGTTCGTCAGGTATCCGGTCCAGGCGGCCATCGCGGCGGCACCCACACCGGGCAGCCATTTGCTGATAGCAGACTTCAAGGCTTGCTGGGTGATCTTGCCGCCGAGCATGGCAATCACCTTGGTGAGCACGCGCAGCGACGCCCTGCGGACAAGCACTTGGCCACCACGGATCACCAAGAGACTACCCGTACTTGTGCCAGCAGCGCTGACGAAGACCCCAAGGAGAAGTTCCCGGGTCATGATTTCCTTCTGGCCATAGGCCGCACCGATGTCATAAATCAGTGCAATCTGATTGCGAATGACCAGCAGTAGTTCGGGAACAACCGCGAGCATTCCGAACGGGCCAGGAATCAGTCCGGCGCTGCCGGAAATCGCAGCATTCTGCGTAACCGCGCTGCGGATCAGCGCCTGAACGTCGCGCCGCACCGGAATTTTGTCCGGGTTTGCCTGGTAATACGCATTCCTCGATTCGAGGACCGACTCGAACGCCCCCCGAAGCCCGTCCGTGATGCGTTCCTGCATCTGCTCCACCAAGCTTCCCGAACTCGTCATATCTCCACTCCCTTGTGTTGGTGGAAACGCTGCCCGCCACCGATGACGGCTTCGAGGAAGGCAGCCAGCGCGTGTCGCTGCGGCGGAGCGGTGCGTTCGCTCTGGGAGGCGAGCGCTGGTCGTACATCCTGACCGGTTCGCGCGATCCCGAGTGCGAGGCGCGCGCATGCGGTGGCGGCGCCATTGGTGGCGCTCTGTTCCGCTCCGAGGAGGGGAAGTGGGTGCTGGCCTCGCATGCGCCGGCGATCCTCAGGGCCGGCAACCACGGTGAGGCGGCGGCTGGCGACTCCATCCGCAACCTGCGGGCCGATGGAGACCCACCCTTGATCCGTGTGGATTCGGGCGACTGCAATTTCGGGTACTGCGGGGCTTCGACTTCTCTGGTGGCGGTGGTGGGCGGACGGCTGGCGCAGGTCTGGTCAGGGACGATCGTGGAGGAAAACCTGGGAACGACGTCGTGCGACGAACAACGCCAATGCACCGACTGGGAGACAGGGATCCGCGTGCTTGAAGGAGGGGACTCTGACTTCCCCGACTTCGAGCTGGCCCGGAAGGGCCGGTCCTGGGAGGAAGACAGGGGCGCGCATTTCGAGATCGACGAGGCGGTCGTGTATCGCTACGACCCGGCGGGGAGCTATCACGAGCATTCGCGTTCGGGCGGGATGGTCGAGATACCGGCTCCTCCGGAGCCGGAATACGTGCCGGAGGAGCTACTCGACCAAGGCTCAGCAAAGAATGCGGTGTACGCGGCGGACGCCGCGGCGCAAGGGCTGCGCCTGCCCGACGCGGAGGCGCGGGTCGATGAGGCGTCCCGGTCGATGCATCCGCCGAGGTACCCGCCGGCAGCGCTGCGCGCAGGTATCACGGGGCGGGTCGTGCTGGTGTTGGACGTGGACGCGATGGGCGCGGTGACAAACGTGTCGGTGGAGCAGAGCAGCCGGAACAGGGATCTCGACAGGGCAGCCATCGATACGGCGCGGCTTTGGCGCGTGGAGGCGGCCGTCGAAGATGGTCGCCCTGTTGCGAGCCGGCTGCGGGTGCCGGTGGACTTCAACTTGTAACCGCCCCGGGGTGCTTGAGCAGGCCAAGGCCGGCAGGCCGGTGCCCGAGCTGGTGTCGCGAGCATGGCATCAGCATGGCTGGGGCACGCCGGCTGAATCCCGCTATCCTGCGGATTCAGCCTGATCGGGGGAGGGCCTTGCCGTGACACCATTTTTCGAGAAGCCTCGCTGGCTTCGGGATCTCCTGCGTTTCCTGCCGCTCAAAAGCCAGTTTGTGCTGTCGGGGAACGTCAGTGATCTACAGGCGAGCGAGATCGCGCAGGGCATCGTCACGCCGCAGGCGTTCGTAGCGAACCTGGGGGATGCGCTGTTCGAGGGGGGCTATGCCCAGGTGATGGTCTGGGATCCCGTCGCGGGATTCAGGGTGGCTGCGCGCCGCGGGTCCGACCCGACCGGCGGCGAGGACCTGCTCCGCGAGCTGGGTCTGGTGCCGGTTGACGGCGTCGCGCCCGCCGGCCCTGACCTGCTCGGCAACACCTTGCCGAGGATTGTCGAACGCAGCGGCGAGCCGGTCGCGTTGATCGTCGATTTCGCCTCGCGCCTGGTGGTCCGCAGCGATGGCCTGACCGCCGCCGAACATCATTTGTTCACCCATGCGCTGGTGCTGTCGCATCAGGCCAGGACCCGGCCCGTCGGGGAGGCGCGCAAGCCGTTCTTCAATACGGTGCTCTGGGTGGTGGACAAGGAGGGTGACCTTCCGGACTGGTTGCTGGTGGATAACCCGCGGCTGCGGCATATCCCCGTATCGAAGCCCGACCTGCTCGCACGCCGCGCCATTGCCGCCGGCCTGTTGCGTGGCCTCGAGGGCGGACGCGACGCCGACTCCGATGCGCTTGGGCAGGCCACCGCGGCCTTTGTCGAGAGCACGGAGGGCCTGCTTTTGCTGGACCTGAACGCCATTGCGCAGCTGGCGCGGGTTGAGGGCGTGCCCATGCAGCGGATCGCGGATGCGGTCCGCCGTTACAAGGTCGGCGTGACAGAGGATCCGTGGTTGAAAATCGACCGCCAGAAGATTCGCGAGGCTGATGGCTTCATCCGGCGGCGAGTCAAGGGGCAGGCGCACGCAGTCACGCACATGCTGGATATCGTGAAGCGTGCGATGACCGGCGTGGGCGCGAGCCGCAAGGGTAACCGTCCGCGCGGCGTGGCCTTCCTGGCCGGACCGACGGGCGTGGGCAAGACGGAGCTGGCCAAGACCGTGACCAGCCTGCTGTTCGGCGATGAAAGCGCCTATATCCGCTTCGACATGTCGGAGTTCAGTGCAGAGCACTCCGACCAGCGGCTGATCGGGGCGCCGCCCGGCTACGTCGGCTATGACGTGGGCGGCGAGCTCACCAACGCGATTCGCGAGAAGCCCTTCAGCGTGGTGCTGTTCGATGAAATCGAGAAGGCCCATCCGCGGATCCTGGACAAGTTCCTGCAGATTCTCGATGACGGCGTGCTGACGTCGGGGCGCGGTGACCGCGTGTACTTCTCCGAGGCATTGATCGTGTTCACCTCGAACCTGGGTATCTACCGCCAGGACGAACTCGGTGACCGGGTGGCCAACGTGCTGCCGGAAGACACCTTCGAGACGGTGCAGCGCAAGGTGGGCAGCGAGATCGAGCGGCACTTCAAGCTTGTGCTGAACCGCCCGGAAATACTCAACCGCATCGGCGAGAACATCATCGTCTTCGACTTCATCCGGGAGGACGTGGCCGCGGAAATCTTCGAGCAGATGGTGGAGGCCACGCTCGCGGATCTTCGCGAGCAGGGCTTGGAGGTGGCGTTGGCCGGAGCTGCACGGGCCGGGCTGCGCGCGCTGTGCCTGGGCGATCTTTCCAACGGTGGCCGCGGCATCCGCAACCAGTTGGAAGCGCATCTGATCAATCCCCTGGCGCGCGCCCTGTTCGATCACGACGCACAGCCAGGACAGCGCTTCGAGGTTCCGGAACTGTCGCCGGATGGCCTGCGGCTGGTGCTGCCTTGAGCACGGCGCTCGATCTGTCGCGAGTGCATTTTCCGGTGACGGCACTCGGGCCCGGGCGTCGCGTGGGGATCTGGTTCCAAGGCTGCAGCATCCGCTGCCCGGGCTGCATTTCTGCGGATACCTGGGGGGCAGGGCGGCATCGGACCACCGTGGGGCAGATGCTCGACGAGGTGCAGCCCTGGCTGGCTGCCGCCGATGGCGTCACGATTTCCGGTGGCGAGCCTTTCGATCAACCGGACGCGCTTCTCGAGCTGCTGACGGCTCTGCGTCGATATCGTGCGCTCGACATCCTGGTCTACAGCGGCCATCCGCTGGAGACGCTGGCCGGGACCCTGGCGCGAGCCGACAGCCTGATCGATGCGCTGATCTCCGATCCCTTCGAACAGCAGCAGCCGCAGACCGTCACCCTGCGCGGCAGCGACAACCAGCGACTGAGCCTGTTGACGGCGCTCGGGCGTGAGCGGTTCGCGGAGTACGAACGGCCGCTGGACGCCGGCGACCAGGTCCTCGACCTGATGCTCGACGACGATGGCAGCGTCTGGATGGCCGGTATCCCGCGGCGCGACGATCTGCTGCGGCTGCGCGATCTGCTGCGCGGGCAAGGACACCGGCTGCAGGTCAGTGCCGATGTTGCGGCGCGCGGCGGGCAGGAGGCGGCCGCGCGATGATGCGGTTCTGCCCGAGCTGCCTGACCGAGCGCGCGCTGTACGAGCTTGCCTGCGAGGGCGTGGTACAGGATCGCCCCTGCGGCTGGGACCTGTCGGGCGAAGCCATCCGGGATGCGGGTTGGCGGCCGCAGCCCGTCGTCACCCGGCACGCCCCTGAGCCGGCAGCGGTCGGAGAGCACCCAGAGTCCGGGGGTGCCGCTTGCGAAGGTCCACGTTGCACCGGCGGCCATCCCATGCAGCCGGGAGACCTGATGTGCCTGGAGTGCGGCGGCGAGCCTGCGTCACCCGCTGCCAGCGACGCTCCGGACGGTGCGCCAGAAGCGTCCGAAACCTCGATCGATGGCTGGAAGTTGCTGCGCGAGATCAGCCGCACCGATGACGTGCGCGAGCGCTACCTGGCCGAGCATGAAGACGGCAGGCAGGCGGTCCTGACCCTCTATCGCGCCGGCGCGGAGCCCGATCCTGCCATCTATTCCGTGCTGCGCCGCCTTCCGCGCGAGCACGTGCCCGAGCTGCTCGCGATCGGCCGCTGGGACGACCGCGCCTACGAGGTGGCGGAGGAGTTGACCGGCGGCACCCTTGCTGGTTTGGGCATCGTCATCCGCGACCTCGAGGCCGTGCGCCACGTGGTGCGCGAGCTCGGCCAGGCGCTGCATGCGTTCAGCGAAGCCGGCCTGCGGCACCGCGACTTGCGGCCGGGCACCCTGCTGGTGCGCAGCCGCGAGCCGCTGGATCTAGTGGTCAGCGGCTTCGGTTCTGCGCGCCTGTCCGACTTCGACCTCGACATCGTGTCGCCGCTTGAGATAAGTCGGTACATGGCGCCCGAAGCTGTCGCCGGCGGGGTGGCCGCGGCGTCGGACTGGTGGAGCCTGGGCATGGTCCTGCTGGAGCAGATGACCGGCGGCGCCTGCTTCGATGGCATCAATCCCAATGCCTGGCTGATCCATGTGCTGGCGCACGGCGTGCTGTTGCCGGAAGACCTGGATCCGCGCCTGGACCTGCTGCTGCGCGGACTGCTCGCCCGCGATCGCCATCAGCGCTGGCAGTGGCCGCAGGTGCAGGCATGGCTTGACGACGAACCGGTGAGCGCGCCCGCAGCTGCCCGAGCCCAGCATGACGGGGACGAGGGCGCGACGATTTCGTTGGGCACGCAGCGCTTCCGCAAGCCGGGGCTGTTCGCACTGGCCGCGGCGGAGGAGCGGCACTGGGTACAAGCGCTGGAACACCTGCTGCGCGGCACGCTCGTGACCTGGGGCGAACAGGTCGGGCTATCGCCGAAAATGCTCGCAGGCCTTCGGCAGGTCGCAAGGCATGAGGAGCTGGACGACGACACCCGCCTGATGCTGGCCCTGAAGCTGCTCAATGCAGACATTCCGCTGATCCAGCGGGGACAGATCGTGACGCCAGGCTGGCTGCTCGAGCACCCGCTGGACGGCTACCGGTTGATCAGCGGGCCGGCACCGGACCTGCTGGAGGCGCTGGGGAAGGAACGCTGGCTCTGGCAGCTGAAGGTCCGCGACGGACAGGTGCGGCAGCGTGCCCGCCACCAGGACGTCGCGCTGGACGAGCAGCAGCTGCGCATCTATCTGCTGTCGACATCGCGGGCGCGGCTGGTGGCGCAGTGGCAGGAGCGCCAGCGCCTGCTGCCCGACAGCGAACATCCCGGCGTGCGATCGTTGTCGGACCACCGCGTGATCAGCGAAGAAGACCTGATCGTGCTGCTCAGCGCCGCGATCGGCCAGTTCCGCTCGTCCGATGCGATCACGGCTGAAGCTGCACTCCTGGCCGAGCAGGCGCGCGTTGAGGGCTTCGACGTCAACGCGGCGGCGGCGCAGCTGCAGGAGGGTCGGCAGGCGCTGTTCCACATGGTCGACGAGCGCATCGCGGGTTTCGCGCGCTGTGGCCAGGAGTCGCTGGACGCGTGGGCGGACCAGTTCCGGTTGGAGCGACGCATGCCCCTGGCCCGGGCGCTGGTGTTGCTGGCGGTGCCGCCGGACGGTTGGCTGGAGCCGCAGAAGCAGCAGTACGTGTCGCAGATCCTCGATTTCTTCGAGAAGAAAATCGCCACGGCCGTGATGCGCGGGCCGTTGGTGAGGATGAGCATCGGGGCCACCACTGCACGAGTTGATATCAGCGAGTTCGACACCGGGCGCCGGCCCGCCGCGGCCCTGCTCGATGCGTTGCTGGCGCGCCAAGCCCGGTCGATCGTGCTGGACCCTGAGGCATTTGCAGACAATCCGCTGCTGGAGCGCCGGCTGCACGCCCTGCATCGCCAAAGCACGCTGTACAAGCGCGACACCGGCATTGATGGCCTGCATCTGGGGTTTCCGTTCCTGCTCACGCGCAATGCAAGGGGCAACACGAGGACGCGCATCGCGCCGCTGCTGCTGTGGCCGGTCAAGCTGCAGGCCGAGTTGGGCACCCGTGGCCAAGCGTCGCTGGCGTTCGACAGCGAGCGTGAAGAGGTGCGGATCAATCCTGCTCTGGAGGCGCTGGTCGGTCCGGAAGCCTGCGCGGGCTGGCGAAGGATTGCGGACGACCTGCTGGGCCGATCTGCGCTGAAGGCATCGGACGTGATGGACGCGTTCGGCGTGTTGGCCAGCGCGCGTGAGCGCGTGCTCGCGGTGCTGCCGTCGATCTCCACCGAAGTGGCGCCGAATCATGACGAGCTGGCCTGTGCTGCGGTGCTGTTCCACGTCACATTCATGGGTCAGGCGCTCGGCGAGGATCTTCGCCAGATCAAGGGGATGTCGCCCGGCGGCACCGGCCTTGAGACCGTCCTGCGCCTGGGTGCCGCTGCCAAGCCGACCCCGGCTGCGCCGCCGCCGGAGCGCGAGCGCTACTTCACCGCTGCCAGCGATCCTTCCCAGGAAGAGGCCGTGCGCCAGGCGAGGCAGGCCCCCGGGCTGCTGATCGAGGGGCCGCCTGGCACCGGCAAGAGCCAGACCATCGTCAACATGGTGGCTGACGCCATCGGCCGGAAGAAGAGCCTGCTGATCGTGTGCCAGAAGCACGCGGCGCTGGAGGTGGTGCACAAGCGCCTGGTAGCCGAAGGGCTGGGCAACCGGATCGTGATGCTCAACGACGTCAACAAGGATCGGGAGCCGGTGATCCGCAGTGTGCGTGAGCAGTTGGAGGTGCTGTTCGCTTCGGCGGACGGACCCGCGCCGTGGCAAGGCCAGCGGGAGCGGCTTGCGGCGCGCATCGAGTCGTTGGAAGGCGAACTCGACCGCTTCCATGCCTCCATGCACAGCGGCGACGAGCGCACGGGACTGAGCTATCGCCAGCTGCTGGGGGAGCTGGTCGAGCTTGAGCAGGGCGAGGCGCCGATGGATGTCCCGGCGATGCGGCAGGCCTTGACCGACTTGGACATCGCCAGCCTGATGCAGCTGGAAGAGGCCTGCGCGCCCTTGGCGAGGCTCTGGTTGCCGGCGCGCTACGAGGGCAATCCACTGGCGCGCCTGAAGGTGTTTTCATCCGATGCGCCGACCCTGCAGGCGTTCGAGCAGGACCTGCTCCGCTTCAAGGAGGCAGAGGCTGCAAGGCTTGAGAGCCTTCAGCCCCACGCGGCCGGCTTCGAAGTGGAGGCCGCTGAGCCCTATCGCGATTGGCTGCAGGGATCCGCTCGGATCCTGCTCGAGCTGCTTGAAGGGCGACGCCAGCGCCTGGCGCGCTGGCTGCCGCTGTTCCGCAATGTGGCATCGGATGGGCCCGATTCGGGCGCGGGCATGATTTCGGAACTCGAACAGCTGGCGCAGCAGTTGCAGCAGGTCGAGGGCCAGCACTATTCCACGCGCCTGTCCCCCGCACTGAGCGCATTGGGCGCAGCCGAACTGGAGCAGCTGACGGTGCAAGCCGGACGCGTGCTGCAGGCTACTTCGTGGTTCGCAAGGCTCAGCCCGCTGCATGCCCTGCGCCGCCGCAAGGTGGAAGCCTTTCTGCTTCAGTGCGGCAGCCATCGTGCCGAACCGACTCGGGTGGCCACGCTGTTCCATGCGGCGCGACTGGAGGCTCAATGGCGCCCACTGCGTGACCAGTTCAGGACGCTGCAGCAGCGGCTGGGACTCGCCCCGCCCGCGATCGACTGCGGTCCCGCGCTGGCATCGCAGGTCGCGGATACCTTGGCGAAATTGCAGGATGTGCGGTCGCTGGCGGCGGCGATCGCCGCTGCGCCGAGGACCGCTCAGCTGGAGGCAGCGGTGCTTACCGGCCAGCGGCAGGCGTTGGAAGTCCTGCTGACGCAGACCGAGGCGGCGCTGGTCCGGCAGGCCGCGCGTCAGTGCAGCATCGATGTGCTGCATCGGCTGGCCAACTGGGCCGGTTCCGACTGGATCCAGCAGTTGCGAAGCGCGATTGACCACGGGCAGAGCAACGCTTTGGTGCTCGACCAGATTGAGCGCGCGCTGCCCGAGCTGGCGGCATACCAGACGTTCCGTATCCGCGCGGCGCAGTTGGCTGCCGGGCAACTGGAGTTCTTTGCGCTGTTGCGCGAGCACGAAGCTGCCTTGGACCTGGTTCCAGGCGAACAGCTGGAGGCCGTTGTCCGCCGCCTTATCAACCGTGAGGTGCGCCTGGGTTGGAAACAGCGCTTCGAGCAGGAGCATCCCGCGCTGCTGCTCGGGCAGGACGAGGCCGCGGCGAAGGTCGCAAGCCTGGCGAAGGCGGATGCTGAGATGCGCCAACTCAATCGCCAGCTGCTGGCCGCCGGGTTTGATCGCGGTGCCTTGGGCAGCCGCAGGCAATGGGAGGACGTCACTCGGCTGACTGGACGCCGGTCGCGCCGCTTGCGCGAGTTCATGGAGCTGGGGACAGGCATCGGCCTGATGGAGCTCCGCCCGGTCTGGCTGATGAATCCGGATGTCGCCAGCCGGGTCCTGCCGCTGCGGCCGGGTGTGTTCGATACCGTGATCTACGACGAGGCGTCGCAGATCCCGGTCGAACACGCACTGCCGACCCTGTTCCGCGGCCGCATCGTGATCGTCAGCGGTGACGAGAAGCAGATGCCGCCTACGTCGTTCTTTTCCAGCCGTATCGAAAGCGACGAAGCGGAACTGTATGACGGCGACGCGCCGGACGAGGATTCGGAGCCCGAAGTGCTCGAACAGTTCGAGGACACCTGGAACCGCCGCGAGATCAAGGATTGCCCCGACCTGTTGCAGCTGGCGCGCGGCGTCCTGCCTACCACCACCTTGGAGATCCACTACCGGTCTGCCTACCGGGAGCTGATCGGGTTCTCCAATGCGTCGTTCTACGGCAACCGGCTGAGCGTGCCGGTCCGTCATCCGCCGGCGAGAGTGCTGGCGGCCAGGCCGCTGGAGCTGATTCGCGTGGACGGCCTGTACCAGGAGCAGACCAACGCGGAGGAGGCCGAACGCGTAGTCGACTATGTGTCCGAGGTCTGGCGCGAACCCGTCGGTCGGCGTCCTTCGGTCGGTGTGGTGACGTTCAACCGTAAGCAGGCGGACCTGATCGAGGAGCGCATGGAGCTCCGGGCCGAGGCCGACGACGGCTTCCGTGCCGCCTATGCCCAGGAGCGGGAGCGCAGCGAAGAGGGCGAGGACATGTCGGTGTTCGTCAAGAACGTCGAAAATGTCCAGGGCGACGAGCGTGACGTGATCGTGTTCTCCTCGACTTTTGGTCGCAACGGACAGGGCACGTTCCGCCGCAATTTCGGCGTGCTGGGACAGGCCGGCGGCGAGCGCCGGCTCAACGTCGCCGTGACCCGCGCGCGCAGCAAGGTGGTGATGATTACCTCGATGCCCATCGCCGACATTTCCGACATGCTCGGTACCCGGCGGCCTCCGGCAAGTCCCCGCGATTACCTGCAGGGCTATCTCGAATACGCGCGCGCGCTATCGGCGGGCGAGTTCGAAAGCAGTGCGGCCTTGCTCGACCGCCTCCATACCGACCGACAGCGTGTGCGCGGCGAACGCGGGCTCGAGGGCGATGGTTTCACGGCCGCGGTGGGCGAATACATTCGCTCGCTGGGCCGGGATCCGGTATCCGTAAACGAAGGTGACACTTTCAGTCTGGATTTCGCGATCGAAGACCCCGGCACCGGGCTCTACGCGATCGGCATTGAGTGCGACAGCCCGCGGCATCCCCTGCTCCGGCATGCGAGGTCGCGCGAAATATGGCGCCGCAAGGTGCTTGGACGATCCATCCCCCGCATTCACAGGGTGTCGTCGCAAGGCTGGCATCGCGATGGCGAGGCCGAGCGGCAGGCGCTCAGGCAGGCCATCGAGGGTGCCTTGGCAAATGTAGGCGCTGCGACGGCAGCTTTTGGTGGCAACGGGGCAAGGTCTACGGCGGAGGAGACATGAGCGGTCCAAAGGTTGTACGAATCGTCACGCGCGAGGAAATCCTGGCGATCTGCGAGGGACATTTGCAACGCCTAGAACAGGCGCTCGCCCGCTGGCAGGCCCAGGCCGGGCGCATCGGGGAACTCGAAGACGCGGACCTGGCGGCTACGCGTGCCCGGCATGAGCGGCTTCGGCGGCTCATGCAGGAGGATCGGTTCGCGGACCTCCAGAAGGAAGTTCCCCTGGAGATCGAGTTCCTCAATCACGACCTGGCCCAGAAGGAGGAGCGCGCCGTGAGCAGGGCGGCGCAGAAGCGCCGGTCGCAGCGATATCTGCGCGAGAACGCCAGTGCTCTGCTGCGTGCTCTGGAAGCCAGGGAAGTGCTCCTCGACAGCTCGCTTGTCGAAGCGCTTAAGTCGATCGCCGCTGGTCGCGCGCAGGGCAGCGCAGAGGGGACGTTGGCCGAGGGCTATGCTCGCTTGGGACATAACTCGTCGCCCGAATCGCTGGGCACGACGCAGCGTGATCTGGCGAGGGCGCTGCAGACGGAGCGGCCCTCCAAGTGGATTGCCGAAGAACATATGGAGCGTGAGCCCCGCCTCGACCGGATCGATCACCACATCGCCCAGCTGCAGACATTGCATGGCGCTACCGCGGTGGAACCCTTCCTGCAGCGGCTGAACGCCATCGAGCGCGAGCCGCGCGCCGGACAGCGGAGCATGCTGCTTGACAGCTTCGTCGTGGATATTGCCAACGCGGTCTCGGAGCAGCATGCGCGACGCCGCCAAGTGGCATCGTTGCAAGCTTTGGCGTCCGAGCTCGAAGCACTGCTTGGGGAATCGAGATCTGCATTGCGCCTGAGGATCGCAGCCTGTTTGGCCGATCCGGAGCCGGACATGCCGCATGTCGGCGAACTGGCGCAGCAATGTGGCAGTGCGATCGAGGAGGAACTGCGCCGTCGCGCGGCGCTCGCCACACGGCAGGCGGTTCTCGAAGGGCTGGCCAGCCTGGGCTATGAAGTCAGGGAAGGCATGGAAACTGCTTGGGCGGAGGCGGGCAGCGTGGTGCTGCGCAAGCCGGCGACGCCGGGTTACGGCGTCGAGGTCGGTGGCCGCGCGGAAGGCGGTAGGCTGCAGGTGAGGGCGGTTTCGCTCTCCGGTACGAACGATCGTGGACGGGACCGGGACATCGAAACGATCTGGTGCGGCGAGTTCGCCCGCCTGCGTTCGCTGCTGGCCGAGAGGGGAAGCGAGCTCGCCATTGAAAAGGCGCTCGCAGTCGGGGAGGTTCCGCTGAAGGTGATCGAATCGGACATCGATGCCGACCGCGGTGTCTTCGACGCAGGCACCAAGAGTTCAAGTTGATTTGACAACGCCACAGCTATTTGGCGAAGACTTCCGCTTAGATTTTTCTATGGAATGAATGCTAGGGGGTGAGGCATGGCTGATATGCCGGTCTGTCTTTCAGAAGCCATTAGGAGCTATCGCGCGGAGCGGGAGTTTTCGGAGGTGTTCTCGCAATGTCTGGACAAGCTGGAAACACAAGGCTTCTCCTTGGTTCGAGATCCTGCCGCGTCAGACGATGACGTTCGCTGGCACGCGGCGGACTTTGTCATTCACTACATTGCGCTCGCGCTGGACGACCATCGGATCTCGGAGCGCGAGTATGGATACATTCTCATGCTCAAGCGGGTCTATGCTCTGGAGGAGGGGGATCTGCTCATGTTGCAGCGGCATGCAATTGCCGAACTTCTCTGCCTGGAAATGACGAATATTCTGGAGGACGAGCACGTCAACGATCCGGAAATTATGCATCAGGCCGACCTGCAGCGTGTTCTTGATCTTGGCTTCGATGAATACCTGGAGCTGACAAGGGAGAGCATCAGACCGGTTGTTGACCGGGTGCTGGACGATGCCAAGGGAAGAAGTGAGCACTACCAGAACGAGGTCATCCGCAGGCTGCAGGGCTTGCAGACTGTGATCCGGATCGACAAGGCGACCATGACGGCGATCTGGCCCGGCTGAGTTTGTGGTCCAAGCGATTGCCGAGGTCTATTCGAACGGCTCGACTGCTCGAAACACCCGCCCTGGATCGCCCGCCGTCGGTCGGGCGCCCGTCCTCATACCGCGCTGTAATCGATAAACCCCTTGTTGACCCCCGCGATCTTCCGCGCGTCCCGCTGGAACACGCCGATGCCCTCACGCGAGCCGCCGTCGTTGGTATTGCCCTCGATCGTCGTCAGCCGACCGTTCGCGACTTCCAGCACCAGTCCGGTGTGTCCCTTCCCGCCGCCGTAATCCATCACGAACAGCTGGCCCGGCTGCACCAGGCCGGGGTCGTTGACTGCGGCCGTGTGGGTGATTCGCTTCGCCGCGCGGTTGTCCCGGGCGCGGTTCCAGTGATCGAGCACGCCAGCCGTACGCACGTGGGGATTCGCACAGCCAAGCCGCCGCGCGGCGGTGTCGAAGCAGAAGTACGTAAACGCCACGCACCAGGCGTAACTGCTGCGGCCGGGTCTCAGGCCCACAGCCTGCAGGTAGAGGTCGACCTCGGGGCCGCGGTTCGAACCCAGCGGCTTCTCGAGCACGCCGATCTGCCGGCGTGCCACGTCCAGGACGTCCCCCAGGAGGCGCGACGGCGGGCCGGCGCTTGCGGGCGTCGTGTCTTCGCCGAACATCGCGCCCCAGCTGAGGCTGCCGATCTTGCCGTCGACCACCAGCGGTTGGCCGGTGACATCGGTGTAACGGGCCTGGAACAGCTTGGCCGCGCGCTCGGTGTGGTCGCGGTCGAATGTTCCGCTGACGCGCAGTGGGCCGCAGCCGGTGAAGTTGAGCCGCTCCTGCACCAGTTTGACGATGGCGCTGTCGGCTTCGCCGAGTTTGATCACGCGTCCCGGGAAGGCCGGACGCGAGGTCCATCCCGGGGGAAGGGAGTTGAAGGACATGGTGGCTACCTCGCTTGTGTGGCCGCAGGCCCGGGCGATGCCACGGTGCGCGGGGGAATCCAGAGTTCGAAGGTATCGGGCGTGCCGAAGCCGATCGGCTGCATGCGGACGGCGTCGCCCATGGCGGCCCGGGCACGCGCCACGCAGGCCGGGCTGGAGTTGGCGGGATAGACCACGGCCGTGCGCGTCCAGACGAAGGGTGGGGCGGTGCCCCTGCGGCTGGCGGTCTCGACCACGTTGTCCACTGGCTGCGGCGGCGCGCCCAGCTCCCAGGCCAGGCGTGCGCCCTCTGCCTGAGCATAGGGAATGCTCCCGGCGTCGTAGGCGTGCAGGAACAGCCGGACGCCGTCGGCGCAGGGGGCAGGTGGTGCGGCGAGCGTGTCTGCCGGTGCGGGCGGCGGGGGCGCGGGGTCGGCCGCCGCAACGTCTTCCCAGTCCAGCGTCGGATCGGTGGCCGCGGCCGGGGCCGCAGCCGCAAGGACCGCTCCATCCGCCGCTTCGGCCGTATCCGTCGCAGCTGCCCCCACCCCGGATGCCTCCATGGGCGCCCCTGCTGCCGGCATGTCAGCGGCGCGTGCGGCATCGCGTGCGGACACCGCATCGTCGTAGGCGAAGCGCTTGTCCGCGAACCAGTAGTCGTAATACGGCTGGGGCCTGTACTTCACCAGCGGCGCCACCTTGCGGTGCAGGGCCACGCATTGCGAAGCGTCATCGGCATCCGCCAGCGAATCGCAGCGTGCAGCGAGCCGGTCGAGCACGACCTGGAAGCGGCCGTCCTCGCGCAGCGCGGAACCGTTTGCGACCTGGGCGAACTCCTCCTCCAGCAGGGCTTCCACCGGTTCGCCCTGGATCCTCTGGCTGAGCACGAGTGCCTGCTCCTCATACAGTCCTTGGGCGTCCCGCCTGGCCTCGCGGTATTGCTCGATGCCCTGCCACGCCGCCACCAGCAAGCTGAGGGACAGGCCGGCGCCCAGGGTGGCGCGTGCGGTCAGGCCGGCGCGCTTGCTGCGGTCGCTCTTGGCCACCGCCAGTGCCGACGCGGCCGACTGCTTTTCGGCGTCTTCCAGGCTCGACGTGGCGAGCTTGTCGGAGCGCACCACGGCCAGCGCGTCGGCGATCAGCGCCGGGGTGACCGCTTCGCCCATGAGCAGGCCCAGCTGGTGATAGCTCTCCCATTGCGCTTCGTCGAAGAACTGGTCGCCGGTGGTCTGCTGCGGAAAGTCGGGGGCGCGGTCGGCGTAGGCGACCATGTCGAAGGGCATCGCATCCATGCGGCGCGGCTTCACCACCAGCAGGGCGCCGGTGCTGCCATCGTCGTAGCTGATCCGGCCAAGCACGAGCCACTGCTTGCCAAGCCCGGGCTGGATGGTCTCGGGCGTGCCCAGTATCTGGTCCAGCGGTTCGGGCAGGACGCCGCTGCCGGGCCTGATGAACTCGATCCTGGCGCAGTAGTCGATCTTGGCCTTGCGCACCAGGGATTCGAGGTCGGCGAACAGGTACTTCGGGTCGGCGCCGCAGTCGGCGGCCACGATGACCGGCGCGCGGCGTTTCAGCAGCGCGTGGATGCCGGTGTTGTCGAAATGCCCGCCGTCGGAGAGGTACCAGACCGGGGAGGCCAGGCCGGGGAAGCGGGCGAGCGATTCGGCCACGACCGCGGCCGGCTTGGGCGCCTTGGCGAGCAGCCAGTCCATGGGCCCCTTGGCGGCCTGTTTCACCAGCGAGGGCATCCAGTAGCCGAGGCGGATTCCCGACATGAACAACAGCGCCGCGAACCCCGTGGAGGTGCGCGAGCCCATGCCGGTGCTCGCTGCAGCGCCCGAGATGGCGATCCATTGCGACAGCTTCGCGCGTCGCGCCGTGCCGGTGTCGCCGTCCGGGAAGTTCGTTCCCAGTTCCACGCCCAGGGAACTGACCGCGATGGCCACGCCTTTGCGGTCGGCGTTGTAGAGCCCGGTGCGATCGTCCACTGACTGGTTGATGCAGCAGTTCACCAGATGGATGGGACCGCCGTATTCGTGCGGACGGTACTCGCCGAGATCGATGTCGTCGCCCGGCACGGCTTCGGTGAGCGGCGCGATGCGGCTGGTGCGCTCGGGGCTGACCGGATCCAGCGCGCAACCGCCGAAGCGCCCGCCGCCGTCCGGACCGCAGTTGCCCGACGACACGTAGGCGCGCTCGATGCGGGCGCGGTAGAAGTTGTGCAGCGAGGCAAGGTTGAGCAGGTCGTAGCTGCGCAGGGTCGCCAGGATGTAGAGCGCGCAGACCGCGCAGACCAGGACGAAGAAGGGAAGCGGCGACCCGTCCCAGAGCTTGCTCCATTCCGCACCCGGCCCCCAGTAGGCCAGCCGTGTGGCCTCCGGGAAGATGAGCACGCTCAGCAGGGCGGTCCACAGCACGGCGAGCAGCAGACCCAGTGCGATGCCGATGATGTTGAGGATGCGCTCGAGGTTGAGACTCGGCCCCTTGCTGGTCGCCATCCAGCGTTGGAGTTCCGGCAGCACCAGCCGGCCGACCGCCGCGACCACCAGGATGGTGCCGCCGAGCCGGGTGACCGCGTGCTGGACGTCGCCGCTCCAGAACAGCCGCGTCAGTTGCCAGGTGGTCCAGTCCAACAGCAGCAGCAGGAATGCGATCGCGAGCGCCCAAAGGCCGTAGGAAAGGCGCTTGGTCCGCACCAGGCGTTGCGTCGAGGGCGGGATGCCGCGCAGTTGCTGCTTGGCGTGCGAGATGGCGGCGGTGACCGGCGCGAGCACCAGGAAGGCAAAGATGAGCTTCACCACGGCGTACGCATCGCTTGTGGCATCCGCTTGACCCATGGTCTTCGCGGCCTCGGCGGCATCCATGCCCGCCTTGCCCGAGAAAGCGATGCATGCAGCCACGACGACGCCGATGAGCCCGGCGCTGGTCACGGTGTGCGGGTCGCGCGTGTACCAGTAGGCACAGATCTGGTGCACGCAGGCGAACAGCGGCAGGAGCAGCAGCCAGCCCCAGACGCTGGGCATGGTGCTGGCAAGCTCATGGTTCCAGAAGGTGCCGGCGTGGAAGGGCGGGAAGAGCGAGACCAGGAAATGCGGCAGCAGCACGAGCGCTGCCATCGCAAGGACCAGGATGCCGATCTCCAGGTGGGTCGATATCACGCCGCGGACGATGGACGCGGTGGCGAAGCCCAGGTCTTTCGCACCGGCGGGCGTCAAGTAGCGGCCGTTGTTGCGCAGCCACCACAGCCACATCGAATGGTCGCTGGCGACGCCTTCCTCGACCTGCGCCGCATCGGTCTGGCTGCTGTACAGGCGCCCCAGGCTGGCGCCGAGGTAACCGCCGCCGGACACCGTCGAGAGATAGTCGAAGTGCCTGAGCAGGCCCGCGCGTGCGAGGCCTCGGACCAGGCCCAGGCAGAAGGTGGCGCTGCGGATGCCACCACCCGACAGCGCCAGACCCCACGGCCCGGGCGGGTCGTTGCTGACGCCGGCCTTCTGCCTGCGTGCGTCCACATGCGCGTCAAACTCGCGGTGTGCATCTCTGCGCGCTTCGATGCCGAAGACGCGGGGATCCTGTCCTGGTTGCATGCTGGCTGTCTCAGGGTTTCACGGCATGGCGCTTCCGCGCCGGGAGGGCGGTCCGCACTGCATGGTTGAAGCGCGTGGCGAGGGCCTCGAATTGGCCTGGATCGTCTGCAGGCGGTCGAGCACGCGCACGTAGGCGTCGACCACGCGATCGAGCAGCCTCGCGTCGCGGAAGATGTCGAAGGCCGCGGCGGCGTCGATCTTCGGCGGCTTCGTACCCGGCGCGGTGGTCCACTCGCGGAAGGCCGCGGTGAGGCGGTCGGAGAGGCAGTCGTTGCCGCCGGCACTCAGGCACACCAGGTCGAACGGATTGTTGGCCACGCGGTCGCCGATGCGGTCGACTTCGCGTGCGCTGAAGAGGGTGGCGGCCAGCGCGCCGGGCTTGCCGATGATCATGCTGAAGCCGTTGATCCGGCGTGCGCTCTGCCGCGCAAGGTTGAGGTAGAGCGGGGTGCTGAACCAGGAATCGCCCCAGTAGAGGATGGCCGGGTGCATCTCGAGGAACTTCTCGACGTTCCGCCGCTGCCTGCTGCCTTGGGGGCCGATCGCCTTGCGCCAGAGTTCCCAGCTGGTGACCCATGACATGTGGTCGCTCATCGCTCCCCCTCCTGGACCTCAGCCCCGGGCCCGGTATCGGGTCAACGGGCGCGCGGAAGCGGATCGGCCAGATTGCAACGAAGCTCGCCGGAACCGGGCATGCGCGGGGGGCGCCGTTGCAGACCGCCGGTATGATGGGCGGCAGACCCGACGGCGAACCCCACCATGGCCAAGGCCAACCCCCTCCAGGAACAACTTCTCAAGGCCGGACTCGTGAAGAAGTCCAAGGTCGCCGAAGTCGCGCGCCAGCAGAACAAGGCGCGCCACGGGAAGGCGCCGGTCGAGGCCAACGAGATCCAGCTGGAGGCCGAGCGCGCGCGCATCGAGAAGGCCGAGCGCGACCGTGCGCTCGAGGCGGAGCGCAAGGCGCAGGCGCGCGTCGCCGAGCTCCATGCGCAGGCGCGGCAGATCATCAAGGACAAGAAGCTGCCGATCCTTGGCGAGAGCGAGTACCGCTTCACCGCTGACGGCGCCATCCGCGCGCTGCTGGTCAATGAGGAGCTGCGCAAGATGCTGGCGTCGGGGGCGGTGGTGATCGTGCGGTTGGGCGAGCGCTATGAGCTGCTGCCGCGCGCGGCGGCGGAGAAGGTGCGCGAGCGGGATGCGGACATGATCGTGCTGGATCACGGGCAGGCGGCGGGGAGTGCGCCTGAAGCGGCCACGTCCGAGGACGATGCGTACTACGCGCAGTTCCAGGTGCCGGATGATCTGGTTTGGTAAGGGGCGCCAGCTGCGATCGCATTCCTTGGAAACTCTCCAGCGCTTCCAGCCGGCTTGCGGGCAGGTCGATGATCGGGCGCTGCGGATAGTCCCCCATCCCCGTTCGATCAGCCGCCGATGCCTCTGGCTGGTTCCGCAACCGGAGGCAGTTGCGGAACCAGACCAGGGCTGTCGGAATGGCCAAGTCGAAGCCGAGCCTCAGCGGCGGTTCCGTACAACTTGCGGGTGTACAGATCAGGTGGATGTGTTCGACCGCGACCTGTCGGTGGCGATCGCCACGCTGCCGGTGCCGGTGCTGGTAGCGCGCGTGGTGGCGCCGCTGCTGCGCGAAGTGGGCGTGCGCTGGGCCGATGGCCGCCTGGCGAACGCGCGCTATCTCGTCGAGGCCTTGGGCGTTGCTCGCGTGCGGGCGGTGACCGACCCGGAAGCGCTCGCGCGCATGCGACAGCGCCCACGGGCCCATCGCGTCGGAATCACGAACCCGACGCTAGCGTGAAGCCCCCGAAGGAGATCGGCATGACCGAATGGTTGTTGTCCGGGCTTGGCGAGCGCTTTCCCCGTGCGTTCTACCGCCGCCACCCGGTTGAAGTCGCCCCCGAACTGTTGAACGCGATCCTGGTGCGCGCTGATGGCCGTGCCGGTCGCATCGTCGAGGTCGAGGCCTACGCGGGCACCGAGGACCCGGCGGCGCACTCCTTCCGCGGACGCACCGCGCGCAACGCGACGATGTTCGGCGAGCCCGGTCATCTGTACGTCTACTTCACCTATGGCCTGCACTGGGGCAGCAATGCAGTGTGCGGCGAAGTGGGCGAGGGCACCGGCGTGCTGCTGCGCGCGCTGGAGCCGCTGCACGGCCTGGACATCATGCGTCCGCTGCGCCCGAAAGCGCGCCGCGATCGCGACCTGGCCAGTGGGCCCGGAAAACTGTCACAGGCGATGGGCATCACCGGCGAACTCGACGGCGCGGACCTGGTGAGCGGGGATCGCGGCATCGCCATTGTCTCGGATGGCACGCCGCCGCCCACGGCGCCTGTCATCGGGCCGCGCGTCGGCATCACGCGCGCGGTCGAACTGCCCTGGCGCTGGCATGTGCCGGGGCATGCGCACGTCTCGGGTCCGCGGCGACGGGGCTGACCTGACCGGCGCACGACGCGAAGCTCACCGGTCCGGGCGCAGGGTGGGCGCTCCCCACTTCCCCAGGAGTCGCCGATGCGAGCACTCACCTACCAGGGCGCGCGCGATGTGCGCGTCGAGACCATGCCCGATCCTTCGCTGGTGGCCGCGGACGACATCATCCTGCGCGTCACCGCCACCGCGATCTGCGGCTCGGACCTGCACATCTACCGCGGCAAGATCCCGGCGATGGAGGATGGCGACATCCTGGGCCACGAGTTCATGGGCGTGGTGGAGGAGGCGGGACCGGCGGTCACGCGGGTGAAGGTGGGCGACCGGGTGGTGATCCCCTTCGTCATCGCCTGCGGCACGTGCTTCCACTGCCTGCTCAGCGAGTACGCCTGCTGCGAGACCACCAACACGGGGCGCGGCGCGATCATGAATGCGAAGTCGATCAAGCCGCCGGCGGCGCTGTTCGGCTACAGCCATCTGTACGGCGGCATTCCGGGTGGGCAGGCGGAGCTGGTGCGCGTGCCGCAGGGCAACGTCGGCCCGCTGGTGGTGCCCGATGTGCTGTCCGATGACCAAGTGCTGTTCCTGTCCGACATCCTGCCCACCGGTTACCAGGCCGCGATCAATGCGGGGGTGGAGCCGGGCTCCACGCTGGCGATCTTCGGCGCTGGTCCGGTCGGGCTGATGACGGCGGCCTGCGCACGCATGCTGGGCGCGGAGACGATTTTCATGATCGACGAGAACGCGCATCGCCTGGACTTCGCGCGGGCGACCTACGGGGTCATCCCGATCAACTTCGACGAGGTCGACGATCCGGCGGAGGCGATCATCGAGGCCACCGCCGGGCGCGGCGTGGATGCCACCGTCGAGGCCGTTGGATTCGAGGCCAAGGGCAGCGTCACCGAGACGGTGCTCACCAATCTCAAGCTGGAAGGCTCCAGCGGCAAGGCCATCCGCCAGTGCATCGCAGCCACGCGCCGCGGCGGCACGGTGAGCGTGCCGGGGGTGTATGCGGGCTTCATCCACGGCTTCCTGTTCGGCGACGCCTTCGACAAGGGCCTGACATTCAAGATGGGCCAGACGCACGTTCAGCGCTTCATGCCTGAGCTGCTGGAGGCGATCGGCGAAGGCCGGCTGGCGCCGGAGGTGATCATTTCGCACCGCATGAAGCTGGCCGACGCGGCCAAGGGCTACGAGATGTTCAACGCCCAGGAAGATGACTGCAGGAAGATCGTCCTGACGCCCTGACGGGCCCGGAAAATTCACGTGCGGTAGACGGATTTCGCGCGATTTTTCACCCGGGCCTATCGCCCTGCGGCGTAGCGTCCACCGCTCCCCCAACCACCGAGGCAATCCCCCATGGCTGTCAAAACGATGGAAGAACTTTTCGTCCACGAGCTTTCGGACATCTACAGTGCCGAGAAGCAGATGAGCAAGGCGCTGCCGCGACTGGCGAAGAACTCCGAGTCCGAGAAGCTCGCTGGTGCATTCGAGGCCCATCTGGAGGAAACGCTGGGCCAGATCGAGCGGATCGACCAGGTCGCCGAGATGCTGGGCATCAAGCTCAAGCGCATCAAGTGCGCGGCCATGGAGGGCCTGGTCGAAGAGAGCAAGGAGACCATCGACGAAGTCGAAGCCGGCCCCGTGCGCGATGCCGCGCTGATCGGCGGCGCGCAGAAGGCCGAGCACTACGAGATCGCCGCCTACGGCACGCTGTGCGCGTTGGCGAAGCAGCTGGGCTACACGGACGCGATCCCGCTGCTGCAGGCGACGCTGGAGGAAGAGAAGGCGACCGACGAGAAGCTCACGATGATCGCCGAAGGTGGTGGCAACCAGAAGGCCGCGAAACAGGCGGCATGAGCTGGCGCTGTTGCAGGAGCAGCTATGGCTGCTCCTGCAGCGTCAGTCCTTCGCCCAGCGCGCCAGGTTTTGCTTGATGCGTCCGATGTCGGCCCACGGATCCTTGCGCCGGCGCTTCAGCGTGGCGGGGACGTCGCGGATGGTGAAGGCGTCCGCGCGCTGGAGCTTGCCCAGGCTCTCCCACGTGATCGGCATCGCCACAGGCGCGCCATCGCGCGCGCGCAGCGAATACGAGGCCACGGCGGTCGCGCCGCGGCCGTTGCGCAGGTAGTCGATGAAGATGCGCTTGTTGCGGCGGCTCTTGGTGGCGGTCGCGACGAAGCGGTCAGGCTGCGAGTTCGCCAGCGTGTCGGCGAAGCCGTGCGCGAAGCGTTTGGTCAGGTCCCAGTCGCAGCCGGGGTTCAAGGGCACCACCACGTGCAGGCCCTTGCCGCCGGTGACGCGCAGGAATGACTCCAGCTCCATCTGCTGCAGCAGCTTGCGGATGTCGCGCGCTGCCTGCTTCACCTGGGCGAAGGGCACATCGGGGCCGGGATCTAGGTCGAACACGACGCGGTCGGCGACGTCCGGATTGGCCGCCTGCGAACCCCAGGGATGGAATTCCAGCGAGTTGAACTGCACCAGTTCGAGGAGGCTGGCTTCGTCTTCGACCACCAGGTAGTGCGCGTTGGTGCCGCTCTCCTCCTTCAGCCGCACCGACGACACCAGTTCGAGGCCGGCGGTGTGGTGCTTCTGGAAGAAGCAGGCCTTCGCCGTGCCGGAGGGGCAGCGGATGATCGACAGCGGGCGGCCGATGATTTCCGGCAGCAGGTGGTCCATGACGGCGGTGTAGTAGTCGAAGACGTCCTGCTTGGTGGCGCGGATGTCGGGGAAGAGGATCTTGGTGGGGCTGGAGAGGGTGGGGGGGTCGCGCTTGGCGGCTGTCTTGGGGGTGTTCTTGCCGCTCGTGTCCTTGGTGGTCTTGCCTGGCTTGGCGGTGGCTTTGGTGGTCGATCTGGATTTGGGCATTTTGGCGGTACCAATCGCAGCTATAGCTGCTCCCACAGGAATGGTTGCTCCCACAGGGGAGGGGGTAGTGGGGGAGGAATCGCTGTCGGCGAGGTCGGCGATGTCCTTGTCGCGGCGGACGGCCTTGAGGGAGGGCTGGCGCAGGAGCTGCTGGCGGCCGATGCCGCGGTAGAAGACTTCGACCACGAAACGCGGTGCGAACCAAGTGGCGCTGCGCAGGTCGGTGTCCTGCGTGGGGACGTAGGCGCTGGGGGTCTTGCTGCCGCCCTTGCCGAGCATCTTCGTGACTTCGGCCATCAGCGCGTCGGTGAAGCCGCTGCCCACGCGACCGACATAGAGCCAGCCGTGCTTGGGATCGGGCTTCGCCAGCAGCAGCGAACCGAATCCAGCGCGGCTGCCCTTGGGCGCGGTGTAGCCGACCACCGCGAACTCGTCGCTGGCCAGCAGTTTGGTCTTGCGCCAGTCGTCGCTGCGGCCGCCGTGGTAGGGGCGGTCCATCCGCTTGGAGATGATGCCTTCGAAACGGGTGTCTCCGGCGAGCTTGAACGCGGCGTCGCCATCGCCTGCGATGTGCGAGCTGTAGGCGAGGTGGCCGGGCACGCCTGCAAGCAGCTCCTGCAGCAGGGCCTTGCGTTCGATCAGCGGTGCGGCGGCCACGTCGACGCCATCGATATGCAGCAGGTCGAACAGCGCCAGTGCGAGCGTGCCCTGGCGCTCGCCGGACAGGGTGGCCTGCAGGAGGTTGAAGTCCTCCTTGCTGCCGCTGCCGGCGATGAGTTCACCGTCCAGCGCGCCGGACTCCAGGCCCAGCGCCGCGATGGCGTCGCGGATTTCAGGAATCCTGTCTGTCCACTCGAGCGCGTTGCGCGACCACAGCTGCACCTGGCCGCCGGCAATCGTGGCGAGGATGCGGTAGCCGTCCCACTTCAGTTCGTGCAGCCACTGCTCGCCCTTGGGCGGGGATTTGCCGAGCTTGGCCAGCTGCGGTTCGAAGGGGCCGGTGGGTGCCTTGCCGCGACGGGCGCCGGTCAGGGCCATCGCTTTCTTCGCCCAGTCCTTGCGCCGGCGGCGGCCGGGTGCGGGGGCGGTGGTGAGCTTCTTCTTGACCGACTTGCCGGCGCCGGCACGCTTGAGGTCGGCCGCGGGCGGCGCGGCGACGTCGGCCAGCAGGTCATCGGCCTCGAGCGTGCCCGCATAGGCGTCCTTGTCCTTGAACAGCAGCCACTGCGGCTGGCGCGCGGGCTTGCCGGAGCGCACCAGGTGCCAGCCACCCTTGAGCTTGCCGCCGAACAGTTCGAAGCGCAGGTGTCCCTTCGCCAGCTGCGCTTCCGGGTCGCCGTCGGTGGACCAGACGCCGTGGTCGAAGCGCGCGACGTGGCCGCCGCCGTATTGGCCTTTGGGGATCTCGCCCTCGAAGGCGGCGTAGTCGACCGGGTGGTCTTCGACCTCGACCGCCATCCGCTTTACCGACGGGTCGTAGCTCGGTCCCTTCGGTACCGCCCAGCTCTTGAGGGCGTCACCGACCTGGAGGCGGAAATCGTAGTGGCGGCGGCTGGCGTGGTGCAACTGCACGACGAAGATCGCGCGACGGCCGCGTGGCAGCGGTTTGCCCGGCTCCGGTTCGCGGGTCCGGTCGAAGCTGCGCTTGCGCCGGTAGTCGACGAGGCTCATGCGCGCAATGTGTGGCTGCCGCCGTGGTGCCGCCGTGATCGCGCCCGGGGCAGGCTGGATGGCGCGGTATCATTCCAGCTTTCCCCGGAGCCACGCACATGAAAGTCCTGGTCACCGGCACTGCCGGATTCATCGGCAGCCACGTCGCGCTCAAGCTGCTGGCGCGCGGCGACGAGGTCATCGGCTTCGACAGCCTCAACGACTACTACGACGTCAACCTGAAGAAGGCGCGCCTGGCCCGCTTCATGGACCAGCCGGGCTACACGCACGTTCAGGCCGACCTGTCCGACCGTGCGGCGGTGGAAGCCGTGTTCGCGCGCCACAAGCCTGACCGGGTAGTGCACTTGGCGGCGCAGGCAGGCGTGCGCTACGCGGCCGAGAACCCGCATGTGTACGTATCGAGCAACGTCACCGGCACGCTGCACATCCTGGAAGGCTGCCGCCACCACGGCGTGCAGCACCTGGTGTTCGCGTCGACCAGCTCCGTGTACGGCGCCAACCTGGCGATGCCGTTCAACGAGCATCAGGGCACCGAGCACCCGCTGACCCTGTACGCGGCCACCAAGAAGGCCAACGAGATGATGGCGCACAGCTACGCGCACCTCTATGGCATCCCGTGCACCGGCCTGCGTTTCTTCACCGTCTACGGCCCGTGGGGACGGCCGGACATGGCGCTGTTCCTGTTCACGAAGGCGATCCTGGCCGGCGAACCGATCAAGGTCTTCAACCACGGCCACCACCGCCGCAGCTTCACCTATGTCGACGACATCGTGGAAGGCGTGGTGCGGGCGCTCGATCGCGTGCCGGCCGCCGACCCTGCCTGGGACGGCCAGGCCCCCGATCCGGGCACCAGCGGCGTGGCGCCGTACCGGATCTACAACATCGGCAACGAAGAGCCGGTGGAGCTGCTGCGCTACATCGAAGTGCTGGAGCAGTGCCTGGGCAAGAAGGCGGTCATGGAACTGCTGCCCCTGCAGGCCGGCGACGTGCCCGATACCGAGGCCGATGTGTCGGCCCTGGTCCAGGACGTCGGTTACCGGCCGTCGGTGGGAGTGGAAGAGGGCGTCGCCAACTTCGTCCAGTGGTATCGCGACTACTACCGGTAAGTCGCTTCTGACGCGTGGCGGTAATTGCTCCCGCGCGCTGCGTCAGCAGGCTGCATCAGCGAGCTCGCTGCATTGCAGCAAAAGCACAGAATAACGCCTGTGCCGCCGCTGTCACCTTGCGTATGCACGTAGCGTGGCAGGGTGTGCCCTCACGGCGCGCGCCGTCCGGTTTGCCAGACGGTCACAAACAGTTGGTACGTTGTTTGCTTGGAAGACTCGCGACCGGTCGCGCGCGTCCCGCCGACTGCCGCGGGAACGAATGGAGTCGTATGGAGTTGTTGCTGGAAATAGGTGTGTTTCATGCGGTGCTCGCGGCCGGACTGGCGTGGGCCGTGCTGAAGCTCCTGCATCCGTGGGCGCGGCGCCTGAACCTGCTCGACTTCCCCCAGGGCCGCAAGGACCACGCGCATCCGACGCCGATCATCGGTGGCCTGGCGATGGTGGTCGGCTTCCTGGTGGTGATGGGCCTGGCCGTGCCGGGACACGCGCCTGCAACGATGCTGTCGTTCACCGTCGCTTCGTTGCTGCTGGTGGGCGTGGGCCTGTACGACGACCGCTATGACCTGCGCTGGTACTGGCGCGTGGTGGCCCAGGTAGTCGCCGCACTGATCATGATCTACGGCGCCGACGTGCGCATCGAGAACCTCGGCGGCGCGTTTGGTATGGGCGACCTGGGCTGGATCTCGGTGCCGTTCACCGTGTTCGCCACGGTGGGCATCATCAACGCCATCAACATGGTCGACGGCGCCGATGGCCTTGCGGGTTCGCTGGTTGCAGCCTGTCTTGCGATGCTGGCCGCTGCCGCGCTGTACGCCGGCAACCCGTCGCTGGCCCGCATCTCGCTGGTGGTCGCCGGCGTGGTGTTCGCCTTCCTGCTCTACAACATGCGCTTCCCGTGGCAGCAGCGGGCCAAGACCTTCATGGGCAATGCCGGCAGCGCCTGGCTTGGCCTGGTGGTGGCGTGGGTGGTGTTCCGCCTGACCCAGAACTCCGGACACCCCGTGAATCCCGTGCTCGCGCTGTGGCTGATCCCGATCCCCGTCATGGATTGCCTGGTGCTGACCGTGCGTCGCACCCGCGAAGGCCGCTCACCGTTCTCGGCCGGTCGTGACCATATCCACCACTTCATGCAGGACGCGGGTTTCGGCCCCACGCAGTGCGCCGTCGCGCTGGCGATCTTCAGCCTGTGCACCGGCCTGGTCACCGGCCAGCTGATGCGCATGGACGTGCCCAACAGCCTGATCCTCGTGGGCTTCCTGGCGCTGTGCGTGGGCTGGTATGCGCTCAGCTCCAATCGCGCGCGCACCCTGCGTTTCTTCGCGGCCATCCGCGCGCTGCCCGTGTTCCCCGCCGTGCGGACACCCGCCCCGCGCGCTGCTGCGGCCCAAGGCGGCGGCGATGCCGCCGATGCCGCCCCGCAGGAGGGCCCGTCCACCGGATCCGGCAGCGGGTCGGCCGACGACGACGAAGAGCGCCCGCGTTTACGCGACGTCGCCTGAGCGTACGAGCGGGGCTTGAAGCCCCGACGCACATGCCCGGGTGGCGGAATCGGTAGACGCAGGGGACTTAAAATCCCCGGGCCGCAAGGCCATCGTGGGTTCGAATCCCACCCCGGGCACCACAGCTTTGCATCCAACCCGTGCGGCGGCCCGATACCGAGGCCGCTGCAACCCGCTTCGTGCGTTTGACCGGGATGCGTGCCTGCAACCAGGCCGCACCACCGGCCCGGGTGGCGAAACCAGGTATACGCAGGAGACTTAAAATCTTCCGGCCGCAAGGCCATGTGGGTTCGATTCCCACCCCGGGCACCACTCGCATTCGCGGCGCGACTGGCTGCCTGGATGCGGTGTGTGTGTGATCATTGGCTCCGCGCCGCCCGGGCGCGTGACCGCCTGTTGTGATCGATGACCTACCGCCATTCCGCCTGGTTTGCCTGCATCGTCGCCACGCTCGCTGGCATCGCGCTCGCGCTCACGGTGTCGTGGCACTGGTGGTGGCTTGCGGTTGTGGCCGGGGCGCTTTCGCTGCTGGGCCTGGCCGATGTCATGCAGCGCACCAGCACGCTGCGGCAGCTGTATCCGGTGCTGGCGCACTTCCGCTACGGGCTGGAGTCGGTGGGGCCTGAAATCCGCCAGTACTTCCTCGAGCGCGATACCGAGGAAGTGCCGTTCTCGCGCGAGCAGCGGGCGCTTGTGTACCAGCGCGCCAAGCGCGAGCAGGACACGGTGCCGTTCGGCACGATCCACGATGTCTACGGCAAGGACTACGAGTGGATCAACCACTCGCTGGTGCCCACGCACCTGGCCGACCATGACTTCCGGATCCGCATAGGCGAGGAGGGCAGTGCGCCCTATGACGCCAGCGTGTTCAATATTTCGGCGATGAGCTTCGGCTCGCTCTCGGCCAACGCCATCCGGGCGCTCAACCTGGGCGCGAAGCGCGGTGGCTTTTATCACGACACGGGCGAGGGCTCGATCTCGAGCTACCACCGCGAACACGGCGGCGACCTGGTGTGGGAGGTCGGTTCGGGCTACTTCGGTTGCCGCGATGCGGAAGGGCGCTTCGATCCGGAGCGCTTCGCGGCCAATACCGCCGACCCACAGGTGAAGATGATCGAGATCAAGCTGTCGCAGGGCGCCAAGCCCGGGCACGGCGGCATGCTCCCGGCGGCAAAGGTGACGGCGGAGATCGCGCTGGCGCGCGGGGTGCCGGTGGGCGTGGACTGCGTGTCGCCGGCGCAGCACTCGGCGTTCGGATCACCGATCGGGCTGCTTGAGTTCGTGGCCGCGCTGCGCCAGCTGGCCGGCGGTAAACCGGTGGGCTTCAAGCTGGCGATCGGCCATCCCTGGGAGTGGTTCGGGGTGGCGAAGGCCATGCGCGAGACCGGGATCCTGCCGGACTTCATCGTGGTCGACGGGGCTGAAGGCGGGACGGGCGCGTCACCGGTGGAGTTCATGAACCACATCGGCGTGCCCATGAACGAGGCGCTGATGCTGGTCCACAACACCCTGGTGGGCGTGGACCTGCGCGACCGCGTTCGCGTGGCCGCGGCGGGCAAGATCACCAGCGCATTCGACCTCGCGCGCACCATGGCGATGGGCGCGGACTTCTGCAACGCGGGCCGCGCCTTCATGTTCGCGCTGGGCTGCATCCAGGCGCGCAGCTGCCACAACGACCTGTGTCCGACCGGCATCGCTACCCAGGATCCGCGCCGCTGGAAGCACCTGGACGTGGAGGCCAAGGCCGACCGCGTGGCCCACTACCACCGCAACACGCTGGTGGCGTTCCGCGACCTGCTGTGCGCGGCGGGCCTGTCGTCGCCGGCCGAGCTGGGTCCCGAGCACATCGTGCGCCGGATATCCGAGATGCACGTGAGCTCGCTGGCCAATGTCTACCAGTTCCTGCAGAAGGGCGAGCTCCTGGCCGGCGTGCCGGAACGGCATGCGGTGTTCAAGAACTACTGGGAAATGTCGCGCCCCGACACCTTCGCGCCACCGCCGAGCGTGCTTGAGATGCGGATGTCAAAGAGCCACTGAGCCGCGCCGCTCTTGTGGGAGCCGCTATAGCGGCGATCAACGCCGCAGCAGCGCCGATAACAACAGGCCACGCAACACCTCGCCATCGCAGCTATAGCTGCTCCTACAACGGCGTGCCGGAATCTTCCATCCGGTTGACGATTGCCGTGGCGGTGAGGTCTGCGCTGACGTTGCCGACCGTCGAGAACATGTCGGGGATGTTGTCCACCGCCAGCAGCAGCCCGAGCGGCTCCACCGGCAGTCCCATCGCCTGTGTCACGGGCAGGTTGTTGGTCATGAAGCTGACCTGCCCGGGCAGGCCCACCGAACCCATGCTGATCAGCGCCGAGAGCACGATGGCGGTGGCGATCAGCACGCCGCCCAGCTCGATGCCGTACATCCAGGAAATGAAGCTCACCACGCCGATGTACTGGACGGGGCTGGTGATGCGGAACAGCGACACCGCCATCGGCAGCACCAGCGCGGTCACGTGCAGCGGGTAGCCCAGGCGGGTGCGCGCGCAGTCGATCATGGCGGGCAGCGAGGCCAGCGAGGACTGGGTGCTGCCGGCGATCACCTGCGCCGGGAAGATGCCGACCATGAAGCGGCGCACGGGCTCCTTCGCGGCAAGCCGCGCCACGCCGTACAGCAACACGGTGACCATGATGTACAGGGTGCACAGCAGCAGCACGTACCAGCCCAGGGCACCGAGCACCGCGAGTCCCACGCGCGCGCAGACCGCGAGCACCAGGGCGAACACGCCCAGCGGCGCCGCCCACAGCACCCAGCGCACGACCACGATCATGGTGTCGGCGATGCCCTGCACGAGTTCCAGCAGGCGCGTGCGGCGTTCGGCATCGATGCGCGTGACGGCGAAGCCGAAGAACAGCGAGAACACCACCAGCGGGAGCATGGCGTTCGCTGCCGCCGCCGCCAGCGCATTGCTGGGAATCACGGTGGTGATCCATTCGCCGAACGAGGGCGCGCGGCCGATGACGGTCGCGTCGGCGCCGATGGCGAGGCGGAAGCCGTCGACCAGCGCCTGGTCGCGCGGCACCAGCGACAGCAGGCCCGGCGCCATGAAGGCGGTGAACGTGCCCGACGCGATCAACAGCACCGCGAACACAGCCATTGCCCGGCGCGCGGTGCGGCCCGAGGCCGCGGCGTCGGTGGCGGCGTTGACGCCCAGCACCACCAGCGCCGCCACCAACGGCACCACGGTCATCTGCAGCGCGTTGAGCCAGAGCCGGCCGATCGGCTGCACGAGGTCGGCGGCGCGGGCACCGAGCACCGGATCGGTGTATGAGAGCAGGAGGCCGACAATGGCGCCAAGCGCGAGGGCGATCAGCACGCGGGCGGCGTTGGAGATGCGGAGCATGCTCAGTGGTTCCCGCCGGGCGATGCGGCAATCGCCGCTATAGCGGCTCCCACAAAAGCATGGGCTCCCACAAAAGCCGGGGTTCCTGCAGTTGCGTGGTTTGTGGGAGCGGCTATAGCCGCGATCAACCTTGCGGGGACATAACGTTGGTATTCGCTCATGCCCGCATCATCACTCGATCGGCGCCGCATTTTCCACCAGCATCCGCAGGTGGGCCTCGTCCTCGCACAGCAGCAGGAACACCAGGTCCAGCAAGTGCTGCAGTGCGGCCTGGTAGAGCAGCAGCTCCACCTGCGGCCGCGGGTCGTGGGCGCTCACCAGCAGCGCGATGTCGGCATGCGCGCGCAGGGCGTTCGCGGTGTGGCGGGTAATCGTGACCACGTGGCCGCCACGCTTCCGGAACAGGCGCGCGGTGTGGCACAGCGCTGCCTCCTGCCCGTGCTCGCACAGCACCAGCAGCACGTCGCCGGGCGCGGTGGACGAGGTGCCCACGGCCATCAGCGCCGGGTCGAAGAGGTGGATGGCGGTGCGGCCGATCAGCGCCAGCTTGATCGCGATCGCGCGTGCGTAGAGGCCGTCGTGGGCGACGCCGATGGCGTAGACCTTGCCCGCGGCGCGGATCGCCTCGGCCACCGCGGCGATGTCGGTATGTGCGTTGAGCGCCCGGGTGACCATGACCGCCTCGCCCTTGGCCCGCCACAGGGACTCCGCGAGCAGGGCGCCCGGGTCGTCGCCGCGATCGGCTTCGGTGGTTTCGGCGTCGTCGCCGTTGGCGGATTCGCTCCGCGCCAGCGATTCGCCGATGGAGAACTTCAGGTCCGGATAGCCCTTGAAGCCGAGCTTCTGGCTGAACTTCACCACGCTCGACTGGCTGATCCCGAGCGCATTGGCCAGCTGCTGCGAGGAGTAGTCGCGCAGCAGGTGGGCGTTCTCGATCATGAAGTCGGCGATGCGCCGCTCGATGGCGGACATCCGGTCGCGCTCCCCTCTGATCTTCGCCAGCGGCGGCATGGCGCGGTCAGCCTGCCGCCAGCGGCTCGAGTCCGCGGACGGAGCGGATGCCCAGCCCCGGCGCATCGGAGATCGCAATCTCGGACTCGTTGAATTCCACGCCGCCCTCGACCGGATCGAAGGTGCACAGCGAAGGTCCGTCAAGATCGACCTTCGTGATGATGCCGGCCTTGGCCACCGCCAGGTGCACCGCGGCGGCGACGCTGATCGCGGACTCGATCATGCAGCCGATCATGCACTCCACGCCGTGCACGGCGGCGATGTCGGCGATGCGCACGGCGTTGGAGATGCCGCCGGTCTTCATCAGCTTGATGTTGATGATGTCGGCGGCGCGGCGCTGGATCAGGTCGATCACTTCGGCCGGGCCGAACACGCTTTCATCCGCCATCACCGGCGTGTGCACGCGCTCGGTGACGTACTTCAGGCCTTCGATGTCGCGCGCGGGCACCGGCTGCTCGAGCAGTTCGAGGTGGATGCCGGCGTCTTCCAGCGCGTGGATGGCGAACACGGCCTGCTTCGGCGTCCAGCCCTGGTTGGCGTCGAGGCGGAGCAGGGCGCGGCCGTCGACCGCGGCGTGGATCGCCTTGACGCGCTCGATGTCCAGGCCGATGTCCTTGCCGACCTTGATCTTCAGCGATTCGAAGCCGCGGTCCACCGCCGCCAGCGAGTCGGCCACCATCTTGTCGATGTAGTCGACGCTGATGGTGAGGTCGGTGGTGACCACGGGATCGCCGCCGCCGCCGAGCATGCGGTAGAGCGGGGCGCCATAGAGCTGTGCCCACAGGTCGTACAGCGCGATCTCGACCGCGGCCTTGGCGCTGGTGTTGCGCTCCATCGCGCCCTGCACCAGCTGCACGTTGCGGTTGAGGTCGGCGATGTCGCGCCCGATCAGCCGCGGGCCGATGACCTTGCCGATGGCTTCGATGATCGAGCCGTGCGTATCGCCGGTGATGACTGCGGTGGGCGCGGCCTCGCCGTAGCCGATGCGGCCGTCGTCGGTGCGGATCATCACCACGATATCTTCGACGGTATCGACGGTGCGCAGCGCGGTCTTGAACGGCGTTTTCAGCGGGACCCGCAGCATGCCGAGCCGGATGTCGGTGATTTTCATGGACGTGTGGGCTCGCTCAGGGGCGGATGCGCTGGATGCTGGTGAGGCGGTCGATCGTGGGCGTGGCCGCGTTGCTCATCATCGGCACGACCGGCGTCACCACCACGCCGTTGAGATGCAGGCGTACGAGCTCGTCGGCGCCTTCGGGCTTCCAGCTCATGCCGCTGGTGTCGTGGATGACGAAGGGCTCGCCGTCGACGTGGCCGATCACCATCATCACGTGGCCCGGCATGTAGACCAGATCGCCGGGGCGCGCTTCACGCAGTGCGTGCAGGCGGGATTCGTGACTGTCGCCAGCAGCGAAGGGCAGCCGGTTGAGCGCCGGACTGACCGCCTGCGCGCTGGTATTGCGCGGAATCAGCACGCCAAAGCTGCGGTAGATCTCGGACGCGAAGCCGCTGCAGTCGCGGGCGTTGTACGAATGCCCCCAGCCATAGCGCTCGCCGAGGAACTTGAAGGCCTGGCGGATGATATTGGCTTCGGTCAGCGGCAGGTAGTTACTGGCGACGTCGGCCGAGCGCGGCAGCAGCGCGGGTGCGAACGACAGCGCGCCGTCCTCGCCGCGCACCGGCAGCTCGATCACGTGCGCGGCCGCGGCCAGCTGGCCGTTGACCTCGTCCATCGCCGGCCAGTCGGCCAGCACGGGCACGCGCACGCCCATTTCCAGCTGCACGTCGGAAACGCCGGGATTCTCGGGCGTGTAGGCGGTGCGCGCGGTGGCGCCGGTCACCACCAGGAAGGGCGCGCGCCGGCCCCATTCGAAGATCGCGTCTTTGTCGCCCTCGGCCACGTACTGCTTTTCGATCCACGCCGCATAGCGCTGGCTGACGACGAAGTACCAAGCGCCGTCGCGGCTTTCGTGCACGACCACCACCGGGTCGCCGGGGAACAGCGCGCTTTCCTGGAAGCGGTCGATGTCGGTGTCGCCGGCGGAGTGGAACACGCGCAGGCGGGTGGGGAAGGCGCGCAGGTCGGCGCGGCGGACGACCATGCCGTAACGCGCCGCTTGGCTGTCAGGCACAGCGTCGAGCGCGAGGTTCGCCTGGATGCGTTCGAGGTCGCCCTGGGTGACGGGCTTGCCGTGCACGTCGAAACGCTCGCGCTCCGACAGCGCGGACAGTGATTCGATCCAGCCGCGCACCCGTGCGCCATCGATCCGGGCAGGCAGCGCCTCGAGGCCATGGATGGACGCATCTTCGGCATGCATGCGCGCGTTCTGCGCCGCGATCTGCGCGGGCGTGAGGATTACCCGGTCAGGCTCAGCGAACGCGGCGATCCAGTGATCGGGCGTGAGGTGGGCTTCCGCAAGACCGGGAACGGCAAGCGGTGGCGGCGTTGGAGCGGGCTCGCGCGCGGCCGCGGAGGCCGGCAGTGCAAGCAACAGGCTGAAGAGCAGAGCCGTGAATCGCATGGATCGTCCCCTTCCCGGCAGTTCGATGCGGGAAACCATCATGGAATACATCATTCAAGGAAATCAATCGAAAAGAATAAATTATTGACGCTCCATGAAGGCCATGTTACACAGCCCTCAGCAGCACCCCCGGGGCGAGGAGAGACGCTTCTGTGATCGCCGCACGCAAATCCGACCTGAAGGCGCAAAGCGCTGGCCCACGCCGAACGCCACCCGCGTTCGCACGCGCCATCGCCCGCGTTCTTGCAGGAGCCGCTTTTGTTGGAACCGCTTTTGTGGGAGCCGCTATAGCGGCGACATCTCCTACGCCGGTCATGGCTGTTCCGGCATCCGGAGAAAAGCTCGCGGCTATAGCGGCTCCCACAGGAGATGTAGCGGCTCCCACAGAAGGGGATATCGGCGCGGCCGCCATCGACATCGGCGCGCGCCTGGCTGCGCCGGAGGCGATCGTGCAGCTGGTGGATGCCGGTGACTTCAAGGCTGCGGATGCGGCGATCACTGCGGCGCTCGAGGATGCATCGCTGTCGTCGGACCAGCGCATGGGACTGGAGTTCCAGCGCGAGCGCATGCGCCGGATCCTGATGGATTTCCGACTTGACGAAGCGGGCGCCAAGGCGCGCCTGCGCCGCGATATCCCGGACATGACCGACGCCGAGTTCGCGCGCTGGGATGCCGCGGGCCTGGTCGAGGCGCGCGTGATCGATGGCGAGCGCCGCTGGTTCAACCGCGGGCCGTCCAACCTCTATCGGCTGAGCGAGGAGGCGCGTGGGCGCCGGTCCACGCCGCTGAAGTTTTACGACAGTCCGCTGGAAGCCGCGCACCCGCACCATGTCGAGGTGCGCGAGGCCGCGCTGGCCACCGGCGAGCACGCGGTGGCGCCGCGACGGGTGCGGGTGACACAGTCGCTGACGGTGAAGCCCGACGCGGTGCCGGCCGGGGAGACCGTGCGCGCATGGCTGCCGTTCCCGCGCGCGATCCCCGGGCAGCAGGAAGACATCCAGCTACAGGCGACGGTGCCCGCGAGCCACCAGCTCGCGCCCGCATCCACGCTGCAGCGCACCGTCCACATGGAAGCGCCCGCGGTGGCGGGCGAGCCCACCGAGTTTTCGGTCACCTACGAACTCACGATCAAGGCGCAGTACGTCGATATCGACCCCGAGCGCGTGGTGCCTGCAGGGATCACCCCGGAGCTTGCGCCCTACGTGGCCGAGCGCGCGCCGCATGTGTTGTTCAGCGATGCGATGCGCCTGAAGTCGGCGCAGGTCGTTGGGGACGAAACCAATCCTTATCGGATCGCGCAAAAGCTGTTCGCCGCCGTCGACTCGATTCCCTGGGCCGGCGCCCGCGAGTACTCGACCATCACCAACATTGGCGAGCACGCGCTCGAGCAGGGCCACGCCGACTGCGGGCAGCAGACCCTGCTGCTGATCACCCTGCTGCGCATGAACGGCATTCCCGCGCGCTGGCAGTCCGGGTGGATCTTCTCCGACGGCGAATACAACAACATGCACGACTGGGGCTGGCTGTACCTGGCCCCGTACGGCTGGGTGCCGATGGACGTCACCTTCGGGCGCCTGCCTGGCGCGGACGCCGGGATCGCCGGGTTCTACCTCGGCGGCATGGATGCCTACCGCATCGCCTTCAACGACGATTACTCACGCGAGTTCGTGCCGGCCAAGCGGCATTCGCGTTCGGAGACCGTCGACCTGCAGCGCGGCGAAGCGGAGTGGGAGGGAGGGAACCTGTACTTCGATCAATGGAGTTACGACTTCGAGTGGCAACTGCTGCCACCGGTCACGGATGAGAACGCCTGAGCCAACCATCAGCCAACACCTGTTCCGGGGAGAAATCGCAATGAAGGGCAGCCATACCAAGTTCCGCCGAGCCGCACTGTGTATCGCGTTGGGGGCGTGCCTGTCGGCGATGACGCCGGTGGTGATGGCGCAGAGCGCCACGGGCTCGGTGGCGGGCTATGCCAACGCCGGTGACCAGATCATGATCACGAACACCAGCACCGGACTGACCCGCACCGTGACGGCGGGATCGGATGGCAGCTACCGCCTCGGCCAGCTCCAGGTCGGTGATTACGACCTGCAGGTGATGCGGGGCAGCCAGGCGGTGGGTGATCCGATCAAGGTCAGCGTGTCGCTGGGCGGCACCACCACGGTCAACGTCGGCAGCGAAGGCGGCGTGGCCAACCTGGCCGCGGTGACCGTGATCGGCGAGCGCGTGGTGAACCGCGTGGACGTGCGCTCCACCGAAACCGCCACCAACGTGACCCGCGAGGAGATCCTGCGGCTCCCCGTCGACCAGAGCCTCAGCTCGGTCGCACTGCTCGCGCCGGGCGTCATGGGCGGCAACTCGTCGTTCGGCGGCATTTCCTTCGGTGGCTCGTCGATCGCCGAGAACTCGATCTTCATCAACGGCCTCAACGTCACGGATTTCTATCGCCGCCATGGCTACTCGACGGCGCCGTTCGCGTTCTACCGGGAGTTCCAGGTCAAGACCGGCGGCTACTCGGTGGAGTTCGGACGCAGCACCGGTGGCGTGATCAACGCCGTGACGCGCTCCGGCGGCAATGAGTTCCAGAGCGGCATGGAACTCACCTTCGAGCCCAGCGCGTGGCAGAGCAGCGGCGACGACCATTTCTACGCCGACGGCAGCGTGAACGTGCGCTCGAGCCACGACCGCAGCAGCTTCACCAAGGCCAACGTCTGGGCGTCCGGCCCGATCGTGAAGGACAGGCTCTTCATGTTCGCGATGTACGAGCAGCGCGAAAGCACCTCCGGCTTCACCAATGCGAGCGGCAGCAGCTGGAGCGAGCGCGATGGCAGTAACGGCTTCTGGGGCGCGAAGGTCGACTGGAACCTGTCCAACGACCACCTGCTGGAGCTCCTCGCGTTCTCCGACGAGGGCGATTCGGACACGCTGCTCTACAACTACGACTTCGACACGCGCGAGGTCGACGCCGCCGCGCCCACCCTGTCCAACACGTCGAACGGCGGCAAGAGCGGATCGCTCACCTACACCGGGCACTTCGGCGAGAACTTCACCGCCAAGGCCATGTACGGCATCAATCGCAGCACGAGCTTCCTGCGTTCCCCCCAGGACGCGCTCTGCAGCTGGGTCTCCTACAACAATGCCTCCTACGGCGAAGTCTTCCGGGGCATGGGCAGTCCACCGCTCGGCTGCCATCCCGGCTCCAACGTGGTCTCGCACGAGGACGAGCGCAAGGCCATGCGCCTGGACTTCGAGTGGACGCTGGGCGACCACCTGCTGCGCTTCGGCTGGGATGACGAGCTGATGACCACCGACCGGGTGACCTTCTACCCGGGCGACGGCGTGCAGTACGTCGCGTACGGCCGGACCAGTCCCACCCAGGTGCTCGACAACGGCACCCCCCTTCCGGTGGGCGTGGACGCCTTCCTGATGGCGCGCGAACGCGCGGACGGCGGCGTCTTCGACATCGAGGCCAGCGCCTACTACCTGGAGGATGTCTGGAGCGTCACGCCGAACCTGCTGATCAACCTCGGCCTGCGCGTGGACACCTTCGACAACAAGACCGCGGCCGGCGACAGCTTCATCAAGATGGATGACCTGGTCTCGCCGCGGTTCGGTTTCTCCTGGGACGTGAAGGGCGACGGCACCACCAAGTTCTTCGGCAACCTTGGCCGGTACTACATGCCGGTCACCAGCATCATCAGCTACAACTTCGCCGGTGGCCTGCTCGACGAGCGTACGTTCTACGAGCTGCAAGGCTGGAGCCCCGCGATCAACCCGGTGACGGGTGCCGACTACATGGCGCCGATCATCGGGCCGCAGATCGGCCCGGTGGACGACCAGTTCAACATCAGTGTCCGCGACTACCGCCAGAGCGTGGACCGCGACATCGACGCGGTGTACCAGGACGAGGCCATCCTGGGCTTCCAGTCCATGATCAACCAGGCCTGGTCGTGGGGCGTCAACGCCACCTACCGGCGCATGCCCAACGCGCTCGACGACGTCCGCATCAACGCGCTGTGCGGCGTGCGGCACGGCACCTTGTGGCCGATCGCGAACCCGGGCGACCAGCTGACGCTCTGGGGCACCACCGACATGGGCTGCGCTCAGGATGGCTGGGTGACGATCGACACCTCGAAGGAGGGTTACATCACCGTCGGCAGCGACCGCGTCATCGGCTACTCCAAGCCGAAGCGTACCTACCAGGCGGTCGAGTTCCAGATCGACCGCGCCTGGGACGACAAGTGGGGCTTCAACGCGTCCTACACCTGGTCGAGGTCCGAGGGCAACCACGAAGGCCCAGTGAACTCCGACACCAACTACGGCGACACCGGCATGGTCCAGCACTGGGACCATCCGGCGAACAACGACCGTTATGGCGACCTGTTCAACGACCGCCGCCACCAGATCAAGATGCGCGGCAGCTACAAGTTCAACGAGATGTGGAGCGTGGGCGGCACGCTGACCGCCATGTCGGGCGGTCCGATCACGGCGTTCGGCGTCACCTGGCCCGACGAGGACTTCGCGGCGGCGAGCTTCACCAGCGAGGGCAGCGGCGGCGGTACCGGCTGGTTGTGCGTGGCCCGCTGCTCCGGCGAGGACGAGAACGGGGTTCCCTATACCTGGCGGGACCGCGTGTTCGAGCGCACCGAGCGCGGTGCCTTCGGCCGCATGCCGTGGACCTACAACGTCGGCGCGAACGTCACCTGGACCCTGCCGGTCGACAACATCGACCTGAAGGCCCGGCTGTCGGTGTTCAACCTGCTCAACGACCAGGAAGTGGTGAACGTGCGGGCCCGCTACGAGGGCAACCCGGGCGAGCGCCGCGACACCTTCGGCACCGGGACGCGCTGGCAGTCCCCGCGCTACACGCAACTGGTGGTCACGTGGAACTTCTGATGCCTGCGTCCGGGCATCGGTGATGATCGGGCGGACCGTCGCCGGCGCAGGCCGGCGGCGGTTTCGTCCGCTGCGGTGGAGTGGTGCAACGTGAATCCCAGGTCGGTCCCCTTCGCGGCCACGCTGTTGGCCGCTTTCTTTTGGCTCCCGGCAGCGGCGCCGGCCGCTCATCCGGCGTCGCCTGCGATCACCGCGGCGGTGGATGATGCGGTCGAGCGTTACGGTTTGCCGGGGATTGCCGTCGGCGTGGTGGGCGGCGGCGAAGTGCGGCAGGTGGAACTGCGCGGCGAGGCGGCCGCCGGGAGCGGCCAGCCGATCACCGGCGACGCGCTGTTCAAGGTGGCGTCCAACACCAAGGCGATGACCGCGGCGCTGCTCGCACGCCAGGTCGATGCCGGCCTGCTGGCCTGGGACGATCCGGTGGTGAAGCACCTGCCCGGCTTCCGCATGCACGAGGATTGGGTCACGCGCGAAATACAGGTGCGCGACTTGCTGGTCCACAACAGCGGCCTGGGCCCCGGTGCCGGCGACCTCATGCTGTGGCCCGAGCCCAACGCGTTCACCCGCGACGAAGTCATCGCGGGACTGGCGCACCTGAAGCCACTCTGGAGCTTCCGGTCGCGCTACGCCTACGACAACACCCTGTACATCGTGGCCGGCGAGGTGGCGGCCGCCGCGGGCGGCGCACCGTTCGACGTCCTGCTGCGGCGCGAAGTGTTCGAGCCGCTGGGGATGGTGGGCTGCCGCATCGGCGAGTGGCGCGTGGCGGAGGCCGGCCCCGTCGCGGCGCCGCACGCATGGCGCGACGGCGCCTGGGTGGCGCGCCCGGACGGCGACGTGGTCGCGGACATGCCGATGGCCGCAGCCGGCGGTGTGCGCTGCGGGCTCGGCGACATGCTGCGCTGGATGCAGGCTTGGCTTGACCCGGACACCCTCGGCGCCGACGGCAAGCCGTGGCTGTCACAGGCGCAGCGCGAGGCCGCCTGGACCGCGCACATGCCGATGCCGCTGTCGCGGCGCATGCGCGAGTGGAACCGCAGCCACTACTCGGCGTACGGCCTGGGCTGGCGCCTGAGCGATGTCGACGGCACCCAGAAGGTGGCCCACACGGGCACGCTGTCCGGGATGTATTCGGCGGTCACCCTGCTGCCGGAGCTGGGCGTCGGGTTCGTGATCCTCATCAATGCCGAGGCCGGCGACGCGCGCACGGTGCTCGAGCAGGCGCTGTCGAAGCAGTTCACCGCCGATGGCATTGGAAGAGATGGGGACACGCCTGGCGCAGCGTCGTCGGGCCTGGTGGAGCACTACGCCGGCCTGCTGGCCGCCGAGCGGGCCAGGGCCGCCGCTGCCACGGCCGACGCGGGCGATGTGCCGGCCACGGATCCCGTTCGCCGTCCTGCGACGGCCGTTGAAGCCGCAACCTGGCTCGGCCGCTATCGCGATCCCTGGTTCGGCGAGGCAACGGTCTGCATGGCCGGGGAGGGCGTGCGCTTCGAGTCCATGAAGTCGCCGCGCCTGTCCGGCCCCGTCCTCTTCGCTGGCGAGCGCCTGGTGGTGGATTTCGACACGCTCGGCAGCGATGCCGACGCCTGGATGGACTTCGCCGCCGGGACGGACGGGCGGGCGGTGCGGCTGGCCATGGCCAAGGTGGACCCGGACGCGGACTTCAGCTACGACTACGAAGACCTCGCGTTCGAGCGCATCGGCGACTGCGACTAAGGTCCATACCCGCCTGCGCACCGGTATGTGACAGGCCGCACGGGGTGCCGGAAGGCGCTCCGTTACCATGCTGCATGGCAGCATTACGGATCCGCTGCTTCCATGGAGAGGGAGCATGACGGATATTTCCGAGAGGGGCCGGTACAGCGTGGACGTCGAGGACGCTGCCACACGGCGCGCCGTGACGCTCGACCCGGGCGCCGAACCGGCGAATCCCCTTCCTTTCGACGTGGAAGCGCTCTGCGCCATCGTCGGCGACGAGCCGGCCGTGCTGCTGGAGATCGTCGCGTGCTTCGACACGGTGGCCACCGGCATGCGCGCGGAACTGCTGCGGGCGGCCGCGGATGCCGATGCCGCTGCGGCCGCCATGCTGGCGCACCGCTTGAAATCGTCTTCGCGTTCGGTCGGGGCCCTGCCGCTGGGTGCCCTGTGCGAGACGCTGGATGAGCACGGCGAGGCAGGGCGCAGCGACATGGTCGCGCCGCTGGTGGCGGAGGTTGTTGACGCAATGGACGCGGCGCTGGCCGCGATGCGCTGCTGGCGCGGGGCACAGACCCCCGCAGCGGTGCAGATGACGAGGTACGCGCTTTGAAGATCCTGGTAGTCGACGACGATGATTTCACCACCCGGCTGCTGCATATCCAGCTGCGGGCGATGGGCCTGAGGGACAGCGGCTTTTCAACCATCGAGCTCTGCTCGTGCGGCGAGGACGCGATCGGGCGCCTGTCCGCTGATCCGGGCGGATTCGGCCTGGTGTTCTGCGACCTGCGCATGCCGGGGATGGACGGCGTGGAGTTCGTGCGGCACCTCGCCGCGATGGGCTTCCGCGGCGCCCTGGTGCTGATCAGCGGGGCCGACCCGCGCGTGCTGCAGGCGGTCGAGCAGCTGGCGCGAGGTCAGGGCCTCGACGTGCTGGGCAGGCTGACCAAGCCGGTGCAGCCCGCCGAGCTGCGCACCCTGCTGCAGGCGCGCGGAGCGGCGGTTGTTCCGGCGCTGGAGGCCGGCGCGCCCGCGCCTCCGTTCTCCGCCTCCGACGCCGCGGCGCTCCAGGCCGCGATCACCGCCGGCGAGCTGTTCAACCTTTACCAACCCAAGGTCGACCTGCGCAGCGGCGAAGTGGTGGGCATCGAGGCGCTTGCCCGCTGGCAGCACCGCGCGCGCGGCATCGTCATGCCCGCCGAGTTCGTGCCCTTGGCCGAGGGCGTCGCGCTGGCGCTCCCACTTGCGCGCGTCGTGCTGGCCAACGCGCTGCACGATGCGCGCCGCTGGAGCGCCTCCGGACGATCGCTGGACGTCGCAGTGAACGTGTCCATGGCCAGCCTGGGCACGCTGGACTTCCCGGACCGCGTGGCCACGCTGGCGGCTGCCGCGGGGTTCCCGCTGGAGCGGCTGGTGCTGGAGCTCTCTGAAACCCGCCTGCCGGCGGAGGCGCACGCGCAGCTCGACATCATGACCAGGCTGCGGCTCAAGGGCGTGCGCCTTGCGATCGACGAATTCGGCACCGGCTTCTCCAACCTGGCGCAACTGCGCGACATGCCGTTCTCGGAACTGAAGATCGACCGTGGCTTCGTGCGCGGGGCGGCGGGGGATCCGTCGCGCCGCGCCATCGTGCAGGCCGCGCTCGCGCTCGCGCGCGAGCTGGACGTACAGGCGGTGGCGGAAGGCCTCGACGCCATCGAAGATCTTGCCTGCCTGCGCGCGCTGGGCTGCCACCTGGGCCAGGGCGCGTTGGTGGGGGAGCCGATGCCGGCTTCGGACATCGCCGCTTGGCTGGAAGCGTGGCCGGGCAGGCGGGACGGGCTGCTCGCCGCGTAGCAACGAAAAAGGCCACCCGCGAAGGTGGCCTTTTTCGTTGGATCTGGTGGGCGGTGCAGGGATCGAACCTGCGACCCTTGCCGTGTGAAGGCAATGCTCTACCGCTGAGCTAACCGCCCGGATTGGCCGCGCAGTATACAGCAGCCAGGCCGGGTCCCCGCAAGCCCCGGAACGCGTTTTTGCAGGCACCGGGCAGGCTTCCGGGCGCTTCACCCCCGTCTCACCGGGCGCCGCTTAGCGTCGGGAATCAGCTCCCCGACGCGAGGCGACCATGGCAAGACCGATCTGGACCGGGACCCTCAGCTTCGGGCTGCTGAACGTGCCGGTATCCCTGATGTCCGGCGAGCGCCGGACGGACATCAGCTTCCGCATGCTCGACTCTCGCGACAACAGCCCGGTGCGCTACGAGCGGGTCAATGCCGAGACCGGCGAGGAAGTGCCCTGGAAGGACATCGTCAAGGCCTTCGAGTACGACAAGGGCAGCTACGTCGTACTCGAACAGGACGACATCAAATCGGCGGCGCCCGAGAGCCACGAGACCGTTGAAGTGGAGGCCTTCGTCGATGCCGACGATATCCCCGCGCAGTATTACGAGAAGCCCTACATCCTGGTGCCGGCCAAGAAGGCGGAGAAGGGCTACGTACTGCTGCGCGAGACGCTGCGCGACACCGGGCGTGCAGGCATCGCGCGCGTGGTGGTGCGTACCCGCGAGTACCTGTGCGCGGTGCTGCCGCAGGGCGACGCCCTGGTGCTGATGCTGCTGCGCTATCCGCAGGAGCTGGTGGATCCCGCCGAGCATCGCCTGCCCGAGGGCGCGACCGGCGAGTACCGCATCAGCGAAAAGGAGCGCGAGATGGCGAAGCAGCTCATCGAGTCGATGAGCGGCGAGTGGGATCCGTCGGGCTACAAGGACGAGTTCCGCGAGCGACTGGAGAAGGTGATCCGCGAACGGATGAAGTCCCAGGGCGTGGTCGCCAAGCCCGATGACGACGACCACGACACCCCGGCGGATGCCGCCACCAACGTGGTCGACTTCATGGCGCTGCTGCAGGAGAGCATCAGCAGCAAGCGCCGCACGCCGGCGAAGAAGGGCGGCAAGCAGGCAGAGACGGCCGCGAAGAAAGTGGTGAAAAAGGTCGTGAAGAAGGCGGCGAAGAAGACTGCCGCGAAGGCCACGAAGAAAAAGACCGCCAAGGCGGCGAAGAGCGCATCTCGCAAGGCGGGTTGACGCGGGGGCGCGGAGCGCGCCGCGTCGGGTCATGCGCGCCCCCGGGTGGCGACGCGACGCCACCCGCACACCGTACGACGGTGCGCCAACGCGGCCGCGGGTAGCGTCGCGGTGAACCTTGTAATGGAGACGTTCGATGGCAACCAAGAAGGCGGGCAAGAGCGATGGCGCGAAGAAGACCGTCGAACGCCAGCGGGACATCCAGAAGAAGTCAGAGGCTGACGCGAAGCGGGCGAAGAAGAACGCTCCCGCCAAGAAGAAGCCCGCCCAGGCCGGATCCCGGCGCCAGCCGACCATCATGCCTGCGCAGCACCTGCCCAAGCCTGGCAACGAGCACGCGCTTGAGCTGGAGCCGCGCTTCCAGGCCCCGGATTACGCGGGCAGCGGCAAGCTGGAAGGCATGGCTGCCATCGTCACCGGCGGCGACTCGGGCATCGGCCGGGCCGTGGCCGTGCTGTTCGCGCGCGAAGGCGCGGATGTCGCCGTGCTGCACCTCGCCGAAGACGCCGACGCCGAGGAGACGCGTCGCCATGTCGAAGCCGAAGGCCGCCGCTGCCTGGTGATCGCCGGTGACGTGCGCGATCCGGAGTTCTGCAAGAAGGCCGTGGGCCAGGTCGCCAAGGCATTCGGGCGCCTGGACGTGCTGGTCAACAACGCCGCCTTCCAGCAGCACGTCGAGCGCCTGGAGGACCTGGACGACCGCCACCTGCAGGAGACGCTGCAGACCAACATCGCCGGCTATTTCCACATGGCGCGCGCCGCGCTGCCGCACATGGAGGAGGGCGCCAGCATCATCAACACCGGCTCCGAGACCGGGATCTTCGGCAACCCGAAGCTGCTCGACTATTCGGCGACCAAGGGCGCGATCCATGCCTTCACGAAGTCGCTGGCGAGCAACCTGCTCGGGCGCGGCATACGCGTGAACTGCGTGGCGCCCGGACCGGTGTGGACGCCGCTCAATCCGGCCGACAAGGCGGCGCCGGACGTTGCGGAGTTCGGCAAGGACAGCGACATGGGCCGGCCGGCGCAGCCGGAGGAGATCTCCCCCGCCTTTGTGTTCCTGGCGTCGCCGGTGATGTCGTCGTACGTGAATGGCGCGATCCTGCCCGTCATGGGCGGGCCACGCGGATAAGCCGCGAAGGGTTCAGACCACGCGCTGGATCAGGTGCACCAGGCCGTACAGGATGCCGCCGATCAGCGCGCCCACCGCGGTGCCGTTGTAGCGGATGAACTGCAGGTCCGAGCCCACGGCCAGCTCCAGTTCGCGGGTGAGTTCGTCCGCGCTCCACTGGTGCACGCGCTCGACGATGAAGTCGCGGATGCCTTCGCGGTAGCGCTCGACCTCCGGCAGCACCAGGTCGATGACGCCATCGTTGATCCAGGCGCGCATGTCGTCGTCGGCCGCGAGCCGGCTGCCGAGCTCGGCACCCACGCTTGCGATGCGCACGGAGATGGCTGAATCCTCACGCTCCACGTCCTCGCGGATCCAGGTGGCCAGATCGCGCCACAGGCTGCGCAGGTAGCGCGAGAGGTCCGAGTCATCGATCAGCTGGTCGCGGAAGGCGTTCACGCGTTCGCGCAGCGCCGGGTCGTCTTCGAAGCGCAGGATCAGGCGCTCGAATTCGGCGCCGATGCGCTGGCGCATCTCGTGGTCCCGGTCAGCGGCCATGTCGTTGACCATGCCGGTCATGCCCGCCACCAGCTTGCCGGCCACCTTGTCGGCCACGACACCCTCGAGCTTCAGGTAGCGCAGCACCTTCCACAGTTCGCGCGACGCCATTTCCGATACGCGTTCGTGGGTGCCCGGTGAGGCCAGCACTTCGCCGGCATAGGTCAGGCCGGCATCGACCAGGGCCTGGTGCCGGCCTTCGTCGGTGAGCTGCCGCAGCACCACCGCGACCACGCCCGACAGATCCACCTGGCGCAGCCGGGTGTCGGCCAGGCGATGCAGGAAGCGGTGCAGTTCCTCGCTTTCAAGCGCGTCGAGGATGCGGGGCAGGGCGTTCGCCAGCGCCCGCCCCATGGTCTGCGAGAACGCGGAGTCGGCCAGCTTGCCCGCGATCGAGCCCGCGATGTCCATCGTGCGCAGCTTGTCGGCGACCTGCCGGGTGCCGAGGAAGTGGTCGCAGATGAAGTCGGCAAGGCTCGCCCCGAGCGCGTCCTTCTTCGACGGGATGATCGCGGTGTGCGGGATCCAGCGCATGCCCAGGGGGTGGCGGAACAGCGCCACCACCGCGAACCAGTCCGCGAGGCCGCCGACCAGGGCCGCTTCGAACACCGCGGCCAGGAAGCTGAAGGCCCAGTGCGGATGCGTGGCCTCGAAAACGGAAACCACCGCCAGGCCCAGGCCCGCAAGCCCCAGGAGCCCGAGTGCGATGGCTTTGCGGCGCCGGAGCGCTGCTTCGCGTGGGTCGGGGAAGGGCGGCATCGGGACAGGGTAGCGCGGGCGCAGCAGCGGGCGCGCGATGGCGCCGACACGGGGATTGAAAATCCCCGGGCACAAAAAACCCGCAGCAGGTGCGGGTTCCGTATCGCCTTGAAATCAATGGTGGCCGGGGAGGGAATCGAACCCCCGACACGGGGATTTTCAATCCCCTGCTCTACCAACTGAGCTACCCGGCCACTGGCGAGCCCGCAATGATACGGGAGCCTGCGGCGGCGAGGCAAGACCAACCATTGCCTGAACGGGCATTGCCGGTCCGCCGCGTTTCCAGTTGGACCTGGGCAATGATCGGGACGGGCAATCGAGCCGCCATGCGGCTAAAGGAGGGAGTCATGCAGCACTACAGGATGTTCGTTGTCGCCGCGGCGCTGGCCGGTTCGATCGGACTGTCGGCATGTGCCAGCAGTGGCATGAGCCCGGACCAGAAGCTGGCGACCTATCAGGCAGCCGCGGGCGAGCCCGTCAAGAGCTTCCGCTACTTCGGACGCATCAGCGGCTGGACGTCGCTGGACGATCGCAACATCGCGGTCTGGACCCGGGCCCAGGAGGCATGGCTGCTCTCGTTCAACGGAAGCTGCCGCGACGTGGAGTGGGCATCAGCCATAACCGTGACCCACCAGGGCAACAGCGTGTACGCCGGCTTCGACAAGGTGGTGGCGCTCAACAGCGGATCATCGGGCTTCCCCTGCCGGATCGATGAGATCCGGCCGCTCGACACCGCGAAGATCAAGTCGGCGGAGAAGACCGCCCGCGAAGAGGCTCAGGCCTCGTCTGCGGGCACGTAACCGGCGGGTTTATCGGCCCCACCGCCGAACAGGAACTTTTCCATCTCGCGTTCCAGGAACGCACGGTGCTCGCGGTCCATCGGTGACAGCCGGTTCTCGTTGATCAACATCGTCTGGTGCGCGAGCCACGCGCCCCAGGCGGTTTTTCCGATGCCGGCGAACACGCGCTTGCCGAGTTCGCCCGGCCAGGGGATGAAGTCGAGGCCTTCGGTCTCGCGCTTCTCGTATTCGCAATGGACGATGCGGCTCACGGCTGGTTCTCCTGGGGCGGTCCGAACTGCGCCTGGATGAGCGTCCTCACGGGCGCGGGAATGCCGAGGCCGGCAAGCGCGCCGCGCGGGACCCAGCGCAGGTCTTCATTGTCGCGCACCGTGGCCGCAGTGGCGACCGCGTGCCAGCGCCTCGGGTGCATCTTGAAGCGGTAGTGGCTGAAGGCGTGGGCGATGGTGTCAAGCACCTCCCCTTGCGCGTAGTCGCCATCGATGTGGGCCTTGAACCACGCCCGCGCCGCGTCGCAGTCGTCCGCCTGCGGCAGCGACCAGAGCTGCGCCCAGACGCCGGTGGGTGGTCGGCGCTGCAGGAGGACGCGGCCTTCGGCGTCGCGCAGCAGCAGCAGCGTCGCTTCCTTCGTGGGGAGCGGTTTGCCGGGCTTCGGCGTGGGCAGGTCTTCCGTGCGTCCCTGCGCATACGCCGTGCAGCCGCCCTGCAGCGGGCAGTCCGTGCAGGCAGGCGAATGGCGCGTGCACAGGGTGGCGCCGAGGTCCATCTGCGCCTGGGTGTAATCGGCCAGTCGCGTGGACGGAAGATGTTGTTGCGCCAGCTGCCACAGCTGCTTCTCGACCGTCGCCTGCCCCGGCCAGCCTTCGATCCCGTGGTAGCGCGAGAGCACGCGCTTGACGTTGCCGTCGAGGATCGCGAAGCGCTCGCCCCAGGCCTGGGAGAGGATGGCGCCTGCGGTGCTGCGGCCGATGCCGGGCAGGGCGACCAGGGCAGCAAAGTCACGCGGGAGTTCGCCACCGTGCAGTTCGGCGCAGGTTCGGGCGGCGGCATGCAGGTTGCGGGCGCGGGCGTAGTAGCCAAGCCCGGACCAGAGGCCGAGCACGTCGTCCAGCGGCGCCGCGGCAAGCGCCGCCACGTCGGGCAGGGCGGCAACGAAACGTTGGAAGTAGGGCGCAGCCACGCGCACCTGGGTCTGCTGCAGCATGATCTCCGACAGCCATACGCGGTATGGCGTGCGCGGGTGCTGCCAGGGCAGGTCATGACGGCCGTGGACGTCGAACCAGGCGAAGAGCGGCGCTGCGAAGGTATCGGCCGGTGCCGCAGTCACGGCGCATCCTCCGGTTCGATGGTGATCTCGACGCCTTCCAGCACGCCGCCGGGGATCTCGATGCGCGGCGCGGTGGCACGGGCGCGCAAGGGCGGCAGCGGGGAGCCCGTGGCGCTGGCGTCCATCCAGTCGAGGATCTCGAAGATGCGTGCCTCGGCCTGGGCGCGGACGCTGTCACGCTCCATGCGGAGGACAAGGGGAGTGGACAGGTCGGATGCGCCCGCGTAGGCGAGTTCGATGGCGATGGGTGAAGTGGATGCACCAAGCGGCGACGGAAGCGCGGGCCAGGCTCGCGGCCAGTCCGGCAACGTCCCTTCGAGCTCCAGCAGCAACGCGCGGCCCAGCGCCGCGCGGCCGTGCGCATCGAACATCGGCACGATGCCTTCACCGCGCAGCACCACGGTGGCCGGTACGAGCGTCCATATGCTGTCGCGAAGCCGCAGTGGGCCGTGCGCGCCCAGGGTGAATTGCAGGGGTGTGCCTTCGCCGCGGTACTCGGCCGACGCTCCGAAGCGCAGCGGGGCGACGTGCCAGGCCGCATCGTCGGCACGCAGCGATCCCGAGGCGGTGACGAAGGCGGGAAGCTCCCAGTCATCGTGTTCCACCCGCATGTGGCCGCGGACGCCGACGCCGGCACCGTTGGCCGGATGCGTTGCCGCGAGATGCAGGTCGAAGTGGACCAGCGTGGGCGGTGCCATCGCCAGGGTGCCGCGGATGTCGGCGGCCAGCGGCGCGTCGGGTGCGAAACCGGGGAGTCGCAATGCAAGGCCACGCAGTTCCCAGCCCTCGGCCAGTACGCGACCGTCGCTCACGGTGATGCCGTCGGAGAGGGTCGGCAGGCTGCCGTCGCCCGGCGGGCGGGAGGCCAGCCACGCCTGCAGTCGCGGCAGGTCGAGCACGGGGGCGTCAAGCTGGATGTGCTGCAGTACCAGCGGGGCACGACGGTCGCGCACCGTGGACCAGGGAAGTGACACCAGCACGCGTGCGGCACGGAGCAGTGGCTCGCCGTCTCCCCGATCACGTACGACGACATCGTGCACTTCAAGCATCGGCGTCCCGCGCAGCCGGTACCGGGTGTCGCCTTCGAAATCGATCTCGAGCCCCAAGCCGTTGCCTACGCCGTCCAGCACCAGGCGGGCGAGGCGCTGCGGCTGCATCAGCACTGCCGCCGCCAGCATGGCGAGCAGCAGGACGACAGCGGCGACGCCCGCGGCGAGCGCGAGCCCGCGGCGGAGCTTCACGCCCCCAGCGCCTCCGGCAGCAGGGCGTCGACGAAGGCCTCGGCATCGAATACGCGCAGGTCCTCGGGGCGCTCGCCGATGCCGGCGAAGCGGATCGGGATGCCGAACTCGCGTGCCAGCGCGAACACCACGCCGCCCTTGGCGGTGCCGTCGAGCTTGGTGACCACCAGCCCCGTGACGCCCGCGGCGGCATGGAAGTGGCGCAGCTGGCTGAGCGCGTTCTGCCCGGTGGTGCCGTCGATCACCATCAGCACTTCGTGCGGGGCGCTGCCATCAAGCTTGCCGAGCACGCGCTTGATCTTGGCAAGTTCGGCCATCAGGCCCTGCTGGGTATGCAGGCGGCCGGCGGTGTCGGCGATCAGCACGTCGGTGCCGCGGGCGCGCGCGGCCTGCAGGGCGTCGAACGCCACCGATGCGGCGTCGGCGTCCTGGCCCTGGGCGATCACGGCCACGCCGTTGCGCTCGCCCCAGGCCTGCAGCTGGGCCACGGCGGCGGCGCGGAAGGTGTCGCCGGCGGCCAGCATCAGGGCGTGGCCTTCGTCCTTGTAACGCTTGGCGAGCTTGCCGATGGTCGTGGTCTTGCCGACGCCGTTGACGCCGACGGTCAGGATCACGAAGGGCTTCACGGCGGCATCGATCGACAGCGGGCGCGCGACTGGCTCGAGCATCGCCACCAGGTCGGCGCGCAAGGCGCTGCGCAGCGCGGGCACGTCGGCGAACTCGCGCGCCTTCATGCGCTTGCGCAGCGAATCCACCAGCGCGGTGGTGGCGCTGATGCCGACGTCGGCGGTGAGCAGCGCGGTTTCGATCTCGTCGAGGAGGTCGTCGTCAAGCCGCGGGTTGCGGGAGAACAGGCCGCCGAGGCCGCGGGCGATGCCGCTGCCCTTGAGGCGGTCGCGCCAGCCGGACTTGCCGGGCGGGGCGGGCGGCTTGTCCTGCGTGGTGGTGGCGGTCGTGCTTGTCGCCTGGGTCACTTCCGGCGGTGGCGGAGCGGGCGGCGCCAGCGGCACGGGGGTCGCCGGGAGCGGAGCCGCCATCGGGGGCGGGACGATGGTTTCAGACGCTGGAGCAGGTGCATCAAGCACTTCGGCCGCCTCAACGGCGTCAACGGCTTCAACCGTTTCAACCGCCCCAACGACATCCACATCGGCGACATCAACCGATTTCGCCGCGGCGCCCATCGCCCGTGCCGCCTCGATGGCTTCGGCGGCCGCGCTCAACGAAGTGGTGTCGTCCTTCCCTTGCTTGGCCTTGTCGGCGTCGGGTTTCCAGCGGCGGAAGAAGCTGACCATCGCGAACGGACCGGGGATAGGAAAGGGGAGGGTGCGCAGCGTCGCGCAAGCGCGGACAATGCGGCGTCATGGTACCACCGGCCCCAAGCGCTCCTTCCCGATCCACGCCCCCCGGGAGCGTGCGCATCATCGGTGGACGCTGGCGCGGTTCGAAGCTTCCAGTGGCCTCGGTGCCGGGCCTGCGGCCGACGTCCGACCGTGCCCGCGAGACCCTCTTCAACTGGCTGCAGCCGATGCTTGCCGGGTCGCGCGTGCTCGACCTGTTCGCCGGCAGCGGAGCACTGGGCCTGGAGGCGCTGTCGCGCGGTGCAAGCGAGGCGCTGATGGTCGAGCGCGATCCCGCGCTGGCGCAGTCCCTGCGCGACACCTGCGAGCGGCTGGGCGCGGGCGACGCCACCACCGTGCTGCGGGCCGACGCACTGGAGCTGCTTCGCGCGCCCCTGCATGGACGCTTCGACCTGGTGTTCCTCGACCCGCCGTTCCTTGCCGGACTGTGGGACGACGCGCTGGCGCGACTTGCACCGTGGCTTGCCGACGACGCCTGGCTCTACCTCGAATCAGCACCCGACGCCAACGTCGCCCCGGGCCCGGGCTGGCGCCTGCACCGCGAAGCCGCCACCCGCGATGCCCGGCACGCGCTGTTCCGGCGCGTGGCCGCGACCTGAAACGGCGCCGCGCGGCGCTGCTACACTCGCGCTGGCTACAGCACCCAAACTACGGCGCAGCCAAGGCATGAGCACAGCTCGAAACAGGATCGCGGTCTATCCAGGCACGTTTGATCCGATCACCAACGGCCACGTCGACCTGGTCGATCGCGCCGCGCCGCTGTTCGAAAAACTCATCGTCGGCGTCGCCGAAAGCCCGGCCAAGGGTCCGGCGCTGCCGCTTGCGCTGCGGGTGGAGCTGGCGCGCGAGGCGCTGGCCGCCCACGACAACGTCGAGGTCATGGGCTTCGACTCGCTGCTGGCGCACTTCGTGTCCGAAGTGGGGGGCGGCGTCCTGCTGCGCGGCCTGCGCGCGGTCTCGGACTTCGAGTACGAATTCCAGCTGGCCAGCATGAACCGGCACCTCATTCCCGAGGTGGAAACCCTGTTCCTGACGCCAGCGGAACAGTACGGATTCATTTCTTCGTCGCTGGTGCGCGAGATCTCCCGCCTTGGCGGCGACGTTTCGGGGTTCGTGCCGGCTGCGGTGGCCGAAGCGCTGCAGGCCGAATGGCGGCGCGAGCTAGACTGACATCCATCACAACGCAACACTTGGGGAACCACGAATGAAGACGATCTCCCGCCTGATGCTGACCGCCTGCCTGGCGCTGCCGCTGCTTGCGGCCTGCAACAAGGAGGAAGCGCCGGTTGCCGTTGTCGCGGCGCCGCTGACCGCTCCCACCACGGCCGACGACGGCGCCTGGCGCGCCTACGTCTCCGACGTGGTGACCCGCAACATGGAGGGCATCGCCAACCAGCCCTTCGTGTACTACCTGCCCGCGCCCACCGGTGACGAGGCCGCCGACACCGGCAACTACGAGCGCCTCCAGGACAAGGCCGGACTCGACGTCGCGCGCGGCATCGTGCGCGGCAACATGCTGGCCTACGCCTCGTCGGATTCCGCCAAGATGGCCGACATCGTCGTCGAGTCGTTCGCCGCGGTGGCACCCGACACCATGAAGGGCGTCCGCGTCGTGTTCATCGGCAGCGCCGCCGACCAGGAGCGCGTGGCCGCCGCCGTGGCGCCGGCCGGCGTCGAGTTCGTGTTCGTCGAAGCCAAGTAAGCCGCTTCCCCGCCGCCGGCTTCCGGGCCGGCGGCGGACCGCGCGGGCAGGGTCTACAATGGCCCCATGGCCCTGCGCATCAACGAACTCTGCATCAACTGCGACGTTTGCGAGCCTGCCTGCCCGAACGACGCGATCTCGCAGGGCGAGACCATCTACGTGATCGAACCCGCGCGCTGCACCGAGTGCGTGGGGCATTTCGACGAGCCACAGTGCGTGGTGGTGTGTCCGGTCGAATGCATCGATCCCGACCCCGACATCCCCGAAACCCATGACCAGCTGCTGGTGAAGCTCCTGCGGCTTAAGGAGCAGGCTGCTTGAACATCCCGACCCTGTTGCGCCGCCTGGCGCTGCCGCTGCTGATCGCGTTTGTCCCGTGCAGCGTGGCACTCGCTGCCGATGGCCGCGCGGCCACGGACCCTGTATCCGCCGTGCAGCCGCTGAAGCCACCGGGCGCGGCGATCGCATCCGCGCACGCCCTGGCCACCGACGCCGGCATGGAGGTCCTGGCCGACGGCGGCAACGCCTTCGACGCCGCGATCGCGGTGTCCGCGGTGCTTTCGGTGGTGGAGCCGATCAGCTCCGGCATCGGCGGCGGCGGTTTCTTCCTGCTGCACGACGCCGCCACCGGTCGCGACGTGTTCCTCGACGCCCGCGAGACCTCGCCGGCCGCGGCCACGCCCGAACGCTATCTCGACGCCGATGGCGAATTCGACCGCGATCGCGCCACCAATGGCGCCTGGTCGGCGGGCATCCCGGGACTGCCGGCCGCCTTCGTCCACCTCCAGGAGAAGTACGGCAAGCTGCCGCTGTCGCGTACCCTGGCGCCGGCGATCCGCGTCGCGCGCGAAGGCTTCCCGGTGTACGCGCGCATGGCCCGCGGCTATGCGGCGCGCAGCGCGGTGATGGAGCGCTATCCCGGCACCCGCGAGGTCTACCTGGCCGCCGGCCGGCCGATCGAGATCGGTGACGTGTTCCGCCAGCCCGATCTCGCCCGGACGCTCGAACGCCTTGCCGAACACGGCTTCGACGGCTTCTACCGCGGTGACGTCGGCGCGAAGCTGGTGGCCGGCGTCAACGCCGAGGGCGGCGCGTGGACCGCGGAAGAACTCGCCGCCTACCGCGTGCGCGAACGCGAGCCGGTCCGCTTCGGCTACCACGACTGGGAAATCGTGACCGCGCCGCCGCCGTCGTCGGGCGGCATCGCGCTGGCGCAGATGCTGCAGATCCTGGCCCCGTACGACCTGGAAGCGATGACGGAGGCCGAAAGCACCCACCTGGTGGTGGAATCCATGCGTCGCGCCTTCCGCGACCGCACCTTCTATCTTGGCGATCCCGACTTCGTGGAGGTGCCGCAGCGCCTGCTGTCCAGCGCCGATTACGCCGCCGGCCTGCGCGCCACGATCCACCCCGGCAAGGCCACGCCCAGCGACCTGCTGTCAGGCGCGCCGACGCCGCTCGAGGATGAAGAGACCACACACTTCTCCATCATCGACGCCGAAGGCAACCGCGTCGGCGCCACGCAGACGGTGAACCTGCTCTACGGTTCGGGCCTGGTGGCACCGGGCACCGGCGTGTTGCTCAACAACGAGATGGACGATTTCGCGCTCAAGCCGGGCACCCCGAACGCCTTCGGCGTGATGGGCTTCGCCGCCAATGCGCCGGAGCCCGGCAAGCGCATGCTGAGCTCGATGGTGCCGACCTTCATGGTCTCCGACGACAAGGTCGCGGTGCTGGGCACCCCGGGCGGCAGCCGCATCATCACCATGGTGCTGCTGGGCGTGCTCGGCTACGACGCCGGACTGTCCGCGGCCGACGTGGCGGCGCTGCCGCGCTACCACCACCAGTGGATGCCGGACGTGGTCCAGGCCGAGACCGGGACCTTCGAGCCGGCCACGGTGCAGGCGCTGCGTGCGATGGGGCACACGCTGCAGCTGCCCGAAGAAGAGGCGAGCCAGGGCCGCCGCTCCAGCGACGTCTGGGGCAACTTCCAGACCGTGGCCTGGGATATCACCGGCAACCGGCTCGAGGCCGGTACCGATCCGCGCAATCCCGTGGGCAAGGGTGAGGTCCGGGCATCGCCGGAGCCGTAAGCGCAGGATCCTGTGCGGGTGCGCGCGCATTTGTGGGAGCGGCTATAGCCGCGATCAACCGGAGCGGGATTCCAATCGCGGCTATAGCCGCTCCCACAGGGGCAGGGGCCTGACGGGTAGCCGCTCCCATAGTCCAAGTGGCGCAGAGAGGAGACGACATGAAGCTCTGGTCGATCGAAGGCAATACCCAGCGGCTTGACGGCGGTTCGATGTTCGGCAATGCGCCGCGCGCGCTGTGGTCGCGCTGGATGGAGCCCGACGAACTCAACCGCATTCCGCTGGCCACGCGCGCACTGCTGGCGACGCCGCTCAACGGCCGCACGGTGCTGTTCGAGGCCGGCATCGGCGCATTCTTCGAGCCGAAGCTGCGCGAGCGCTATGCCATCGGCGGCGGCGGCCACGTGCTGCTGGACTCGCTGCGCGAGGCCGGCTTCGGCCACGAGGACATCGACGTGGTGGTCCTCAGCCACCTGCACTTCGACCACGCCGGTGGCCTGCTGTCGGCATGGAAAGAGGGCAAGGCGCCGGAACTGCTGTTCCCGAACGCGACCTTCGTCATTGGCCGCGAGCAGTGGGAACGCGCGCAGGATCCGCATCCGCGCGACCGCGCCAGTTACATCCCCGAGCTCACCGGGCTGCTCCAGGCCAGCGGGCGCCTGGAGCTGGTCGACGGCGACCGCACACCGGCGCTGGGCGATGCGGTGCGCTTCCACTGGAGCCACGGCCATACGCCGGGAATGATGCTGGCCGAGGTGCTTGGCCCCGAGCTGCGCGACGATGGCCACCATGGTGGCGTGGTGTTCTGCGCCGACCTCGTGCCCGGACTGCCCTGGGTGCACGTGCCGATCACCATGGGCTACGACCGCTGCGCCGAAACCCTGATCGACGAGAAGCAGGCCTTCCTCGACGACAAGCTCGCGCGCGGGGTGCATCTGTTCTTCACCCACGACCCCGGCTGCGCGCTGGCGCAGGTGGGGCGCGGCGAGCGCGGCCGCTTCGAGGGCGTCCACCAGGTCGAGCGCCTGCAGGCGCGCGGCCTGGGCGCATAAACCCCTTTCAGCCGGTGCCTGGTGGGCGCGTCAACAGCAGCCAGGCCAGTGCCGCGGCCGCCAGGGTTGCCAGGGCCGCGATCGCCCAGGGTAGCCACAGCGGCCAGCCGCCCGGCGATGCCCGGGCCAGCCGATGCGGCGTGGGGGAGGGTGGTGCGTTGGCCGTGGGCGGAACAGGCACCGGATCCGGGATGGTCGTGGCCTGCGGCGACGCGTCGTCTCCGGTCCCTGTCCCTGGCGCGGGAGGCAACAGCACCGCCGGCAGCGCCAGCCGGTAGCCCTCGCCGTACACGGTCTGCAGCACGTGTCCGGAATGGTCGCCCAGCGCGGTGCGCAGCCGGCGCATCACCTTGGATACCGCGCTGTCGAACACAGTTTCGGCGCCGGGCCAGGCTTCGGCGATCAGCGTGGCCCGCGGAACCACTTCCTCGGCGTGGTCGAGCAGGCACAGCAGGACCGCGCAGGCACGGGCATCGAGATCCCGCGTCCGGTCATCGGCGTGAAGGCGCTGCTTTGAGGGATCCAGCCGGTAGCGGCCGAACAGCCATTGGCCTTCACACGGCGGGTTGCACGCGCGCGTACTGCGGCCTGTGGCGGCCGGCGTTGTCGGCGGGAGCGGAGCAGTGGCCACATAGCCGCCAACGCGGGGTGCGGCAACCGCAGGCCAGCGCCGCGTGGATTCAGGCGCGGGTGCCGAAGATCTTGTCGCCGGCGTCGCCCAGCCCCGGAAGGATGTAGCCGAGTTCGTTGAGGCGTTCGTCGATGGACGCGACGTAGACCTCCACGTCCGGATGCCTGGCCTCGAGCACGCGCAGGCCCTCGGGCGCGGCGACCAGGAACAGCCCCTTGATCCGGGTGCAGCCGGCCTTCTTCAGCATGTCGACCGTGGCCACGAGGGTGCCGCCGGTCGCCAGCATCGGATCGAGGACCAGGGCGGTGCGGTCGGCCATGTCGCCGACCAGGTTCTCGTAATACGCCATGGCCTCGAGCGTGGACTCGTCGCGCTTGATGCCCACCACGCCGACCTTGGCCGCGGGGATCAGCTCCAGCACGCCGGGAAGCATGCCCAGGCCGGCGCGCAGGATCGGCACCAGGGTGATCTTGCGCCCCTTGATCCGGCGCACGCGGACCGTGCCGGCCCAGCCCTCGACCTCCGAGTCCTCGCATTCCAGGTCGGCGGTGGCCTCGTAGGTCAGGAGCGCGGCGACCTCGCCGGCCAGCTCGCGGAAGGTCTTGGTGCTGTTGTCGGCGCGGCGCATGAGGCCGAGCTTGTGCTGCACCAGCGGATGGCGGACTTCGACGATCTTCATGCCGCAAGTCTAGCGTGGCCGCAGCGTTCATGACGTCGGTAACCTGCCTGAAACACAACGGAAATATCGTGTGCGGCGTCGACCACACCGAGTCCTGCCGTGTCCAAGCACCATCCGCTGCATCTCGCCATCCTCGCCGGCCTTGCCTTCGGCGCCATCGCGCAAGCCCACGCCCAGGAACCGGCCGCGCCGGCGACCGCGGCCGAAACGGCTTCCGCGCCTCCGACCGGGCCGGTGCAGGCGGTCGATACCACCGAACCCGTCAACTTCGGCGCCATCGAGGTCCGAGGCCAGTTCGAATCGCAGATGCGCGCCATCGACTTCAAGCGGGCCTCGGATGCCATCCAGGACACCGTGTCCGCGGACTCCATGGGCCAGTACCCGGACCAGAACGTGGGTGAGTCGCTGTCCCGCCTGCCGGGCATCAGCGTCACCCGCGACCAGGGCGAAGGGCGCTACGTGGTGATCCGCGGCCTGGACGCCGCGCAGAACTCGGTCACCGTGGACGGCATCGCCATGGGCACGCCGGAAGACAGCAGCCGCGCCGCGCCGCTGGACGTCATTCCCTCCGAATCCACCGAGCGCCTGACGGTCATCAAGGCGCCGACGCCGGACATGCCCGGCGATTCGCTGGGCGGGACGATCATGGTCGAATCCGCGTCGGCCTTCGACCGCGAGGGCCGCAACATGCGCTTCAAGGCCGAAGCCAGCCACCAGAACCTCAGCGGCGAGACCAGCCCCAAGGCCGCCTTCAACTTCAGCGATGTCTACAACGACACCTTCGGCGTGGCCTTCGGCCTGAGCTGGCAGGACCGCGACTACGAGTCGGACAACATCGAGGTCGAGTACGACCTCACCCCGGTCGAGATCCAGCAGCGCAAGTACACGATCAACCGCGAGCGCACCGGCGTGAACCTCAACCTCGACTGGCGCCCCGACAACGACAACCAGTACTACCTGCGCACGCTCTACACCGACTTCACCGACGCCGAGACCCGCCAGAACCACATCATCCCGGTGGGCGAGGGCGACATCGCCGGCTATGACGGCAACAGCTGGACGGTGGAGAACATCTCCGCCGACGACTTCGGCCGCCGGCTGCGCTACCGCACCAAGGAAGAGGACACCTTCACCGTCAGCGCCGGCGGCATGAACCGCATGGGCCACGCGAAGTTCGACTACCAGCTCGGCTACACCAAGGTCCGCGAGCGTGTGGACGATGAGGTCGAGATGCGCTTCGAGTACCTCGGCGACGAGGACATGGCGATCCGCGTCGGTCCTGGCCGCGTGCCCTCGTTCGACGTGATCGATCCCGCGGGCGGCGATGCCTGGCTGCGCAATGCCAACTACGGCCTGGACCGACTGGTGGTGGGTCCGAAGCAGGTCGACGACGAGGCCTGGAGCGCGAAGTTCGACTTCACCTACGCCGGTGAAGCGGTGACCTGGAAGACCGGCCTGCTCGGCCGCTGGCGCGACCGCGACGTCAACGTGGACGAGGCCGAGTTCCGCATCGGGCCCGATATCGACCTTTCGGGCTGGACCACCGGCTCGCCGTCCTACCGCCACGGCAACATGGGTGACGGCCTGTCTTCGAGCGCGATGCGTCGCTACCTGCGCGAGAACCGCCAGCTGTTCTCCGAGCGTCCGGGCGACGTGGCGGAAAACGCCATGGTCTCGCTGGTGGAGGACTACACCGCAAGCGAAGACGTGCTCGCCGCCTACCTCATGGGTACGATGGACTTCGGCAACCTGCGCGTGGTCGCCGGTGCCCGCGTGGAGCGCACTGACTTCGACGCCACCGGCTGGATGGTCGACCTGGACGAGGACGGCGTGCTCACCGCCGCGCCGTCGTCGGCCTCCAAGTCCTACACCAGCGTGCTGCCCGGCCTGCACCTGCGCTACGACACCGACGGCGACTGGGTGCTGCGCGGCGCGGTCACCAAGACCATCGCGCGCCCGAGCTTCGGCGACATCACGCCGCGCGCCAGCATCAACCGCGACGACGAAGAGGTCGACCTGGGCAACCCGCAGCTCGATCCCTACGAGTCGCTCAACTTCGACCTGTCGTTCGAGCGTTACATCGGCGACTCGGGCATCTTCTCCGCCGGCATCTTCCACAAGTCGATCGACGGCTACATCGTCGACACCTGGACCAACAACGATCCCGCCTTCCCGGGCTATGACGTGACCCGCCCGGTCAACGGCGAGGACGCGAGTGTCCTGGGTGTCGAGCTCAACTGGCAGCAGAAGCTCGACTTCCTGCCCGGTGCGTGGAGCGGCCTGCTCGTGGGCCTGGGCGGCACCTGGCTCGATACCGAGTTCGTGGCCGGCACCGAGGACCGCGCGGGTGAGAAGTTCATGCTCCCGCTGTCGTCCGAGCGCCTGTACAGCGCGCACATCGGTTGGGAGAACGACCGCGTCAGCACGCGCCTGGCCGCGGTGTATCGCAGCGAGTACCTGGACGAGATCGGCAGCGACAGCCGCTACGACCTCTGGGTCGCGCCCAATACCCAGCTCGACTTCAGCCTGGACTACAAGGTCGCCGACAACTGGAGCCTGTACCTCGAAGCCTCCAACCTGCTCGACGAGCCGCTGGAGCTGTACCAGGGCACGCCGGCGACCACGCTGCAGAACGAACTCTATGGCCGCGGCTACACGCTCGGCGTCAAGGTCAATTTCTGAGGATGCACATGATGAAGAACCGGACCATCCCGCGCGCAGCCTGGCGCGCGCTTGCCACCAGCGGACTGGCACTGGCGCTCGCCGCCTGCGGCGGGGGCCCGGCACCTGATGCCGGCAACGCGACGGTTGAAGACGCCGAGGACCGCGCAGACCGCGCCCGCGAGGCGGTACGTGCAGAGGCCGCGGAGGCCGTGACCGTTCCCGAGGCCTTCGCCACCCAGATGACCCCGGACGACAACATCGACTCGGTCGCCAGTTGGACCGCGCCCGACGGCCAGGTGCTGCTGCTCGCCACCGCCAAGTCCACCCATCGCCTGGTGGTGTACGACGGTGCCACGGGTGCGTTCGTGCGCCATGTCGGCGAGCGCGGCGCGGGTGCGGGGCAGTTCGACCGGCCCAACGGCATCGCCGTCGCCGACGATCTCGCCTTCGTGGTCGAGCGCGACAACCGCCGCGTGCAGGTGCTGCGCCTGCCGGGCATGCAGACCGTCGCCGAGTTCGGTGCCGACGTGCTGAAGCTACCCTACGGCCTGTGGGTGAACGAGGTCGACGGCGGCTACGAGATCTACGTGACCGACGCCTACATGGTGGGGGAAGACGCCGAGGGCGAAGACATCCTGCCGCCGCTGGAACAGCTCGACCGCCGCGTGCACCGTTTCGCCTTCGCGCCGCAGGGCAGCGGCTTCGCGGCCCGCCATGTCGGCGCGTTCGGCGACACCACGCCCGACGGGGCGCTGCGCGTAGTCGAATCGCTCTGGGGCGATCCGGACAACGACCAGTTGCTGATCGCCGAGGAAGACGAAACCTATGCCAACGAGTTCAAGGTCTACGACCTCGCCGGCACCTACAGCGGGCGCACCATCGGCGCGGAGTTCCTGCAGGCGCAGGCCGAGGGCATCGTGCTCAAGACCTGCGCCGATGGCAGCGGCTGGTGGATCACCACCGAGCAGGGCAAGGGCCGCACGGCCTTCCACCTGTTCGAGCGCGGCTCGCTGGAGCACGTCGGCGCGGTGGCCGGTCCCACGGTCGCAAACACTGACGGCATCTGGCTGCACGACGCGCCCGCCAGCGGCTTCCCCGACGGCGTGCTGTACGCGGTGCACGACGACCAGGGCGCGGTGGCCATCGACTGGCGCGAGATCGCGTCGGCGCTGGAGCTGCCTGCATGCGCGCGCTGACCCGCGTCGGCGGGTCGATGGCGCCACTCCACGGCACGACTGCAGCCGTCAGCAAGTCCAGGCCCTGGGCAAGGCCTTGCGGCGCGAGACTGTTGACTGCGGTGCTGCCCGCCCTGCTGCTGGCCGGCACTGCCTTCGCCGATGAAACGTTTGGCCCCGGCATCATCGTGCTGGAGCCCAACACGCTGGTCCCGGCAGGCAATCTCCACTACGCATCTGCGGCGCGCCCGGACCGCATCATCGCCTCGCCCGCGGCAGATCCGGCCCGCGGCTTCCAGGTTTCCTGGCGAACCGCCGATGGCATCGAGGCACCGCGGCTGGAACTCGTGGTGGCGGGTGATTCGCCGGCCGTGGGTCAGCCGCGCAGCCTGCCCGTGCGCAGCATCGTCTTCGCCACCGAAAACGGCACCGGCAGCCAGCACCAGGTAGACGTTGACGGCCTGGAACCCGACACGCTCTACGCCTTCCGCGTGCAGGGCGGCACCGGCTGGTGGAGCCCGTGGCGACAGCTGCGCACCGCCGCCGCACCCGGCACCGCGCTCGAGTTCCTGTACTTCGGCGACACCCAGAACAAGAACGCCAGCCACGGCAGCCGCGTCCTCCTCGAAGCCCTGCGCCACGCCCCGCGCGCGCGCCTCGCCCTGTTCGCCGGCGACCTGGTCAGCGGTGGCGACGGCGAAGACGACAACGAATGGGGCGAATGGACCGACATCACCGCGCCCATCGCCGCGACCATGCTGGTCGCCCCGGTGACCGGCAACCATGAGTACTTCGAAGAGTTCGAGGACACCCCCCAGGAGCGTCGCGTACTTGGCCTGCACTGGCCCCACATGTTCGCGCTGCCCGACAACGGCGCGCCCGGCACCGCCGCCACTACCTATTGGTTCGACATGCACGACGCCCGCTTCGTCGTGCTCGACGGCACCTCGGCCCTGGACCTCGGCACCGCCGCCGCCCAGGCGCAATGGCTGGACGGCGTCCTGCGCGACAACCCGCGTGCCTGGAGCATCGTCGCCATCCACCAGCCCATGTACTCCCCCCGCGAAGGGCGCGACAACGCCCTGCTGCGCGAGCACCTGATGCCCGTGCTCGAACGCCACGCCGTCGACCTGGTCCTCCAGGGCCACGACCACACCTACGGCCGCCGCGCCGGCGACGCCGGAGCAGCCACGCCCCAGTACGTCGTCTCGGTGGCCGGCGCCAAGCAGTACCTGCTGTCCCGGGAAGCACGCGACACCATGGCGCCGGTAGCCGAAGACACCCAGCTCTTCCAGGTGGTGCGCATCGACGGCGACACCTTGAGCTACGAAGCGCGCACCGTGACCGGCCGTCTGTACGACGCCTTCTCGCTGGTGGGAGAGAGCCGGGGTGGGCGGAGGATCGTGGAACATCCGGAAGACCGGATCGCCCCCCGCGACTGCGGGCGCACGGCAACGCTCAAGGGCCGCATCGACCGCTGCTGGGAGTAGGGCAGAGCGCCCGTCGCGCACGCCGAGACGACTGGCGACGTCGCCGGATCATCTTTCGGGCCGCGAGGGCGGAGGGTGCGTGGGGTACTCCGCCGGCTGAGCACGTGGTGCTCTTTATGCCGGCTGCGTACCCCACGCACCCTCCGCGCTGCAGCCAAATGAGGCTCAGGCTGCTGCCTTGACCCGCGGGCCTTCCTGCAAGGCGCGCTTGACCATGGATACGACCAGGTCCAGTTCGTCCTCGCCCATTTCGAAGCGCGGAGTGAAGCGCAGCGAGTTCTCGCCGCCGTGGATCACCCCCAGGCCTTGCTCGCGCAGCCACTCCTCGGTGGAGCCCGCGCCGTAACCCTTGAAGCCCGGCGCGAGTTCGCAGGAGAACAGCAGCCCCGTGCCCTGGACCTTCGTGATCAGCCCCCCCAGCTCGGCCTTCAGCGTCTCGAGCTTGTCGAGCGCCTGCTGGCCGCGCGCGCGGATGTTGGCGCGCACCTCCGGCGTCACCATGCCCAGCACCGCCGTGCCGACGTCGGCCGCGCGCGGGTTGGCGGTCATCGTGTTGCCGTAGGTGCCGCGCTTGTACATGGCGGCGGCGCGCGCGTTCATCGCCAGCACCGAGAGCGGGTACTGGCCGGCGTTGAGCGCCTTCGAGTAGGTCTCCATGTCGGGCGCCTCCTGGCCTTCGAAGCCGGGGTAGTCAACGATCGACAGGGTGCCGGTGGCGCGCAGGCCGGCCTGGATCGAGTCGACCAGCAGCAGCGAACCGTGCGCCTTGGTGAGTTCGCGCGCGGCGGCGTAGTAATCGACCGGCACGCTGCGGCCGGGGTCGCCTTCGCCCATCACCGGCTCGAGGAACATCGCCTCGATGAACCAGCCCTTCGCATCGGCGTCGGCGAAGACCTGCTTCAGCGCATCGATGTCGTACGGCGCCACCACCAGCACGCTGTCCTCGTGGCGGTAGCTGGCCAGCGCGCCCTCGTAGGCCTTGCGGGTGGAGTTGGAGTACAGCGCCGGCGCCTCGGTGCGGCCGTGGAAGGCGCCCTTGACCACCAGGCGCTTGACGGTGCGACCGGCGTGGCGGCCGCCGGCGTCGGTCATGGTCTTGGCGTTGGTGTCGGCGATGCGTGCGGCCAGCGACACCGACTCGGAGCCGGAGTTGAGGCACATGAAGGCGGCGAACGGGCAGTCGCGGCCCTGGCCGATCTCGGCGCGCAGGGCGCGGTCCAGGCGCAGCTGCGACAGGCTCGGGGTCATGATGTTGGCCATCGCCTGCGGCCTGGCCATGGCGTCGATCACCGGCTGCGGGGCGTGGCCGAAGCCGAGCATGCCGTAGCCGCCGGTGTCGTACAGCACCGCGCCCTTGAGGGTGATCATCCAGGGGCCGCGGGCGGCGAGGGCGACGTAGGGGTTCACGCCGTCCTGGGGATAGAAGTTGACGTAGCCGGCCTGCACGGCCTGGACCTGGGCGTCTTCGTCGAGGTCGAGCAGCTCGGCGATCTCGGACTCGATGCGCGCGAACTCGTCGGCGGCGGCGTCGATGGCGGCGACCAGCTCGGGATGGGTGGCGGCAAAGCGCGCGATCGTGGCGTCATCGAGGCCGGGGCTGCGGCGCTGGCCCTTGCGGGCGCGGAGCGGGGCGAGGCGGGCGGTCACGTGGTCGGTCATGTCGGTTCTCCTGGTGCGATCCCCTATTATCGGCATGCGTTCGTCGCTTGGTAGGTGCGATCTGCGCTGAAACCCTGCAGTTTTCGGCGGATCGACGATAGAATTGCCGGATGAAGCTGAGCCCCGCCGACGAAGCCCTGCTGTCGCTGCTGCGCGAGGATGCGCGCGCCCCCACCGCGGCGATCGCGCGCCGCCTGCAGCTGTCGCGCACCACGGTGCAGAGCCGCATCGAACGCCTGGAGCGGATGGGCGTGATCTCCGGGTACACCGTGCGCGTCAGCGACGATCACGAGCGCGAACGTGTGCGCGCGCTGATCATGATCACGGTGTTTCCGAAGCAGGCGCCATCGGTGGTCGAAGCCCTGCGGCAGATGCCCGGGGTGCGCGCCCTGCATTCGGTCAACGGCGCCTGGGACCTGGTGGCCATGGTGGTGGTGCAGACCATCGGCGACATGGACGAGCTCACCGACCGCATCGGCGCCCTGGATGGCGTCGAACGCACCACCTCGACCCTGCTGCTGTCGACCAAGTTCCAACGCTGAGGCCGCGCGTGAAGAAGTCCGATTTCCGTTTCGAGCTCCCGCAGGAGCTGATCGCGCAGACGCCGCTGGCCGAGCGTTCCGCCAGCCGGATGCTGGTGGTGCCGCCGGGCGACGGCGGCCTCCATGACCACCACGTGCACGCGCTGCCGGATTTCCTGCGCGCCGGCGACCTGCTGGTCTTCAACGACACGCGCGTGATTCCCGCGCGCCTGTTCGGCCACAAGCAGGGCAGCGGTGGCCGCGTCGAGATCCTGATCGAGCGCCTGCTGCCGGGCAACGAGGCCCGCGCCCAGGTCGGCGCCAGCAAGACGCCCAAGCCGGGCAACCTGATCGAACTCGATGCCGGTGGCGTGGCCGAGGTGGTCTCGCGCGATGAAAGCTTCCACCGCCTGCGCTTCCACGTCGATGGCGAGCTGCAGCCCTGGCTGGAGAAAGCGGGGCGCATGCCGCTGCCGCCCTATATCCAGCGCGAGCCCGGCGCCGACGATGCCGAGCGCTACCAGACCCTGTTCGCGCGGGAGTCCGGGGCGGTGGCGGCGCCGACCGCGGGCCTGCACTTCGACCAGCCCTTGCTCGATGCCCTGCGCGCGCGGGGCGTCGATTCCGCGCACGTGACCCTGCACGTCGGCGCCGGGACCTTCCAGCCGATGCGCGTGGACGACATCCGCGAGCACCGCATGCACAGCGAGTGGATCAACGTCGGCGCCGCCCTGGTCGCCCAGGTGCGGCGCACGCGCGCTGCCGGCGGGCGGGTGGTGGCAGTCGGCACCACGGTGCTGCGCGCGATGGAGTCGGCGACGGTGGAGGGCGAGCTGCATCCCTTCGCCGGCGAAACCTCGATCTTCATCGTGCCGGGCTACCGGATCACCTCGGCCGACCTGCTGCTGACCAATTTCCACCTGCCCGAGTCGACCCTGCTGATGCTGGTCTCGGCCTTCGCGGGGCGCGAGCGGGTGTTGGCCGCGTATGCGCACGCGGTGCGCGAGCGCTACCGGTTCTTCTCCTACGGCGACGCGATGTTGCTGTCGCGGAACGACTGAAACGGAAGTTGTCGAGTATCATTCTCATTTGCGCCAGGCCGCCGGTCTGGCCCCTGGACCAGGAGTTGCACGTGAACATCCGCTTCCGCGCCCCCCGCGCCGCCCTTGCCGCCGCCTGCGCGGCGCTGCTGCTTGCCGCCTGCGGTGGCGAGCGCGCCGAAACCGGCACCGCCGGCACCACCCCCGGCACCGAAACCGCCCCGGCCGCCGCCGGGGAGGTCAATCTCTACACCACCCGTGAGCCCGGCCTGATCCAGCCGCTGCTCGACGCCTTCACCGCAAGCTCGGGCGTCGAGGTCAACACCGTGCTGCTGAAGGACGGCCTGCTCGAGCGCCTGGGCGCCGAAGGCGCGCGCTCCACGGCCGACGTGCTGATGGTGGTCGACACCGGCAACATGCTCGACCTGGTCGAGGCCGGCCACACCCAGCCGCTGCAGTCCGACGTGCTGGAATCGGCGATTCCCGCGCACCTGCGCGGCGAGGACGACCAGTGGTTCGCGATGTCGTTGCGCGACCGCGTGCTGTACGCGCACAAGGACCTGGAACTCGAGTCCTTCCACTACGAGGACCTCGCCGATCCGGAGTGGAAGGGCAAGGTCTGCATCCGCTCCGGCCAGCACCCTTACAACACCAGCCTGTTCGCGGCGATGATCGCGCACCACGGCACCGAAGCCACCGAACAGTGGCTGGGCGGCGTCAAGGCCAACCTCGCACGCAAGGCTGCCGGCGGCGACCGTGACGTCGCCCGCGACATCCTTGCCGGCATCTGCGACATCGGCATCGCCAATGCCTACTACGTCGGCCGCATGAAGAACGCCGAGCCCGGCTCCGAGCAGCACCAGTGGGGCGAGGCGATCAAGGTGATCCGCCCGACCTTCAACGTCGACGGCGGCGGCACCCACGTCAACATCAGCGGCGCGGCGCTGGCCCGCCACGCGCCCAACCGCGACAACGCGGTGGCGCTGATGGAGTACCTGGTGTCGGACGAAGCGCAGAGCCTGTACGCGCGCGCCAACTACGAGTATCCGGTGAAGGCCGACGTCGAACTCGATCCGGTGGTCGCGAGCTTTGGCGAACTCACCGTGGATCCGCTGCCGCTCACCGAGGTGGTCGCGAACCGCCGCGAAGCCAGCGCGCTGGTCGACAGGGTCGGCTTCGACAACTGATCCATGACGGTGGCGGCGACTGGAATGGCTGCGGCTGCGCTGCATCCGGCAGCCCGCGGCGGTCCGGGCCGCGGGCTGCGGCGGCTGCTGCCCGAAGGTCCCTGGCAGTGGGCGGCGGTCGCGATCGCGGCCGTGGTGGTGCTGCCGCTGGCCGCGCTGCTCTGGACCGCCCTGCAGGGCGGGCAGGAAGGGCTGTGGAGCCACGTCGCCCGCTACGTGCTGCCCAACGCGGCGCGCAACACCCTGCTGCTGCTCCTCGGCGTCGGGGCGCTGGTGGTCGCGATCGGCACCGGCGCGGCCTGGCTGGTCACGGCCTGGGATTTCCCGGGCCGACGCACCCTGGCCTGGGCGCTGCTGTTGCCGCTGGCGGTGCCGACCTACATCGTCGCCTTCGCCTACCTCGACCTGCTGCATCCGCTCGGGCCGGTGCAGGGCCTGGTGCGCGACGTGCTGGGCTACGACAGCCCGCGTGACTTCCGCCTGCCCGACATCCGCGGGCTGGCCGGCTGCATCGTGCTGCTGGGCTTCGTGCTCTATCCCTACGTCTACCTGACCACGCGCGCGATGTTCATGACCCAGGCGGCGGGCCTGGTGGAAGCGGCGCGTTCGCTGGGCGCCACGCCCGTGCAGGTGTTCCGGCGCGTGGCCCTGCCGCTGGCGCGGCCCGCAATCGCCATCGGTACCGCGCTCGCGCTGATGGAGGTGCTCAACGATATCGGCGCCTCGGAGTTCCTGGGCGTGCAGACGATGACGGTGGCCGTCTACACCACTTGGGTGACGCGCGCCGACCTCCCGGGCGCGGCGCAGATCGCGTTGGCGATGCTGGCCATCGTGATCGCGCTGCTGGCGCTCGAGCGCCATGCGCGGCGGCGCCAGCGCTACGCCGTCGGCGACCGTCCGCGACCGATGCGCCCGCACCGCCTGCGTGGCGGCAAGGCGGCACTGGCTTTGACGCTGGGGCTGCTGCCGGTGGTGATCGGCTTCGTGCTCCCGGCCGGCTACCTGGCCTGGGAGGCCGTGGCGCGCCTGAGCCACGATGGGGTGTCGCCGCAGCTGCTGGCGAGCGTCCGCAACACCGTGCTCATCGCCCTGGCCGCCACGGTGGTGACCCTGGCCGCCGGCCTGGTGTTGGGCTGGGCGCTGCGACTGGCGCAGGGGCGGCGGCGGTCGGCCGGCGCGCTCTTCGCGATGCGCAGCGGCAGCCTGGGCTACGCGGTGCCGGGCACGGTGCTGGCGATCGGCCTGCTGCTGCCCCTGGCCTGGTTCGACGACGGCGCCAACCTGGTGCTGGGCGCCTTCGGCATGGAACCGCGGATGCTGCTGATGGGTTCGGCGGCGGCGCTGGTGCTGGCCTACGTGGCGCGCTTCCTGGCGATCGCATCGGGCGGCGTCGAGGCCGGCCTGGCGCGCATCCCGCCGAGCCTGGACCAGGCCGCGGCCAGCCTCGGCCACGCCCCGGGGGAGGCGCTGCGGCGCGTGCACCTGCCGCTGCTGCGCCCCGCGCTGGCGGCGGCCGCGCTGCTGGTGTTCGTGGATGCGATGAAGGAGCTGCCGGCCACGCTGCTGCTGCGGCCGCTGAATTTCGAGACCCTGGCGACCTGGCTGTACGCCGAGGCATCGCGCGGGACCTATGAAGAGGGCGCCGTGGCGGCGCTGCTGATCGTCGCCGTCGGCCTGCTGCCGGTGGTGTTGCTGGCGCGCGCGGGCGTGCGCTATGGACGGGAGAGGATGTCGTGACGGATGCACTGCTGGACATCGCGGGCATCCGCGTCGGCTATCCGGAACCGCGCGGTGGCAGCCGGGTCGTGGTGGACGAACTGTCGCTGTCGCTCCCCGCAGGGCACATCGGCTGCCTGCTGGGCGCCTCGGGCTGCGGCAAGACCACGGTGCTGCGCGCGGTGGCCGGCTTCGAACCGGTCCTGGCCGGCAGCATCGAGGTGCGGGGCCGCCGCGTGGCTGCGCCCGGGCTGATGCTGCCGCCAGAGCAGCGCAGCGTGGGCATGATGTTCCAGGACTACGCGCTGTTCCCGCACCTGGACGCGGCCACCAACGTCGCCTTCGGGCTGCGCGCGCTGTCGCGCGATGCCCGGCGCGCGCGGGTGGAGGAGATGCTGGAACTCGTCGGCCTGGCCGATCGCGGCGGCGCGTATCCGCACGAACTGTCCGGCGGCCAGCAGCAGCGCGTCGCCCTGGCCCGCGCGCTTGCGCCCGGCCCGGCCTTGCTGCTGCTCGACGAACCCTTCTCCAACCTCGACACCGATACCCGCCAGCACCTCGCCGCCGAGCTGCGCGACCTGCTCAAGGCCTCGGGCGCGACCGTGCTGATGGTGACGCACGACCAGGGCGAGGCCTTCGCCATGGCCGACCAGATCGGCGTCATGGATGGCGGCCGCATCCTGCAGTGGGACGGTGCCGAGGCGCTGTACCGGCGGCCGCAGGACCGTTTCGTGGCTGGCTTCATCGGTCGCGGCACCCTGGTGCCGGCGGCCGCGCTGGGACTGGCCCGCGGCGGCGATGTGCTGCTGCGTCCGCACGCGCTGCAGCCCGATCCGGAAGGCGCGGTGCGGGCCGAACTGGTTGCGCTGGCCTTCCGCGGGCCGGGGCACGTGGCCAGCCTGCGCCTGTCCGGCGGCACCGTGGTCGAGGTCGACCTGGAGGATGTGGCGGGCGTGCAGGGGCTGGTCGCGGGCGCTCCCGTGCGCCTGCGCCTGGCTGACGACGGAATGGTGGCGTTCGACTGAGGAGAGCAGGAGCTTTCTTGCCGCGGATTTGCGCGGATAAACGCGGATCAGGCCGGAGCAAGACTTGAAGATGCTTTGAGGTGTGTTTCTACGCGAACGGCAGCCGGCTCGCAGGAAGCCGCCCTCCATCGCTTCTGCGCTATCCGCGTTTATCCGCGCAAATCCGTGGCAAAAGCTTTTCCCGTCGCGACCCCGTCCGGTCCGCAGGCGCGCGGGCGGAGCGCGGTTCCGCGACAATGGGCGGCCCCGTTCGATGCCAGGATCACGATGTCCCGCATGAAGTTCGAATTGCTCGCCAGCGACGGCGCCGCCCGCCGCGGGCGGCTGACGTTCCCCCGCGGCACGGTGGAAACGCCGGCCTTCATGCCCGTGGGCACCTACGGCACGGTCAAGGGCATGCTGCCCGGCCAGGTGCGCGACCTCGGCGCCGAGATCATCCTCGGCAACACCTTCCACCTCTACCTGCGGCCGGGACTCGAAGTGATCGAAGCCCACGGCGGGCTGCACGGCTTCACCCGCTGGGACGGGCCGATCCTGACCGACTCGGGCGGCTTCCAGGTGTTCTCGCTGGCGCACCGGCGGAAGATCACCGAGCAGGGCGTGACCTTCTCCGCGCCGATCGACGGCTCGAAGGTGTTCCTCGGGCCCGAGGAATCGATGCACATCCAGAAGGTGCTGGGCTCGGACATCGTGATGATCTTCGACGAGTGCCCGCCGGTGCAGGTGGACGGCAGGCCCGTGGACAAGCGCGTGGTCGAGCGCTCGATGCAGCTCTCGCTGCGCTGGGCCGAGCGTTCGAAGCGCGCCCACGAAGGCAATGATGCGGCGCTGTTCGGCATCGTGCAGGGGGGGGTGCACCAGGACCTGCGCAGCCTGTCGGCGGACGGGTTGAAGGCCATCGGCTTCGACGGCTACGCCATCGGCGGCCTGGCGGTGGGCGAAACCGAGGCCGAGCGCAATGCGATGCTCGAGCACACCTGCCCGCAGCTTCCCGACGACCGGCCGCGCTACCTGATGGGCGTGGGCCGGCCGGAGGACCTGGTCGACGGCGTCGCCCGCGGCGTCGACATGTTCGATTGCGTGATGCCGACCCGGAACGCCCGCAACGGCCATTACTTCACCTCCACCGGCACGGTCCGCATCCGCAACGCGAAGTACGAGCGCGACCTGCGGCCGATCGAGGAGGGCTGCGGCTGCGCGGCCTGCAGCGGCGGCTACACCCGCGCCTACCTGCGCCACCTGGATCGCTGCAACGAGATGCTCGGGCCGATCCTCGGCACCCTGCACAACCTCTGGTACTACCAGAAGCTCATGGCCGACATGCGCGCCGCGATCGCCGCGGGAACCTTTGATGCCTTCCGGCGGTCTTTCATCGCAGCACGCACGCCCTGAGCCCCGACGCCATTGCCTTTGTAGGAGCAGCTATAGCTGCGACCACGCCACCGCCGCATGGTTGTTCCCACAGGACCCGGGGGAGTCCCGGGCCGGGATCCGGGGTCCGGGGTCCGGCCCCGGCCACCGTGGAGTTGCCGTGGCATACTATCCAGCTGATTTCCGCCTTGGACCGACCTGATGAACCTGCTCGACTTCCTGATCGCCCCAGCGTATGCCCAGGCCGCCGCACCCGCAGCGCCCAACCCCTGGCAGTTCCCGATCATGATGGTCGTGCTGTTCGCGATCATGTACTTCCTGATGATCCGGCCGCAGATGAAGCGCCAGAAGGAACATCGCGCCATGGTCGAGAAGCTCGCCGTTGGCGACGAGGTGATCACCAGCAGCGGCATCGCCGGCGTGGTGCGCAAGCTCGGCGACAGCTTCGTCACCGTCGAGATCGCCGACAACGTCGAGATCCGCGTGCAGAAGAACGCCGTGGGCAACGTGCTGCCCAAGGGCTCGCTGAAGTCCGCCTGACGCCCGCCGGAGGGATTGCCGCCGGCGCCTGCGCCGGCCGGCCGCCGGCGCCTGCTGCAAAACCCGTCTCTCCCGCCCGCGGGACGACCTCGCGCAAGACCTGACCATGCTCGAATTTCCCCGCTGGAAGTACATCCTGATCCTCATGGTGGTGTTGTTGGCGACGCTGTACGCGCTGCCCAACATCTATCCCCAGGATCCGTCGGTACAGATCACCTCCAACCGCGGCGCCGCCACCGGCGTCGAGCTCGATGCCCGCATCGAGGCCGCGCTGGCGGCGGCTGGAGTGACCCCGAAGTCGGTCGACACCGACGGCGAGGGCGAGCGCATGGTCCGGCTGCACAGCCTCGAAGACCAGACCCGCGCCGCGGACGCCCTGCGCCCGGAACTGGGCGACGAATACGTGGTGGCGCTCAATCTCGCCTCCACCGTGCCGGACTGGCTGACGTGGTTCGGCGCCAAGCCGATGCTGCTTGGGCTGGACCTGCAGGGCGGCGTGCACTTCGTGCTCCAGGTCGACCAGCAGGCGGCGCTGGACAAGCGCCTTGATGCCTACGCCGACGAAGTCCGCGCCGTGCTGCGCGACAACCGCATCCGCTACGACTCGGTCGAGCGCACCGCCGGCGGTACGACCGTGGCCCAGCTCGTCGACGCCGAAGACGCCGACCGCGCCATGTCGCTGCTGGCCGTCGCGCAGCCGACCCTGCTGCGCCAGGCCGTACGCAACCGCATCACCATCCGCGTGCCCGAGACCGAGCTCAACCAGATCTCGGCCGACGCCATCGACCAGAACATCACCACGCTGCGCAACCGCGTCGACGAAGTCGGCGTGGGCGAGCCGGTGATCACCCGCCAGGGCAACGACCGCGTGGTCGTGCAGCTGCCCGGCGTGCAGGACACCGCCGAAGCCAAGCGCATGATCGGCGCCACGGCGACCCTGGAATACCGCGCGGTGATCGACGGCGATCCCTACGATGCCGTCGCCTCGGGCAACGTGCCGCCGGAAGCACGGGTCTATTACGAGCGCCGCACCGGCATCGACGGGAGGCCGATCCCGGTGCTGCTGTCCAAGCGCGTGATCGCGTCCGGCGAACAGATGGTCACGGCGCAGTCGGCGCTCGACGAGAACGGCATGCCGGCGGTGAGCGTGACGCTCAACAACGTCGGCGGCCAGCGCATGTTCGATTTCACCTCGGTGAGCGTCGGCAAGCCGATGGCCGTGGTCTACATCGAGCGCGTGCCGCAGGTCAGCACGAACGCGGCCGGCGAGGAAGTGCGCAGCTTCCGCGTCAGCGAAGAGGTGATCTCGGTCGCCAACATCAACGGCGTGTTCGGCAAGCAGTTCCAGACCACCGGGCTCGAGAAGGCCGAGGCCGACGGCCTCGCGCGCCTGCTGCGTTCGGGTTCGCTGGCTGCGCCGATGGACTTCATCGAGGAGCGCATCGTCGGCCCCAGCCTCGGCGCGGAAAACGTCGCGCGCGGTACCACGGCGGTCCTGTACGCATTCGTGTTCACGCTGATCTTCTTCGGCGTCTATTACCGGATGTTCGGCCTGTTCACCTGCGTCGCGCTGCTGCTCAACCTGTTGATGGTGGTGGCGATCATGAGCCTGTTCAACGCGACGATGTCGCTGCCGGGCTTCGCGGGACTTGCACTGTCGATCGGCATGTCGGTGGACGCCAACGTGCTGATCAACGAACGCATACGCGAGGAGCTCCGGGCCGGCATGCCGGCACGGGGGGCGATCGCCAACGGCTACGACAAGGCCTCGGGCACGATCTTCGACTCCAACATGACCGCGCTGCTGGCGGGCGTGGCGCTGTTCGCCTTCGGCACCGGCCCCCTCAAGGGCTTCGCGGTGACGATGGTGATCGGCATCCTGACCTCGGTATTCACCGCGGTGACCGTCTCGCGCGGCATCGCCACCCTGGTCTACGGCGGCAAGCGCAAGCTCAAGACCCTGGCCATCTGACGCGGGCACACGACACATGAACATTTTTCCCCTGCGCCTCATCCCGGCCACCCCGAACATCGACTTCATGCGCCTGCGCTGGGTGTGGGTGGCGGCGTTCGTGCTCCTGACGATCGCCTCGATCGCAGCGATCGCCGGCAAGGGCTTCAACTACGCGCTCGACTTCACCGGCGGCACCGTGGTCGAGCTGCGCTTCGAGTCCCCCGCCGACGTCGACGGCGTGCGCGAGCGCCTGGAGGATGCCGGCTACGGCAGCGCCCAGGTGCAGACCTTCGGCAGCGGTAGCGACCTGCTGGTGCGCCTGCAGCCGCGCGACGGCGAGACCAGCGCCGATGCCACCACGCGCACCGCGGAAGAAGTGCGCGAGGCGGCTTCGCTCGAGGGCAACCAGGCCACGATCATGGGCAATGCGTTCGTCGGCCCGCAGGTCGGGCGCGACCTCGCCTGGAACGGCCTGTACGCGATCCTGTTCGTGGTCGTGGGCTTCCTGATCTACATCGGCTTCCGCTTCGAGTGGAAGTTCGCGGTCGCGGCCATCGTGACCACGCTCAACGACGTGCTGATCGTGGCCGGCTGGTTCGCGATCAGCGGCAAGGAGTTCGATCTCACCGTGCTCGCCGGCCTGCTGTCGGTGATGGGCTTCTCGATCAACGACACCATCGTGGTCTTCGACCGCGTGCGCGAGAACTTCCGCGCCATGCGTGCGCCGCCGATGGAAGTGCTGAACGCCTCGATCAACCAGACCCTGTCGCGCACGATCATCACCTCCGTGGTGGCGTTCCTGACCGTGCTGGCGCTGTTCATGTACGGCGGCGGTTCGCTGGAAGGCATGTCGCTGGCGATGATGATGGGCATCGTGATCGGAACGCTGTCGTCGATCTTCGTCGCCTGTCCGCTCCTGACCATGGCCTTCCTGAAGGTCACCAAGCAGGACCTGCTGCCGAAGGCCCGCGACGACGCGGAGCTCGCGCGCCGACCCTGAGCGCCGCGCTGTGGCCGCGATACTGTGGCCGGAATGCTGTGGGCGCGGCTATAGCCGCGATCGTGGTCGCGATGATGCCGCAGCCCGGCAAGCGAAATCGCGGCTATAGCCGCTCCCACAGGTGCCAGCGCAGTCGCGGCCGTAGCCGCTCCGACAAAAAACCCCGCAGCGATGCGGGGTTTTTCGTGGTGCCGGGATGGCCCCGGGCTTCAGAACGCCGCGGCGTAGCCGGACGCGACGATGGTCTTCTGCAGCGCCTCGGCGACGCGGATGTTGCCGGCCACGACCTGGCGGCTGTTCATCGCCACGTGCACCGGGCCCATCGGCGCGCCGCGGTAGTCGGTGACCTTGCCACCGGCTTCGCGCACCATCAGCATGCCGGCGGCGATGTCCCAGGCCTGCACGCCGGCCTCGAAGTAGCCGTCGCTGCGGCCCGCGGCGACATAGGCCAGGTCCAGCGCAGCGGAGCCGCTGCGGCGCACGTCCTCGGCCACCGACAGCACTTGGCGCATGCAGTCGAACTGCGCGGCCATGCGCGCGCGCTCGCGCGGGTGGAAGCCGGTGGAAATGGTGGTCCCGGCGAGGTCCTTGCGCTCGGCCACGCGGATGCGCTTCTCGTTGAGCTGGGCGCCACCGCCGCGGCTGGCGGTGAACAGCTCGTTGCGCAGCGGATCGAAGATCACGCCATGCAGCGGCTCGGGACCCTCGCACAGCGCGATCGAGACGCACCAGTGCGGGAAGCCGCGGAGATAGTTGCTGGTGCCATCCAGCGGATCGATGACCCAGGTGTAGCGGCTGGCGCCCTTGCTGCCCTTCTGCTCGCCGCCTTCCTCGCCAAGCACGGCGTATTCCGGATAGGCGCGGCGGAGCTCCTTGACCACCGTGACCTCGGCCAGGCGGTCGACTTCGCTGGCGTAGTCCATGCGGTCCTTCTCGACCACGTTGAGCGCGTCGAGCTTGTGCATGTGCCGAAGCAGGATGTTGCCTCCGGCGCGGGCCGCCTTGACCATGATGTTGACGGCAGGTTGTTGCATCGCAGGGGGCTCCGACGTGGGGAAAGGCAGCAGGGGGAAAGAGCAGTCGGCTCGAGGCCGTCGCGCAGTTTACCATTCGCTTCCATGAACACTGCGCACCCAGCGGGCGAAGTCCGCATCGTCCTCGTCGGCACCCAGCATCCCGGCAACATCGGCTCGGCCGCCCGTGCCATCAAGACCATGGGCCTTGAGCGCCTGGTGCTGGTGGCCCCCGAGCGGTTCCCGCACGCCGACGCGGTGGCGATGGCGGCGGGGGCCGACGATGTCATGGAGGCCGCGACCATCGTCGGCAGCCTGGCCGAAGCGGTGGCCGACTGCGCCCTGGTGCTGGGCTGCACGGCGCGCAGCCGGCGCATCGCGCTCGAGGAGCTGGCGCCACGCGCCGGGGCCGCGCGCCTGCTGGATGCCGCCGGTCCGAAGGCGCCGGTGGCGCTGGTATTCGGCCGCGAGCGCACCGGGCTGGACAACGACGAGCTGCAGCTGTGCCACGCGGCGATCCACATCCCGGCCAATCCCGATTACAGCTCGCTCAACCTCGCGTCCGCCGTGCAGGTGCTGGCCTATGAGCTGCGGATCGCGTTGCTTGAGCGCGCCAGCCTGCCCACCGGCGGGGGCGACGGCCATCGCGAACCGCCGGCCAGCCACGCCCACCTCGAGGGCTTCTTCGCCCAGCTTGCCGACACCCTGGACGCCATCGATTTCCACAAGGGCAGGGCGCCCGATTCGGCGCTGCGCAAACTGCGCCGGATCTTCCTGCGCAGCGCCCTGGACGAACGCGAGGTCCGCCTGCTGCGCGGCGTGCTCGCCGACGCCCAGCGCATGGCGCGCCTGGCCGCGAACCCGGGCACGGACGGAGCGTGACCGTGTGCCCACCTCGGGGTTTTCGGCTACCCTGTGCCGTCATCCGCGCCCAGAGTCCAGACCGAAGCCCGATGTTCCGCCGCCTCCGCCAGCTGCTGGCCGCGATGGCCGCGTCGTTGCTCCTCTGTGGCCAGGTCGCCGCCAGTGAACCTGGCGTGCTGGTGCTCGGCAGGATCAGCGACGACCCGGCAGCGCACTACGACCAGCTCAAGCCGCTGCTGGACTATGTCGTCCCTCGGATGCGCGACGTGGGCATCCGCGAGGGCCGCGTGCTGATGGCGCGCGACGCCAAACAGATGGAGAGCTACCTGCGTCGGGGTCGCGTCGACTGGGTCACCGAAACCTCGGCCGGCGCGATGGCGCTGGAAGCCCGCGCGCACGCGCGTCCGCTGCTGCTGACCGAGCGCAGCGGCGTGGAGGCCTACCACACTGTTTTCATCGCCCGTCGCGACAGCGGCATCAACAGCCTTTCCGACCTGCGCGGGCGCAGCATCGCGTTCCAGAACCCGAGTTCCACCAGTGCGTATTTCGTGCCGGCGATGGAGCTGATCGCGCTCGACCTGCCGATGGAGATCCTGCTGTCGCCCTTCGACCGCCCGGTCGCGGGTTCGGTGGGATACCTGTTCGCGCGCTCGGAATTCAACATTTCCACGTGGGTGCACAAGGGCCTGGTCGACGCCGGCGCCTTCAGCAACCTCGACTGGGAAAGCATGCTGCGCATGCCCGAGAGCTACCGCCGCGACCTGGTCGCCTTCCATGCCACCGATGAGTACCCGCGGGGGCTGGAGATGGTGCGCGGCGACCTCTCGCCGGCGGTCGTGGAGCGCCTGCGCGAAGTGCTGGCCGGGGCCGCCAACGATCCCGCCGCCAGCGAGGCGCTGCAGCGCTTCTTCGGCACGACGCGCTTCCTGCCGATCGACGGCGACACGCGCAGGTCGCTGGACGCGCTCAGCTCGGGCGTGGCGCGTGTCGCCTCGGTGCTCGAATGAAGCCCGGCAACGGCCTCTATGTCCGCTTCCTGGCCGCGCTGGTGGCGGCGGTGCTGGCGGTGCTGGCGGTGGTGGTGGTGGTGCTGCACCGGCAGGAGGTGATGCGCAACGAGGTGCTGGCGCTGGGGCAGGAGTCCATGCATGCGCTGGCCTTCGACCGCCTCGCCGAGCGTTCCGAGGCCGCGGGCGTCGAGCTCGCCACCAGCCTGGTCAATCCGCTCTATTACTTCGACCTTGAACAGATCGGCGTGCTGCTGCGGGCGATGCTCAAGCAGCCCGATGTCGCCTACGCGGTGGTCTACGACAACGACGGCGCCGTGATCCACGACGGATCGCGCGACATCCGCAGCTACGGCCAGGTGATGGACGACGCGATGGCGTTCGAGGTCGTGACCGCGCGCGCGCCGCATATCCAGGCCAGCGACGAGGTGCTCGACGTGGCCGTGCCGCTGTACATCGGCGACGCGCGCCTGGGCGGGCTGCGGGTCGGCTATTCGCTGGCTTCGGTCATGGCGGACGAGCAGCGCGCCGCCAACAGCATGGGCCAGCGCCTGGCGGTCATCGGCCAGCGCCACGCTGGCTGGATCGCGACCCTGATGGCCGGGCTGGTGCTGCTGGCGGTGGGCCTGGGCGTTCTGGTGCAGCGCAGCCTGGTGCGGCCCGTGCGCCAGCTGGCCGACGCCGCGCGCGAGATCGAGTCGGGCAATTTCGTGGCCGGGCTCCCGGCGAGCAAGCGCGCAGACGAAGTCGGCGACCTCATGCGCGCCTTCAGCCGCATGCGCGAGAGCATCGCCCGCCACGACCGCGAGATGCGGCGGATGGCCTATACCGACGCACTGACCGGTCTCGCCAACCGGCTCGCGTTCCGCGAATCACTCGACCGCAGGCTGATGGAGCTGCATGGCGCCAGCCGGCAGCTTGCGCTGCTGTTCGCCGACATCGACGATTTCAAGCGCGTCAACGACACCCTCGGCCACGACGCCGGCGACGAGGTGCTGGTGCAGTTCGCCAACCGCATCCGCGAAACCGTCGACCGCCTGGGGGGCGAGGGCTCGGTGCTGGCGCGCTTCGGCGGCGACGAGTTCGTGATCCTGGTCGAAGCCGTCGGCAGCGACTCGGCCGACATGCGCGAGCAGGCCAGCCACCTTGCCCAGACGCTGGTAGCCGAGCTCAGCAGGCCGATCGTGGTCGGCGGGCGGCAGGTGTTCCTGGGCACCTCGATCGGCGTCACCCTGTTCCCCGACGATGCCGCCGGCGCCACCATGCTGATGAAGAACGGCGACATCGCGATGTACCAGGCCAAGGTCGCGGGCAAGAACTGCCACCGTTTCTACAGCCGGGCGATGGACCAGGCCGTGGAGCGCAGGGTGAGCATGGAGCAGGACCTGCGCGGCGCCTGGGAGCGCGGCGAGCTCAGCCTGGCCTACCAGCCGGTCTACCGCCTTGAGGACCGCAGCCTGGTCGGCGCCGAAGCGCTGCTGCGCTGGCACCATCCCGAGCACGGCATGATCGCGCCGTCAGTGTTCATCGACGTCGCCGAGCAGAGCGGCCTGATCGAAACCATCGGGCCGCAGGTGCTGCGCGCGGCCTGCACGGACGCGGTGGCGTGGCGACGCGACTTCCCGGGTAGCAGCCTGTTCGTCTCGGTGAACGTCTCGCCGCGGCAGCTGCGCAACGGCGACCTGGCCGCGCTGGTGGACCACACCCTTGCCCAGACCGGCCTCCCCGCCGACGGCCTGCACATCGAACTGACCGAAACCGCGGTGATCGGCGACGAGCTGCGCGTGAGCAGCCTGCTCGCGCGCCTGCGCGACGCCGGGGTCAAGGTCTGGCTGGACGACTTCGGCACCGGCTTCTCTGGCCTGAGCCACCTGCGCCGGGTGCCGGTGGACGGGGTCAAGATCGATCGCAGCTTCGTCGCCGACGTGCTGCGAGACCCCGACGACCTGGCGCTGACCACGGCGATCATCGCCATGGCGCACTCGCTGGGCATCACCGTGGTTGCCGAGGGCGTGGAGAAGGAAGGGCAGTACGACGTGCTGCGCGAGCGCGGCTGCGACCTGGCCCAGGGCTACTGGCTCGGCTATCCCATGAACGTGCACGACTTCCGCGGCCTGCTGGGCTGACGGAAGCTGGCCTCAGGCGTCTGGCGTACCGCAGCGTTCGCCCAGCGCCTGCGCGAGCCGGGCGTTGGCGTCCTCGAGGGCACGCGCGAGCGCGGCATAGGCTTCGTCCTCCGTGCCGTTCCAGTTCATCGACGGAAGCTGGGAGCGCACGATGATGGACTCGCCGGCCATACGCGTGCGGTAGACGACCACGGGAACCTTGCTGCCCAGGTTGCGCGCGATGTAGAGGCGCAGCAGCTCGACGTCCACGGCGCGGGCCCGGGCCGCATCGCCTGCGGAAATGCCTGCGCGCGCAAGCGATGCGCGAACCAGCGGCAGCGGATCCTCGAGCGCGAAGCGCTGCCCGTGCAGGCCACCGGCTTCTGCACCGGCCTGGCGGGCGTCGACCAGCGATGCCAGGCGGTACGAGCAGCCGGGGTCGTGGCGCGCGGCCGGCACGAGGCGGCTGGCATCCACGGGGATGTCGCGGGTGGGGCCGACGCAGGCTGCCAGGGGCAGTAGGGCCAGCAGCGTGGCTCGACGCAGGGCGCGCACGTCAGTTCCCGCTGGCTTCAGTCGTATCGTTCCCGGTCGTGGGCACGCTGTCGCCGGGGCCGGCGTCGTCGTGTGCGGATTGGCCGTCGTGCGTGGCGGCAACGGCAGGCACGGTGTCGTCACCGGTTTCGCCCTGCACCACGGTGTCGACCGTGGCGTCGACGATCCTGGAGGCGTCAGGGCTACCGGGCGGGCTCTCGATCGGATCCGCCGACCCGGCATCGCCTACCGCGAGCCCGGCGCCAGGCCCATCCTCGGCCACCGCGCCCACCGCTGACACGTCCGCCTGCACCTCGGTGTCCACGGCCTCGGCCGGTTGCGAGCGCGCCGCGATCAAGGTGGCCTCCGTCGCCGATGGCACGTTGCCGATCGGCTCGAAGCCCGAGAGGCTCTGTGCAATGCCGTTGCCGCTGCGCACCCAGGCCCAGCCGTCGCCTTCGCGCAGGCCGCGGCCGTTGAACTCGAGGCCGCGCGCGCGGGCGGATTCACGCTTGACCTTGGCTTCCGCCTCGGCGCGGCCTTCGGCGGACAGATCGTAGACGAGCATGTCGACCACGTGGTCGATGCCGCGGTCGAGCATGGCCTCCAGTCTCGGGGCGCCCATTTCAAGCCAGCGGCCGGCATCGCCGTCGGCGTCCAGGCCGATGTCGTCGAGCGGGAAATGGAAGGCATAGCGCCGGAAGAACGGTGTCCGGACCTTGATCTTGCCGTTGGCCCTGGGCTCGCGGACAGCGAAGCTTGCCGTCAGGGCGACCGACATCAGTTCGAAATCGTTGCGCATCGCGTAGCGCGGCATCAGCACCAGGCGCTCCACGGGCTCGGAAAGCGTGCCCGTCGCATCCGCCGCCAGCCACGGCGTCGCGCGCAGTTCGAACACCGGCGACGGCGAAATCCCTTCGGACGGCAGCCGTTCGCGCAGCGCCGCTTCCATCCGCGCCTGGAAGGGATAGTCGACCAGGAGGTTGCGCAGCTCGGCCACGCGGCGCTCCGCGTTCTTGACCTGAGTGCTCTCGATCGCGGAGCCGATCAGGGCGCCGAGGAGCCCGAACTGCATGGCCGCGCCGGAACTGTCGGGCACGTCGACCGCCAGCTCCTGCTGCTCCTGCACCAGTTCGACCCCGAGTTCGCCGGCAAGCGGCAGGGGCAACGGCTGTTTCGCGGCCAGGGCCGGCATGGAAATGCACAGCAGGCCGATCCCGATGATCAGGCGAAGATTCATGGATGTGTCCCCCGGTGAAGCGTCCCCGCGGTCCGGCATCCTGCGCCGGGCCGCCCCGTCGCGAGTGTCACCGTGGCGGCTGTGCCTGTAAAGCCCGGACGAGGCTCAGAACAGGCGGTCCATCCATTCCGCGGCCAGTGCGGCCAGGGTGCCGCCGGTGATCCCGAAGACCGTGATCGCGGCCAGGCCTGCACCCCAGGCCACCAGCATCAGCGCACCGTCGCGCTCCACCAGGGCCAGTGCGTAGGCGAGCAGCAGCAGGCCGAACACGTAGTTGGTGAACGGGATCGGCAGCGCAAGCAGGATGCCGAGCAGCACCAGGAGCAGGCCGGTGACCATGGTCGCGGCGGGGTGGTAGATCATCCGCGGCAGGCGCGGCCGCACCACCCGTTCCAGGCGCTTCAGCCACGGCGCAATCCGGTGCTCGAAGCGCGCAAGGGTGCCGCGACGGGGTCCTCGGTCGGCGACCATGCGCGGCAGCCACGGGCGGCGCATGCACACCAGGAGTTGCAGGCCGATCACGCTTACCAGCGGGCCGCTGAGCGCGCCCGCCACGCCGGGGATCGGCAGGAAGGCGGGCAGGGTGGCGATGAACAGCAGCATGCCGAACAGGCTGCCGCCCAGCCCCTCCATCACCGAGCGCAGGGTGACGACGTCATCGGCGGGTCCCGCGGCCAGCGCGGCGAGCACGGCCCGCACGCTGGCCTGCGCGGGCGGGCCGTGGGTGTCTTCAGCCATCGCCCGGCGGGTTGCCGCCCACCCGCTGCAGCAGCAGCTTGTCGATGCGCGGACCGTCGAGGTCGACCACTTCGATGCGCCAGCCGGCCCATTCGAAGTGTTCGCCAACGCTCGGGATGCGGCCGAAGTGGGCGATGGTCATGCCTGCGGCCGTGTTGTAGTCGCGATCGTCGCCGTCAGGCAGGGGCTTGCCGTCGAGCAGCTCGCGCAGCGAGTCGGCATCGAGCACGCCGTCGACCAGCAGCGAGCCGTCGTCGCGCATGACCACCAGCGGGTGGGCGTCGGCGCCTTCGCCGCTTGAGGTGCGGCCGATGACCGCCTCGAGCACGTCGTTGACGCTGATCAGGCCAGTGACGCCGCCGTACTCGTCGACCACCAGGGCCAGCGACTGCTGCTCCTCGCGCACGATCTCCAGAAGCTTCAAAGCGGGCGTCGACTCGGATACGAACAGCGGTTCGCGCAGGTGCTCGAACAGGTCGAACTCGCCCGCCTGGAAGCGTTCGATCAGCGACTTGACCTCGAGGATGCCGACGACCTCGTCATCGTTGCCGCGGTACACCGGGTAGCGCGAGAACGGGGTTTCGCGCATGGTCGCCAGGTTTTCCTCGAAGCTCTCCGCCGCATCCAGCCATGCGATGCGTGTGCGCGGCGTCATCAGGCTCTCCGCGTCGCGGTCGCCCAGCGCGAGCACCCGGTTCATCATGTTGCGTTCGTCGGCGTCGATCACGCCCTGCTCGTGGCTCTCGCTGACCAGCAGGCGGATCTCTTCTTCGGTGACGTGCGCGGCCTGGGTGTCGTTGAGCCGCAGCAGGCGCAGCATGCCGCGCACCGAGGCGCTGAGCACCCACACCGCCGGCGTGGCGATCCTCGACAGCCAGTGCATCGGCAGCGCCACCACGCTCGCCAGCCGCTCGGGCGCGAGCAGCGCCAGGCGCTTGGGGAGCAGTTCGCCGAAGACGATGGTGAAGTACGTGATCAGCCCGACCGCCAGCGTCTTGCCGACGGCACCGGCATGGCCGCCGAGCACCGGCAGCTGCGCAGCCAGCCAGGCTTCGATGATGGCGCCCAGGGCGTCGCCGCCGAACATGCCGGCGAGGATGCCGATCAGCGTGATGCCCACCTGCACGGTGGAGAGGAAGCGCTCGGGATGCTCCGCCAGCTCGAGTGCCTTGGCGGCGCTGCGCTGGTCCACCGCCATCTGCTTCAGGCGGGGCTTGCGCGAGGTCACCACCGACATCTCGGAGAGCGCGAAGAAGGCGTTGCACGCGATCAGCGCGGCAATGATCAGGATCAGTTCGATCATGGCCGGGACCTCCCCGCCATGGCCGGGAGCAGGGGATCGGATTCGGGCTGGTCCCCGCGCTGGCGGGGGGGCGGTCTAGAGTCGTCGTCCATGGGATATGGCAGCGCGTCGGGCGCGGCAAGCGATCATATCAGGTCGTCTTTCCGTCCTGGACGATTGCGATGTCCCCCTACCGGGGCCGGGCCGGAGGTCCGCGGATGGCGACAACGGTCATTAAGCCGTCATAATTCCCCATCTTGGGCCGTCCACTCCACGACGGCGGGGCCTCCCGATGTTCTCGTTGCAAACCATGTTCGGTCAGGGCAAGCAGTTCTACACCCTGTTGGAAGATTCCGCCCAGGCCGCCCTGGATGCCGCCGTCGCACTCCACCAGATGCTGCGCGAAGCCGATCGCCAGCCGGCGCTGGACGCCTTCAAGCTCGCGCGCCTGCGCGAGCGCGAAGCCTCCAACAAGATCAGCCAGGCCCTGGTCGACAGCTTCATCACCCCGATCGAGCGCGAGGACATCGAGGCCCTGGGTTCGGCGCTGTACAAGATCCCCAAGCAGATCGAGAAGTTCGCCGACCGCTATTCGCTGGCAACGGCGCACCTGGAGCACATCGACTTCGCGCCGCGTGCGGCGATGCTGGAGCAGGCCGCCGGCGTGGTGCTGAAGATGGTCAAGCAGCTGCGCCAGCTGAAGCTCGAGCCCATGAAGGCGCTCAACGACGAGCTGCGCGCGGTGGAAAACGAAGCCGACCGGCTGATGCTCGAACTCTACCGCGACATCTATTCGGGCCGGCTCGACGCCCGCGAGATGTTCCTGCTCAAGGAATTCTTCGAGATCCTCGAGAAGGCCATCGACCGCTGCCGCGAGGCGGGCGTGGTGGCCTACGAAATCGTGCTCAAGAACAGCTGAGGCCAGGTCCATGCTCACCCTGGTGCTGGCGGTCATCCTGGTCGCGCTGACCTTCGAGTACATCAACGGGTTCCACGACACGGCGAACTCCATCGCCACCGTGGTCGCGACCAAGGTGCTGACGCCGATGCAGGCGGTGGGCCTCGCGGCAAGCATGAACCTGATCGGCGCGCTGGCCGGCACGGCGGTGGCGAAGACGATCGCGTCCGGCCTGATCGATGCTGGCGTGGTCGAGGTCGGTTCGCAGCTGCTGCTGTGCGCACTGATGGGCGGCATCACCTGGAACCTGATCACCTGGTGGTTCGGGCTGCCGTCGTCGTCCTCGCACGCGCTGATCGGCGGGTTGATCGGCGCCGCACTCGCCGCGACCTCCAACAACTGGGATTCGATCATCTGGTCCGAGCCGGCCGAGCCGGTCTACAACAGCGCCGGCGTGCTGTGGAAGGTGATCGTGCCGATGGTGTCGTCGCCCGTGCTGGGCTTCGTCGCCGGCTTCCTGATGATGGGCGTGCTGTTCTTCGTGATCTCGATGATGGCGCGCGCCGGCGGCTGGCTGGCGCGCATCGCGCGGCCGCGCTGGGTCAACGGCTTCTTCGGCAAGGCGCAGATCGTCAGCGCCGCCGGCATGGGCTTCGCCCACGGCATGAACGATGCGCAGAAGACGATGGGCATCATCGCCCTGGCACTGGTGAGCGCGCAGTCGGTGGGCACGCTGGACGCGCTGCCCGGCTGGCTGGCCTTCCTGCATCCTTCGGAAGGCGCGCTGGCCGACGGTGACATCGACCTGTGGATCAAGATCACCTGCGCGCTGGTGATGGCGGCGGGCACCGCCGCGGGCGGCTGGCGGATCATCAAGACCCTGGGCCACAAGCTGGTGAAGCTGCATCCGATCCACGGCTTTGCCGCGGAGACCAGCGCGGCTACGGTGATCCTCGCGGCGTCGTCGCTGGGCATCCCGGTGTCCACCACGCACAACATCTCGTCGGCGATCATGGGCGTGGGCACGGCCAAGCGGCTCAACGCCATCAAGTGGACGGTGGTCGAAAAGATGATCGGCGCCTGGATCCTGACGATCCCGATGTCGGGCGGGATCGCCTACGCCCTGTACCGGCTGCTGGGCTGGCTCGGCCTGCTCTGAAGCTCCTACAGCAGGTCGCCCTCGGCGTTGAGCATGCGTTCCAGGCGATCGCCCATGCCGCCGATCTCCAGCACCAGGCGGCCGAGTTCGGCCGGGTCCAGGCTGTCGTAGGGGCGGTTCTCGCACAGCTGCAGATACGGCACCTGGTCGAGTTCGCCGATGGCGAGGTAGCCCACGCGGCTGTCCCAGTTGTAGGCCAGCGCGCGGCGCGCATCGATGCCTGTGATCGGCGCCACCGCGGTGCTCACGCGGAGGTAGCAGCGGTGGTCGTCGTCCTGGAGTTCGGAGAGGAAGATCGACTGGTGGCGACGCCCGCCGTCGAGGCTGAGCTCGACGCCGATCACGAAGGCTTCGTTGACGATCGTCTTGAAGCCGTTGGTCGCGACGTGGCGGCGGACCTGTTCGAAGTTCTGCATGGCATACCCGCTGGAGTGGACGGGGTGGTTATCCTAGCGCAATGGCGCATACCGACCCGGCAGCCCGCATCCTCGACGCCGTGCGCGCGATTCCGCGCGGCGAAGTTGCGGGCTATGGGGAAGTCGCGCGCCGGGCGGGGCTGCCGGGACGCGCGCGCTGGGTGGCGCGGCTGCTGGCCGGCAGCGACGACCCGGGGCTGCCCTGGCACCGCGTGCTCCGCAGCGACGGGCGGATCGCGTTCCCGGCCGGCTCTGCAGCCTGCGAAGAACAGGCACGGCGGCTGCGCGCCGACGGCGTTGAGGTGGTCGACGGCCGCGTCCGCATGGTCGCGGTCGTGCGCTCGCTCGATGCCGAGGTCTGGGGACCTGGGTGACGGCGGCGTGCAGCCGATGGCGATGTAAACGCTATCATTGGCGCTGACCGCGCAAGGACCCGGAATGCTGACGAATCTGCCGCCCGCCACCAAGGCCCTGTTGATCGCCAACGTCGCCGTGTTCCTGCTGCAGTGGCTGCTGGGCGGGACCACGCTGGACCCGCTGATGCTGTGGCCGATCGGCGTGGACGCGTTCACGGTGATGGCCGGCGCGCAGCAGTTCGGGCCCTGGCAGCTGCTCACCTACGGCTTCCTGCATGGCGACCTGGCGCACCTGCTGTTCAACATGCTGGCACTGGTGATGTTCGGTTCGCAGCTGGAATACACCTGGGGCCAGAAGCGCTTCCTGACCTACTTCCTGGTGTGCGTGGTGGGAGCCGGCCTGTGCCAGCTGGCGATCGCGAGCTGGGCGGTGGCGCAGGGAAGCCTTCCGTACGCGACGCTGGGCGCCTCGGGCGGCGTGTTCGGCCTGCTGCTGGCCTACGGCATGCTGTTCCCGCACCAGCGGGTGATGCTGCTGATCCCGCCGATCCCGATGAAGGCGCGCACGCTGGCCATCGTGTTCGGCGCGATCACGCTGATCATGGGCCTGACCGGCACGCAGGCGGGCGTGGCCCATTTCGCGCATCTGGGCGGCATGCTGTTCGGCTGGCTGCTCATCCGCTACTGGCGTGGCCAGCCGCCGTTCCGCCGCGGCGGCCCGCGCGCGCGGCGCTTCTGAGTCGACCGCGCCCGGTCGGGCGCGGCCTTGTCGCCGGGGATGGCCCGTGGCGGGTCAGCGCCAGATGCCGATGCGCTCTTCGTCCTTGCGGACCATGGCATCGGCCGCCTTGCAGCCCCAGGTTTCGCTGAAGGCCGGCAGGTTGGACAGCGGGCCGTTGATACGCCACTGCCCCGGTGCCTGCAGCGCGGTGCCGGCACGCTGCTCGGCAACCGCCGGTGCCACCTGCTCGCGCCACAGCCCGGCCCAGGCGTTGAAGAACGACTCCTTCGCGGCCTTTTCGGCCCCGGGCAGGGCCTGGCCAAGGGCGTCCCAGGCGATCTCGACCGCGGCGAGGTCGGCCGCGTTCTCTTCACGCGTCAGGCTGCCGTTGACCTTGCGCCCGGTGATGCCGGGATAGTCGTAATTGCCGAACTGCACGGTCAGTGCGTTGAGGCGGTCGGTCCAGGCGGCGTCGGTGCCCGGCGTCCACCAGTCGCGGATCTCGCCCCGGGCATCGACGTGGCGGCCCTTGCCGTCGATTGCATGGCTGAGTTCGTGCGCCACCAGGGCGCCGAACGCGCCGTAGTGCGCGGCGCTGTCCTGTGACATGTCGAGTACCGGCGCCTGCAACACCGCGGCCGAGACCAGCAGGCGGTTGTGGGCGGGGTCGTAGGCGAGCGCCGGTTCCTGCGGCTGCACGGGCCAGCGTCGCTGGGCATTGCCGCGGCCGATGCGCTTCATTTCCTCGCGGTGGTGCCAGGTGGACGCGATGAGCATGTTGCCGCCGAAGCTGCCGCGACCCATCGGCTGCACCGTGTAATCGACGTTGCGCACTGGTGCACCGACCTCGATCTTCAGCGCCGCGAGCTTGGCGACGGCTTCGGCACGGGTGGCGTCGTCCAGCCAGGGGGCACGCTCGACCGCGCGGCGCAGGGCGTCGCGCACCTCGCCGGCCACGGCTTCGGCGCGGCTGCGGCTGGCCGCCGGCAGGTAGCGGGCGACGTATTCGCGCGCCACCATCTGCCCCGCGGCATGGTTGATGGCATGCAGGACCAGGCGCTCGCGCGAGGGCTGCTCGACCTCGCCCCGCAACACGCGGCCGCGGAAGTCGAAGGCGGCGTCGCGGAAGCTCTTCGAGAGATACGGCGCCATGGCATCGCCGACGTGGAAGCGCAGGTAGGTCTTCCACTGCGCGGGCTTCAGGCTGCCGACCATGCCGTCGAGGGCCGCGAACAGCTCGGGGTTCGAGATCGACACGCTGTCGTCGCTGACGCCCTGGGCCGCCAGGAACTCCGGCAGCTGCAGGCGCTTCCAGGTCTTGCCCAGGCCTTCGGTGGGCACCAGCGCATAGTTCTGGCGCGGGTCGCGCAGCGACGCCACGGGACGCGAAGCGCGCGCGATGCGGGTCTCCAGGTCGATGACCAGCTGTGACTCGGCCGCGAGATCAGCCTCGGCGGTGCCGGTCAGCGCCAGGATCTTCTGCACGTAGCCGTTGTACAGGCCGAGCAGGGCCCGGGCTTCCTCGTCCTCGCGGGTGTAGTAGGCGGGGTCGGGCAGGCCGGTGCCGCCCTGGGCGAAGTAACCGATATGGCGGTCGAGGTCGGCGAGGTCGAGGTCGGCGCTGAAGTTGAACAGCACCGGGATGCCGACCTGGTGCAGGGCGGCCACGGCCGGCGGGATGTCCTTCGCACGCTTGATGCCGTTGATCCGGTCGAGCAGGGGCGCGATCGGATTGGCGCCGTCGGCTTCGACGGCGGCCTCGTCCAGGCCGCTGGCCCAGAAGTCGCCGAGCAGGGTCTGCACGTTGCCCTGCGGCGCATTCATCGCCGTGGACAACAGTTCGCGCTGTTGTTCGAGCACGCGTGCCTGCAGATCGCCCAGGGCGGAGGTCGACCCGGCGGCTGGCACCGGAGTCGCCGCCAGCCAATCCTTGTTCGCGAAGGCGTGGAAATCGCCGCAGGCGGTGGGGCCGGGCGGTGCCTTCGCGGCGGCGCGGCGCTGGGCGCCGGCGTCGGGAGCGGCAACGACGAGGGCAAGGGTCAACGCAAGGGCGAGCGGGGTGGTCCTGGGCATTGTCGGGTCCAGCGAAAAGTCCGGCGGAGTCTATCAAGGGCGACCGCAGGGAACGGTCGCGACGATGAACGGGGCAGCGAACCGGGACGGCGGTCGCGCAACGAAAAAGGCCCGGCGCGAGCCGGGCCTTTTCGGGGTGCCAGGGCGGGAACTACCAGATCACGACCTGTGCATCGCCCTCGCGGACCATGGCGTCGTCCGGAGTGCACTTGAACGCGGCGGCGAAGGCCGGCAGGTTCGACGGTGCACCCATCGCGCGGAAGTTCGCCGGCGCGTGCGGGTCGGTGGCGATGCGCACCTTGAGCTCCTCGTCGGTGAAGTTCCGGCGCCACACGGTGGCCCAGTTGGCGAAGAAGCGCTGGTCGCGGCTCAGGCCTTCGACCATCGGGTCCTCGCTGCCCTCGGTGGCCTTCTTCATCGCGTCGTAGGCCGTGGCCAGGCCGCCGAGGTCGGCGATGTTCTCGCCCAGCGTCAGCTTGCCGTTGACGTGCAGGCCCGGCGCCGCCTCGTAGCCATTGAACTGGGCGATGAGCTTGTCGGTGCGGCCGAGGAAGCCCTTGGCATCGGCCTCGGTCCACCAGTTCTGGAACTTGCCGGTGGCGTCGAAGCGGCTGCCCTGGTCGTCGTAGCCATGCGTCATTTCGTGGCCGATCACCGCGCCGATGCCGCCGTAGTTGAGCGGATCGTCGGCGTTGGCGTCGAAGAACGGCGGCTGCAGGATGGCGGCCGGGAACACGATCTCGTTGGCCAGCGGGTTGTAGTAGGCGTTGACCATCTGCGGCGGCATGCCCCACTCGGTCTTGTCGACCGGCTTGCCGATCTTGGACAGGCCCCACTTGTAGTTGAATTCGTTGGCGGCCAGCACGTTGGCCAGGTAGCTGTCGCGGGCGGTCTCGAGGCCCGACCAGTCGCGCCACTTGTCCGGGTAGCCGATCTTGGGCGTGAAGCTGGCCCACTTCTCCATCGCCTTGGCCTTGGTCTCGTCGGACATCCAGTCGAGGTTCTGGATGCGCTCCTTCAGCGCCTCGCTGAGGTTGGCAACGAGGGTTTCCATGCGCTCCTTGGACTCCTCGGAGAACGCCACCTTGACGTACATCTGGCCCAGCGCCTCGCCGGTCTGCTGGCCGATGGTCTCGAGCACGCGCTTGCCGCGCTCCTTCATTTCCTTCTGGCCGCGCATTTCGCGCGAATAGAAATTGAAGTGTTCCTCGGCGAAGGCGTCGGCAAGGTACGGCGCGGCGCCATCGACCGTGTGGAAGCGCAGGTAGGACTGCCAGGTCGCCGGCGCAACGTCGGCGAGCATGGTGCTGACCTCGGCGTGGAAGGCCGGGATCGCCAACGAGAACTTCGCCGGTACTTCAAGGCCCTGGGATTCGAAGAACGCGGTCCACGGGAAGTTCGGGGCCAGCGCGTCGGCGTCAGCCGGGCTGACCGGGTTGTAGAACAGGCTGACGTCGCGCGACATCTCCTCGCTGGACTTCGACACATTCGCCAGGCGGGTCTCGAACGCGACCACGTCGGCGGCCTGCGTCGCGGCGTCCGCCGCGGGGACGCCCGAGAGCTCCAGCACCTTCGCCACGTGCAGCTGGTAGGCCGCGAGCTTGTCCTTCTTGTCGGCGTCGAAGTAGTAGGTCTTGTCAGGCAGGCCCAGTCCGCCCGGGAAGGCGTAGGCGATGTTCATGGACGACTCCATGAAGTCGGCCTCGGGGCCGAAGCCGAACACGGTGAACTGGCCCTTGGCGGCGCTGGCACGCAGGTAGTCGGCGATCTTTTCCGGTGCTTCGAGCGCGGCGATCGCGGCCAGCTCGGACTCCAGCGGCGCGATGCCCTGGGCGTTGATGGCCTCGGCGTCGAGGCCGGTCGCCCAGATGTCGCCGACGATCTTGTCGACGCCGGTGGCGCCCTCGATCGCCGCGGCCTGGTCGGCCAGCTGGCGCTGGATGGCCTGCGAGCGCTCGGCGAGCATCTCGAAGGCACCCCAGGAAGTCTGGTCGCCGGGCACCGGGTTGGCGGCCAGCCACGTGCCATTGACGTAGGCGCCGAAGTCGGTGCAGGCGTTGCCGTTGGCGTCGAAGTCGCTGGCCTTGAAGCTGTTGACGCCGGGCAGCGAGGTCTCGTCAAGGGTGAAGGCGGGCGCGGCGGCGGGCGCGGCGGCATCGGCCACGGGCGTCGCGGCATCGCGCTGGCAGCCTGCGACTGCGACGGTGACGGCCAGCGAAAGCAGCAGGAACTTGGGTGCGGACTTGGAAGGATGGCTCACGGCGAACTCCGCCCGGAAGGGCATGGTCGATGGGAAGGGGCCAGCCGCGTTGACGGCCGAAGTGTGGAATCTACGCCTGGCCGCGGCAGGCCGGGGGTGCAGAAGGTCATGCAGCGGGCTTCCCGGAGGCGGGGTCGGTGTCGGCCGGCGCGGCGGCACCGTCGGGTCCGAGCGCGCGTGACTGGCGCCGGGGCGTGGTCAGCGGAGTCGGCTTCGGACCGGTGTTGGTGCGCATCATCCTCGCGCCTGCACCGATGCCCGCCGAGCGCTCCAGCTCGAAGCGTTCGGCCTCGAGCTTGCGCACTTCGGCGGTGATCCGGGCGGCTTCCTCGGGGTCGACGTCGAGCTGGCGCAGCGCGGCCTCGCCGAACATCAGGGCTGCGCCGAAGGTCTCGCGGATGGCGACATCGACCCCGGCGGCCACCAGCTTGAGCTTGTGCGCACGGTCGTAGGCGCGCACCAGCAGCCGCGCCTGCGGGAAGGCGGACCTGGCGAGTTCGACGATGCGGTCGGCCGCGGCGCGGTCGTCGACGCAGACGGCGATCGCGCGCGCGCTGCCGGCACCCGAGGCATGCAGCACGTCCAGGCGGGTACCGTCGCCGTAGTAGACCTTGAAGCCGAAGCCCGCGGCGCTGCGGATCATGTCGACGTCGCTGTCGATGATGGTGACGTCGACATCGCGCGCCAGCAGCGACTGGCTCATTACCTGCCCGAAGCGGCCGAAGCCGATGATCAGCACGCTGCCCGACTGGCCCGACGCCGCCTCCACGCTGTCATCGAGCGCGGCCTCCCGGCGGCGCGTGGCGCGTCGGACCGCCAGCATGGCCAGCGGCGTCAGTGCCATCGACAGCACCACGACCGCAGTCATCACGTTGTTGACCGCGCCGGGGATGACGCCTGCCGACTGGGCCGCGGAGTACAGCACGAAGGCGAACTCGCCGCCCTGGGCCATCAGCACCGCCCGGTCGAGGGCGTCGACGTGGCTGGCGCGCAGCAGGCGTGCGATCAGATAGATGCACGCCGCCTTGGCGAACATCATCAGCGGCACGGCGAGCAACACGAAGCGCCAGTCGGCCGCGACCACGGCCAGGTCGAGCGACATGCCCACGGCAAGGAAGAACAGGCCGAGCAGCAGCCCGCGGAAGGGCTCGATGTCGGCCTCGATCTGGTGCCGGAAGGTGGACTCCGACAGCAGCACGCCGGCAATGAACGCGCCCATCGCCATCGACAGACCGGCCATCTCCATCATCAGCGCCGCGCCCAGCACCACCAGCAGGGCGGCCGCGGCCATCACCTCGCGCGCGCGCGCGGCGGCCAGCAGCCGGAACAGCGGGTTGAGCAGGAACAGGCCCGCGGCGACCAGCGCCGCCAGGGTCGCCGCAGCGGTGCCGATCGCCAGCAGGCGTGAGCCGCCATCACCGGTTTCGTGCGCCGGCGACATGAACGCCACCAGCGCCAGCAGCGGCACGATCAGCAGGTCTTCGAACAAGAGGATCGACACCATCCTCTGGCCGCGCGGGGTCGCGATGTCGCCACGCTCGGCCAGCATCTGCATCACGATCGCGGTGGAGGTGAGCACGAAGCCGAAGGCGGCGATGAAGGCCACCGGCGGCGGCATGCCCAGCAGCAGCGCGATGCCGGTGAGGACCAGGCCACAGGCGCCGATCTGCAGGGGCCCGAGGCCGAAGATCTGCCGACGCAGCGCCCACAGGTGCGAGGGCCGCATCTCCATGCCGACCAGGAACAGGAACAGCACCACGCCCAGTTCGGCGACGTGGAGGATCGCCTGCGGCTGCGAAAACAGGGCAAGGCCGAAGGGGCCGATGGCCACGCCGCCGGCGAGGTAGCCCAGCACCGAACCCAGGCCCAGGCGCCTGAACAGCGGCACAGCGACCACCGCCGCGGCCAGCAGGACGACGACATGGGTGAGCTGCGAGGTATCGGCGATGCCCATTTATCCGTATGATGCACCGGTTGGCGCACGGCAGTCCGTTATCCGGTCATTGCCCAGCCGCGGCCCCGCAAGGCGCCCCGGCCCTTTAACTCCCGCACGTCTCTCGTCGCGCAGACACGGCCCCGGAACGTCCGGCCGCCGTTAAAAAACCATTGCCCGCCGCGCGGATCACGGAAAGCGCCGGGCAAGCTGCGAACCAGGAGTTCCATCCATGTCCGATATCCGGACCTTCGAGGCCCTCGGGCTCTCGTCCGCGCTGCTGCGCACGCTTGAAACGAGCGGCTACACCGTACCCACCCCGATCCAGGAGCAGGCGATCCCGCTGATCCTGGCTGGCCATGACGTGCTGGGCGCCGCCCAGACCGGCACCGGCAAGACCGCCGCCTTCGGCCTGCCGATGCTGCAGCGGCTGGCCAAGGAAACGCCGCCCAAGGGCCCGCGCAAGCCGCGTGCACTCATCCTCGTGCCGACCCGCGAACTCGCGGTGCAGGTCGCCGAGAGCATCAAGGACTACAGCCGCCACCTGCGCCTGAACGTCACGACCGTCTTCGGTGGTGCCGGAATGCAGCCGCAGATCGAGAATCTCCGCCGCGGCGTCGACGTGCTCGTCGCCTGCCCGGGCCGCCTGCTCGACCATATGGACAGCGGCCACGCCAAGCTCGACGCCGTCGAGGTGCTGGTGCTCGACGAGGCCGACCGCATGCTCGACATGGGCTTCATGCCGTCCATCAAGCGGATCCTCTCCCGCGTGCCCAAGGAGCGCCAGACGCTGCTGTTCTCGGCCACCTTCGAGGACCGCATCAAGGCGCTGGCGATCGAGCACATGCGCAAGCCGCGCCTGGTCGAAGTGGCCGCGCAGAACACCATTGCCGAGACCATCGTGCATCGCGCGCATCCCGTGGACGCGGCGCGCAAGCGCGACCTGCTGGTGGACCTGCTGTCCGCGCGCCACAAGGACCAGGTGCTGATCTTCGGCAAGACCAAGCACGGCTGCAATCGGCTGGCCGAGCAGCTCGAGACGTCCGGCCTGCCGGCGGTGGCGATCCACGGCAACAAGAGCCAGGCGCAGCGGCAGAAGGCGCTGGATGCGTTCAAGGCCGGGCGTGCCCGGATCCTGGTCGCGACCGACGTCGCCGCGCGCGGTCTCGACATCCCGAACCTGCCGCTGGTGATCAACCACGACCTGCCGATGGTGGCCGAGGACTACATCCACCGCATCGGTCGCACCGGTCGCGCCGGCGCGACCGGCGAGGCGCTGTCGCTGGTGTCGCCGGAAGAGGGCGGGCTGCTCAACCAGATCCAGAAGATGCTCAAGGCGGCGATCGTGATGGACGTGGTGCCGGGCTATGAGCCCAGTCGCCAGATCCGGCTGGATACGCCGATCCCGCCGCAGGGCGGTCGCGGCCAGCGTCCGGCCGGCCAGCGGCCCGGCGGCCAGCGCCCGGGCGGGCAGCGTGCCGGTGGCCAGCGCTCCGGTGCGGACGGCGCCGGCGAGCAGCGTCCGTCGCGTTCGGCCGGCAAGCCCGGCCACCGCCAGGGCGGGCACGGCAAGGCGCAGCCGGCGGCAGCGCATGCCCATGCCGGGCCGAAGGCCCCGGGTTCGCGTGGACGCGGCGGTCGTGGCCGCGGCGGCAGCAGGAGCGGTGCGAGCGCCTGAGGGCGCTCAGTTTCCGCCGTTGATGTCGCGGACCAGGCGGAAGCCGAGGTCGTCGAAGCCGCGGCTTGATTCGCGCGGCTCCGGTGCGGCGGTGTCGTCGCGCCAGCTCGCGCCGCTCGACACCCGCTGCTCGCAGCTGCCGCTGCAGTCGATGTTCCATTCCGCCAGGCGGCGTTCGCCGCCGGTGCCGGGCAGGCGTGCCCATTCGGATGCGGTGGCCAGGCGGTAGGCCAGGCCATCGCGCGCGCCCAGCCACTTCGCGTACGCGCTGGCGTCCTCCCATGACACGCACACCACCGGCTCGCCTTCGCGCTGTTCGAAGCCCGGCGAGCGCCAGGTACGCGGGGCGATGACCCGCAGCAGCGATGCACGCTCGCGGCATCGCGCGGGCTCGCGCCCGGTGGCTTCGGCGAAGGCCGCGTATTCGTCGCGGCTGACCAGGCGACGCATGGCTCCCAGGCGGATGCCGCCCTGCTGCACCAGCACCATGTCCACCCCCGGGCCGCCCAGGCGCTCGCCGGCAATGGGGATCGTGCGTGCGCGCTGCTCCAATCCTGAAAGCGCGGCGCCATCCAGGCCCATGCGCCGCGCGGCTTCGACGGCTGCAAGTGCCGCTGCGCGATCGAACTCCGTCGCTGCGTGCTCCACGCGGCTGCTGACCGCCTTGGCCATGCGCTTCCTGAGCGCATCCAGTGCGTCGCCGTCCGCGCGCGACGTGCGCGAGGCGAGCTGGTTGGCCTGCATGACGCCGGTGCGCGCCGCGTCGACCCGTCCGGAAGCGAAATCGCGTTCCGCCTTCTCGCCCAGGGCGGCGATCAGCGCATCGATGGCCGGTCCCAGGCGCAGGTGGTTGCGGTCGGCCTGCCAGGCGTCCAGCAAGCTGGTGTACGCGTTGTCACCCGCCGGGGTGGTCAGCCTGCCGGCGCGCAGCTGGCGCTCGGCGGCCACCAGCGAGCGTTCGGCATCCGATGCGGGCGCCGCGCGCAGCAGGGCGTCGTCCGGGTTGCCGAGGGCCGTCGCCGGGCGCGTGGCCAGGGTCGGGGTGGCGGGGGTCGTGGAGCCGTCGGCGGCGGAGGCGCGGTAGAACCCGGGGGCGTCGTCGCGGCGGTCGAGATACAGGCCGCCGGCGATGGAACCCGCGGCCACCACGACCACCATCAGCCAGGCGGCCGCGGGCAGCGTGCGCAGCCGGTCGCCGAGGTCGCGGAGCAGGCCCCCGGCACCGGCCCGGCCGCCGGCGGGGATGCGCTCGAGCGCGGAGAGCATCTGCCCTGCGTCCGCGAAGCGGCGTCCGGCGGACTTGGCCAGCGCGCGGTCGATGAAGGGCTGCCAGTGGCGGAGCCTGCCCGGCAGGCGCGGAATCGGGTCCTGCACGTGCATGACCGCCATCGACAGGGCGTCAGCGGCGTTGTAGGGCAGGCTGCCGACCAGCATTTCCCAGGCCAGCACGCCGACGCTGTAGAGGTCGGCGCGCGCGTCGACGCCTTCACCGCGCGCCTGCTCGGGCGGCATGTATGCGGTGCTGCCGACGGCGAGTCCCGCCGTGGTTACGCGCGCGCCGTAGCCGCGGCGGAGCGCGATGCCGAAGTCGGCCAGCAGCGGCCGGCCGCTGTCGTCGAACAGCACGTTCTCGGCCTTCACGTCCCGGTGCACGATGCCGCGCGAGTGCGCGTACTGCAGGGCCGACAGCAGCCCGCGCAGGATCTCGCGGACCGCGGGCTCGTCGCCCTGGAGGTCGCGCTGGCCGAGGTGGCCGCGCGCCAGGTAGGGCATCGAGTAATACGGGAGGCCGTCGCGCGTGCGGCCGACGTCGTGGATGCCGACGATGTTGGGGTGGTCCAGGCGGGCGACCGTGCGCGCTTCGTTCTCGAAGCGGCGGCGGCTGACCTCGTCGCCCAGGGCCTCGGGGAGCATGACCTTGATTGCCACCTCGCGTCCGAGCGACAGCTGCTCGCCGAGGTAGATGGTGGACATGCCACCCGCGCCCACGGCGTGCGTGAGCCGGTAGCCGGGAATTTCCGGCAACGGATGGTCGGCATCGCGTGAGCTGTACTGCGTCATCCCGGGCCCCCCTCAGGCGCGGATGAGGATAGCCGGACCGCGTTCGAATGGGATGAACGCCAGCGCGACTCCCGTCACGCCGCGGCAATCCCGTCCTGGCGGTCGGGCTTGCGACGCACGTAGACCTGCTTGCGGACGGATGCGACGACGTCGCCGGCCGCATCGTGGATATCGGTGTCGAACCAGTGCAGGTACTTGCCGCCCTCGGCGGTGCCCGCCCGCATGGCGCCGAGCACGTCGTCGCCGAGGTCGAAGCGCGCACGCACGGTGCCGCGTCCCGGCTTGAGGAAGCGGATTTCGCCAGCCTGGTCCCAGACGAAGTAGTCACGCCCCAGGGAGCGCATGGTCAGGAGCATCCAGAACGGATCGGTCATCGCGAACAGGCTGCCGCCGAAGTGGGTGCCGACGTAGTTGCGGTTGTACCAGCGCTGCCGCAGCTCGACGCTGGCATGCCGGAAATCCTCCTCGAGGGCGGTGATGCGGATGCCCGCGAACAGGAAGGGCGGCCACGTGTTCATGCCGCGGCGCAGGATCGAAGCCCGCATGGCTCAGGACAGCAGCAGTGACGACATCTGCCGGCGGTAGCGCGACACGAGCTCGCCGTCGTCGATCACGCGGAAGGCTTCGATCAGGGCCTTGCGCGGCAGACCGTCGTCGAAGCCGCGGTCGCGGCGCAGCATGTCCATGAATTCCTTCAACGCCGCCTCGTGGCGTCCGGCGACCATGTGGTGTGCGCCAAGCAGGTGGCGGGCGCGCAGGTCACCGGGATCGGCGGCGATCGCCGCTTCGAGCACGGGCGCCTGCGGAGCGTCGCGGAGCACGGCGGCGAAGGCCAGTGCGGCGCGGGCGCGCAGGGCGCGGTCGTCGGTCGCGAGGTTGGCGGGGAGGGCATCGAGCAGGCGGCCGGCTTCGTCAGTGACGCCGGTGGCGAGCAGGGCCACGGCAAGGTCGAGCTTCAGTCCGTCGTCATCGGGCGCGGCCTCGCTTTCGCGACGCAGGCGCTGCACTTCGGCATGGGGATCGGGCGGCGGCGCGGCCTCGCTGGCGGGCTCGGCGTCCGCCGGCGCGTCGGCAGGCACGATGCCGTGGCCGGCGAGGAACTCGCGAAGCTGGCCTTCGGGCATGGCGCCGGGAAAGCCGTCCACCGGCTGCCCGTCCTTGACCAGGATGACGGTGGGGATCGAACGGATCTGGAACGCGCCGGCAAGCTGCTGCTCGCGGTCGACGTCGATCTTCGCCAGCACGAAGGCGCCGTTGTAGTCGGCGGCCAGCTTCTCCAGCACCGGGCCCAGGGTCTTGCAGGGCCCGCACCACTCGGCCCAGAAATCCACCAGGACCGGGACCTGCAGCGAGCGCTCGAGGACCTGCGCCTCGAAATTGTCGGCGGTGGCGTCGAAAACGTGCGGCGATGCGTGTTCGGGGGACATTGCTCGATCCGGTATGCGATGGAACCCGAGATTGTGCCAGCGCTTGCCGTTTGCAAGTCCGCGGGGCGAGGATGCGACGTTCCACGGGAGCAACGGGCGCATGGCTGAAGCGGGCGGACATCGACGTACAGGGTGGGTGCGCGTCGCCGGCATCGCGGCCGGCGCATGCTTCGCGCTTGCGCTGTGGGGTTTCGGCGCAGCACTGGATGGCTACAGCCAGATGGCGTACCCGGTGGCGCTGCTCGGTGCGGCGGGTGTGCCGCGCGCGACGCAGTTCAACTTGCTTGCGTTCCTCGTGCCGGGCCTGTTGGCGGCATGCGTTGCCATGGGGCGTCGTGGCGAACTGTCGGCATCGTCGCTGCTGTCGGCGCGCCTGGGCTGGACCCTGGTGCTGCTGTCGGCCCTGGCTTTCGCGACCCAGGGCCTGTTGCCGCTCGATCCCGTCGAACCCGACGCGGGCAGGGGGCGGTTGCACGGCGTTGCCTGGGGGCTGTGGGCGATCGCCTTCGTTGCTGCCGCGCTCGCACTCGCGACTGCGGCGTTTTTGGCAAGGCGCCCCGGGGCGGCCGCTGGCCATCTTGTTGCCGGCGCGCTGGTGTTCACGCTGGCCTGGCTGGTCGGCGACGCCGTTCCCGTCGCGCTGGCCCAGCGCGCCGCCTTTGCGTGCTGGTTCGCGTGGCTGGCCTGCTGCGGATGGGGACGCAGCCGATAACCGCGGACGGTGATCCACGCGTCGCGTGGCGGCGGCAGCGTCCACTACGGTAGGCTTGACGGCCCCCTGTCTGCTGGCCAAACCGACGTGCCCGAACCTATTTCCCCTGCGTCCGATCCGATCTCCTACAGCCCCGCCAAGGCCGAGCGCGCGGCCCAGGGTTACTGGGACCGGACTCGCGCCTGGGAAGTCAGCGAGGACCCGTCGCGGCCGAAGTACTTCTGCCTGGCGATGCTGCCGTACCCGTCGGGTGCGCTGCACATGGGGCATGTGCGCAACTACACCATCGGCGACGTCATCAGCCGCCACAAGCGCATGAGCGGCTACAACGTGCTGCAGCCCATGGGCTGGGACGCCTTCGGCCTGCCGGCCGAGAACGCGGCGATCAAGAACCGCACCGCGCCGGCGAAGTGGACATACGCCAACATCGACCACATGCGCGAGCAGCTGAAGATGCTCGGCTACGGCATCGACTGGTCGCGCGAATTCGCCACCTGCAGCCCGGACTACTACGTGCACGAACAGCGCATGTTCACCCGGTTGATGAAGAAGGGCATGGCTTACCGCCGCAACGCGGTGGTGAACTGGGACCCGCTCGACCAGACCGTGCTTGCCAACGAGCAGGTGATCGACGGCCGCGGCTGGAGATCCGGCGCGCTGGTTGAAAAGCGCGAGATCCCGCAGTGGTTCCTGAAGATCACCGACTACGCGCAGGAGCTGCTCGACGGCCTGGACACGCTCGACGGCTGGCCGGACCCGGTCAAGACCATGCAGCGCAACTGGATCGGGCGCAGCGAGGGCCTGGAGTTCGGTTTCAGGGTCGACGGCGAAGACGAGCCGCTGCGGGTGTACACCACGCGTCCCGACACGCTGATGGGCGTGACCTTCATCTCGATTGCCGCCGAGCACCCGCTGGCGGTCAAGGCCGCGCGCGACAACCTGGAGCTGGCCGTGTTCCTCGACGAGCTCAGGCGCGGCGGCGTGTCCGAGGCGGAGCTTGAAGCGCAGGAAAAGCGCGGCATGGCGACCGGGCAGTGGGCCATCCATCCGGTCACCGGCGAGGACGTGCCGATCTACGTCGCCAATTTCGTGCTGATGGGCTACGGCACCGGCGCGGTGATGGCGGTACCTGCGCATGACCAGCGCGACTGGGAGTTCGCCAAGGCCTACGGCCTGCCGGTGCGCCCGGTGATCGTGCCGGCCGCGGTGCGCGACGCGCTCGACGAACTCGTGCACGACGTCGGGGCGGACACCGACCCCTTCCAGGCGGCGCTGGCCGGCGGCTCGGTCGATGCCTACGATGCCTCGGCGGCGGTTGCCGTGGTGCGCCAGTACCTCAACGGCGTCGAGCGGCAGGGCGCGTATGTCGAGCGCGGCACCCTGATCAATTCGGGCGAGTACAACGGCATGGACTTCGATGCCGCCTTCGCCGCGCTGGCCGCGCGCTTCGAGGCCGAGGGCATCGGCCGCCGCCGCGTCAATTTCCGCCTGCGCGACTGGGGCGTGAGCCGCCAGCGCTACTGGGGCTGCCCGATCCCGGTGGTGTATTGCGACGCCTGCGGCGCGGTGCCGGTGCCCGAGGACCAGCTGCCGGTGGTGCTGCCCGAGGACGTGGCCGACGCATTCTCGGCCGGCGTGGTGCAGTCGCCGATCAAGGCCGATCCCGAGTGGCGGAAGACCACCTGCCCGACCTGCGGCGGTGCCGCCGAACGCGAAACCGACACCTTCGACACCTTCATGGAGTCGAGCTGGTACTACGCGCGCTACACCTCGCCGGGCGCGGCCGACATGGTCGACGGACGCGCGAAGTACTGGGCGCCGGTCGACCAGTACATCGGCGGCATCGAGCACGCGATCCTGCACCTGCTGTATTTCCGCTTCTACCACAAGCTCCTGCGCGACCAGGGCTTCGTGGACAGCGACGAGCCCGCGGTGAACCTGCTCACCCAGGGCATGGTCGTGGCCGACACCTACTACCGCGAGGACGCCAACGGCGCCAGGGAGTGGTTCAACCCGGCCGACGTCGAGGTCGAGCGCGACGAGCGCGGGCGCATCACCGGGGCCCACCTGGCATCCGATGGCCAGCCGGTGAAGGTGGGCGGCATCGAGAAGATGTCGAAGTCGAAGAACAACGGCGTCGACCCCCAGGCCATGGTCGACCGGTACGGCGCCGACACCGTGCGCCTGTTCTCGATGTTCGCCTCGCCGCCGACCCTGTCGCTGGAGTGGAACGAGGCCGGCGTCGAAGGCATGTCGCGCTTCCTGCGTCGCGTCTGGCGCCTGGTCCACGACCATGCCGCCGCGCTCGCCAATGGCGGCGGAGCGGTCCCGGCCATGCCGCCGCCCGCGTCCCTGTCCCCGGAACAGAAGACCCTGCGGCGCCAGCTGCACGCGGCCATCCAGAAGGTCGATGACGACTACGGTCGCCGCCACAGCTTCAATACCGCCATTGCCGCGCTGATGGAGCTGCTGAACCACGTCGTGAAGTTCAACGATGACGGGGAAGCCGGGCGTGCAGTCCGCCACGAGGCGCTGGAAGCGATGGTGTTGATGCTCAACCCCGTGACGCCGCATGCCTCGCACGCGCTGTGGCAGATGCTGGGCCATGCCGAAGGGGTCGTGGACGACGTGCCGTTCCCGGTCGCCGACCCGGCGGCGCTGGTGCGCGACGCGGTCACCCTGGCGGTGCAGGTGAACGGCAAGCTCCGCGGCACCATCGAGGTCGCCGCCGACGCCGCGCGCGAGGCGATCGAGGCCCAGGCCCTGGCGGAGCCGGGCGTGGCCCGGATGCTCGAGGGATTGACGGTGCGCAAGGTGATCGTGGTGCCGGGCAAGATCGTGAACGTGGTGGCCGCGTGAAGGCCGCCGCGCGCCTTGCCGCGGGTTCCGGCCTCGTCCAGACTCCTCCGATGGACCGCCGCCGCCTCCGCCTCGCCTTGCCCGCGCTGTTCGCGTTGCTCCTGTCCGCGTGCGGTTTCCACCTGCGCGAACCGCTGACGCTGCCGCCCGACCTGACCGGCGTCCAGATCGTGGCCCGTGATCCTTACAGCCCGCTGGCGCAGGCGCTGACGCGTTCGATCGAGCGCGCGGGTGTCGAGGTCCCGGAGCGCCGTGGCCCGGGCGTGGCGCTGCTGCGGATCCTGTCCGAGCGCTGGGACTCGCAGGCGATCAGCGTCGACCAGTTCGGCCGTGCCCAGGAATTCACCCTGCGCTATGCGGCGGTGTTCACGCTGGAGGGCATCAATGGCGAGGAGCTCGTGCCGGAGCAGGTCATCGAGCTGTCGCGGGACTACGTCTCGCTGCCCGAAAACTCCACCGGTTCGGAAAGCGAGCGCGAGATGCTGTCGCGCGAGCTGCAGCGGGAGATGGCCGCGGCCGTGCTCCGTCGCATCGATGCGGTGAACCGCGCCTCGGCGCCGGAAGCCGCGACCACGCCGGCGGCCGGCGGCTGAGCCGCCGCGTCACTTCGCGATGGCCCGTGAACTGAGTCCCGAGCAGCTGGCTGCAGGCGTGGCGCGCGGTGCACTGGCGCCCGCCTACCTGGTGGCCGGTGCCGAGGCGCTGCGCGTGCTCGAATGCGCGGATGCGATCCGCGCGGCGGCCCGCGAACAGGGCTATGCCGAGCGCGAGGTCTTTGAAGTCGAAGGCCGCGACATCGACTGGGACGGCCTCGAGGCCAGCCTGCGCGCGCCCGGCCTGTTCGCAGCGCGGCGACTGATCGAGGTGCGCCTGCCGACGACGAAGCCCGGCAAGCAGGGCGGTGAGGTGATCACCGGCTTCTGCGCGCACCCGCCCCCGGACATCTGCCTGCTGGTGACCGGCGGCGAATGGAGCAAGCGCCACGGCGGCAAGTGGAGCGAAGCGATCGCCTCGGTCGGGTCCATCGCCGCGGCCTGGCCGATCAAGGCGCACGAACTGGAAGGGTGGCTCGAGGCGCGCCTGCGCAAGCATGGCGTGCGTGCCGACCGCGATGCCGTGCGCCTGCTGGTCGAGCGCGTGGAGGGCAACCTGCTCGCCGCGGCGCAGGAAATCGACAAGCTGGCCCTGCTCGCCGGCGACGGCATGCTGGACGCGGCGCGGATGCAGGCGCTGGTCGCCGACGCCGCCCGCTATGACGTATTCCGCCTGGTCGATTCGGCACTCAACGGCCAGGGCGCGCAGGCCGTGCGCATGCTCGCCGGGCTGCGGGCCGAAGGACAGGCCGTGCCCGCGCTGATGGGCATGGTGGTGATGGAACTGCAGCGCACCGCCGCGCTGGCGCGGGTCAAGGCGCGCGGCGGCAACCTCGGCGCGGAGTTCAAGGCGCAGCGGATATGGGATGCCAAGGAGGCCGCCTACCGGCGCGCGCTGGAGCGCCATCCGGTCGCGCGCTGGGAGCGCTTCGTGGCGGTGGCGGGCGAGGTCGATCGCGTTGCCAAGGGCCGCGGCGCCGGCGACGAATGGCTGATGCTCGAACGCCTGCTGCTCGCGGTCGCGGACGCACGCGCCGTACCGCTGCTGGCGGCATGAACCTGCTGGCCTGCTACGGAGGCAGCTTCGACCCGCTCCATCTTGGCCACCTTGCGATCGCCCGCGGCGTTCGCGACGCGCTGGACGCGGACGTTACCCTGGTGCCGGCCGCCGACCCGCCGCATAAGGATGCGACCCACGTCGCCGCCGGCCTCCGCGCACGGATGCTCGAACTGGCGCTCGCAGGCGAGCCGGGCCTGCGCGTGGACCGGCGGGAGCTGGATCGCAAGGGGCCCTCCTACACCATCGACACCCTGCGCCTGGTGCGCGCGGGGCAGGGCCCACACCGGCCCATTGCGTGGGTGGTGGGCGGCGACTCCCTGCAGCAGCTTGACCGCTGGTACCGCTGGCGGGAGCTTTTCGCGCATGGCCATGTGCTGGCGGTGGCGCGGCCGGGTGCGCTGCTCGACGCCGCCGCCATCGCAGCGTGTGCGCCGGAGCTCCAGGACCAGCTTGATTCCCGGCGGAGGCCCGCGCAGGCGCTGGCGGAGACCGCGGCCGGAGGCTTCGCCGTGCTGGACCTGGGGCAGCTGCGCCAGGAATCGTCGACCGCGGTCCGCGCCCTGATCGCCGCCGGCGGCGACTGGGAGGCGATGCTCCCGCCAGCGGTGGCCGGATTCATCCGCGATCACCGCCTGTATGGATACGGGGCGGACACGGCCCCTTCGCTATAATCCCCCGCCACGCCCACGAGCCCGCACCCCTTGACCAGCCAAGCCCAAGTCATCAAGACCAGCCACCCCGATCCGTCGCCGTCGGTCGACGTGCTGCTGTCCACCGTGCTGGAGGCCGTGGCCGAGCTCAAGGCGGTCGACGTCGCCGAGATCGACGTCCGCGGCAAGACCAGCGTCTGCGACTACATGGTGGTCGCTTCGGGAACGTCGTCGCGCCACGTGAAATCCATCGCCGACGAGGTGGTGAAGTTCGCCAAGCGCCTTGGCTTCCAGCCGCTCGGCGTCGAAGGCGAGCGCGAGGCGGAGTGGGTCCTGGTGGACCTGGGCGACGTCGTCGCCCACATCATGCTGCCGCGCGTGCGCGAGTTCTATGCCCTGGAACGCTTGTGGACGGTCGGCGACGAGCCGCCGGGCGCCGGCGGCGCGGACGGCTTCCACGACCCGACCCGCGACGCGGGCTGAGTCGGGCCACGCGGTGAAGGCACGCCTGGTGGCCGTGGGCGAACGCCCGCCGGGCTGGGTCGCGGAAGGCTTCGCCGAATACCGCAAGCGGCTGTCGCACTGGCTGCCGCTGGAACTTGTCGAAGCCACTCCCGGCCTGCGCGGCAAGGGCCGCGATGCCGTGCGTGCCACTTTCGATGAAGGCCAGCGCGTGCTGGCCGCGCTGCCGCGCGACGTGCACGTGGTGGCGCTGGACGGCCGCGGCCGCGCCTGGGATTCCGAGGCGTTGTCCGGGCGGCTGGAGCACTGGCGCGGTCAGGGCCGGGACCTGGCCTTCCTCGTCGGCGGGCCCGAAGGCCACGCCGACGAGGTACTGGCCCGCGCCGACGAAACCTGGTCGCTGGGCCCGCTCACCCTCCCGCACATGCTGGTGCGGCTGGTGCTGGCCGAGCAGCTCTACCGCGCCGCGGCGCTGCTCGCCAACCATCCCTACCACCGCGCCTGAGCGCGGGGTTCAGCCCCGCTCGAGCGTGAACTCGATCGGGACCAGGCCGATGGCCTGCACCGCGCGGCCATCGCGCATCGCCGGCTGGAAGGTCCAGTTGCGCAGCACGTGCCGGCGCGCGGCCTCGTCGAGCCGGCGATAGCCGCTGCCGGTCTCGACATCGACCTGCAGCGGGCGGCCGTCGACGTCGACCAGCACGCGCAGGGTCACCGTGCCCTGGTGGCCTGCGCGCAGTTCGGTGCTCGGGTAGGGCGGCGCGCTCGCCCGGGCATAGGCCAGGCGCATGCCGACGGCCGGACCCGATCCGGCCGGGGCGATGTCGTCGCCGCCGCTCGCGGGTGGTGGCGACGGATCGGCGGCGATGGTGCCGCCGTCCACAAGCGGCGGCGCAGCCACGGCGGGTTCGGGCGTGACGCTGCGCCGTGCCGGTGCGGTGGGCGCAGCCGGCGTGACCGGCTGCTGCACCGGCACGATCACCGGCGGCGCGGGCGGGGGAACCGGGCGGGGCTCGAACCACTCCGCCTCGATGCCCTTGGGCGCTGCCGGCTCCGTGGCCGGGCGGCTCAAGGGCACCAGCATCAACAGCAACACCGCGCCATTGAACAGAAGGGCACCGGTGATTCCGGTGATGCGTACCGGGTCGGGCCGGTCGGCGCCATGCGGCTCGTGGCGCGCATGCAGGACGGGGAACGGACTGCGGTTTTCGGGCTGCAGGACCATGGACCACCTCCTCGTTGTACCGGCACGGTGCCGGGTGCATCGACGCCAACGCGCGACCGGCGGCCGCGGGGTTTCAGCGTCCCAGTTCGAACACTACCTCAAGGTTCGCTTCCAGGGTGTTCTCACCGGCGGCCACCGGGGTCGAGGCCTGAGCATCCATGGCCATCGCGCGCATGGCGAACATCGGTCGCGGCTGCTGCATGCCGCCGCCTTCGCTGATGCTCACGATCCGGCGCACGCGCAGGTCCAGGGCCTTCGCGTACATGTCGGCGCGTGCGCGCGCCTGGTCAAGCGCCTTGCGTCGGGCTTCGTCGTAGACGGCGTCGGGCTGGTCGATGCCGAAGCTCGGGCCGTTGACGTTGTTGGCGCCGCTGGCGACCAGCGCGTCGAGTACTTCGCCCAGCTTCGCGATGTCGCGCACCTTCAGGTTGACCGTGTTGCTGGCGCTGTAGCCCGAGATCCGCGGCTCCTCGTTGTCGACGTGGCGGTAGGTGGGATGGATGTTGATGCCGGTGGTCTGGATGTCCCGCTCGGCGACGCCGGCGGCACGGATCGCGGCCAGCACCCGCGTCATCTGCGCGGCGTTTTCGCGCATCGCGGCGTTGGCGTCGGCTGCCTGTGTGACCACGCCCGCCGACGCGGTCGCGATGTCGGGCGCGCGGCTCGATTCACCCCGGGCGGACACCGAGAGCAGGGTGCCGTCACTGCTGGCCTGGGGGGCGGGATTCTGCGCGGCTGCGGGCATGGCAAGGCTTCCGAGGGCAAGTGCGAACGCGAGGGCAAGGGACTGGGTGGCGTGGGGCATGGTGGTCTCCGGAAAGGGACAGGGGCAAGGGTTGGTCCGGGGGAGTGAACGGGTCGTGAGCCGGAACGGGGTTGCGACCGGTCGCGCGGATCGGGGCAGCGCCGGCACGGTATCCTTCCGCCATGCTCCACCTTGCCTCCAAATCACCGCGCCGGCGAGAGCTGCTGGCGCGCCTCGGGCTCGACTTCGGCGTTCTCGAAGTCGACGTTCCCGAACAGCGCGCGCCCGGAGAAGCGCCGGAGGACTACGTTGCCCGCGTGGCCCGCGAGAAGGCCGGCGCCGGGCTGCTGCACGTGGTCGCGGTCCCCGGCGCGGTGGTGCTGGGTTCCGACACCGAGGTGGTGCTCGATAACGAGGTCTTCGGCAAGCCCGCCGACGCCGCCGAGGCCGAGGCGATGCTGCGCCGCCTGTCCGGTCGCACGCACCGCGTGCTGACCTCCGTGTCGCTGGTGTCCGCGGGGCGCGAAGTGCGTGCGCTGGTCGCCAGTGAAGTCGCCTTCGCCGCGCTGTCGGATGCCGATATCGCGGACTACGTCGGCAGCGGCGAGCCGATGGGCCGCGCCGGCGCCTATGCCATCCAGGGCGGCGCGGAACGTTTCGTCACCCGCCTTGCGGGCAGCTATTCGGGCGTGATGGGCCTGCCCCTGCACGAGACCGCATCGCTGCTGCGCGAGTTCGGCATCCACGCGCGCACGCCGCGCGCGGATGGCGGCGCATGAGCGAGGAGATCCTGGTCAACGTCACCCCGCGCGAGACCCGCGTGGCCGTGGTCGAGAACGGCATGCTGCAGGAGCTGCACATCGAGCGCGGCTGGCGCCGTGGCGTGGTCGGCAACATCTACAAGGGACGCGTGCAGCGGGTGATGCCGGGCATGCAGGCCGCCTTCGTCGACATCGGGCTGGAGCGCGCGGCGTTCCTGCATGCCAACGACGTGCTGCGCCCCGGGCGCGCCGAGGATCTTGGCGTCGAGGACTCCGCTGGCGCGCCCGGTCCTGCGCAGGGCGCAGCGCAGCCGACGCCGCCGATCAGCGAGCTGCTGCGTGACGGCCAGGAAGTCGTGGTGCAGGTGGTGAAGGACCCGATCGGCGGCAAGGGCGCGCGACTCACCACCCAGATCAGCATTCCCTCGCGCTACCTGGTGCTGCTGCCGCAGTCGCGGGTGATCGGCGTCTCGGCGCGGATCGAGGACGACGCCGAACGCGCGCGGCTGAAGGCACGTGTCGGCGATCTTGCGCAGGCCGGCGGCCATGGCTACATCGTGCGCACGAACGCGGAGGGCCAGCCGGAAGAGGCCCTGGCCGAAGACGTCGCCTACCTGGCGCGCGCTTGGGCGCTGGTCGAACGCAGCGTTTCCGACGCACGCGTGGGCGCCTGCGTCTACGAGGACCTGACGCTGCCGATGCGCGCGGTGCGCGACCTGATCCGCCGCGACGTGGAGAAGGTCAAGGTCGATTCGCGCGAGACCTGCGACCGCCTGAAGGTCTTCGCCGCGCAGTACATGCCGGGGCTGGCCGAGAAGATCGAGCACTACAGCGGCGCGCGTCCGGTGTTCGACCTCTACGGCGTGGAGGACGAGATCGGCCGCGCGCTCGAGAAGGAAGTGCCGCTGAAGTCCGGCGGCTACCTGGTCATCGACCAGACCGAGGCGATGACCACGGTCGACGTCAACACCGGCTCCTTCCTGGGCCAGCGCAACCTTGAAGAGACGGTGTACCGCACGAACCTGGAGGCCGCGCAGGCGGTGGCGCGCCAGCTCCGGCTGCGCAACCTTGGCGGCATCATCATCATCGACTTCATCGACATGACCGATCCGGAGCACCGCCGCCAGGTGCTTCGAACGTTGGAGAAGTCGCTCGCGCGCGACCACGCCAAGACCACGGTCTACGACTTCTCGCCGCTGGGCCTGGTGGAGATGACGCGCAAGCGCACCGTGGAGAGCCTGGAGCGCCAGCTCAGCGAAACCTGCCACGAATGCGGCGGCCGCGGCATGCTCAAGACCACCGAAACGGTGACCTACGAGGTGTTCCGCGAGATCGTGCGCGCCGTGCGCCAGTTCGACGCAGAGCGCCTGCTGGTGATCGCCTCGCCCAAGGTGGTGGCGCGGATCACGGAAGAAGAATCGGCGGCGGTGGCCGAGCTGGAGGAATTCCTCGGCAAGAGCATCCGCTTCCAGGCCGACGAGCAATACCTGCAGGAGCAGTTCGATGTCGTCCTGCTCTGAGCGCTGCGCACGGCGCGCGGGTCGCTGATGTCGGGTCCGCTCCGCCGCGGCCTGCGTCGCGCGCGGCGCGGCGCCTGGTACGTGTTCGCCATCGGCCTGGTGGTGATGGCGCTGGGCGCGGGCATCACCAGCCAGCTGCTGCCCTTGGCCGAGCGCCACCCAGAGCGCATCGCCGAATGGCTGGGCGCCCGTGCGGGGCGGCCGGTGTCGTTCGACAGCCTGGAGACCGAATGGACGCGGCGCGGCCCGCTGCTGCGCCTGGACGGCCTGCGCATCGGCAGTGGTGCCGACGCCATCCCGATCGGCGAAGCCGAGGTGCTGGTCGCGCAGTACGCGGGGCTGCTCCCGGGGCGCTCCTTCACCGAGCTGCGCCTGCGCGGCCTCGAGCTGACGCTCGAGCGCAGCGACGATGGCCGCTGGCAGGTGCGCGGCCTTCCGGGCGAAGCGCAGGCCGACGGCGACCCCTTCGCCGCGCTGGAAGGCCTGGGCGAACTGCAGGTGGTCGATGGCGTGCTGCTGGTGGATGCGCCGGCCCTTGGCATTCAGGCGCGACTCGACGAGGTCGACGTGCGCCTGCGCGTGGACGGCAATCGCGTGCGCGCCGCCGCGCGGGCCTGGATGGTGCCGGGGGTTTCACCGCTGGACATCACTGCGGAGCTGGATCGCGCCAGCGGCGACGCCCGCGCCTGGCTGGCGCTGCGTCGCGCCGATCTTTCCGCCTGGTCGGACCTGCAGGCGGGTGGCATCGGGCCGGTGGCGGGTTCGGGGCGGCTCCAGGCCTGGGCGGACCTGCGCGGCTATCGCATCGATTCGCTGGTCATGCGCGGCGAGCTGGAAGGCCTGCGCCTGAGGGGAAGCGGCGGCGAAGCCGATCTCGGCCAACTTGATCTGGATGCGCGCTGGACCGCACTGGAAGGCGGCTGGCGCGTCGACGCGCCACGCCTGCGCCTGGGCGCTGGCGCTACCGCGCAGTCGCTGGATGGCCTGCTCGTGGCGGGCGGGGCGCGGCGCGCGCTGGTCGCCGAACGCATCGATGCCGGGGCGCTGCTTGCACTGGCGTCACTGGCGCCCGCCATGCCCGAAGGACTCGCCGGCTGGCTGCGCGAAGCGCGTCCCACCGGCTTGCTCCACGACGTGGACATCGCCGGTGCCGCCGGAGGTGCGCTGCGCGCAAGCGCGCGGATCGAAGGCCTGGGCTTCAAAGTGCAGGGCGAAGCGCCCGGACTCTCGGGACTGTCGGGCAGCCTCCGCGGTGATGCAGCCGCGCTGGTGTTCACGCCCGATCCCGATGCGGTGGCCAGCGTCGATTGGCCCATGGGATTCGGTCCGTCGGCGCACGACGTGCGGCTTCGCGGCGAGCTGGTGGCCTGGCACGCCGCCGACGGCTGGCAGGTGCGCACCCCGGCCTTGCGCATCGATGGCGAGGGTTACGGCGCTGCTCTCCGCGGCGGCATGGTGTTCCAGGGCGATGGTACGCGGCCGGGGATCGACCTGGTGGCCGAGGTCGATGAAGCGCGCGTGCCGGTGGCGAAGCGCTTCTGGATCCGTCACCTGATGCCCGGGGCCGCGGTGGAATGGCTGGATTCAGCGCTGGTCGATGGCCGCGTGCTGGAGGGGCGCGCGGTGGTTTCCGGGGACCTCGACGACTGGCCTTTCGAATCCGATGGCGACAGGGCCGGTGCCGGGCGGTTCCATGCCAGCGCCAGGCTCGAGGACGCCGAGGTGCGCTTCGATCCCGACTGGCCGGCCGCCGAAGCGCTCGATGGCCATATCGACTTCATCGCCAACGGCTTCAGCGTCGAGGGCACTGCGCGCCTGGGCGACGTACCCGTGCGTTCGCTGCGTGCCGCGATCACCGACTTCGGCGACGCCCCGCTGCGGGTCGATGCTGTGTTCGCAAGCGACGCCGCGCCCGTGTTGGCGCTGCTAAGGGACAGTCCGCTGCGCGAGGGGCGCGAGGAGATGCTTGACGCGCTGTCGGCCTCGGGTCCGATGCGCGCCACGTTCGGGATGGTGCTGCCGCTGGGTGATGACGATGGCGCCCGCGGCCTGCGCGTGTCCGGCGGCATCGCGCTTGCAGGCGCGCGCCTGGAAGAGAAGCGCTGGGATGTGGCGTTCGACGATGTCCATGGCGACGCCCGCTACGACCAGGACGGCTTCAACACCCAAGGCCTGCGCGTGCGCCGGGATGGACAGCCCGGGCGGCTGTCGCTGCGCGCCGGTGTTGGGCACGTGCGCGGACGCGGCACGGCGTTCGAGGCCGAACTCGAAGCCAGCCTGGCATCTTCGGAACTCGCCGCTCGCGCACCGGAGCTGGCCTGGCTGGGGGCGCGCCTGCACGGTCGCTCGGCGTGGACCCTGGCACTGGCGCTGCCGGAGGACGCCGGTGGCGACGGCGCCGGTGGACGCCTGCAACTGCGATCGGACCTGGTCGGCACCCGCCTGTCGCTGCCGGCGCCATTGGGCAAGACGGCCGCGGAGCCCCTGGCAGCACGTATCGACCTGACGCTACCCATGGGCGAGGACGACATCGACGTGGTGCTGGGCAAGCGCGTCGCGCTGCGCGCGCGCAGCCACGGCGGTCGCACCGGGGTACTTGCGGTGCTGGGCAGCGACCGCGTCGATGCGGCGCCGCCGGATTCGGGCATCCGCATCACCGGTCGCACGCCGGTGCTTGACGCGATGGAGTGGGCGGGGATGTTTGCCGGCGACGCGCAGGACGGCGCCGACGGCCTGGCGCTGCGCGGCATCGATCTCGTCGCGGGCAGGCTGCAGCTGCTGGGCGGCGCGTTTCCGGGGACGCGGGTGGTCGCCCGACAGGAGCGCGGCGCCACGCGCGTTCGCCTGGACGGCGAAGCGCTGGCCGGCAGCGTCGACATCCCGCGCGGCGAGGGAGCGACGCTCTCGGCGGAGCTGCAGCGCCTGTACTGGCGCAGTGCGCGCGCCGGCACGGGCACCGCGGATGCCGGAGCGGCGGGCGTCCCCAGTGTGGAGTCGGCCGCAGGGGCCCACGCGACCGCGGGCGACGCTGCCGCCGATGCAGACATCGATCCGGCGGGCCTTCCCCCGCTGGCGATCGTGGTGGACGACCTGCGCGTGGCCGCGGCGCCGCTGGGGCGGATGGAACTGCGGACGCGGCCCACGGCGGAAGGCCTGCAGGTGGAGTCCTTGCAGCTGCGTTCGAAGGGGCAGGCGATCGATGTCGACGGCGCCTGGACCGGGCGCGGCGCGCAGGCGCGCACGCGGATGCAGGTCGCGGTGCAGAGCGAAGACTTTGGTGCCTTGCTGGCCGGTCTGGGAATGGTCGGGCGCATCGACGGCGGTGAGGGCACGGCGCGCTTCGATGGCGCGTGGCCCGGCTCGCCCGCCGGCTTCACGCTGGGTGCGCTGGAAGGCAGCCTGTCGCTCACGGTCAAGGATGGCCGTTTGGTCGAAGTGGATCCCGGTGCCGGCCGCGTGCTCGGCCTGCTCAGCGTTGCCGAGCTGCCGCGGCGACTGATGCTGGATTTCCGCGATCTTTTCTCGCGCGGCTTCGTGTTCAACCGCGTCGGCGGCACGGTCCGCTTCGCCGACGGTCTCGCGCACGGCGAGGACCTGGTGATCGACGGCGCGGCGGCCGAAATCCATATCCGCGGCAGCGCCGACATGCGCGCGCAGACCTACGACCAGGTGATCGAGGTCTTCCCGCGGACCGGCGGACTGCTCACTGCGGTGGGCGCCATCACTGCCGGGCCGGTGGGCGCGGCGGTCGGCGCGGTGGCCAATGCGGTGTTCGAGAAGCCGCTGGGCCGCATGGGCGCGCGCACCTACCACGTCACCGGGCCCTGGAAGGATCCGAAGGTGGTGGTCGAAGGACGCGAGCTGCCGGCCACGCCCGCAGCCGCGCCGGACCCCGCGGCCGGAGCGGCCAGCGATCGCGATCCCGCGCCCCGACCTTGATCGCCGCGTTGCCGCCCGCACCTTGTAGAACAACGACGTCCACCAGCCGGAACTCTCCATGACCCAAGCCCTCGAGATCGCCGAATCACGCCTGCTGCTGCCCGCGGGCCTCGACGGTGCCGGCCTGGAACGCACGTTCGGAACGCTGCTCGGGCCCGGCATCGACTTCGGCGATATCTATTTCCAGCACGCGCGGCGCGAGAGCTGGACGGTCGAGGACGGCATCGTCAAGGACGGCGCGCATTCGATCGAGCAGGGCGTGGGCGTGCGCGCGATCAGCGGCGAGAAGACCGGCTTTGCCTATGCCGACGACATCGATGCGCAATCGCTGCTGGCCGCGGCCGGTTCCGCGCGGGCGATCGCGCGCAGCGGCACCGAGCACCGCGTGCAGGCGCTGGTGCCGGCCGGCGCGCGCACGCTGTACCCGGCCGAGGATCCGATCGACGGCATGGCCAACGACGCCAAGGTCGAAGCCCTGCGGCGCGTCGACCGCCTGCTGCGCGCCGCCGATCCGCGGGTGAAGCAGGTAATGGTGAGCCTGTCCGGCGGCGTCGACACCATCTTCGTGGCGCGCTCGGACGGCGTGGTTGCCGGCGACGTGCGGCCGCTGGTGCGTCTCAATATCCAGGTGATCGTGGAGCAGGGCGGGCGGCGCGAGACCGGCTATGCCGGCTACGGCGGCCGCTACGCGTATGCCGAGCTGCTTGGCGACGGCCGGCCGGAGCACTTCGCGCGCGAGGCGCTGCGCCAGGCGCTGGTCAACCTCGAGGCCATCGATGCGCCCGCCGGCGTGATGCCGGTCGTGCTTGGCAGCGGCTGGCCCGGCGTGCTGCTGCATGAAGCGGTCGGCCATGGCCTCGAGGGCGACTTCAACCGCAAGGGCACCAGCACCTATGCCGGCCGCATGGGCCAGCGCGTCGCCGCGCCCGGCGTCACCATCGTCGACGACGGCACGCTCGACAACCGTCGCGGATCGCTCAACGTCGACGACGAGGGCACGCCGACGCAGTGCACCACGCTGATCGAGGACGGCGTGCTCACCGGCTACATGCAGGACACGCTCAACGCGCGCCTGATGGGCGTGAAGCCGACCGGCAACGGCCGCCGTGAATCCTTCGCCCACCTGGTGATGCCGCGGATGACCAACACCTACATGCGCGCCGGCCAGGACGATCCCGCCGACATGATCCGTTCGGTGAAGAAGGGCCTGTACGCGGTCAATTTCGGCGGCGGCCAGGTCGACATCACCAGCGGCAAGTATGTGTTCTCGGCCACCGAGGCCTACCTGATCGAGGACGGCAAGGTGACCGCGCCGGTGAAGGGCGCGACCCTGATCGGCAGCGGTCCGGAGACGATGCAGAAGGTGCGCATGGTCGGCCACGACATGGCGCTCGACGACGGCGTCGGCACCTGCGGCAAGGACGGCCAGAGCGTGCCGGTCGGCGTGGGCCAGCCGTCGCTCCTGATCGACGGCATTACCGTTGGCGGCACGCGCGCGTGAACCCGCGACGCGCTGTGGGAGCGGCTACAGCCGCGATTCCGGTGGTGCGGCAATGCGATCGCGGCTATAGCCGCTCCCACAGGGGGCGGTCTTCGCTTTCGATGCGGCGGTGCAATCGCGGCTGTAGCCGCTCCTACAAGGGACTGTCTTCGCTTTCGTCGCTGGCGGGCTGGGCGTTCTCGCCGGCGCCGTCCGCATCCAGCAGGGCGCGGACTTCGCGGTACAGCTCGCGGAAGGCGCGCGGCGGCTTCGCGGCCTTGCGTTCGGCCAGCGCGTTGCGCACCAGCTGGCGGAGGCGCTGGCGGTCGGCGCCGGGGAATTCGTCGAGCAGCGCCGACAGCGCGGCATCGGCGTCGTCGCCCACCAGGCGCTCGCGCCAGGCCTCGGCCCGGTGCAGGCGCGCGGTGTCCAGGCGCGCGGCCTCGCCGTCGACGTCGAGCGCGTCACGCAGCGCATCGAGCGCTTCGTCCTCTTCGCGACGCAGCTGCTTGGCCAGGAAGGCGATCTCGCGCTTGCGCGCGATGTGCGAGCTGATGCGGCGGACCTGGGCGATGTGCGGCAGCAGGTGTTCGCCCAGCGGCAGCTTCGCCAGCCGGCCGGGGTCGAGTTCCACCAGCTGCTTTGCAAGCTCCAGCACGTCCAGCGCCTCGCGACGCTGCGCGCTGCGGCTGGGGCCGAGGAAATCGCCGGTGTCTTCGTCCTTGCCGCGCATGTCGTTCCAGCCGCCTGTTGAACCGTTCAAGAACCCTGAAGGATAAGGCATTGACCACCGCCATCACCGACACGAACCCCATCCACGACGACAGCCGCGAGCGTCTGGCGCGCCTGGAGGGCATCGCCGGCCAGCTGCTTGACCGCTGTCGCGCCGCTGGCGCCAGCCAGGCCGAGGTGTCCTGCAGCGAGGACCGGGGCCTGGAGGTGAACGTGCGCATGGGCGAGGTGGAGTCGGTGGAGTCCACCCGCGACCGCGGGATCGCGGTGACCGTGTATTTCGGCCAGCGCAAGGGCAGCGCCAGCACCGCCGACCTGCGCGAGGAGAGCCTGGCGGCCACGGTGGAGCAGGCTTGCGCGATCGCGCGCCACACCGAGGACGATGCCGCCGCCGGCCTGGCCGATGGAGAGCTGATGGCGCGCGACTTGCGCGAGTTCGATGCCTGGCACCCGTGGGCGCTGGATGCGCAGGATGCGGTGGCGCTGGCCCTGGCGGCCGAGCAGGCCGGGCGCGACGCCGACGCCCGCATCACCAATTCCGACGGCGCCGGCGTGGGCACAGGCACCTCGCTTGGCGTCTATGCGAACTCGCACGGCTTTATCGGCGCCGAGCGCGCCAGCCACCACAGCCTGTCCTGCGCGCTGATCGCCGGCCGTGGCGAGGACATGCAGCGCGAAGGTTGGTACAGCTACGCGCTGGCGCCCGAAGACCTGGATCCCGCCGCCGACATCGGCCGCATGGCCGCGCAGCGCGCGGTGTCGCGCCTGGCGCCGTCGCCGGTCGCGACCGGCCGCTATCAAGTGTTGTTCTCCGCAGAGGTCGCGCGGTCGCTGATTGGCCACCTGCTCGGCGCCGTGTCCGGTGGCGCGCTGTACCGCGGCGCCAGTTTCCTGGTCGATGCCGCGGGCCAGCAGCTGTTCCCGGACTGGTTTGCGATCCACGAGCGGCCGTTCCTGCCGCGCGGCCTGCGCTCGGCGTCATTCGATGCCGAAGGCGTGGCCACGCGCGAGTCATCGCTGGTCGAAGCCGGCGTGCTGCAGCGCTACGTGCTCGGCAGCTATTCCGCGCGCCGGCTGGGACTTGCGACCACGGCCAATGCCGGCGGCGTGCACAACCTCGACGTGGTGGCGAATGCCGGTGGCTTCGACGACCTGGTGCGCGGCATGGGCGACGGCCTGCTCATCACCAGCCTGATGGGGCAGGGCGTGAACACCGTCACCGGCGACTATTCGCGCGGTGCCGCCGGATTCCGTGTCGAGGGCGGTGCCATCACCCACCCGGTCGATGGCATCACCGTGGCCGGGAACCTGCGCGACATGTTCATGGCGATCGAGGCCGTGGGCAACGATGTCGATCCGCGCTCGCACATCCGCACGGGCTCGATCCTGCTGGGCGGGATGACGGTTGCCGGCGCGGACTGACATGTTACCGTTCGAGCCGGCAAGTCCGCCGGGGAGAGACGCGATGATCGACGAAGACAACAACGACCAGGCGGGGCAGACCGTGTCCGGCGCGGGCGTCATCGATCCACAACAGCGGCAGTGGGGGATGTTCGCGCATCTGTCCGCACTGCTTGGCGGCCTGCTGACCGCGGCCTGGGGCGGCAGCCTCGGCTGCTTCATCGGTCCCCTGGTGATCTGGCTGGTCAAGAAGGACACGATGCCCTTCGTCGACGACCAGGCCAAGGAAGCGCTGAACTTCAACATCACCGTGGCCATCATCTTCCTGGTGCTGTTCCTGATGACCATCTTCACGCTGGGCATCGGGATCATCATCACCGGGCCGCTGTTCTTCATCGTCGGCATCGCCTGGCTGGTGCTCACCATCGTCGCGGCGATCAAGGCCAACGACGGCGTGGCCTACCGCTATCCGCTGACCCTGCGCCTGATCAAGTAAGGCGTGCCCGGCCGCGGGCTGCTCAGCGCCCGCGGCCTTTGCGCGCCATCGCGTCGTCCAAACGGTCCATGCGGTCCTCCAGCGGCGGGTGCGTGCGGTAGAGCTGCGCCAGCCGTGCCGGCCGCGTGCCGAGCGACGCCATCTTCTGCAGCACCGAATAGAACGCGAGCGGCTCGAAGCCGGCGCGCTGCAGGTAGATGCCAGCCGCGGCGTCCGCGCGGTATTCCGCCTCCCGGTCGAGTCCTGTGAGCAGGACGGCGGCACCGTGGCGGTCGACGTAGTCGCGGGCATAGGCCGCCGCGCCCGGCGTGGCCACCTGCGACAGCACCGCGTCCTTGCCGGCTTCGCGCACCTGCTGCTTGCGGATGACCTCGAAGTGGTCGCGCTGGACCACGTGGCCGAGTTCGTGGGCGAGCACCGCCGCGAGTTCGGCATCGTCGCCGAGCAGTTCGTACAGTCCGCGCGTCAGCATCACGTAGCCGCCGGGTGCGGCATAGGCGTTGACCTCGCCGTCGTCGAGTACGCCGAAGGTCCAGGGCAGGTCGGGACGCGAGGTCTGCGAAGCCAGCCAGCGGCCCACGAGGTTCACGCGGCGCTGCGCGGCGGCGTCGGCCCACAGCGGAGCGACGCCAAGCACGCGGCCGGTCACGGCGGGGCCGAGCGCGCGCTCCTCTTCGGCGACCTCCTTGTCGGACTTGCCCATCGCCCGGTCGGCGACGCGCGTGGCCTGCGAACCTCCCAGTGCCCCGCCGCCGATCTTCGACAGGAGCCCGCGCGCGGAGGCGAGCCCGCGACGCTTGTCGGCCTGGGTGGCCTGCTGTCCCGAGGTGTCGAGCTCCCGGGCTTCGCCGGGCCAGGGCACGCTGCGCGCCTGCCAGCCCTGCGCGTGTGCATGCGCCGATGCGGCGGCGGCATCGACGCGGTGGCCTTCCATGCGTGCCAGGGCGGCAGCGTCGTGGCGGCCGCCGGTGAGATCGCTGGCATCGATGCCGCGGACGGTCGCGGTCTCGGTCACGCGCCCGCGGCCGGCCTGGCCCTGCAGGAGCGCCTGCCGGCTGGTGTCCGGTGTTTCCGCGCCGGCGCTGGCCATGCGGACCTCGTTGACGCGGACGTAGCCGCTGCGCCCGTCGCCCAGCGCAAGCTGATACCAAAGGCCCTGCTGGGCGCTGATATCCACGCGCGCGTCGCGTGCGAGCGTGGTGATGGCCGGCGCCGCGGGATCGGGAGCGTTGCGCACCTCGACCGAGCGCTTGTGCACCACGGCCGGCATCGCGGCCGAGAGGGCAGCCAAAGCGAGGCCGCTGGCGGCGAGGGTGGCGAGCATCGCCAGGCTCAGGGAGCGGATGGTGTTTCGCATGGGGTGTCCTCGAATACCTGTGACAAGGGGAGCAGGGTGTTGCTGGCAGCCAGTGGCCGATGTTCAAGCAGGTCCAGGTCCTGGCCGAGCAGCGCGCGCAGGCGCAGCCGGCGGCCGGCAGTGCCGGTTCCGGCGCCGTCGTCGATCCGCGCGGTGGCCACGCACACCATGACCCGGCCGCGCCCATCCAGGCGTTCGGCGGTGGCGTTGAGCGCGGCATGCAGGGCGTCGAGGTCGCGCGTGGCCTGTGCGCGCACGGCGTCTTCGCTGTCGGCCTTCCAGGTAAGCAGCACGAGGTCATCCAGGATCGGCTGCATCCAGTGCTTGCGCTCGACCAGGCCTTCGATGATCACGATGTCGTCGCTGGTGTAGACGAGCTTGCGCAGCACGCGGCGATATTCGCGCCGCCGGCGTTTGACCTGCGGCATCGGCAACCCTGCGTCGGGCTCCATGCGCAGGCGTGCCAGCAGCAGCCAGGGATGTGCCGCCGGGTCGTACTCGGGCAGGTAATCGGAGTTGCCCGAGGCGCGCCCGCGCTGCACCGCTGCGTAGCCGCGGCACAGCGCGAAGCACAGGGCGCCGTAGCCGAGGCTGGCGAAGATGTCGACGAACCAGCCGAAGAAGGTCAGGCCGGCAAAGGCGGCTGCGAGCAGCGTGAGGTTGGTGGCGACGAAGACCGGGTCGACGTCCTTGTGGGGCTCGCCGCGCCAGAACACGAAGCACGTCAGCAGCACGAGCACGCTGGCCAGCGCGTATTTGAGCCAGCCGGGCGGCATCCTGATCCAGGTGTCGGCGATCAGTGCCTCGGTGGCCTCGGCGAGGATCGCGACGCCGGGCATGGCCATGTCCACGGGCGTCGGCTTGGCGTCGTTGATGCCGGCGGCGGTGTGGCCCACCACGGCCACGGCCCCGTCCAGCGGCGGCAGCCCCTGCCCGCAGACCGGCCTGCCTTCGATGAGATCCGCGGCGCTGGCATAGGGCAGCTGCGAGTGTTCGCGCCAGTTGATGCGCAGGTCGCCGCCGCGCGCGGCCACCGCGGCCCGGGAGTCCGCGCCGGCGGCGTGCGCAAGCCGCAGCGCCAGGGCCGGCATTGCCCATCCACCCGCAGCCTCGTACAGGCGCACGTCGCGCAGCACGCCGTCGCGGCCGCGCTGGATGTTGACCAGGCCGGAGTGGCGCGCCATCGCCGCGCCGTAGGGTTGGAGCAGGGCCACGCGCGGGCCCGGGATCGCGGCATCGGGGACCAGGCGGAACGCGCCCGGGACCGCGTCCACGCGCGTGGACGCCGTGGCGTCGAAATCGGAATGCAGGCGCGTGGCGGCGAAGATGAAGCGGCCTTCGCCTCCCCCGGCCATGGCCTCGAGCAGGGCATCGCCACCGGGATCCGCGGGCGCGCGGTCAGCAAACAGGATATCGATGCCGACCGCACGCACCCCGGCACGGTCGAGCGCATCGAGGAGGTCGGCGTGGCGTTCGCGGCTCCAGGGCCAGCCGCCTTCGCCGAGGGCCCGGTAATACTCGATCGAGCACTCGTCGATCTCGACCACCACGGTGCGCCCGCTCGGCACCGGTTCAAGCGGTCGCAGGCCGATGATCCGGTCGAAGACCGCGTCCTCGGCGGCATCCAGCGAACGCCCGTGCTGCCAGTCCCACGCCAGCCCGCCGAGCATGGCCAGCGCCAGCAGCGGGTAGAACGCGAAGCGCAGCCGCTGCGAGCACCAGGACAGCGGACGCCGATAGCAGCGCTCGAGCACGGCCCACGCGTCCATGAAGCGGACGCTGGCGCCTGCCATGGCCGAATCGATCGCACTGCGCACCCGGTAACCCAGACTGCCCGACACGTTTCCCCCCGGGCTTCGCCCTGTCAGGAGGTAAACGTCCAACCGGGGCGAAAAGCGACAGCCTCAGTGCGAGCGGTGTATCGCCAGTTTGCCCAATGCGGCCAGCGCCGCCGCGCGCGCGCCGAAGGGCGCGAGTGATCCGGCCATGGCGGTGCCGAGCCCGGCCAGTCGCGTGCGCGACGCGTCGATGCCGATCAGGGCGGGGAAGGTCGCTTTGTCCTGCGCGGCGTCCTTGCCCGCGGTCTTGCCAAGGATGGCGCTTTCGCCCTCGACGTCGAGCAGGTCGTCGCGGATCTGGAAGGCGAGGCCAAGCGCGTCGGCGTAGGCATCCAGGCGCATGCGCTCGCCGCTGTCGGCGTCGGCCGCGATGGCTCCCATGCGCACGGCGGCGCGGATCAGGGCGCCGGTCTTGAGCGCGTGCAGGTGTTCGAGTTCGTCGATGCCCGACGAAGCGCTCCGACCGGTGGCGGCAAGGTCCAGGGCCTGGCCACCGCACATGCCGCCTGCGCCCGCGGCGACTGCCAGCTCGCGCAGCATCGCCACGCGCGCCGCGTCGCTTCCGGCGGCATCGGCCAGCACGGCGAAGGCCAGTGACTGCAACGCATCCCCGGCCAGGATCGCGGTCGACTCGTCGAAGGCGACGTGGACGGTGGGCTGGCCGCGGCGCAGGGCGTCGTCGTCCATGGCCGGCAGGTCGTCGTGGACCAGGGAATAGGCGTGGATCAGTTCGATCGCCGCGGCGGGTGCGTCGAGCAGGGATTCATCGGCGCCGAAGGCCGTGCCGGTCGCGTAGACCAGCAGCGGACGCATGCGCTTTCCGCCAAGCAGGACGGCGTGCCGCATGGCGTCCCCCAGGCGGTGCTCGGCCGCGGGATGGGCCGCGAGGGCGGCTTCGAGGACCTTGTCGATCCGGTGCCTCCAGGCCTCGAGGCGAGCCGCCGTTTCGGCCCCGCCAAGCGCCTCAGGCATCGTCGCCGCTGGCCGGGAACGGCGTGGCCGAGTCGGGCTGCTGCGGGTCGGTGAGCAGGCGGACGCGCAGCTCGGCCTGTTCAAGCGCCTGCTGGCAGCGGCGGTAGAGGCCGACGCCGCGCTCGTAGGCGGCGAGCGAGTCCTCAAGGCTCATGTCGCCGTGCTCCATCTTCTCGACCAGCTGCTCGAGCGAATCGAGCGAGGCTTCGAAGTCGGCGACCGGGGACGTGCTGTTGTCGGATTCGGGCTTGCGTGGCATGCCCTCGAGTTTACGCCAAGTCCCGCCAGTGCAGGCGTGCATCCCGGGCGTCGAGCCAGTCGTCGAGCGGGGCCGCGAGCAGGCGGTCGCCGGCCGCCAGGAGCTGGCCGTGGGCGTCGGACAGCAGTGGCATGCGCGCGCGCAGCCAGGGCGGAAGGCCTGCGTCCTGGAGCAGGTGCTTGAGCGCGTGCGAGTGCTCGCGTCCGCGCAGATGCAGGCGTTCACCGCCGCGGCGGGAATGCGCGTGCATCGGCTGGTCGAAGGCGTCCACGCCTTCCAGCGACAGGCTGCCGCCACCCGGCAGCATCAGGGGCTGGTGGCCGTCCCACTCGACCATCCAGTCCGCAGGGAGCGGCGGTGCCGGTCGCACGGCGTGGAGATGGCCGCGCCATGCGCGGATCAGTGCGCCGGCCCAGCGATACGCGGCATCGCCATCGCCGCGCGCATCGAGCAGCTGGTCGATGGCGGGAAATGCGGGCGCAGGCAGGGGTGGCAAGCACAGGCTTGCGGTCCAGGCGCGGAGCGCGCGTGCGCGTTCGGCTGAAGACAGCGCGCGCAGCGGCTGCATCGGAAGCGGCTGCGTGCACAGGTCCGGCGAAGCACCGTCACCACGGCCGTTTCGATCATCGCTGGCACCGCTGCGGGGGAATAGTGCGTCGAGCAGCTCGGCGTCACGCGTGGCGAGCAGCTCGGAGGCCTCGGCGCACAGCGCGGCGCTGCGCGCGAACGCGGCATCCGCCGTCGGCCAGCGTTCGCGCAGCAGCGGCAGGACGCGCTCGCGGAGCAGGGTACGGTCGTGCGCGGGATCGGTGTTCGCAGGATCCTCGATCCATGACAGGCCTTCGGCTTGGGCCCAGGCATGGATGCGTGCGCGCGGCTGGCCGAGCAGCGGCCGCCACATCCAGCCCGCTGCGAAGCGTCGCCAGGGCCGCATCGCCGCGAGGCCTTCGGGTCCCGAGGCGCGCAGTGCGCGCAGGAGGAAGGTTTCGGCCTGGTCGTCCTGGTGGTGGGCAAGGGTCAGCACGTCGCCTTCGCCGAGCACCGTGGCGAACGCGGCGTGGCGTGCCGTCCGTGCCGCGGCTTCGAGGCCAAGGCCACTGTCGCGGGCGACCGTGACTTCGCGCACCACCAGCGGAACCTCGAGGCGTGCGCAGACGGCAGCGCAGTGGGCGGCCCAGTCGCCTGCGCCGGGATGCAGGCCGTGATGCACGTGGATGGCGCGCAGTCCGCGCGCGCGGACCGGAGGCAGCGCCGCGAGCCGGTGCAGCAGCACGGTGGAGTCGAGCCCGCCGCTCAGCGCAACCGTGACCGCGGTGCCGGCGTCATCCGGAAGGGTGAAGAGACCGTCGGGCAGGTACGGGTCCATGGCGTTGCGCAAGGTGCGGCGCGCGGCGTTGCAGGCCGCCGCGCGCCGCCGGATGCTTACTCCGTTTCGATGCGGATGCCGCCGATGAAGCCAGCTGCCAGGTTGTAGATGAACGCCTGGATCGCGCCGCCGATGAAGCCGAAGATGCCGTACATGATCGGCAGCAGGATGACCGCCATGAAGCCCCCGAACATGGCGAATCCACCACCGTTGCCGGTGCCGGCAATGCTGCCGATCAGCCCGCCGAACAGGAAGATGATGAGGCCCGCAAGGAGGCCGAAGGCCGCGGTGATGATGCCGGCGATCTTCGCGGCGGAAAGGATATCGATACGCTTGATGATCATGCAGTAGTGCTCCCCATGCCGGCGGATTGCCGGCAGGGAGAGTCTATTCGATACGCCGGCGCGCGCTGCGCCGCGGGCGCCTCAGGCGGCTTCGTACGCGCCGTAACCGCGCAGGCGCCGGTAGCGTTTTTCCAGCAGCGTGTCGACGGGCAGGTCCACGAGGGCGTCGATCTCGTTGACCAGTACCGCCTTCAGCCGCAGCGCCATCTGCTTCGGATTGCGGTGCGCGCCGCCGATGGGTTCGCGCACCAGCTTGTCGACCAGGCCCAGGCCGAGCAGGCGCTTGGCGGTGAGCCCGAGCTGCTCGGCGGCATCCTTGGCCTTGCCGGCGTCCTTCCACAGGATCGAGGCGCAGCCTTCGGGCGAGATCACCGAGTACGTGCTGTATTCGAGCATCACCGTGCGATCGCCGACGCCAACGGCCAGCGCGCCGCCGGAGCCGCCTTCGCCGATCACCGTGCACACGATCGGCGTCTTCAGCTCGGCCATTTCCATCAGGTTGCGTGCGATGGCTTCGGACTGGCCGCGTTCCTCGGCGCCGATGCCGGGATAGGCACCGGGGGTGTCGATGAAGGTCAGCAGCGGCAGCTTGAAGCGCTCGGCCATCTTCATCAGGCGCAGTGCCTTGCGGTAGCCCTCGGGGCGCGGCATGCCGAAGTTGCGACGCACCTTGGTCTTGGTGTCGCGGCCCTTCTGGTGGCCGATGATCATCACGCTGCGGCCGTTGATGCGGCCGATGCCGCCCACGATGGCGGCATCGTCGGCATACGCGCGGTCGCCGGCGAGTTCCTGGAACTCGTCGCAGATGATCCGGATGTAATCGTTGGTGTACGGGCGCGCCGGGTGGCGGGCGAGCTGGGACACCTGCCACGGGCTGAGGTCGCGGAAGATCTGCGCGGTGCGCAGGCGCAGCTTGTTCTGCAGGGTGCGCAGCTCGGCGTCGATGTTGACGCCGGGCCCGGAGCTGGCCTGGCGCAGGTCCTGGATCTTCGCCTCAAGGTCGGCGATGGGCTGTTCGAAATCGAGGTAGTTGGGATTCATCGACGGACTACGGTCGGGAAAGCGGCCAGTCTAGCGGAGACGGTCACGGGGGACCGTACGTCCCGGTGTGGACTCAGCTTGCCCACGGGCGCGCACCCATGGCGACGTGCACGGTGCGGACGCCGGGTTCGACGCGCAGCTGGCCGAGGAGGTCGGGGTCGACGCGGACCGAATGGCTGCCGTCGAGGTCGAGGCTGCCGGCCGCGCCCGAGGGCAGCAGCAGGTCCAGGCGCAGCGGCGTGGCGCCGGGGCGATTCGTGGAGAGCAGTGCCTGGACGCGGTCGAGGACCGCAGCCTGCGCCAGGTCCAGGCGCAGCGACAGGCGTCGCGCCGATTGGCTGCAGACCTCGTGGAAATCCCAGGCGCGGCGCGCGCGCAGCGAAAAGCCGCCGCTGAACTCGTCCTCGCGCAGCCCGCCTTCGACGATCACGATGCGGTTACCGGCGAGCAGTGGCGCGTGCTCCAGCCAGGCTTCGGAGAAAAAGGCGCATTCGATGCGGCCGCGGCCGTCCTCGAGCACGACGAAGGCCTGGCTCTCGCCGCGCTTGCGCACGGCGCCTACCTGGCCGGCGACGATCGCCGTGACTTCCTGGCGCCAGCCGCCGCGACCGCCTTCGCCGCTGCCGTTCCCGCCCTTGCGCGCCGAACTCCCGGACTCCCACAGGGCATCGAGCTGGCCGAGGTCGGAGCCGACGAGGGCCTTGAGCTCATTGCGGTAGGGGTCGAGCGGATGGCCGCTCAGGTAGTGGCCCAGGGTGTCGCGTTCGCCGGCGAGCTTCTGCGCCAGCGGCCATTCCGGAACCTCGGGCAGGGTGATCTGCGCCGCGGCGGCCGCCGGCTCCGCGAAGCCGCCGAACAGCGATGTCTGTCCGGCCTCGCGCTCGCGCGCCAGCTGATCGGTCGCCTTCAGCACTTCCGGCAGCTGCAGCATCAGCGAGGCGCGGTTCAGGCCGAGGGCATCGAGCGCGCCGGCGTTGACCAGGGCCTCGAGGGTGCGCCGGTTCAGGCGCGCGGCCTCGTTGCGGCGACAGAAGTCGAGCAGGTCGACGTAGGGACCGTTGCGCCCGCGCTCGTCCGCGATCGCGTCGCAGGCGCCATGGCCCACGCCCTTCACCGCGCCCAGGCCGTAGCGCAGCGTGCGCGCGTCGATGGCCTCGAACATGTAGCCCGAATGGTTCACGTCCGGCAGCAGCATCTCGAGTCCGAGCTCGCGCGCCTCGGCGAGGAAGCCGACCACCTTGTCGGTGCTGTCCATGTCGCTCGACAGCACCGCGGCCATGAACTCGGCCGGGTAGTGCGCCTTCAGCCAGGCGGTCTGGTAGGACACCAGCGCATAGGCGGCCGCGTGCGATTTGTTGAAGCCGTAGCCGGCGAATTTTTCCAGCAGGTCGAAGATCGGCCCGGCGACCTTCGGCTCGATGCCATGTGTCGCGAGCGCACCGGCCTCGAACTTGGCGCGCTCGAGCGCCATCTCCTCGACCTTTTTCTTGCCCATCGCGCGGCGCAGCAGGTCGGCGCCGCCCAGCGAGTAGCCGCCCAGGATCTGCGCGGTCTGCATGACCTGTTCCTGGTACACCACCACTCCGTAGGTGGGGGCCAGCACCGGCTCCAGGAGCTTGTGGGGGTACTGGACCTCGGCGCGGCCGTGCTTGCGCTCGATGAAGTCCGGGATCAGGTCCATCGGCCCCGGCCGGTACAGCGACACGAGTGCGATCAGGTCGTCGAAGCGGTCGGGTTTCGCGCGCTTGAGCAGCTCGCGCATGCCGCGCGATTCGAACTGGAAGACCGCGACGGTGCTGCCGCGGGCGAAGAGTTCGTAGGTGACGGCGTCGTCCAGCGGCAGTTTGGTGATGTCCACCGGCTGCGTCCCGCCTTCCCCGGCCAGGCGCTTGTTGATCGCCTTCACTGCCCAGTCGATGATCGTCAGCGTGCGCAGGCCCAGGAAGTCGAACTTCACCAGGCCGACCGCTTCGACGTCGTCCTTGTCGAACTGGGTGACCGGGTTGCGGCCGGCGCCTTCGCCATCGTGCTCGGCGAACAGCGGGCAGAAGTCGGACAGCGGCGTCGGCGCGATCACCACGCCGCCGGCGTGCTTGCCGGCGTTGCGGGTCAGGTCCTCGAGCTGCAGCGCGAGGTCGATCAGGTCGCGGACGTCGTCTTCGTCGTGGTAGCGCGCGATCAGCTCGTCCGAACGCCAGGCGTCGTCCTTGCGCGCCTTCTCGGTGCGGCCCAGCGCGTCCTCGAGCGACACGCCCAGCGTCATCGGCACCAGCTTGGCGATGCCGTCGACAAGGCCGAAGGGATAGCCCAGCGCGCGACCGGCGTCGCGCAGCACGGCCTTCGCGGCCATGGTGCCGTAGGTGATGATCTGGCTGACGCGGTCGCGGCCGTACTTGGCGGCGACGTAGTCGATCACCTCGTCGCGGCGGTCCATGCAGAAGTCGATGTCGAAGTCGGGCATCGACACGCGTTCGGGATTGAGGAAGCGTTCGAACAGCAGGTCGTAGGGCAGGGGATCGAGGTCGGTGATGCCCAGCGCCCAGGCCACCAGCGAACCGGCGCCGGAGCCGCGGCCCGGGCCGACCGGGATGCCGTGCTCCTTCGCCCAGTTGATGAAGTCGGCCACGATCAGGAAGTAGCCGGGGAAGCCCATCCGGATGATGACGTCGAGTTCGGTGTCCAGGCGCGCCGCGTAGCTGGCGCGGTCGTGGCCATCGGCCATCGGCGCCTGTTCGAGCCGGTGCGCGAGCCCGTCGCGGGCCTCGCTGCGGATCCACGAATCCAGGGTGTGGTCGGACGGCACCGGGAACGCCGGCAGGTGGTAGGTGCCCAGGCGCATCTCGAGATTGCAGCGCTGCGCGAGCGCGACCGCATTGTCGAGCGCGTCGGGCACGTCGGCGAACAGCTCCGCCATCTCCTGGCCGGATTTCAGGTACTGCTCGGCGGTGTAGTCGCGCGGGCGGCGTGGATCGTCGAGCACGCGGCCCGAGGCGATGCAGACCCGCGCCTCATGCGCCTCGAAGCCTTCGCGGTCGATGAAGCGCACTTCGTTGCCGGCGACTACGGGGATCGAGTGCAGCGAGGACGCCTGCAGCGCGAAGTCGTTGAATGCCGCCTCGTCGCTGAAGCCGCAGCGGGCCAGGGCCAGGTGCAGGCCGTCATCGAACACGCCGCGCCAGTCCTTCACCCAGGCCTCGGCCAGGTCGTGGCGGCCGGCGGTGACCAGCCGGCCGGCCGGCGACTGGCGCCCGGCCAGGGCGAACAACCCGCCGTGCACTTCACGCAGCCACTGCGGACGCACCACCACGCCGTCGTGCCGCTGGCCTTCCATCCAGGCGCGCGTCAGCAGCCGTGACAGCGACAGGTAGCCGGCATGGTCGCGGCAGAGCAGGGTGAGCGTGGCGGGCGGCTCGTCGCCTTCGGCCACGCTGATATCCGCGCCGGCGATCGGCTTGATGCCGGCGCCTTCGGCTGCGCGGAAGAACTTCACCAGCGAAAACAGGTTGTTGCGGTCGGTCACCGCTACCGAAGGCTGGCCCAGGGCCACGCAGCGATTGACGAGGTCCGGGATGCGGATCGTCGAATCGGCGAGCGAGTACTCGCTGTGGAGGGTCAGGTGGACGAAGCGTCGGGACATTGCGGGACCGCGGGTGCAGCCACGCAGGTTAGGTCCCAGCCCCCGTGCGGACAAGGCTTGACAGCCCGGCCCGCGCGGGGCGGCGTTCAGTGGACGCGGAACAGCGCGGCTTCTGCGGCGGGAACGTAGCTTTCCGCGCCGCGCCTGGCGATGTGTGCGTACAGCGCGATCTCCGCGCTGCGCGCTTCCAGCCAGTCTTCGCGACCGAACGCGAAATGGTCCCGGCGCTCGCCGCGCAGGATGGCTTCCTCCGTGCGCAGGCGGCGGAAGTCGAAGTAGGCCTCGGCGTCGGCGGCCAGTGACGGCCATGCGATGTCGAACAGCACCGCGGTGTCGAGCCCGCCCAGCAGGGGCACGGCGTCGGGCACCAGGCGTTCCTCGCCCTGGGCGTAGTCGGCCAGCAGTGCGATGCGCTGCAGCTGTTCGGGCGCCAGGTGCCAGCCGGGCTCGCGCACCAGCATGCGCAGCGCCTGCAGGCAGCGCCGGCGCTGGCGGATGCATGGCGCCCAGGCATGGCCCGCGTAGCGCTGCGAGAGGCTGCGTGCGGCGCAGGCGATGCCGTCCAGCGCCGGGACCTCGCCGCGTGCGGACAGCGCACGGGCGACCGACTGGAAGCGGTCGAGGCTTCGCGCCTCGGGCTCGCGGCCGGCAATGCGATGACGACGTCCGCCGGCTTGCGCAACCGCTGGCAGGGGCAATGTGTCGAGGATGGCGTACATGGCTGTCTCCGGATCGGGGGCGCCGGACTGGCGCGACTGCAGGATCACGCCGCCGTGGCCGCGATGCTTGAGGGAAAGCGGCGGAACGGGTGATGGATTCGCGATGGAAGCCGGTTTTTCCTGATTCATGCGTTCAACCCGTAGCTCGCTGCTGGGCGGACCCGTCGAAGGGGCTCGAATGCCGGATCAAGCGCGCATCTATCGCTTCGGTGACGTCGAGGTCGACACCGCCGCGCACCGCGTTGCGCGCAACGGGGAGCCGCTTGCCCTTGAGCCGAAGGCCTATGGGGTGCTGCTGGCGCTGCTCGCGCATCCCGGCCACGCGATCGAGCGCGACCATCTGCTCGACCAGGTCTGGGGGCACCGCCACGTCACGCCCGGCGTGCTGAACCGGGTGGTGGCACAGCTGCGCAAGGCGCTGGGCGACGAGGCCGAGCATCCACGCTACATCCAGACCCTGCACGCGGTCGGCTATCGCTTCATGTGCATCCCCGAGGTTTCGATCGTGGAGGACGCGGCGGAGGCGGAAATTTCCAGCCTGCCGACGGCGGAAATTTCACTGCAACCCGGTTCCGTCGCAGAGTCCGGGGATCTCCGTGGCGAACCCGCCGCAGCGGCCATTGGCTTGCCGGCACGCGCCGGGCTGCGACCGGCCGCCATCGTGCTGGTCCTCGGCGTGCTCGCCTTCGCCGCACTCGCCTTCGCCGCGTGGTGGCAGTGGGCGCCGCGCGGGACATTGGCGGCCCCGCAGGTGGCGATCGCCCTGCGCCCCTTCACGACCCTGGGCAGGCCCGGTGACGACGAGTGGTTCGCCGAGGGGCTGGCGGTCGAGATGCACGATGCGCTCGCATCGGTCCCGGGCCTCAAGGTCGCGGCGCTGATGGCAGCCGACGATCCGCGTCGCGACGCGGATGTGCGCGAGATCGGGCGCGAGCTCGGCGTCGACGCGATCCTCGACGCCAGCATCCGGCGTGAAGGCGACCGCGTGCGCATCCACGCCCGACTCAGCGACACCCGCACAGGCTACGTGCTGTGGAGCGAGCGCTACGAACACGCAATGGCCGAGCTCTTCGCCACCCAGGGCGCGATTGCCGGCGAAGTGGTGGAATCGATGCTCGGTGCCATGCCCGACGCGCGGGAGACGCTGCGCCAGCGTCTGGCACCGACCCGGAATGTCGCTGCTTTCGACGCCTACCTGCGCGGGCGGCACCTGGTGCGTTCGTCGCCTGACCGCAAGCGCAACTGGGAGGCCGCGGAGGCCTTCCGGGCTGCGCTCGCCGAGGACGCCGACTTCGGGTTGGCGCAGGCGGCGCTGTGCACCACCGAGACGCGCCGCTTCGAATACTGGAACGACGCCGAGGCGCACGCCCGCGCGCGGCTGGCCTGCAGGCGCGCGGCCGAGCTTGAACCCTCGCCCCCGGAAGCGGCCCTGGCGCTGGGTAACCTGTATCGCGTCGACGGCGCGCTGGAGCAGGCGCAGGCCCAGTTCGAACGCGCGGCGCGCCATCCGGGGACCGCCGCCCTCGCCGCGATCGGCATCGGCAAGGTCGAGGCCGCGCGCGGCGAAGTCGATCGCGCCCGCGAGCAGTTCCGCATCGCGCTGGAACAGGCGCCCCTGGATGCGCTGGTGCGAGCTGAAGTCGGCTTCCAGGCCTATCGCGGCGGCCGCGTGGACGAGGCGATCACGCACTACCGCAGGGCGCTGGAACTGGAGCCGCGGAACGCCGGGACCTGGAACACCTACGGCTTCCTGCAGCTGCTCGTCGGCGACATCGGCGAGGCTGAGCGCGCCTTCGAGCGTTCACTGGCCATCGAACCCACCGCCGACGTACTGGCCAACCTCGGCAACCTCCGGGCGCAGGCGGGCCAGCACGCAGCCGCGGCGGCGCTGTACGGCCGCGCGCTCGAGCTCGACCCGGACGACTACATCAACTGGGGCAACTTGGGCGACGGTCTTCTTGCCAGCGGCGCGGCGCCCGAGCGCGTGCGCGAAGCCTACGGCGAGGCGGCTCGAAGGGTCAGCGACTATCTGCGGCTGGAGGACGGCGACGGCTACGCGCTGGCCGCGCTGGGCTGGTACAGCGCCAACCTGGGCCACCGGTCGAAGGCGCTGGACCTGGTGCGCCGCTCCAGGGCGGCCGTGCGTGGAGATCCCGCCGAGATCGCGCTCTGCAACGCCGAAACGCTCGCCGTGCTCGGCGAGCGTGAGGCTTCACAACGAGAACTGGCACGCGCGCGTGCAGCCGGCATGGGCGAGCCCCGCATCCGCGCCAGCGTGGTGCTGTGACGGACAGGTGTCGCCGCGCAGGGATGTGCGACGGAGCGCCCCGCGACGGGGTAGGCGGAATCGCGACGGAGTCGTCAGGGACCGCAGACGGAGAACGATGATGATGATGACCAAGCAGGGCGGTTTCGGCACGGGTGGAGACGCACCGGTGAAGCAGCCCACACCGCCAGGCGGCGCGCAGAAGACGCAACCGGTACGGCCGGCGCAGGCGCAGCCGCAGCACAAGACGAAGCCCGGAGGACCGGAGAAGATCTAGCGCCAGTGGGCGGGCGCGGTGCCGCGTCGCGGACTCAGGCCGGTCCGAACAGGTCCGCCATCGCGGCGCCGCGCACCGGGGCAAAGCTCCTGCGGTGCTGCGGGCAGGGCCCGTGCGTGCGCAGCGCGGACAGGTGCCCGGGCGTGCTGTAGCCCTTGTGCCCGTCGAACCCGTAGCGCGGGTATTCGTCGTGCATCAGGATCATCGCCCGGTCGCGCGTGACCTTGGCGAGGATCGAGGCGGCCATGATGCTGCGGTCGCGCGCGTCGCCACCGATCCAGGCCTCGGCCGCGCAGGGCAGGTCGGCGGGGATGGCGTTGCCGTCGATGCGCGCGATCCCGGCGACATGGGCGACGGCCTGGATCGCCTGGCGCATGCCGAGCATCGTCGCGTGGTAGATGTTGATGCGGTCGATCTCGTCCACGCTGATCACGGCTACGTGCCAGGCCAGCGCCCGGTCGACGATGCGTTCGTAGAGTTCGGCGCGGCGCGCTGGGGTGAGCGCCTTGGAGTCGTCCAGGCCGTTGATGCGCGGCCGGGTGGGGTCGAAAACCACGGCCGCCGCGACCACGGGGCCGGCCAGCGGCCCGCGCCCGGCTTCGTCGACGCCGGCCACCAGGCCCGACGGCATCACGGACGCGTCGGCAGGCGCCGCGCGGACGCGGACCCGGGGCGGTGGAGGCCGCTGCCTCATGGCCTGGCTCCGGTGACGGTGGCTGTCGCTGCGTGCCGGGGATCGAGCAGCTCGGAGATCGCGGTCGCCGCCTCGCGCGAGGCGTCGCGGCGCAGCAGGATGTGCAGGTCGCGGTACCGCGGCTCCAGCGCCTTCACCGCAGCGGGGTCGGCGAACCACGCCAGGACCGCCTGGGAGAGATTGATCGGCGTGCAGTCGTCCTGCATCAGCTCCGGCGCGATGGTCTCACCCGCGAGCACGTTGGGCAGGGCGTAGCGCTCGACCTTGAGCATGCCCAGGCCCTTGACGATGGCGTGGGTGGTCGGGGAAATCCGGTAGCCGACCACCATCGGGCGCTTGGCCAGCATCGCTTCCAGCGTGGCCGTGCCCGAAGCCAGCAGCACCACGTCCGACGCCACCATCGCCGCCCGCGCCGAACCGTCGAGCAGCCGGATTGCAGGCGCCACCGCGCCGGCCGCCGGCAGCATCGCCGCCAGCGCGTCGCGGCAGGCGGCATTGGCCGCGGGGACCAGGATCTGGAGCCCGGGGATGCGCTCGGCGACCAGGGACGCGGCCTGCAGGAACGCCGGCCCCAGGCGCTCGATCTCGCCCAGGCGGGAACCGGGGAGTACCGCCAGCACCGGCTCATCCTGGTCGACGTCGAGCGCTGCGCGGGCGCCGCGTCGGTCGGGGTTGAGCGGCATGGCATCGGCCATGGGGTGGCCGACGAAGCGCGCGTCGACGCCATGGCGGGCGTAGATCGGCGGCTCCATCGGGAACAGGCAGAGCACGCGGTCGGCGCTGCGTCCGATCTTCGCCGCGCGTCCCTGTCGCCAGGCCCAGACCGACGGGCTGACGTAATGCACGGTGCAGGTGCCGCGCGCCTTGAGCTGGCGCTCGAGGCCGAGGTTGAAGTCGGGCGCGTCGATGCCGATGAAGACATCGGGCTTCCATTCGAGGATGCGGCGGCGCAGGCCGCGACGCAGGCGCAGCAGGCGCGGCAGGTGGGACAGCACTTCGGACAGGCCCATGACCGCCAGTTCGCTGGCGTCGTGCCAGGTCTCCATGCCGGCCGCGCGCATCGTGTCGCCGCCGACACCCGCGAACTCCGCGTCGGGATAGCGTTCCCGCAGGCGCTCGACGAGGTCGCCGCCCAGCAGGTCGCCGGAGGCTTCACCGGCGACCAGCGCGAAGCGCGGCCCGGCGGCCGTCACCGCAGCAGCGGCCGGTCGCCGCCCTCGATGAAATCGAGCATCCGCCGCACGTCTTCGCTGTCCGAAGCCAGGTCCACCAGCTTCGTGCGCGCGTCATCCAGCGTGCCGCCGGACATGTACACCGTGCGGTAGGCGCGCCGGATCGCCGCGATCCGGTCGGCGTCGAAGCCGCGGCGCTTCAGGCCTTCGGCGTTGATGCCACGGGGCCGGCCGTAGCCGTCCTGCGCCACCATCAGGAAGGGCGGCACGTCGCCGTTCACGAACGCGCCCATGCCGATGAAGGCGTGGTCGCCGATGCGGCAGAACTGGTGGATCCCGGCGAAGCCGCTCAGGATCACGTGGTCGCCCACGACGACATGCCCGGCAAGGGTCGCGTTGTTGGAGAAGATGCAGTGGTCGCCGATGACGCAGTCGTGGGCCACGTGGGTGTAGGCCAGCAGCCAGTTGTCGTTGCCGATGCGGGTCACGCCGCCGCCGTCGCCGGTGCCGCGGTTGACGGTGGTGAACTCGCGGATGACGTTGCGGTCGCCGATCTCCAGGTGCACCGTCTCGCCGCGGAACTTCTTGTCCTGCGGCTCGCCGCCGATCGCGGCGTGGCCGTGGACGTGGTTGTCGCGGCCGATGCGGGTCGGGCCCAGGACGCTGCAGTGCGGGCCGATGCGCGTGCCCGCGCCGATCTCGACCCCGGGACCGATGACCGTGAAGGCACCGATGCAGGCGCCTTCGCCGATGCTCGCGGTCGGGTCGACGGCCGCGGTGGCGTGGATCGCCGCGGCAGCCACGTCAGGCATCGACCTCGGCGCAGAGGATGTCGGCGCTGGCGACCTTCGCGCCATCCACGCTGGCGATGCCGCAGTACAGCGTCATGTTGCGGATCTCGCGTTTGATCGTGACCTCGATGTCGAGACGGTCGCCGGGCACCACCATGTTCGCGAAGCGCGCGTTGTCGACCTTCACCAGGTAGGACAGGCGGCCATCGGGACTGGCACCGCCGCGCAGCAGCTGGGTGAGCACGCCGCCGGCCTGGGCCATGGCCTCGATCACGAGCACGCCGGGCATCACCGGGAGGTCCGGGAAGTGGCCCTGGAAATAGGCTTCGTTCGCGGTCACGTTCTTGTAGGCGAGCACGCGCTTGCCGTGGCCGTCGTACTCGACCACGCGGTCGAGCAGGAGGAACGGATAGCGGTGCGGCAGCATCCTGCGGATTCCATCCACGCCGATGGGGAACGTCAGCTTGCCGGCGGTCATTTCTTCTCCTTGTCGAGCGCCTGCACCTGGCGGGCGAGCGCATCGAGTTGCCTGAACCGGGCCGCGCTCCTGCGCCAGCTCCGGGCGTCCATCAACGGCGTGCCCGAAGAGTACTCCCCGGGAACATCGATCGAACTGGTGACCAGCGACATCGCCTGGATGATGACGCGGTCGCAGATGGTGATGTGGCCGACGATGCCCGCGGCGCCGCCGACCAGACAATAGCGGCCGATCACGGCGCTGCCGGCGACGGCGACGCAGCCGGCCATCGCCGTATGCGCGCCGATGCGGACGTTGTGGCCGACCTGGATTTGGTTGTCCAGGCGGACGTCCTCCTCGAGCACGGTGTCCTCGATGGCGCCACGGTCGATGGTGGTGTTGGCGCCGATCTCGCAGTCGTCGCCGATCGACACGCCGCCCTGCTGCGGGACCTTGATCCAGCGTCCGGCATCCATCGCCAGGCCGAAGCCGTCGGCGCCGAGCACCGCGCCCGGGTGGATGAGCACCCGCTCGCCCAGGCGCACGCGGCGCACGAGGGTGACGCGCGCGACCAGGCGGCTGCCGACACCGACCACGCAGTCATCGCCGATGACGCAGCCGGCGCCGACGATGGCGCCGGCCGCGACGCGCGAGCGCGCGCCGATCACCGCGAGGGGTCCGACTTCGGCCGCGGGGTCGATCGTGGCGCTGGCGTCGATCACGGCCGAGGGATGCACGCCGGGGCTGGCCACCGGCGGGGGATCGAACAGCGCGGCGATCTTCGCGAATGCGACGTAGGGGTCGCGCGCCACCAGCAGGGTGCGGTCGAGCCCTTCGGCGTCGTCCTCGTGCACCACGACGATGCCTGCCCCGGAACCGGCCAGCTGGCTGCGATAGCGCGGGTTGGACAGGAACGAAAGCTGCCTCGGGCCGGCGCCGGCGAGCGTGGCGACGGCGTCGATCTCGACGCCGCCATCGCCGCGCAACGCAAGGCCGAAGCGTTCGGCCAGGGCCGCCGCTGTCTGCGTGCTGGACTCCATCGCCCGTCCCCGCGGCGGCTAGAACGCGCCGCCGAAGGTGAACTGCAGGCGCTCGAGCTCGTCGCCTTCCTGCTCGCGCAGCGGCATCGCGTAGCTGATCGAGATCGGACCCACCGGTGCCCGCCACATCAGCGCCACGCCGGCCGAGGCGCGGAGTTCACCGGCATCGAACGCGTCGAGGTCCTTGAACACGTTGCCGAAGTCGACGAAAGCCGAAATGCGCGCGGCCGGTGAGTCGAACAGGGTGGGGAAGAACATCTCCAGCGAACCCACGGTCTTCACCGCGCCGCCGATGACCTGCAGGAAGGGACTGTTCCAGGCCGCCTCGCGCGGGCCCAGGGTGTTGTCACGGAAACCGCGCACCGAGCGCGCACCGCCGGCGTAGAAGTTCTCGAAGAACGGCAGGCCGTCGGCAACCGCCTCGCGGGCCTCCGGCAGGTCGTCCGTGTCTTCGGGCGAGTCGGGGTCGTAGACGGTGCCGTAGCGCGCGTCGCCGTAGCTGTCGCCATAGCCGAGCTCGAGCCGGGTGTTGAGCACCAGGGCACGGGAGATCGGCCAGTACTTGGAGAACTCGTAGTTGAGCTTGTAGTACTCGGCGGTCGAGCCGGGCAGGGAGACTTCCGCCGTCACCCGCTGCAGGGTGCCGCGGGTCGGCTGCAGGAAGTCGTTGCGGGTATCGCGCGCCCAGCCCACCTCGGCGCGCCAGGCGTGGAAGGTGCGCTGGCCGATGACGTCGATGTAATCGACGATCGACTGCGGCGAGGCGCCGCGCCAGGCGAAGATCTGGTTGCTGTCGACGCCGACCATCGCCGAGACGGTGTCGTGCTCGGTGATCGGGATGCCGAGCATCACCTGCGCGGCACGGCTGGTCGAGGAGTATTGGGCAGTATTGAATTCGGAGTTGTCGAACTCGCGCCACCAGATGTTGTAGCCCAGCGACAGGCCATTGTCGCTGAAGTACGGATTCATGTACGAGAACGAGTAGCGCTGCAGGTAGACGTTGCGCTGGGCCTCGACCGAGACCCGGTTGCCGCTGCCCAGGAAGTTGTTCTGCGACAGCTGCACCGAGGTCGTCATGCCGGTGAGCTGCGAGTAGCCCACGCCGAACATGAAGCTGCCCGAGGTGGTTTCGGTGACGCTGAACTCGACGTCGACCATGTCGTTGCTGCCGGGCACGGGCTTGCTTTCGACGTTGACGCTGCCGGACTCGAAGAAACCCAGGCGCTGCAGGCGCACCTTCGAGCGGTCGATGGCGGCCTGCGAATACCAGGCGCCTTCGAACTGGCGCATCTCGCGGCGCAGGACTTCGTCGGCGGTGCGCGCATTGCCCTTGAACACCACGCGGCGCACGGTCACGCGCGGGCCCGGCTCGACCTGCAGCTTGATCGCCACCGTGCGGTTTTCGCGGTCGACCTCCGGGATCACGTTGACCTGCGCGAAGGCGAAGCCGATGTTGCTGAGCGTGGCCACGATCTGGTCGGAGCTGAATTCAAGCAGCGCGCGCGAGAAGGTCATCCCGGGCTTGATGAACACCAGGCGCTCGATGTCCTCCTTGGGCAGCACCGTGTCGCCGGTGACATCGACGCTGGACACCGTGTACACCACGCCCTCGACGAGGCCGGCGGTGATGAACATGTCGCGCTTGTCGGGGCTGATCGCCACCTGGATGTTGTCTTCGGTGAAATCGATGTAGCCGCGGTCGAGGTAGAAGTTGCGCAGCTTCTCGCGGTCGCCCTCGAGCTTCTCGCGCGAGTACTGGTCGTCGCGGCGGTACCAGCTGAGCCAGTTGCTCTCGCCGGACTCCCACGAATCGGTCAGGGTCTCGTCGTCGAAGTCGTCGTTGCCGACCAGGTTGATATGGCGGATGCGCGCCGCCTTGCCCTCGTCGACCTTGATGGTGACGTCCACGCGGTTGCGGTCGAGCGGCGACACCGTGGGCGCGATGGTGACGTTGTACTTGCCGCGGTTGTTGTACTGCCGGGTGAGTTCCTGGGTGACGCGGTCCAGCGCCAGGCGGTCGAAGGTCTCGCCTTCGGCCAGCCCGATGTCGGACAGGCCCTTGAGCAGGTCGTCGGTCTTGATGTCCTTGTTGCCGGTCAGCGTGAGCTTGTTGATCGCCGGACGCTCGGTGACCTGGACCACCAGGATGTCGCCCTGGCGGCCGACGCGGACGTCCTCGAAGAAGCCGGTGTCGTACAGGGCGCGGATGGCGTCGGCCACGCGACCGCCGTCGACGGTGTCACCGCGCTCGATCGGCAGGTAGGTGAACACCGTGCCGGCGCCGATGCGCTGCAGGCCGTCCACGCGGATGTCGGAGACGGTGAAGGCGCTGGCTGTTGGCGTCGGCGCCGGTGCAGGTGCAGGTGCATCGGCAGGCGGGGCCGGGAAGCCGAAGGCGGCCTGGGGGTCGACCGGCTGCTGGGCCCAGGCCGGCGCGGCAAGCGTCGAGGCAAGGGCGATGGCGAGCAGGCGGCGGTTGGGGAATCGCGTCATCAATGGCGTCCGGGTCTGGCGTTGCGTGGGGTTGGGGCGATGGGCTCGGCGGTCGTGCATGCAGGCATCAGCGCACCAGTTGCAGGATGTCGTTGTAGAACGCCAGGCCCATCAGGCCCGCAAGCATGGCCAGGCCGACATATTGCCCGGCGACCATTGCCCGCTCGCTCAAGGGGCTGCCCTTGATCAACTCGATAAGGTAATACAACAGGTGACCGCCGTCCAAGATCGGGATCGGCAGCAGGTTGATGATCGCCAGGCTCAAGGACAGCAGGGCGAGGAAGCTGAGGAACCAGGCGGGGCCCATGCCGGCCGAGGCATTGGCGTAGCGGGCGATGGTGATCGGTCCGGAAACATGCTCCATCGACGCGCGGCCGCTGAGCATGCGGCCAACCATGCCCACGGTATCGCGGGCCAGGCGCCAGGTTTCGGCGCCGGCGGCGGGAATCGCCGCCAGCGGGCCATGGCGCAGCGTGGCGTCGTGCTCCGCGGCCCGGGACGTGTCGGGTTCGATGCCCAGGGCCCAGAACGGCTCGCGGCCCGCGTCTTCGGTCATCCGCGGCGTGATCTCCAGGGCCAGGCGCTCGCCGTCGCGCTCCACCTCGATCATGCCGACGCCGCCCTGGGCGCCGAGTTCCTGCACCAGCGGCCCGATATCGGCGAAGGCATGCACCTGGGCGCCGTCCACGGCGGTGATGCGGTCACCCTCGGCCAGGATTCCCCAGGCGGCGCTGTCTTCGCGCACGACACCGACCTCGGGCGGTAGCAGGAAGGCCTTGGGCACCATGCCGATGGCGACGATCAGGCGGCGCTGGTCGACGTTGGCCGGCAGCGCGGACAGCCGCAGCGTCCGCGAGGCGTCGTCACCCTGGGCGGTGCGCAGGCGCACTTCCACGTCGTTGCGGTCCAGGGCGGCAGTGGTCAGTGCCATCGCGGCCTCGCTCCAGGTCGGCGTGGAGCGGTCGCCAATCGCAAGCACGGTGTCACCACGGGCAAGGCCGGACTCCGCCGCGATGCCCTGCACCTGGCCCAGCACCGGCTGGTAGTCGGGGCGGCCGATGACGAACATCGCCCACAGCAGGGCCAGGCACAGCAGCAGGTTGGCGATGGGCCCGGCGGCCACGATGGCGATGCGCTGCCACACCGACTTGCGGTTGAAGGCCGCGTCGCGTTCAGCCTCGGGCACGTCGCCCTCGCGCTCGTCGAGCATGCGCACATAGCCGCCCAGCGGAAGCGCGGCGATGACGTATTCAGTCCCGTCGCGGCCGATGCGCGTCCACAGCGGCCTGCCGAAGCCAATGGAGAAGCGCAGCACTTTGACGCCGTTGCGGCGCGCCACCCAGTAATGGCCGAACTCGTGGAAGGTCACCAGCACGCCCAGGCTGACGATCATCCACCACACCGAACCGAGGAACGTAGTCATTGCATGCTGCTCAGTGGACGTGGCGGGCGAGGGCGCGGCGGGTGGCGTCGCGGGCGAGCGCGTCCGCTTCCAGCAGCGTCCCGAGGGACGTGGCGGGGCGCGCCGGCAGGGCGGCCAGCGCATCTTCGACCAGCGCGGGAATGGACAGGAAGCCGATCCGGCCCTGAAGGAAGGCTGAAACCGCTTCTTCGTTGGCAGCGTTGAGCACCGCCGGCGCCGTGCCGCCGGCATCCAGCGCGCCGAAGGCCAGCGCCAGGCAGGGGAAGGCTTCGGTGTCGGGGGACTCGAAATCCAGCCGTCCCTGGGCAAGCAGGTCCAGGCCGCCGACGCCGGATTCGATGCGTCGCGGCCAGCCCAGGCCGACGGCCAGCGCCGTGCGCATGTCGGGCAGGCCAAGCTGCGCCAGCGTGGAACCGTCGATGAACTCGACCAGCGAATGCACCAGGCTCTGCGGATGCACCAGCACGTCGATGCGGTTCGAGGGCAGGCCGAACAGGTGGTGCGCCTCGATCACCTCCAGGCCCTTGTTCATCAGGGTGGCGGAATCGACCGAAATCTTCGGGCCCATCGACCACTTCGGGTGCGCAACCGCCTGGGCGGGAGTCACCGAGGCCAGGGATTCGCGGCTGCGCCCGCGGAAGGGGCCGCCCGAGGCGGTGAGCACCAGCCGGCGCACGTCGCTGCAGGAACCATCGGCGGGCAGGCACTGGAAGATCGCGTTGTGCTCGCTGTCGATGGGGATGATCCGGGCACCGTGGTCGCGCGCGGCGGCCATCACCAGCTCGCCGGCCAGCACCAGGGATTCCTTGTTGGCGAGCAGCAGGTGCTTGCCCGCGCGTGCGGCGGCCAGCGTCGAATCCAGGCCCGCCGCGCCGACGATGGCCGCGACCACGGTGTCGGTGCCGGCGTCGCCTGCGAGTGCCGTGACGGCGTCGGAGCCGGCATGCGCGCGCGTCGGAAGGCCGGCGTCGCGCAGCCCGTCGCGGAGGGCAGGCCATGCGGCTTCGTCGGCGATCGCGGCATCGTCGGGGCGGTGGCGCCGGCAGGCATCCAGCAGTGCGTGGACGTTGCTGCCGGCAGCGAGCACGGCGGCGCGCATCTCGGCGGGATGACGGGCGATGACGTCGAGCGCCGAAGTGCCGATCGACCCCGTGGCGCCGAGGACGGCGACGCGGCGCATCAGAAGCCCAGCCAGATCTTGCCCAGGGCGAACACGGGCAGGGCGGCGAGCACGCTGTCGGCGCGGTCCATGATGCCGCCGTGGCCGGGGATGAGGTTGCCGGAATCCTTCACGCCGACGTGGCGCTTGAGCAGGCTTTCGAACAGGTCGCCGACCACGGAGAACAGCACCGCGAGCAGGGCGACCAGGGCCACCAGCGGCAGCTGCGAGGCCGTGGCGCCGAGGATCCAGGCGCCGACGAGGGCCACCAGCACGCCCAGCACGGCGCCACCGACAAGGCCGGCGACGGTCTTGTTGGGGCTGATCCGCGGCGCGAGCTTGCGCTTGCCGAAGGCGCGGCCGGCGAAGTAGGCGCCGGTATCGGTCGCCCAGACGATCAGCAGCGCCAGCAGCAGCCAGCCGGGACCATCGTTGTGGAGCAGCGCCAGCGCGCACCAGGCCGGGACCACGGCGAAGGTGCCGGCCGCCAGCTTGAACACGCGCGCGTTGGTGTCGTGGTCCGACGCGAAGTCGTAATGCACCAGCCACAGCATGGCCAGCAGCCACCAGACCACGCCCAGCACCACCGCGAGCTTGAACAGCACCAGGGTGGCCGCCGTGCCGCCGGTGCCCCAGACCAGGGCCACCATCAGCATCAGGTTGAGCACCAGCAGCGCGCTGCGCGCCAGCGAATCCTCGACCTCGGCCAGCGCGAACCACTCCCACAGCGCGCCGAGGAACAGAATCGCGACTACCAGCATCAGCCAGGGCGTGGGCAGCAGCAGGACGGCGGCGATGGCCGCGGGGGCCATGCAAAGGGCGGCAAGGATGCGGATGCGAGTCATGGCGCCATGGTATCCGTGGAGGACGCCGGGGCGACCTGCTCACCGGTGAGGCCGAAGCGGCGTTCACGGGCGGCAAAGTCGTCCAGCGCCTGCTGAAGGGTGGCCGCGTCCAGGTCCGGCCAGAGGCGTTCGGTGAACCAGAGCTCGGTGTAGGCGAGCTGCCAGAGCAGGAAGTTGCTGATCCGGAGGTCGCCCCCGGTACGGATGAACAGGTCGGGCGGGGGCAGGTCGCCCAGTGCGACACGGCGCGCGATCGCGGCTTCGTCGATGTCCGCGGGATCCAGGCGGCCCTCGGCGACTTCAACCGCAAGCGCGCGCGCCGCGGCGGCGATGTCCTGGCGGCCGCCATAGCTGGCCGCGATCGACAGCGCCAGGCGGGCATTGGCGGCGGTGAGGCGTTCGGCGGCATCCATGCGCGCGGTGATCGCGGCGTCGAAGCGGCTGCGGTCACCGATGAAACGCACGCGCACGCCGCGGCGGTGGAGTTCACCGACCTCGCGGTCGAGGGCGTTCAGGAACAGCTTCATCAGCGCGCCCACCTCGTCGGCGGGGCGGCCCCAGTTCTCGCTGGAGAACGCGAACAGGGTCAGCGCGCCGATGCCGCGCTCGAGGCAGAAGTCGATGCACAGGTTCACCGCGCGCGCGCCGGCGCGATGGCCGATCACGCGCGGCCTGCGGCGACGCGCGGCCCAGCGTCCATTGCCATCCATGATGATGGCGACGTGGCGTGGGATGCTCGAAGTGGCGGACGGGGCGTTCATGCCGACGCCATCAGACCGCCATCAGCTCCTGCTCCTTGGCCTTGACCACCTCGTCGACGTCCTTGATGGCATCGTCGGTGAGCTTCTGCACCTCGCCTTCGAAGCGGCGCTCGTCGTCCTCGCTGATCGCCTTGTCCTTCAGCAGATCCTTGGCCTGCTGGTTGGCGTCGCGGCGGATGTTCCGGATCGCGACCTTCGCCGACTCGCCTTCGGAATGGACCAGCTTGCTCAGCTCGCGGCGGCGCTCTTCGGTGAGCGACGGCAGGTTGATGCGGATGGTGGTGCCCGAGGTGTTGGGCGTCAGGCCGAGGTCGGAGGCGAGGATCGCCTTCTCGACCGCGGCGACCATGGGCTTTTCCCATGGCGTGATGGTAAGCGTGCGCGCATCGCTGACGGTCACCGATGCCACCTGGGTCAGGGGCATGTCGGAGCCGTAGTAGTTGACCTTGAGGTGGTCGACCAGCGCGGTGGATGCGCGGCCGGTCCGGACCTTGGTCAGGTCGTGGCGCAGCGACTCCACGCTCTTGGCCATGCGTGCCTGCGTGTCCTTCTTGATCTCGTTGAGCATCGGCTGCCGGTTCCTGTTCGCAATCGCCGGATTATAGGCGAAGCCGGCCCGCGGCGAGGCGTCCCCGGACCGCTAGTCGTGCGCGTGGCCGCTGCAGGCGTCGCTGCCGCGCTCCACCTGCAGCGTGGCGTGGTTGATGCCGAACTTCGCCTGCAGGGCTTCACCGGTGGCATGCATGAAGGCGTCGTCGTCATCGCCACCAGGCCGCACCAGGTGGGCCGTCATCGCCACGTTGCCGGCCCCCAGCGACCAGATGTGCAGGTGGTGGACCGAGGCCACGCCCGGCTGTCCGGCGATGAAGTCGCGGACCTCGGCGGTATCGATGCCCGGAGGCACCGCATCCATCGCCGCGTTGAAACTGTCGCGCAGCAGGCTGGTCGCGCCCACCGCCACCACCACGCCGACCAGCAGTGCGGTCACCGGATCGAGCCAGGCCCAACCCCAGGCCAGCATGCCCGCGCCCGCCACCACCGTGGCCAGGGAAATTCCGGCGTCGGCCATCAGGTGGAGGTAGGCGCCACGGCGGTTGAGGTCGTGGGCGTGGCCGTGGCCGCCGCCGCGGACCATCAGCGCGGTCCCGAGGTTGACGGCGATCCCGATCGAGGCGACCACGATGACGGTCATGCCGGGGACCTCGGGCGGCGCGCCCATCCGCCGCAGGGCCTCCCAGGCCAGGGCGCCCGAAAGCCCGACCAGCAATACCGCGTTGGCCAGCGGCGAGAGCAGGGTGGCGCGGCGCCAGCCGTAGGTGTGGCGTTCCGTGGGCGGCCACTGCGCGATGACGGCCGCCCCCCAGGCCATCGCCAGGCCGAGCACGTCGCCGAGGTTGTGCAGGGCGTCGGACAGCAGGGCCAGCGAATTGATCATGAAACCGTAGGTCGCCTCGAGCACCGTGTACCCGAGGTTGACCAGGGTGATGATGGCGAAGGTGCGCGTGGCGTTGCCGGCGGCCGGCACGGGAGGGTGGCCGTGGCCATGGTCGTGGCTGTGATGATCGTGCTTGCCGTGGTGCGCGTGCATGTGCAGAGGCTGCCATGCGGGTCGGCCGGACACTATTGCAGTGCCTGCCCCGCCACGAAGACCCTGTGGGAGCCGCTATAGCGGCTCCAACAAGAGCGGATCGGCCAGCTCCCACAAGGGTGGCTCCCGCCATCGCCGCTATGGCGGCTCCCACAAGAGCAGTGCTGCGGCTCAGCTGCGGCCCTGGACCAGGGTGCCGATGGGTTCACCCTGCAGGATGCGCAGCAGCTGGCCGGGATGTTCCATGTCGAAGATGCGCAACGGCATGTCGCTGTCGCGGCACAGCGCGAAGGCGGCGGTGTCCATCACCTGCAGGTTGCGGCCGATGACCTCGTCGTAGGTCAGGCGTTCGAAGCGGGTGGCGTCTGGATTCTTCTTCGGGTCCGAGTCGTAGACGCCGTCGACCTTGGTGGCCTTGAGCAGCAGGTCGGCGCCGATCTCGATCGCGCGCAGGGCGGCGCCGGAGTCGGTGGTGAAGAACGGATTGCCGGTGCCGGCGGCGAAGATGGTGAGGCGGCCTTTTTCGAGATGCCGGATCGCCCTGCGACGGATGTAGTCCTCGCACACGTCGTTGATCTTGATCGCACTCATCACGCGCACTTTTGCGCCGAGCTTTTCCAGCGCGTCCTGCATCGCCAGCGCGTTGATCACCGTGGCCAGCATGCCCATCTGGTCGCCGGTGACGCGGTCCATTCCGCCCGCGGCCAGTCCCGCGCCGCGGAAGATGTTGCCGCCCCCGATCACCAGCGCGATCTCGGCGCCAGCGGCCTGCGCCTCGATGATCTCGGCGGCCAGGCGGTGGATCACCTTGGGGTCGATGCCGTAGTCCTCGTCGCCCATCAGTGCTTCGCCGGACAGCTTGAGCAGGACGCGGCGATAGGCGAGTTGCGACATGGTGGTGACTCCGGCGGAAACGCGTGGAATTCTAGCGGAAAGCGAAGGGCCGCGGATTGCTCCGCGGCCCTTCGTGTTGTTTCAGGTGGCCGCGACGGTCGTCGCGGCTACCGTCATCAGGCCAGGCCGGCCTGCTTCATCACTTCGGCGGCGTAGTCTTCCACCACCTTCTCGATGCCCTCGCCGACGGCCAGGCGCTCGAAGCGCAGGACCTCGGCGCCGGCGGCCTTCAGTACCTGCTCGACGTTCTTGTCGGTGTCGAGCACGTAGGGCTGGCCGTACAGGGTGACCTCGTTGACGATCTTGGCGATCTTGCCGCCGATGATCTTCTCGAGGATGTCGGCCGGCTTGGCCTTGTCCTTCTCGGACATCTTCGCCAGCTCGATTTCCTTTTCCTTGGCAACGAAGTCGGCCGGTACATCAGCCGCCTTGTTGTAGGGCGGGTTCATCGCCGCCACGTGCATGGCCAGGCCGCGGGCGAGATCGGCGTCGCCGCCCTTGAGCTCGATCAGCACGCCGATGCGGCCGCCGTGGACGTAGCCGGCGACGGTGTCGCCGCTTTCGATCGCGACCATGCGGCGGACCTGCACGTTCTCGCCGACCTTGGCGATCAGCGCGGCGCGCGCCTCTTCGACCGTCTGGCCACCGACGGTCGCGGCCTTCAGGGCCTCGACGTCGTCAACGGCCACCGCGGCGTTGGCCACGGTTTCGCAGAAGGCCAGGAAGTTCTCGTCCTTGGCGACGAAGTCGGTCTCGGAGTTGATCTCGACGATGGCGGCGCGGTTGCCCTGCTGGGCGAACGCGACGCGACCTTCGGCGGTGACGCGATCGGCCTTCTTGTCGGCCTTGGCCAGGCCCGACTTGCGCAGCGCCTCGGCGGCGGCGTCGATGTTGCCGCCGGCCTCGGTGAGCGCCTTCTTGCACTCCATCATGCCGGCGCCGGTGCGCTCGCGCAGTTCCTTGACCATGGAAGCGGTGATTTCCATTGCTACCTCTAGAAGATGTGGGGATGCGTGTGCCGGAGGATTACTCGGCGGCTTCGGGCTTCGCGTCGACAACGGCCTCGGGCTTCGCGTCGGCGCTGGCTTCGGCCTTGGCTTCGGCGGGCTTGGCGTCCGCGGCTTCAGGCTTGGCATCGGCCTTTTTGCGGGCCGGGCCGCGGCGCGGCTTGTCGCCGTCGGCGCCGTCGGTGAACTCTTCCTCGCGCACGGTCGCGGCGCTCGGCGCGGCGGCCTTGCCCTCGAGCACGGCGTCGGCGGCGGCGCGGGCATACAGCTGCACGGCGCGGATGGCGTCGTCGTTGCCGGGGATGGCGTAGTCGACCAGGTTGGGGTCGTAGTTGGTGTCGACCACCGCGATCACCGGGATGCCGAGCTTCTTGGCTTCCTTGATGGCGATGTCTTCATGGCCGATGTCGATCACGAACAGTGCGTCGGGCAACCGGTTCATTTCCTTGATGCCGCCCAGCGAAGCCAGCAGCTTGTCGCGCTCGCGGCGCAGGCCCAGCACTTCGTGCTTGACGAGCTTCTCGAAGCTGCCGTCGGTCTCGCCGGCTTCAAGCGTCTTCAGGCGCGACACCGAACCCTTCACGGTGCGGAAGTTGGTCAGCGTGCCGCCGAGCCAGCGCTGGGTCATGTACGGCATGCCGCAACGCTCGGCCTCTTCCTTGATCGCGTCGCGCGCGCTGCGCTTGGTGCCGACGAACAGGATCATGCCGCGCTTCTGGGCGATGCCGGAGATGAAGTTCATCGCGTCCGAGAACAGCGGGACGGTCTTTTCAAGGTTGATGATGTGGATCTTGCCGCGGGCGCCGAAGATGTACGGCGACATCTTGGGATTCCAGTAGCGCGTCTGGTGGCCGAAGTGGACGCCGGCTTCCAGCATCTGGCGCATGGTGACCTGGGACATTGATGTGACTCCTGGTGTGGAACCCGGCCGCCGGAAGGGTAGGGGCGGCTTGCCTGCGCGGGGGCAGGCGATGGATTCCGGGGTTGGGCCTCCCTGCTGCTTCCGTCTCCGAATCCGGCGTGGCGGGGCTTTCGGCCCCTGCCTTGCTGGACACCCCGGGACGGGCTGTTGCGGCAGGTGTGTATTCGACGGTGACGCCCGTCGTGGGCGGTCCTGGCCGGAATCCGGCTGGGGAACCGGCGAATTCTAGCCCGGGAGCCGCCCAGGGGCAAGGAGCGGACCAGGCGGAGCCAGGATCGGCGATAATGGCCCGATGACCATCACACCCAAAACCCAAGACCAGATCGAGAAGATGCGCGTCGCCGGCCACCTGGCCGCCGAGGTCCTGCAGATGGTGGCCCCGCACGTGGTGCCGGGCGTGACCACCGAGGAACTCGACCGCATCTGCCACGAGCACATCGTCAACGTGCAGCAGGCCACGCCGGCCAACGTCGGCTACAGGGGCTATCCCAAGGCCACCTGCATCTCGGTCAACAACGTCATCTGCCATGGCATCCCGAACGAGGCCAAGGTGCTGAAGGATGGCGACATCATCAATATCGACGTCACCGTCATCAAAGACGGCTGGCACGGCGATACCAGCCGCATGTACTTCGTCGGCACGCCGTCGGTGATGGCCAGGCGCCTGGTCGAGGTGACGCGCGAGGCGATGTTCCGCGGCATCCGCGCGGTGAAGCCGGGCGCGACCCTGGGCGATGTCGGCCATGCGATCCAGAGCTACGCCGAGGCCGAGCGCTTCAGCGTCGTGCGCGAGTACTGCGGCCACGGCATCGGGCTCGTCTACCACGAGGAGCCGCAGGTGCTGCACTACGGGCGCCCGGGCGAGGGCCTGGTCCTTGAAGAAGGCATGACCTTCACCATCGAGCCGATGATCAACGAAGGCGCGCGCCATACCCGGCTGCTGCCCGACGGCTGGACCGTGGTCACCAAGGACCGCAAGCTTTCGGCGCAGTGGGAACACATGGTCGCAGTGACCGCGGACGGCGTGGACATCCTTACGCGCCTGCCCGGCGACGACAACGACTTCTGACGTGGACGCGGCCGCGCCTTCCGACGCGCCCGGCCGCGGGGACGATGCCGGAGACGCGGCCTGGGCACAGGCCGCCCGCGACGCCCTGGCGGCGGCGGATACCGCGTTTGCCGCGCGTTTCGACGCCGGCGCCGATGCCATCCGGCTCGCGGCCGAGCGCGCGGCCGCGGTGGACGCGGCGGTCGCCGGCGCATGGGCGCGCTGCATCGAGGATGGCACCGGCCTGGCGCTGTTTGCCGTCGGCGGCTATGGCCGCGGCGAGCTCTTCCCGCAGTCCGACATCGACCTCCTGGTGCTCGCCGACGATGCGCCCGACGCCGCCGCCGGGGCCGCGCTGGCGCGGCTGTTCGCGCTGCTCTGGGATTGCGGCCTGCCGGCCAGCCATTCGGTGCGCAGCGCGGAGCAGTGCACGGAGGCCGCGGCAGAGGACCTGACCGTCATGACCGCGCTGCTCGATGCCCGGCCGATTGCGGCCGGCAAGCGCGCGGGCGCGGCGCTGGCGCGGGCGATCGCACCCGACCGGGCCTGGCCGGCGCGCGACTTCTTCGTGGCCAAGGCGCAGGAGCAGGAACGCCGCCACGCCCGCTTTGGCGACACCTCCGACAACCTGGAACCGAACCTCAAGGACGGGCCGGGCGGCCTGCGCGACCTGCAGACCCTGGGCTGGATGGCGCGCCGCGCTTTCGGCACCCACCAAATGGAGCCGCTGGTCGCGCTCGGCCACGTCGGCGCCGACGAAGCCGCCGCGCTTGACCGCGAACACCGGGCGCTGGGCCGGCTGCGCTATGGCCTGCACCTGGTGGCGGGCCGTGCGGAGGAGCGCCTGCGCTTCGACCACCAGAAGCCGCTGGCCGCGCGCCTGGGCTTCGCCGATGACGCGCGCAACCTCGGCGTCGAGCAGATGATGCAGGGCTTCTACCGCAGCGCCGCGGTGGTGCGCCGGATCGGCGACCGCCTGCAGCAGCGCTTCGAGGAGCATTTCGACGGCGCGGCCGTGCCGGAGCCGGTGGACGAACGTTTCGAACTCCGTCGCGGTTACCTCGCCGCGCGCGATCACGGCTGGCCCCATGGGGACGTCGGCGAGGTGTTCGCGCTGTTCGCGGCCTGGGCCGGGCTGGGTGAACTGCGCGGCCTGCACACGCATACCGCACGCGCGCTGGCGGAGGCCCTCGATGCGTTGCCCTCGTACAGCGCGGCCACCGAAGCGCAGCGGGCCGCGTTCCTCGGACTGCTGCGCGGGCCCTCTCCGGTGCGCGGCCTGGAGCGTATGGCTCGGCTGGGCGTGCTCGGACGCTGGATCCCGGCGTTCGCGCAGGTCTCGGGACGGATGCAGTTCGATCTGTTCCATGTCTATACCGTCGACCAGCACACGCTGGCGGTGCTGCGCAACCTCGCGTCCTTTGCCACCGGCGAGCCCGACGAGCGCTTTTCACGGGCGCACGAGGTGTGGCAGGGACTGCGCAAGCCCGAGTTGTTGCTACTGGCCGGCCTGTTCCACGACATCGCCAAGGGACGCGGTGGCGACCATTCCGAACTCGGCGCAGTGGATGCGCGCGCGTTCTGCGAGGCGCACGGACTCGGCGAGGCCGACACCGCGCTGGTGGAGTGGTTGGTGCTGCGCCACCTCTTCATGTCGGTGACCGCGCAGAAGCAGGACATCGCGGACCCGGCCGTGATCCACCGCTTCGCCAGTGAAATCGCGGACCGCGAACGCCTGGACTATCTCTACCTGCTGACCTGCGCCGACATCGCAGGCACGTCGCCCAAGCTGTGGAACGCATGGAAGGATCGCCTGCTGGCCGACCTCCGCAACGCAACCCGCCTGGCGCTGCGTCGCGGGCTCGAGCATCCGGTGGCCGCGACCGAGCGTATCGCCGAAACCCGCGACGCGGCGGCGCTTCTGCTCGCGGGGCAGGGCATCGATGCCGCCAGTGCCCGCGCGCTGCTCGACCGCTTTCCCCCGCACAGCTTCCTGCGCGCGCGTGCCGAGCAGATCGCGTGGCAGGCCGGGGCGCTGCACGAGGCCGAAGGGGGAGACCCCGCGCGCACGGTGGTCAAGGCGCGGCTGGTGGCCGCCGGCAGCCAGGCGATGGAAGTGTTCGTGCACGGCGCCGACCGCGACGGCCTGTTCGCGGCGATCGTGGTCACGCTGGACCGTCTTGGACTGGCGATCCAGCAGGCGCGCGTACTGGATGGCCCGGGCGGCATGGTGTTCGACAGCTTCCAGGTGATGCCCGACGACACCCGCGCCGACTGTGATCCGCAGGCGGTGGCGCGCAAGCTTGCCGCGGTGCTGGCCGGTCCGCTGGACCGGGTCCGCCCGGCGCAGCGCACGCAGCCGCGGCACCTGCGCCATTTCCGGATCGTCCCGGACGTGGAGTTCACGACCAGCGGCGACGGCGCGGCCACGATCCTGAGCCTGGTCAGTACCGACCGGCCGGGACTGCTGGCCGACGTCGCGCACGTGTTGCGCAGCCAGGGGTTGCGCGTGCACGACGCACGCATCGCGACCTTCGGCGCGCGCGCCGAAGACGTGTTCCGGGTGACCGGAGATGACAAACAACCGCTCGGCGAGGCGGCGTGCGCGGGCTTGCGCGACGCCTTGCTGGCAAGGATCGACGGAGAAGGACGCAGATGAGTACCGGGAAGAAGTCCGCCGCAAAGAAGGCGGCGGCGAAGAAGGTCGTGGCCTCGAAGGGGGCCGCGAAGAAGGCCCCTGGCAAGAAGGCTGTCACCGCGGAGGGCGCCGCCACGAAGGTTGCCGCGAAGAAGGTCGTCGTCAAGAAGCTTGCCGCGAAGAAGTCCGCAGCGACGAAGCTAGGCATCAGGAAGACCGCCGTGAAGAAGGTCGCTGCCACGAAGGTAGCCACCACGAAGCCCGCCGCAAAAAAGGCCGCGGCGAAGCAGATCGCGCCCGGGGCTCCGGAGGCGAAGCATTCACTGCAGGCCGGGGAGACGCTCCCGGCATCGGTCCCTTCGAACGGCCCCGACGACGAACTGGCCTTCATGATCCACAGCGCCTGGGAACGCCGCTCGATGCTGACGCCCGAAGAGATCGAAGGGTCGACGCGGATGCTGGTCGACCAGGCGATCGAGGGCCTCGAGGAAGGCCGCCTGCGCGTGGCCGAGCCCGACGGCGTCGGGGGCTGGAAGGTCAACGAATGGCTGAAGAAGGCCGTGCTGCTGTACTTCCGCGTGCAGGAGATGGAGACGGGCGAACAGTACCCGGCGCCGTACTGGGACAAGATCCCCATGCGCTTCGCCGATTTCGACGAAGCCGCGTTCCGCAAGCTGGGTGCGCGCGTGCTGCCTGGCGCGATCGCACGCCGCGGCGCCCATGTCGGCCGCGACGTGGTGCTGATGCCGTCCTTCGTCAACATCGGCGCGTACATCGGCGCCGGCACGATGGTCGACACCTGGGCCACGGTCGGGTCCTGCGCGCAGGTCGGCAAGCACTGCCACATCTCCGGTGGCGCCGGCATCGGCGGCGTGCTCGAGCCGCTGCAGGCCGCGCCGACGATCATCGAGGACCACTGCTTCATCGGCGCGCGCTCGGAGGTGGTGGAAGGCGTCATCGTCGGCCACCACAGCGTGATCGGCATGGGGGTGTTCCTGGGCCAGTCCACGCGCATCCACAACCGCATGACCGGCGAAACCAGCTATGGCGTGGTGCCGCCGGGCAGCGTGGTGGTGGCGGGTTCGCTGCCGGCCGCCGACGGCTCGCATTCGCTGTACTGCGCGGTGATCGTCAAGCAGGTCGATGCGAGGACGCGCTCCAAGACCTCGGTCAACGAGCTGCTGCGCGGGCACGCGCTCTGATGCGGGGAGGCATGCAATGACTACTACGCTTCATGGACTCGACAACTGCGACACCTGCCGCAAGGCACGCAAGTGGCTGGACCGGTTCGGCGTCGCGCACGACTTCATCGACTACCGCAAGGACACGCCGGAGCCGGGCACCTTCGCGGAGTGGGCGCGGCAGGCCGGTGGCTTCGAGGCGCTCGTCAACAAGTCGTCCACCACCTGGCGCCAGCTGCCTGACCAGCGCAAGGCCGCCGGCTCCGACGCCGAGTGGAGCCTGCTGCTGCGCGAGTACCCGCAGCTCGTGCGCCGGCCGGTGGTGGTGACCGCTGACGGCGCCATGAGCCAGGGCTTCAGTGACAACGGCTTCAAGAAGCGCTTCGGGATCGGCGGGTGAGCGAGGTGCTTGCCCTGGCCCGCGAGCTGATCGCGCGGCCATCGGTCACGCCCGACGACGCCGGCTGCCAAGCGCTGCTCGCCGCACGCCTGCGCCGCGCCGGCTTCGCCTGCGAGCACCTGCGCTTCGGCGCGGTCGACAACCTGTGGGCGACGCACGGCGAAGGCGGGCCGGTGCTGGTGCTGCTGGGCCACACCGACGTCGTGCCTCCCGGCCCGCGCGAAGCCTGGGCCAGCGACCCCTTCATCCCGGAAATCCGCGATGGCCTGCTTTACGGGCGCGGCGCGGCGGACATGAAGGGCAGCGTGGCCGCGTTCGTGGTGGCGCTGGCGCAGTTCGTGGCAGCGCATCCGGACCATCCCGGCACCGTGGCGCTGCTGCTGACCTCCGACGAGGAAGGCGACGCCATCGACGGCGTGCGCCGCGTGGCCGATGAATTCCGCCGTCGCGGGCAGCGCATCGACTGGTGCATCACCGGCGAACCCTCCTCCACGCATAAGCTGGGTGACCTGCTCCGCGTCGGTCGCCGCGGCTCGCTGTCGGCCGCGCTGACCGTGCGCGGCGTGCAGGGCCACGTGGCCTATCCGGAAAAGGCGCGCAATCCCGTGCACCAGGCCTTGCCCGCACTGGGCGAACTGACTGCGCGGCGCTGGGACGAAGGCTATGACACCTTCCCGTCGACCAGCTTCCAGGTCAGCAACATCAGCGCCGGCACCGGCGCCAGCAACGTCATTCCGGGCGGGCTGCGCGTGGACTTCAACCTGCGCTACAACCCGCACTGGGACGCGCCGCGGCTGGAAGCCGAGATCGAGGCCGTGCTCACGCGCCATGGCCTGGACTTCGAGCTGCGCTGGCACCGCAGCGGCGAACCGTTCTTCACGCCGGAGGGTCCGCTCCGCGCCGCGGCGCGCGAGGTGCTGGCCGATGTCGCCGGCACGGCGCCGGAGGAAAGCACCGGGGGCGGCACATCCGATGCCCGCTTCATCGCACCGCTGGGTGCGCAGTGCATCGAGGTCGGCCCGGTCAACGCCAGCATCCACAAGGTCGACGAACATGTGTCCGTCGCCGACCTGGACGCGCTGCCCGGTCTGTATCTCTCGCTGATCCGGCGCCTGCTCGGCGACTGAGAAGCGCGGGCGAGCCGAAAGCAGTCTCCTTCAGCGCGCCTCCAGCACCAGCGCGTACACGGCCTCGCCAGGCAGGAACGGCGAGGCGCGCCCCTGCACCCAGTCGTCGTGCCCTGCGCCCCAGAACGGCGACAGCGGATGTCCGCTCTGGCCGCCGGGCTGGTGGATGATGCCCTCGGCCTCGCGACCCGGCGCCACCACCATGCGCTGCGACGCGCCCATCGACGGCGCCTGCACGCGCGGCACGAGGCCATCCCCGGGCAGGGGGTCGGCAGCCATGCACAGCTGTCCACGCAGGAAGGACGGCAGCGCGCCCGCCAACGGGTGGCAGATGCGTGCGGTGTTGGCTTCGCCCCAGCTGCGCTCCGCCAGCGGCCCCAGTGGTGCAAGCGCGTCGCGGACGTCCACTGCCGCGTCTTCGAACAGCGCGTCCCAGGACGCAAAGCGGCGCGGCAGCAGATGCGCGGGCTGCGCGGTCACCATCGGCCAGGCCACGCCCTCGAGCTGCGACAGCGCGGGCATCACGAAGTCATCGCCCAGCGCGACCTGCGCCGGCGCAAGCAATCCCTTGGCGATGCGCTCGTTGACGGCCGCGCGCCACGCGCGTGCCAACCGATAGCCGGTGGAGTCCGTGGAGGCGTGGCCGCTCCAGTCCGCGGCGGCGCCGGCCAGGGCAAGCAGGGCAGGCGCTTGTTGTTCCCGGGCACGTTCCAGCAGGAGCGCATGCCAGCGTTCCAGCAGCACCGCACGGTCGTCGAGCTGGATGGCCAGCAGATCGCGTTCGTCGAAGCGTTCGCCAGCGCGCAGCGTGTCGCGGATCTGCGCGCCGCGGATGCCCAGCGCATAGCCGCCATCGCCAATGAGTCCGAGCGCCGCGCCGTCCACCACCCGGGCGTTCGCGGTCCAGATGCGGTCGGCGGTGGGGGAGGCGATGGTCGGGCCCTGGCGCGTGCTCATCGCCCATGGCGCGCAAGCGTCCGGACCCGTGGTGGCGACCGGCTGGACCGGATCGCAGCCTGCGCCGCGCAGCGGAACCGGGCCGAGCAACCGCCACGCGATGCGTCCGTTGGCATCGCCAACCACCAGGTTCTGGCTGGGCAGGGCCACCGTGCGCGCCATCAGCAGCGCCTGCTCGACATCAGGCGCGCGGGCAAAACCCGCCAGGCCAAGGTTGATCGCACCGGGCAGGTGTGCCGTCCATCTCAGGCTGAGCACGTGGCCATCGTCGCTGCGGTGGAGCACCGGACCCCAGTCGGATTCCTCGACCTCGAGGATGACCGGTTTGCCCCCGGCAACCTCGATGACCTCGCGATGGCGCACCAGGCGCACGCAGGCCCCGGCAGCATCGCCCCCGTCGGCACCCCCGGTGCAGGGACGCTCCAGCGCCCAGTCAAGGTAGTCGCCATAGCTGTTGGTGAAGCCCCAGGCCACGCGGCCGTTGCTGCCAACGATCACCGCCGGCAGTCCGGGCAGGGTGAAGCCGGAGACGTCCACCCGCCCGTTCGCGGCGCGCTCGTCGGCATGGCGCAGGCGCGCGCGGTACCAGATGCCCGGCGCGCGCAGGCCCAGGTGCATGTCGTTGGCGACCAGGGCCGATCCGTGCGCGGTCAGCGTGCCGGCGACCGCGAAGTTGTTGCTCCCGACCGTCTCCGGCTCGATGGCCGCAATCGCTGAGTCCAGCGCAGGTGAGGGCAGCGTGCGCAGGTCGACAAGGTCCGGTCCCGGAAGGACGGCGTCGCCGATCTCCACCCCCACCAGCGGCGCATCCCAGCTCGAGCCGGCGTGGGTGAGCAGTTCGAACAGCGCTGCCGGCAGGTGGGGGCGCGCTCTCCACAGCGCGAGTTCGCGGGCGTTGCTGCCGTCCTGGAGGTCGAAGTACATGGCCAGGCCGACCAGTACCGAATCCTCCGGTGTCCAGGGTTCTGGCGTCGTGCGCAGCAGCAGGTAGGGCCAGGGCCGCACGCGCAGCGCATCGCGTCCGGCATTCACGCCTTCGGCATAGGCATCGAGGAGCCTGCGCTGGTCGGCCGGGGCGGCCTCGACGGTCGCCCGTGCACGCGAGCGCATCCTGTGCACGCGGTGGCTGCGGTCGATGTCCACGGCCGCGGAGCCGAACAGCGCGGCCAGCTCACCCGCGGGCGAACGCCGCATCAGGTCCATTTCGAACCAGCGTTCCTGCGCGTGCACGTAGCCCAGCGCACGCATGGCGTCGGACTCGTTCGCGGCGTCGATGGTGGCCACGCCCAGCGCATCGCGGGTGACCGTGGCCTTGGTGGAGAGCCCGGCCACGTCCACGCGGCCATCGAGCAGCGGCAGGCTACCGCGGAGGGCCCACCAGGCAGCCAGGCAGGCCAGCAGCGCCAGCACCACCAGCAGCGCGGTGATGCGCAAGGTCCATCGAAGCATTGGCAACCCTACCCCCAGGGAGCCGCGCTTAGGCGGCCTTATTCGACAAGTAGCGTATCCACCTTTTGCCAGCCGCGCGGCAGCAGGCCACCGCGGCTGCCGCGGGCACCAATGTAAGCCTCCAGGTCGCGCCAGGACAGCGTCATCGTGCGCGCGCCGGACTGCACCAACAGGCTGCCGCCGTCGGGGACCGAGGCCACGGCAACCACGCGCTCGGTGCCGCGCTTGGCCTTCGGGATCTCGATGACCTTGTTGCCCTTGCCACGGTCGAGCTCGGGCAGTTCGGAGACCGGGAACGCGAGCAGGTGGCCAGCGCTGGTCACGGCAACGATGCGGTCGCTGTCCATGCTCGACACCACGGAGGGCTGCAGCACGCGCGCGCCCTCGGGCAAGGTGAGCATCGACTTGCCTGCCTTTTGCCGGCCGACCAGATTGTCGAAGCGGGTCACGAAGCCGTAGCCGGCCGAGCTCGCCAGCGCGAAGCGCGCCTCGGCATCACCCGTGGCCATCGCGACGAAGGTCGCACCGGCCCCCGGAGAGAAGCGCCCGGTAAGGGGCTCGCCGTTGCCGCGCGCCGAGGGCAGCCCGTGCGCGAGCGTTGAATAGGCGCGGCCGGTGGAGTCGAGGAAGGCCACCTGCTGCGTGCTGCGTCCGCGCACCGCGGCCAGCAGGCCATCGCCGTCGCGGTAGGACATCGTGGAGGCGTCGACGTCATGGCCCTTGGCCGCGCGCACCCAGCCCTTCTGGCTGAGCACGATGGTGACCGGCTCGGCCGCGACGAGATCGGTTTCGGCCAGCGCCTGGGCGGCGCCGCGGGCGACCAGCGGCGAGCGGCGGGCGTCGCCGAATTTCTTTGCGTCCGCCAGCAGCTCGTCCTTGACCATCTTGCGCAGCTTCGCCTTGCTGCCCAGCGTGGCGATCAGGTGGTCGCGCTCGGTGGCGAGCTCTTCCTGCTCGCCGCGGATCTTCATCTCCTCGAGCCGCGCGAGCTGGCGCAGGCGGGTCTCGAGGATGTAGTCGACCTGGTCGTCACTGAGCGCGAAGCGCGCCTGCAGCACGGCCTTCGGCTCGTCCTCGGTGCGGATGATGCGGATCACTTCGTCCAGGTTGAGGAAGGCGACCAGCAGGCCTTCGAGCAGGTGCAGGCGGCGCTCGACCTTGTCCAGCCGGTGCTGCAGGCGGCGGGTGACCGTGTCGGCGCGGAAGGTGAGCCATTCCAGTAGCAGCGTGCGCAGGTTCTTGACCTGCGGCCGGCCGTCCAGCCCGATGATGTTGAGGTTGACCCGGAAGCTCTTCTCGAGATCCGTGGTCGCGAACAGGTGGCCCATCAGCTGGTCCACGTCGATGCGGTTGGAGCGCGGGATCAGCACCACGCGCACCGGATTGGCATGGTCGGACTCGTCGCGGATGTCTTCCAGCCAGGGCAGCTTCTTGGCGCGCATCTGCGCGGCGATCTGCTCGATCACCTTCGACGGCGACACCTGGTAGGGCAGCGCATTGACGACGATGTTCTGGCCTTCCTTCTGGAAGGTGGCGCGCGCGCGCACGCTGCCGTGGCCGGTTTCGTAGATCGCGCGCAGGTCGGCGACGGACGTGATGATCTCGGCTTCGGTGGGATAGTCCGGCCCGCGCACGTGCTCGCAAAGATCCGCCACCGTGGCCTCGGGGTCGTCAAGCAAGCGCACGCAGGCGCTGACGATCTCGTTGAGGTTGTGCGGCGGCACGTCGGTGGCCATGCCCACGGCGATGCCGGTGGTGCCGTTGAGCAGCAGGTGCGGCAGGCGCGCCGGCAGCCAGGTCGGTTCCTCGAGCGTGCCGTCGAAGTTGGGCGTCCAGTCCACTGTGCCGTGGGCCAGCTCGCCCAGCAGCACCTCGGCGATCGGCGTCAGCTTCGACTCGGTGTAGCGCATGGCCGCGAAGGACTTGGGATCGTCCGGCGAGCCGAAGTTGCCCTGGCCTTCGATCAGCGGATAGCGGTAGCTGAAGGGCTGGGCCATCAGCACCAGGGCCTCGTAGCAGGCGCTGTCGCCATGCGGGTGGAACTTGCCGATCACGTCGCCGACCGTGCGCGCGGATTTCTTGGGCTTGGCCGAGGCCTGGAGCCCCAGCTCGCTCATCGCATAGACGATCCGCCGCTGCACGGGCTTGAGCCCGTCGCCGATGAAGGGCAGGGCGCGGTCGAGCACCACGTACATCGAGTAGTCGAGGTAGGCGCGCTCGGCGTACTCACGCAGGGGAATCTGTTCGAAACCGTGGAAGACGGGGCGGATCGGATCGTTCATCGGGACTGCTGTGCCATGGGAACCGATGATTCTACCGGGGCAGGGCGGTCGCCGCCCCGCCCGCGCTCAGTTGATGCCGATGCTGTACAGGCCGGTATCCTCGATGCGGCCCACGGCGGCGATCGCGTCGCGCACTTGGGGGCGTGCAAGCAGGGCGCGCCGGGCTTCGACCAGCGCAAGGCGACCGGGAAGCGGCTCCGACCGCCGCAGGTTCGCGCACCAGTCGAGCGCGTCCACGCGCTGGTCGGCATCGGCGAGCATGCTGACGAGCCAGTCGGCGGCTTCGTCGTCGCGACCGGTCCACAGCAGGGCTTCGAGATAGTGCCCCGGGCTCTCGTCGCGGTTGGCGCGGATGCGATCGAACCACACCGCGGCGTCGTCGGCCTGTCCGAGCTGGCGGTGCGCGCGCAGGCGCGTGGTGGACTGCACCATCTCACCGTAGGGGCTCATGTCCTTCACGCGGGCAACCGCGGCCAGGGCGTCCAGCGGGCGCTCCATGTCGGCCAGCAGGGTGCCCAGGTTGAGCGTCTGGCTGACGTTGGGCTCGCCGGACTCGTCCATCGCCGCGGCCTCGGTGAGGGCCGCCAGCGCCTCGTCCGTGCGGCCTTGGCGACGCAGGGCCACGGCGCGTACGTGCTGCATCCAGTGGAGATCGTCCGTGTCGTCGAAGCGGCCGGGATCGGCCAGCGCCTGGTCCGCCACCGCCAGCGCCTCGCCGGCGTGCCCGCTCCTCAGCAGCGCGTAACCGAGCTCGCGCAGCGGCGGCAGCGTCGCCGGCGAGGCCGCCGCCGTGGCGCGCACCCGCGTGATCCAGGCTTCGGATGCAAGCGCCGGGTCGAAGCGCGGGTCCTTGCGATCGAACAGTCGGTCGAAGCGGCGGTCGCTGCGCATCCAGGCGATGATCCCAGGCTCGGTGATACCGGCAAGTGCGACGCGCGCGCCTTGGGCATCGCCGCGATCGGCGCGCATCAGCGCAAGCTGGGCCCAGGCGTGGTCGACCGGAATGCCATGCGCCGTCCAGTCGGCGGCGAACAGCGCCTCGAGCAGCTCCAGGCGGGCGGGCGACCCGACGTCCAGCCCGTGGACGACAGGATTCACGGACTCGGGCGCCAGGTGCTGGACCAGTTCCGGCCAGCCGCGGGCCAGGCGCGCGAAGGCCGCTGCGGCGTCCTCATCCCGGCCCTGGTTGGCCGAGAGCTGCGCGAACACGTACCAGGCGTCCGGATCACCGTCGCTGGCGTGCACCGAGGCCTCTGCCAAGCGGTGCGCGCGCGCGGGCTCGCCGGCATCGATGGCCAGCTGCGCCGCGCGCAGCAGGATGGCGGCACGACGGGGTCCGTCCAGACGTGCGAAGTCGGCATGGGACGCCACGGCTTCGAACGCCATCGCCGAGGTCGCAGGGTCGCCGCGCGCGGCGACGGCCTCCGCTGCGTTCAGCGCACTGCGCAGCTCGCCCGTCAGCGGCGAAACGTTCTTCTCCGCAGCGGCGGCGGTCGCGATCGCCATCGCCATCGCCAGCACTGCTGCCGGCGCGACCTTCAGTACACCCATGTCCTGCTCCGTCTCCCCCAGTGACGACAGCCTAGCCGCGGCGCCGGGCCAAGGCCAAGGTCGCGGACAGGGCGGCAGGCCGACGGGTCAGCGCGTGGCGCGTCCGCACCAGGCGATCACGCGGCTGGCCTCGATCACGGCCGTGGCCTTCGCGCCTTCGAGCACCTTGAAGGTGGCTGCCCGCAGGGCGGGCCTGCCGGCCACGGCCACGGTCAGTCGCGGACCTTTGCGGGCACGAAGGGGGAGGTGGGGTCGCTGGCGGGGAAGGTTTCTTCCAGCGCCTCGTCCTGGTTCTCGCTTTCCTTGCCCTTGCGACGTTCGCGCTGGCCCGCGCTTTCTGGTGGCTGCTGCGGATCGTGGTCCTTGGGCAGGTCTTTGCGGTCGCGGCTCATGGCGTCTCTCTATAGTGGGGTGCTGGTTTCTTAGCCTTGCCTGCGTTGTCGCGGCGTGACCGGCGTCCGGGGCTGGCGGCGGCACGGCGTGCGCGGGACAGGAAGCGCCGCGCGGCGGATTCCCACTGTCGCGCACCGCTGGCGCGCGCCGCTGCGCGTTCCAGGCTGCCGTCCTGCCAGCCTTCGAACACGCAGGGATCGATGTAGGACTTGCGGCAGACCGACACCGTGTTGCCCAGCATCGCCGCCACCTCGGCGATCACCTGCTGCTGCAAACCAGCCAGGGCGCGCTCGCTGGCGTCTTCCGGCGGCGGCGTCGCGGCCAGCAGGCGGAAGGCCGCCAGCGTCGCGCCCCAGGTGCGGAAGTCCTTGGCGGTGAACGGCGCGCCCATGCGGTCCTGCAGGTAGCCGTTGACCATGCTCGAGTCCACGGGCTGCAGTTCGCCGGCGTCGTCGCGGTACTGGAACAGGCGCTGGCCCGGCAGCTGGTGCATCGACCGCAGCATCCGCGCAAGCCGCCGGTCGTCGATGCCGATGTCGTGCTGCTTGCCGCCCTTGCCGGTGAACTTCAGGCGCAGCGCGCCGCCGGAGGAGCGCGCGTGGCGGCTGCGCAGGGTGGTCAGGCCGTAGGAACCGTTGTCGCGTGCATAGGCATCGTTGCCCACGCGCAGCAGGGTCGTCGACAGGGTCAGGACCACGAGCGCCAAGACCTTGTCGCGTGGGAAGCCCGGCTGCGCGAGGTCGGTGCGCAGCCGACGCCGCAGCCGCGGCAGCGAATCGGCGAAGGCGGGGAGGCGGTCGAACTTGCCGGCATCGCGGCAGCTGCGCCAGCCGGCGTGGTAGCGGTACTGCTTGCGGCCGCGCGCATCGCGCCCGGTGGCCTGCAGGTGTCCGCGGGGCGACCGGCATATCCAGACATCTTGGTAGGCGGGCGGGATGGCGAGTGCGCGGATCCGCTCCAGCGTTGCCGCGTCGCGCACCGCGCTGCCGTCCGGATCGCGGTAGCGGAATCCGCTGCCGCAGCGCAGGCGGTGGATGCCCGGGTCGCGGTCGTTCACGTACAGCAGGCCGGCCTCGGCTGCCTCCACGGCTTCGGCCGGCTGCAGCGCGTCCTTCTGCCGGCGTCCCTTGCTGCGTGCATTGCCCATGGCGGCACGCTACGGACGGGCGGTGATCGCGCGATGAACCCCGCGTCCCCGTCGTGACCGTCCATTGGTTACTGACGTGGGGTGCTCACGCCGCCTTGCCGCGTCCGGTTGCACGGTGCCCGTTCCGAACTCGACCCCGGTCCGATGGGAGCTTCCATGCCGCAGCGCAAGCAACCCGACAGCGACAAGCCCGACCGCGAACAGCGGCCCCATCCGCATGGCAGCGGCGACCGCAACGCGTGGTCGCCCACCCGCAAGGATCCGATGCCCAAGCACGAAGGCGGCACGCAGCGTAAAGCGCCGCCGGAACCCGATCCTCGCGGATGATCGACGTCATCATCGTCGGCGGCGGGCCGGCGGGTCTTACGGCCGCGTCCTACCTGCGCCGTTTCCACCGCTCCTGCGTTGTGCTCGATGCGGGGCAAAGCAGGGCGCGCTGGATCCCGGAGAGCAACAACTGCCCGGGTTTTCCGCAGGGCGTGTCCGGCGAGGCGCTCCTGCAGCGCCTGCGCAAACAGGCGGCCGCCGTCGATGTCCCCATCGAGCAGGCGACCGTGGACCGGATCGCGCGCAGCGGGGAGGGCTTCCAGGTCCATGCGGGTGGGCGCCGCTGGGAGGCGCGCAGGCTCATCCTCGCCACCGGCGTCAGCGACCGCCTGCCGCGCGATGACTGGGTCGAGCCCGCGGTCGCGTGCGGCGCGCTCAGGCTGTGCGCGATTTGCGACGCCTATGAAGCGAGCGACCTGGCCATCGGCGTCTACGGGCCCAGCGACGCGATCGGTGCCCACGCCCTGTTCCTGCGCGCGTATTCCAGTGCCGTCCATGCACTCCCGACCGATGCCGGCGAGGGCGGCGGCGCCGGAGCGGACGCGCGGGCGGCCGGCGTGGCGTGGATGCCCGGCGCCGGGCGCCTGGATTTCGACGGCCGGCGATGCAGCTATGCACCGCCAGGGCAACCCCCGGTCGCGTTCGACACGGTCTATGCCTATCTGGGAAGCGACACGAGCGCGGCCATCGCGGCAGACGCCGGCGCGGAGCTTACGGAGGAGGGCGAGATCATCGTCGACGCCGACCAGCAGACGCGGCTGCCGGGGATGTACGCCATCGGCGACATCGTCAGCGGGCTCAACCAGATCTCGGTGGCGGTTGGGCATGCGGCGATCGCGGCGACGCATGCGCACAACGCGCTGCCATTCGTCGCACGCGCGCCGGGTGAGCGGCCGCGCGGGCAACAAAAAACCCCGCTTGCGCGGGGTTTCGTGTCATCCCTCGGGTCTCAGTGATACCTGCTGAAACCTAATGATGGTGCCCAGAAGAGGACTCGAACCTCCACGGAGTTGCCCCCGCTAGCACCTGAAGCTAGTGCGTCTACCAATTCCGCCACCTGGGCAGGTGGGCGCGTATGGTGCAATGCGGCGGCAGCGCTGTCAACGGTTGACACGCACGGAGCATCGACGGCGCGCGCGTACAATTGCCGGATGACAAAAACCACCGACACGCGCGGCACAGGCCGCGGCAAGACCCCTGCAAAGCCAGGGACAGCCAAGGGTGCATCCGGCCAGCCCGCGAAGGGCACGACGGCTGCGGCGAAACCTGCCGCGAAGCGTGCGCCTGCAGGCAAGGCGAAGGCCGGCGCACTGCCCGCATGGATGCCCGATCCCGGCCTGTTGCGGGCAATGAAGCCGCGTGGCCAGGACGTGCCGGCGGTTGAAGCCGCGGCGCCGCGCAAGGCTGCCGGAAAGAAAGAGCCGCCACAGGGCCCGGGCACTGGTGGACGGAAGCGGCGCGGTGCAGTGGACGATCCGCAGGCCGCGCGCGAGGCCGACCGCTACGAGAATCCGATCGCCAGCCGCGAAGCCATCCTGCAGGTGCTTGCCGATGCCGACGGCCCGCTTGACGCCGAGGCACTGCAGCAGGTCCTCGGCCTGGCCGATCCCGACCGTGCGATGGCGCTGGACAAGCGCCTGGGGGCGATGGTCCGCGACGGCCAGATCCTGAAGAACCGCCGCGGCGGCTTCGTGCCCGCTGCGAAGGCCGACCTGGTGCCCGGCACCGTGATCGCCAACCCCGAGGGCTTCGGCTTCCTGCGTCCGGAAAGTGGCGTCGGCGACGACCTGTTCCTGCCCCCCTTCGAGATGCGCAAGGTCATGCACGGCGACCGCGTGCTTGGCAGCGTGACCGGCGTCGACCGCCGCGGCCGCCGCGAGGGCGCGATCGTGGAGGTGCTTGAGCGCCGGGTCAGCCGCCTGATCGGCCGTTTCGCGATCGAGTCCGGGATCAGCTTCGTGGTCCCCGACGACCGCCGCATCCAGCGCAACGTGCAGATCCCCACCGATGCGCGCGAGGATGCGCGCGACGGCCAGCTGGTGGTGTGCGAAATCGTCGCGCCGCCGGACAACCACCGGCCGCCGATCGGTCGCGTGCTCGCGGTGCTGGGCGACAAGCTGACCGCATCGATCGCGGTCGAGGCCGCGATCCATGGCCACGACATTCCGCACGAATTCCCGGCCGAGGTGCTCGACGCCGCCGCAGCGGTTCCGGTCGATGTCGAGGCCCGCGAGGTGCAGGGCCGGCTCGATCTCCGCAAGCTCGCCCTGGTCACCATCGACGGCGAGGACGCCAAGGACTTCGACGACGCGGTGTACTGCGAGCCCAACCGCGACGGCTTCCGCCTGATCGTGGCGATCGCCGACGTGTCCCACTACGTGCGCCCGGACGAACCGCTGGACGTCGAGGCGCAGAAGCGCGCGACCTCGGTGTACTTCCCGGGCTATGTCGTGCCGATGCTCCCGGAGACGCTGTCCAACGGCATCTGCTCGCTGAAACCGAAGGTCGACCGCCTGTGCTTCGCCTGCGACATGCAGGTCGACCGCCGCGGCAACGTGGTCTCGTATTCCTTCCACGAGGCGGTGATGCACTCGCACGCGCGCCTGACCTACAACCAGGTCTGGAACGCCGTGGGCGATGGCGTGCCCGATGCCGACCGCGAGGCCGCGCTGGCCTTCATCGGCGCACAGATGCCGCAGGTGCTGCAGCTGCACCAGTTGTTCAAGGTGCTGGAGAAGGCGCGCCAGCAGCGAGGTGCCATCGACTTCGAGAGCTCCGAGGTGCGCTTCGTGCTCGGCCCGCAGGGTGAGGTCACCCAGGCCGGCATGATCCAGCGCAACGACGCCCACAAGCTGATCGAGGAATGCATGATCTCGGCCAACGTCGCCGCTGCGCACGCGTTGCTCGCGTCCGCGATCCCGGCGCCGTTCCGCGACCACGACCGCCCACCGGAGGGCAAGTACGCCGACCTGCTCGAATTCCTGAAGGAGTTCCAGCTGCGCCTGCCGACCTGGGCAAAGGTGCGTCCGCGCGATTTCCGCAAGCTGCTCGAGACCGTGCGCGAGCGCCCGGACGCGGCGCTGCTGGAATCGGTGCTGCTGCGCAGCCAGTCGCTGGCGGTGTATTCGCCCGACAACATCGGCCACTTCGGCCTGGCGCTGGAGGCCTACGCGCACTTCACGTCGCCGATCCGCCGCTACGCCGACCTGCTGGTGCACCGCGCGATCAAGCACGCGCTCGTGGGCGGAAACGCCGCGCAGTACAAGTACTCGTCGCACGAGATGGCGGCGCTGTCGCTGCAGTGCTCGGAACGTTCGCGCCGCGCCGACGAGGCCCAGCGTGAAGTCGACGAGCGCTACCGTGCGGCCTGGATGGAAGAGCACGTCGGCCGCGAGTTCGACGGCGTGGTCAGCGGGGTGACGAGCTTCGGCCTCTTCATCGAGCTCACGGAGTCCAAGGTCAACGGCCTGGTGCACGTGACCCAGCTGCCGAACGACTTCTACCACTTCGACCCGATCCGCAAGACCCTGACCGGTCAGCGTTCGGAGCGCGAGTACCGGCTGGGCGACCCCGCGCGCATCGTCGTGCTCAAGGCCAGCGTGGAAGACCTGAAGATCGACTTCCGCCTCGTCGAGGAAGGCCAGCGGCAGAAGGGGGGGGCGACTCCTCCCGCGCCCCGTGGGCAGCCTGCGAAGCGGACGAAGAAGAAGTACTGAGGAACCCGAACGCGATGAGCAACAAGCAGAACCAGTGGATCGTCGGCATCAACGCCGTGGCATCGGCGGTGGAGAACGATGCCGACAACGTGCGCGAAGTGCTGGTCGAGGCGGGCGCGAAGAACCCGCGCATCGGTTCGATCGAAGAGGAAGCGCGGCGCCGTGGCATCGATGTGCGCCGAGTCGCGCAGCAGGCGCTGGACGGCGTCGCCGGCGGGCTGCGCCACCAGGGTGCGGTCGCGCGCTACGCGGCCGCGAAGACGCACGACGAAGACGACCTGCCGGGCCTGGTGGAGGCCGCGGAAGGGCGCGCCCTGCTGCTGGTGCTCGACGGCGTGCAGGACCCGCACAACCTCGGCGCCTGCCTGCGCAGCGCCGCGGCCGCGGGCGTGACCGCGGTGGTGATTCCCAAGGACAAGGCGGTGCAGGTCAACGCCACGGTGCGCAAGACGTCGGCCGGCGCGGCGGACAGCATCCCCGTGGTGCGCGTGACCAACCTCTCGCGCAGCCTGCGCGACCTGCAGAAGCAGGGCGTGTGGATCTACGGCCTGGCGGGAGACGCCGTCGCGTCGCTGTACGGCATCGACCTGCGCGGCAACGTGGCGCTGGTGCTGGGTGGCGAAGGCGAGGGCCTGCGCCGGCTGACGCGCGAGCATTGCGACCAGTTGGTGGCGTTGCCGATGCCGGGTGCGGCCGAGTCCGGCGTCGAGAGCCTGAACGTCTCGGTGGCCGCGGGCGTGTGCCTGTTCGAAGTCGTCAGGCAACGACTCGGCTGATATGGCACGGATTCGCAGGACCGTCCGCTGGCGCGGTCGCCTGCTGCGCCATCACCGCCAGGGACGGCGGTCTTCGCTCCACGATGAATCGCGGGACGGGGCCATCTCCCACGGACCGCCGAGCCCCTTCACCCCGTGCGGCCCGGTGCCGTAGTAGCCGGGGCCATGGAAGTAGCCGGGACCGTCGTACTGTCCGACATGGATGCGCATGTTCAGCGTGTTCACGTTGCCGGCGCTGCCGGCGTATTCCTTGCAGAAATTGATGTCGGCCGCATTCCAGTGGCTGTTGCCGCCGCGCGAGGAATGGCCGATGCCGGTGCTGAAGCTGCCTGTGACGCTACGTTCGCTGCCGTCCGGCGCCGGCGGGCAGTGGGAAGCCGCCGCGACGTCACCGCGGCGCGCCAGTTCGCGTTCGCGCAGCACCCTGTCGTAATCGGTGTCGGGCACACCCGGCGCAGCGGACGCCGCGGCACTTGTGAACAGCGGCGCCCGGGGCAGGTCGAGATCGAGTGCGGTCCCGTCGCCGGACGCCACCGCGACAGCGGACGACAGCAGCAGCGCCAGAGTGGCCGAAGCCGCGGTGAACCGGCTGGAGCGAGTGCGTATCTTCATCATCCGAAGATAGCAGGGAGGGTTTGAACGCACGCTGCGCCGGATTCCGCAACTGTGGAGCCGCGCCTGCGTACTAGGCCGGGAGACTGCCCTGGGGGCCGACGTCGCGCGCGGCCGATGCGCTGCCGCCGTCTGGTCCATGCCCGCTGGTATCCGTTGTGCCGGGTGCCGGTGTCGCATGCCGCCCCCAGCTGTTGGCGATGGTGCAGAACAGCTGTGCCGTGCGCTCGGTGTCGTAGACGGCGGAGTGCGCTTCGTCGCTGTTCCACTCCAGGCCCGCCGCCTGCACCGCGCGTGCCAGCACCGTCTGCCCGTAGGCGAGGCCGGCCATGGTCACGGTGTCGAACACGCTGAACGGATGGAAGGGATTGCGCTTGTGCTCGCTGCGGGCGACCGCGGCGTTGACGAAATTGAGGTCGAAATGGGCGTTGTGCCCGACCAGGATCGCGCGCTGGCAACCGTGCTTGCGCACGGCGGTGCGCACGGCGGCGAAGACGTGGTCCAGCGCTTCGCGTTCGGGCTTCGCAAACCGGAACGGGTGGTCCAGGTCGATGCCGGTGATCTGCAGCGACTTTGGATCGATCTCGGTGCCCGGCGCGGGAATCAGGTGCGCGCTCGCGCCTTCGCCCAGGATGTAGCGCCCGGCATCGTCGAGATCGATCGGCAGCACCGCGATCTCCAGCAGCGCGTGGCGATTCCAGTCGAAGCCCCCGGTTTCCACGTCCACCACCACGGGAAGGTAGCCGCGGAAGCGAGCGGACATGGGGGCGAAGGCGGGCGGGGCCGCGTCGGCCTGGGTCGGGGTCGGGGTAGTCACCGGCGCTAGTCTAGCCGAGTGCTGACACCGGCCTCAGCGGCGTAAGCCGGGAACGATGCCTTCCCGGTGCCAGCGCAGCAGCATGGCCACGCCTTGCTCGACGAAACCCGCATCGGGGACAGCCCCGGCCTCGGTCGCCAGGGCTTCGAGCTGCGCTCGGCCGCTGAGCTCCGGCGCTTCGTCCAGGCGCTGCAGCAGGCGCCAGGCCAAGGGGCTGGGCGCGTGGAAGTGCACCCGGCCATCCTCCCCGCGATGCAGGAGCAGCAGCGTGGGCGAGGCCGGCAGCGTGTCGGGCAGGCAGTCGGGGCCGATGCAGTGCACTGGCCAGGCGTAGGCCAGCGGCCAGGCAAGGGGTGACAGCAGGGGCCGCCCGGCGAGCAGCTTCGTGATGGCGTCGCGGCCGTCGTTGACGTCGGTTGCGGGCAACGGGTCGTGCGCGATGTCGTCCACCCGCGCCTCGCTGACCTGCAAGGCCAGCTCGATCCATTCGTAGTGCGCCAGCTCCGGGAGCCAGGGCTCATGGCCGCCGCTGTCTTCCAGCCAGCGCAGGAACTCGCGCGGCAGCTCCGGAAACAGCGGCGTGCGGCAGCCGTGGTCGCGGTAGAACTCGCGGACCAGGGCTGGCCACCCATCGCCGCGGATGCGCCGGATCACCGGGAAGTTGCCAGCCAGCAGGCGCGAGACGTTGTTGAAGAACAGGTCGCGGTAGACCTGCATCCGGCGCGGGTCGATGCCCGGCGGCGGCGGATGGCGGGCCGGATCGCGGATGTGGGCGCTGAACGCGTCCTGCTGCAGGGACAGCGCATTGGCGGCAGCGAGTCCTTCGGGTGGGGAAGCCTGCACGGGCACGGCGCCACGTACGTGCCCGCCGCCTGGGCCGACCGGGCCGGGAAAATCAGGCGGCACGGCTACGGGCCGGGGCGTCGGCGAGGTGCCCGCGCACGACGCCAAGTTCTCCCAGCAGCTCCTCGAACGGCGGGAAATCGAAGTCGCGTTCGAGCAGCGTCGGCCGCGGGCCGAACAGCGCATAGGCCTCGGCGAGCAGCGCCCAGACCGGGTCGGCCACCGCGGCGCCGTGGGTGTCGATCTTCAGGCCCGGCGCTTCGTCGCGATGGCCGGCCACATGGATGTAGGCGATGCGCGCGCCCGGCAGTCCGCGCAGGAAGTCCCCGGTGTCATAGCCGTGGTTGGTCGCGTTGACCACGATGTTGTTGACGTCCAGCAGCAGGTCGCAGTCGGCTTCGTCGAGCACCGCGTTCACGAACTCGAGCTCGCTCAGCGGGCGCGCGCCGGCTGCGGGCGGGAAGCTTGCGTAGTACGAGATGTTTTCGACCGCGATGCGCCGGCCCAGGATGTCCTGCGCGCGGCGGATGCGCGCGGACACATGCCTTACCGCCTCATCGCTGAAGGGGAGCGGCAGCAGGTCGTAGAGATGGCCCAGGCTGTCGCCGCAGGCGCTGAGATGTTCGCTGTAGACCGGCGCGCGGTGCGCGTCGAGGAAGCGGCGGAGCTTGTGCAGGAAGGTCTCGTCCAGCGGCGCCGGGCCACCCAGCGACAGCGACAGGCCATGGCAGGCCAAGGGGTGGCGCGCGGCGAGCTCGGCGAAGGCCTCGCCCGGTGCACCGCCCACGCCGATCCAGTTCTCGGGCGCCGCTTCGAGGAAATCGAAGCTTCCCGCCGGCGCGGCGCGCAGTTCTGCAAGCAGCGCGCGGCGCAGCCCGAGGCCGACCGCGCGCGCGTGCAGCGGGATGTCGATCATCGTGAAACGCCACGCGGCTGCCCGCACGGCCGGTTCAAGCCGCGATCAGGCTGCGCCACCGCAGGCACCGGAACCACCGCACTTGCCCTCACCACATTTGCCCTCCTGCGCGGCCTTGTCGGCGTCCTTGTCTCCGGACGCGGCCTTCTTCTCCGCGTGGTGGGCGTCGTGCTCGTCCTTGTCGACGAAGCCGTCGCCATTGCCGTCCATGGTCGCGAAGTAGGACGGATCCTTCTCCGGGTGCGCGGCGCTGAACTCGTCCGCCGACATGCGGCCGTCGCCATCGGTGTCCACGCGGGACATGCCGCAGCGGCCTTCGGCGTCCTTGGTCGCGACGGCCGGGTCGGCGGCTTCCTGTGCAGCGACCATGTAGCCGCTGGCGAGTGGGGCCATTGAGAACGCAGCGCCGGACAGCGCGATGCCGCCCAGGGCGGTGGCGACCGCAAGGGCGACGGGCTTGGCATGGGACTTGGACATGCTGGCGATCCTCATCTGCGGCAGGAGGCCGCTCGGGGCACCAGTATGCCGCAGCCCCGTTCACTCAGTGTCGACGGGCCGTGCGGCGGTTTCAGACCGCGGTATTGGTGTCGTCGGCCTTTGCGCGCGGGGGAAGGTTGTCTTCGCCGCGCACCGTGAACCAGATGTTCTCGGCGATGTTGGTGGCGTGGTCGCCGATGCGCTCGAGGTTCTTGGCCATGAACAGCAGGTGGGTGCAGCCGGTGATCGCGCGCGCATCTTCCATCATGTAGGTCAGGAGTTCGCGGAACAGGCGGGTGTACTCGGCGTCGAGCGCAGCGTCGCGGTCGCGCACGGCCTGGGCGGCTTCCGCGTCGTGGTTTCGGTAGGCCTCGAGCACGTCCTGCACCTGGCGCACGGCAAGGGCACCGACGTGGGCGAGACCACCGGCCACCGGCAGCGCCGGCGCCTGGTTGAGCGCGATCGAGCGCTTGGCGATGTTGGCGGCGTAGTCGCCGATGCGCTCGATGTCGGACACGATGCGCAGTGCCGCCAGGATCTCGCGGAGGTCGCGTGCCATCGGGCCGCGCAGCGAAAGTTGCATCACGTCGTGGCTGACCACGCGCTCGATTTCGTCGATGGCCTCGTCGTTGGCGACGATGTGGCCGGCGGCGCGATCGTCGCGGCGCTCCACCACGTCCAGCGCGGCCTGCAGCTGGGCGATGGCGAGTTCGCCCATGCGCACGATCTCGCCGATCAGGCGCTCGCGCTCTTCGTCGTGGCTGCGGACGATGTGCTCATGCGGGGGGTTGTTCATCCGAACCGTCCAGTGATGTAGTCCTCGGTCTGTCGCTTCGAGGGATTGGAGAAGATGGTCGCGGTCGTATCGTGCTCGATCAGGTCGCCGAGGTACATGAAGGCGGTGTAGTCGGACACGCGCGCCGCCTGCTGCATGTTGTGGGTCACGATCACGATCGTGTAGTCGAGCTTCAGCTCTTCGATCAGCTGCTCGATGCGGCTGGTCGAGATCGGGTCCAGCGCCGAAGTCGGCTCGTCGAGCAGCAGCACTTCGGGGCGAAGGGCCACGGCGCGGGCGATGCACAGGCGCTGCTGCTGGCCGCCGGAAAGTCCAAGCGCGCTCTGTCCGAGCTTGTCCTTGACCTCGTCCCACAGCGCGCCCTGCCGGAGCGCCGCCTCCACGCGGTCGTCCATCTCCGCCTTCGACAGCTTCTCGTGGTGGCGGATCGCGTAGGCGATGTTCTCGTAGATGGTCATCGGGAACGGCACCGGCTTCTGGAACACCATGCCGACCTTCGAGCGCAGGCGGTTCATCGGGTACTTGGGCGACAGGATGTCTTCGCCGTCGAGCAGGATGCTGCCGCTCGCCACCTGCCCCGGGTAGAGGGCATAGATGCGGTTGAACACGCGCAACAGGGTGGACTTGCCGCAGCCGGAGGGACCGATCAGCGCGGTGACGCGCTTTTCGGGGATCTCCATCGCCACGCCCTTGATGGCGTGGAATTTGCCGTAGTGGAAGTCGAGGCCACGCACCGAGATCTTCACCGGCGCAGGCTCCACGACCGGTCGGCGCGGGGTGGCGGTGGACAGCGTGGCGCGTCCGTAGTCGATGTGGGCGGGGGCGTCGTTCATCGGCGGGGTCCGGAGGAGGGTAGTCGAGTCAGTCATGGCTGATGCGGTTGCGCAGCAGGAGCGCGCGCGCGCCGAGGCTGATCAAGAGGACGAAGGTGGTGAGCACCAGCGCGCCGGCCCAGGCCAGGTCCTGCCAGCTCTCGTAGGGACTGCCGGCGAACTGGTACATCACGGCCGGCACGCTGGCCATCGGCTGCATGACGTTGCTGTTCCAGTACAGGTTGCCGAAGGCGGTGAACAGCAGCGGCGCGGTCTCGCCGCTGATGCGCGCCAGCGACAGCAGGATACCGGTGACGATGCCTGCCGACGCGCTGCGATACAGCACCTGCACGATCACCTTCCACTGCGGCACGCCGAGTGACAGCGCCGCTTCGCGCATCTGCGTGGGGACCAGGCGCAGCATCTCGTCGGTGGTGCGCAGCACCACGGGCAGCACGATGAAGGCCAGGGCCACGGCGCCCGCGAGCGCAGAGAAGTTGCCGCCGGCATGCATCACGAAGAGCGTATAGACGAACAGGCCCAGCACGATCGACGGCGCCGACAGCAGGATGTCGTTGACGAAGCGCACCACGGTCGCGGTTCGGCTGCCTGCGCCATATTCAGCGAGCCATGTGCCCGCGGCGACGCCGAGCGGGGCGCCGATCAGGATCGCCAGCCCGCACATCACCGCCGAGCCGAACAGCGCGTTGCGCAGGCCGCCCTCGGTCATCGGCGGCGGCGTGTCCTTGGTGAACAGGTCCCAGTTGATGCCGGCAATGCCCTTGGACACCAGGGTCCACAGGATCCAGGCCAGGAACAGCAGTCCGATCACCGCGGCCACGCACGACAGCGACAGCGCGATGGCATTGGTGATGCGGCGACGGACATAAAGGTGCCTGCCGGCGACGGGGTGGGAGGCCGACATCAGTTGCCCTCCCGGCGCGCCAGCCGCGCCAGCATCAGTCGCGCCAGCGCCAGCACCACGAAGGTGACGATGAACAGTACGAAGCCGAGCAGCAGCAGGGCCGAACGGTAGGTATCGGTCGCTTCGCCGAAGTCGTTGGCGATCAGCGCGGCGATCGTGGTGCCGGGTTCGAGCAGCGAGGGCGTCAGGCGCACGCTGTTCCCGACCACGAAGGCGACCGCCATGGTTTCGCCGAGCGCACGGCCGAGGCCGAGGAAGATGCCGCCGATCACGGCCGAGCGGGTATAGGGCAGGACGACGTCCCAGCACACTTCCCAGCGGGTGGCGCCGAGTGCGTAGGCCGATTCCTTCAGCCGCGTCGGCACGGTGAGGAAGACTTCGCGCATCACCGATGAAATGAACGGCACCACCATGATCGCCAGCACCAGGCCGGCGGTGAGCACGCCGATGCCCAGCGGCGGGCCGCGGAACAGCATGCCCAGTCCGGGCACGGTGCCGAGGTGTTCGTTGAGCCAGGGCGTGACATAGGTGGTCATCACCGGCACGAGCACGAACAGGCCCCACATGCCGTAGATGATCGACGGGATGCCGGCGAGCAGCTCGATCGCCGCGCTCACCGGGCCGCGCATCCAGCGCGGCGCCACCTCGGTCAGGAACACGGCGATGCCGAAGCTGACGGGCACCGCCAGCATCATGGCGATGATCGCGGTGACCACGGTGCCGTAGATCGGTGCCAGCGCGCCGTAGCGGTTTTCGACCGGGTTCCACTCGGCCGACAGGAAGAACGACAGGCCTTGGGATTGCAGCGCGTCGCGGCCGCCCCAGAGCATCGAAAGCGCCGCGCTGGCGAGGGCGAGCAACACGAAGGCGACCGTGCCCACGAGGGCATAGCGGAACCAGCGGTCCGCGCGTGCGTCGCGCAGGTCGCGGCTGCTGGGGGCGGTGGCGGTTGCGGGCAGGGCGGTGGCGTTCATCGGTGTCCCGGGGTTCCTTGGCCGCCCGCCGCGCGTGCGGCGGGCATGCGTGCCTTAGTTGAACTCGGCGGCCCAGTAGGCCTCGACCTGCGCCACCAGTTCCTCGGGCAGCGGCACGTAGTGGAGTTCGCTGGCCTGCGTCTGGCCACTCTCGAAGGCCCACTTGAAGAAGTCCAGGGCGGCCCTGCTGCGTGCCGGGTCCTTGGGCTGCTTGGGCATCAGCATGAAGTTGGTGGCGGTGATCGGCCACGAGTCGGCGCCCGGGGCGTCGGTGATCACCAGGTTGAAGTCGGTGGCCGAGGCCCAGTCCGCGGTACGTGCGGCGGCCGCGAAGCTCTCGGCGCTGGGTTCGACGAAGTTGCCCGCGGCGTTCTGCATCGACGCGTAGGGCATGGTGTTCTGCAGCGCATAGGCGAGCTCGACGTAGCCGATCGCGCCCTTGATCTGCTGCACGTACGAAGCCACGCCCTCGTTGCCCTTGCCGCCGACGCCCAGCGGCCAGGAGACCGAGGTACCTTCGCCGACCTGGTCCTTCCACGCCGGGCTGGTCTTGGACAGGTAGTTGGTGAAGTTGAAGCTGGTGCCCGAGCCGTCGGAGCGGTGGACGATGCTGATCTTGCCGTCGGGCAGGGCGAGGCCGGGGTTGAGCGCGGTGATGGCCGGCGCGTTCCAGGTTTCGATCTTGCCGAGGAAGATGTCGGCCAGCACCGGGCCGGTCAGCTTCAGCGCGCCCGGCGCCAGGCCTTCGATGTTGACCACCGGCACCACGCCGCCGATCGCCGACGGGAACTGGCCCAGATTGGCCTCGGCCAGCTCTTCGCTCGACAGCGGCATGTCGCTGGAGCCGAAGTCGACGGTGCCCTGCTTGACCTGGGCGATGCCGCCGCCCGAGCCGATGGACTGGTAGTTCACCTGGCGGCCGGTCGCGGCGTTGTAGTCGGCCGACCACTTCGACACCAGCGGATAGATGAAGGAGGCGCCGGCGCCGGACACCTGGTTGGCGATGGCCTCGCCACCGGCGTCAGTGGCCGGGGCGTTGCCGGAGGGCTGACAGGCGACGGCGAACAGCGCCGACGCGAGCGCGAGCGAGACGAGACGCAGCTTGGGGAGGGTCATGGCGGGGTTCCAATGTGGCGGGGGCCGGGTTGCGGCGTACGCTCATTGGATGATGTTTTTGTGACAGCTTCATGACGGTCATCGCTCCGCGCCCGCCGCGGGTGCCGGAAACCGGGAAAAAGCCGGGCCCGTGCGGGCCCGGAAATGAAGCAGGAATACCAGGAGACGAGGAGGTTCGCGGCTGGCGCAGGACAGCGTCGATCGATGCCTTGTCCAGCCTCGGCGCCATTCAAGCGCTCGCTGGTGACCCGCGGATGTCGGATTGGTGACGCTCAGGTGACAGCGTGCCGTGGCGCCTCAGTAGCTGCGGCACTGCCGGAAACGGACCTGCCTGCCGCTGTCCGCGGGCGGGGTCAGCTGGATGCGCGACGAGGCCAGTGCCGGATAGCGCTCCACGAGCGGGCAGATGTCGGCGAAGGGATCCGCATTGGTGGCGAGCACGAACACCTGAAGCGTCGATGTGCTGGTCCACAGGGCCCTCGACACATCCGGCAGGGTCGACACGCTGCTGGCCAGTTCGCGGCGCTGTGCCTGGAGCGTGGCGGCGTCGGGATCGGCGACGGGTGCGGCCGCATCGCTGGCCGTCTGGCCGGGAGCGGGCGTTGCCATCGGGCCGGGGTTGCCCGCGGCGGAGGCGGGCGGTCGCGGTGCAGGCACCATCGCGAACACGCCCAGCCCGGCGATCAGCGCAAGCAGCCCGCCGGCGAGGACGCGCTCGCGCGCGCGATGCATGGCCGCGTCCAGGATCGGCTGCACCGCTGCGGCGGGCAGCAGTGGCCGCAGTTCGGGCCAGAGCGTGGCGCCGTCGAGAAGCTCGACCGGCTGGCCGCGCGCGGCCTTGCGCGCCTCATCGTCGATCCGTCCCTGGGTGACCAGCAGTCCGCCAGCGGCGCCGGCGACGCCCATCGCGGCGGTCAGTCCCTTCACCGCGGCGCGGCCGAGGACGAAGGCGCTGCCGTGCTTCGCCGACAGCAACCAGTGCTCGCCATCGCGCACCAGCGTGTAATCGCTGTCGCCGGCGTCGGATTCGTGGTCGACCAGGCGGTGGTAGCCGCGTCGCGAGAGGGCCTCGAGCACCACCCGGATGAACGCGCGCCACGACATCGCCGACAGCGCCGCGATGCCGGCGGCGGTTTCGTCACGCCGGCGCAGCGGCCCGCGCGCCAGCCAGGCGACAGTGCCGCCGACGGCGAGCGCGACCACGATTGCAAGCAGCCACTGCAGCATGGATATCGGTTCCCTGTTTCCTGGATGGTTGAAGCATAGACGCATGCCGACGTGCGCCGGCCGCGTCGATCAGGCGAAGCGTTCGTCCAGCACGCGCCGGATCCCGGATTCGATCGGGCCCTGCATCGCCGCCAGCAGGAAGCCCAGTTCGGCGGTGACGTGCACCTCGCCGGGCAGCAGCGCAATGCGGCCGTCGACGCCATGGCGGCTGAACTGCAGCACGTCGCCCTGCCACAGGCAGTCGACGCCGAATTTTTCGACGAGCTTGTCCGCGACCTGTTGCACGGCGTCGCGCGCGCGCTCCGGCGACAGCTGGTGCGGGTGATGGATGTCGATGCCTGCCATGGACTGGTCCGCTTGGTGGGGGCGCTATTCTGGCTGCGTGGCGCGCGCGATCCAAGCGCTGCTGCATGCTAGATTCCCTCGCCAATGGACAAGCTCAGACTCCGCTTCGACCCGGGTGGCGAAGATCATCCCCTTGCCGTGGGCGTGCATGGCGTGGGCCGGACCGCCAACGGCGGCGGCCTCGGGCTGGTCGAAGCGTCGCCGATCGTGAACTTCTGCGTCGACCGCCGCGGTGTCTGGCTGACCGTGCCCGAAGGCACGCGCGGCGTGCACGTCAACGGCCGTCCCGTGCTGCGCATGGCCATGTTGCGCCTGGGCGACGCGGTATTCGTGGATGGCTGCGGCATCCGCCTGGTGTCGGCGCAGCCGCCGCGCCAGCCCGCGGCCGGTTTCGGCGACAGCACCGGCGAGGCCGGTGACGTGCGCGTGGTGCTGCGCGGCGTCGGCGGCCACTACCACGGGCGCAGCTTCACGCTTGAACGCCCACGCCTGGTCGGGCGCGCGCCAGAGGCGGACATCCGCATCGACGAGGCCGCCTTCGCCGAGCGCCACGCGCGGCTGGAGGTGCTGCGCGGTGAAGTCGTGCTGCGCGACCTCGGTTCTGCCGAAGGCAGCCAGGTCAACGGCGAAACCGTGCGCGACGCGGTGCTCCAGCCCGGCGACCAGGTCGTGTTCGATGCCCACCATCGCTTCGTGCTCGAGGCACCGTCGGGTGCGCCGTCGCGTGCCGTCGCCACTGCGCCGGCCCCGGTGTCTGCGCAGCCGCGGGCCGGCGGAGGCGCGATGCGCCTGCCGTGGCTGCTGGTCGCGGCGGCCCTGCTGGCCGGCCTGCTGGCGCTGCTACTGCTGTTTGGCGCCGGTTGAGGGCGGCGCGCGCTTCACGGTTGCCGCCGTGCGACGCCGCCATCGCACGAGGCGCCACCCCAGCAGCGTCGCGAGGATGACCGCATACAGCAGCGGCTCGCGGAGATCGGACTTCACCACCCACCAGAAATGCAGCACTGCCAGCGCCGCGATGGCGTACACGAGGCGGTGCAGGCGGCCCCAGTTGCGGCCCAGCCGCCGCATCCAGCCGCGGGTGGATGTCACGGCCAGGGGCAACAGCAACAGCCAGGCCGCGAAGCCCACGGTGATGTAGGGCCGCTCGACGATCTCGACCAGCACCTGCGTCCACCAACCGCGCAGGTCGAGCACGAGGTAGGCCGTGAAGTGCAGGCTGGCATAGGCGAAGGCCCAGAGGCCGAGCATGCGCCGGAAGCGCAGCAGCAACGGCTGGTCCAGCATCTGCCGCAGTGGTGACACCGCCAGCGTGATGAGCAGCAGGCGCAGCGCCCACAGCCCGAGTTCGTGTTCGATCGCCGCCACGGCGTCAGCGCCGAGCGCGTCGATGTCGGAGCCGCTGCCGACCTGCCAGGCCTTCCAGCCCAGCAGGGCGAGCGGCGCCAGGGCCAGCGCGTGCACCGCGGCCTTGGCCGCGACGACGCCGCGCCCGCTACGCATGCTCAGTACCAGCGGGCAAGATCCATGCCCTGGTACAGCCCGGCGACCTGATCGGCATAGCCGTTGAAGGGCTGCGTCGGAATGCGATCGGCAAACAGGCGGTTGCCGCTGCCGGCGATGCGACGCTCGGAGGCCTGGCTCCAGCGCGGATGGTCGACCGCGGGGTTCACGTTGGCGAAGAAGCCGTACTCGCGCGGCTGCATGTCGTTCCAGGCCGTGCGTGGCGCCTTGGTGGTGAACTCGATCGCGACGATCGATTTGATGCCCTTGAAGCCGTACTTCCACGGCACCACCAGCCGCAGCGGCGCGCCGTTCTGCTGCGGCAGCGCGTTGCCATACATGCCGGTGGCCAGCAGGGTGAGTGGATGCATGGCCTCGTCAATGCGCAGGCCCTCGCGGTAGGGCCAGTCGATGATCGGCGCGCGCACGCCGGGCATCTGGCGCGGGTCGGCAAGGCTGGTGAAGGCGACGAATTTCGCGTCGGACGTCGGCTGCAGGCGCTTGAGCACGTCGCCCAAGGGGACGCCCAGCCAGGGGATCACCATCGACCAGCCTTCGACGCAGCGCATGCGATAGACGCGCTCCTCGGGCACCAGGCCTTTGAGCAGCGTTTCAAGCGGGATGGTGCCGGGCCTGGCGCACTCGCCGGACACGGTCACCGACCAGGGCGAGGTCACCAGCGTCTTCGCCGCGCGCGAGGGGTCGGCCTTGCCGCTGCCGAACTCGTAGAAATTGTTGTAGCTGGTGGCGTCCTCGTAGCGGGTCAGCGGCTCGTCGGTCGTGAAGCCGCTGGCGCCGCCGGCACGGGGAGCAGCGGCCCTGGCTGCGTCGGCCGCGGGCGGCGGCTCGGCGCCGCGGCAGCCGGCCATGGCCAGGGCCGGCAGGGCCGCAAGCGTGCCGAGCAGGCGGCGGCGCCCGCGGTAGACGGTCTCATCGGTGATGGCGGAGCCGCGTGGGAAGGGAGGTTGGCCGGGGGGCATGCACGTTCTCTTTGCGATCTGCAGTTCGATCCTACGCCGGGTGCGTGCCTGCGCAGGTGCTGCATTGCGGCATACTGGCTTGTCACTGTTGAACGAGATGTCACGATGTCGCGCGCATACAACTTCAGCCCGGGGCCGTCCACGCTTCCCGAGTCCGTACTGCGCCAGGCGCGCGAGACCATGCTCGAGTACGGCGACGCCGGCGCCTCGATCGTCGAGATCAGCCACCGGGGCCCGGAATTCATCGACATCGCGGCCCGCGCCGAGGCCGACCTGCGCAGCCTGCTGTCGATTCCCGACGACTACGCCGTGCTGTTCCTGCCCGGCGGCGCAACCACGCAGCAGGCGCTGCTGCCGCTGAACTTCGCCGCGCACGGGCAGCGTGCCGACTACGTGCTGACCGGCCATTGGGGCCAGGTGGCGACGAAGCAGGCCCGGCCCTATGTCGATCTGCACATCGCTGCCAGCAGCGAAGCCGGGGGTTACCGCAGCATTCCGCCCGCGTCGGAGTGGCGTTTGTCGGCCGATGCGGCCTATGTCCACGTCACCGCCAGCGAGACCATCCATGGGGTGGAGTTCCGCCCCGATGCGCCCGGCGGCCATCCGTTCCCGGATACCGGCGATGTGCCGCTGTTCGCTGATTTCAGCTCCAGCATCGCGTCCGAGCCGATCGATGTTTCACGCTTCGGCGCGATCTACGCCGGTGCGCAGAAGAACCTGGGTCCCGTGGGCATCGGCGTGGTCATCGTGCGCCGCGACCTGCTTGAGCGCGCAGGGCAGCCGCGGGCCGACATCTTCGATTACCGCCGGCAGCTTGCGGCGGACTCGATGCTCAACACGCCGCCGACATGGAACTGGTACGTGGCCGGCCTGACCTTCCGCTGGATGCTCGACGAGGGCGGGGTGGAGGTGTTCGCGCGGCGCAACGCGGCCAAGGCGAAGGCGCTGTACGCGGCCATCGATGCCTCCGGCGGCTTCTACCGCAACAACATCGATCCGGCGGTGCGCTCGCGCATGAACGTGCCCTTCCTGCTGTCTGAGCAGGCGCTCGACGCGGCCTTCCTCGCCGAGGCGCACGATGCGGGACTGATCGGACTCAAGGGCCACCGCGTGGTGGGCGGCATGCGCGCGTCGATCTACAACGCCATGCCCGTGGAAGGCGTCGAGGCGCTGGTCGCGTTCATGCAGGACTTCCAGCGCCGCCATGGCTGAAGGCGAGGGCGCGGGGCAGTCGCAGCCGACGGCACGGTCGCCCCGATGCGGGCGCGACGGTTGGGTGGCGGCGCGAGGTCGTTCGTTGTCAGGCGAGTTCACGCTACCCGGCGACAAGTCGGTTTCGCACCGTGCGGTGATGCTTGCCGCGCTGGCCGACGGCGATTCGCGGATCGACGGCTTCCTGGAGGGTGAGGATACGCGTGCCACGGCGGCGATCTTCGCGGCGATGGGCGTCGGCATCGAGGCCGCGTCACCCTCGTGCCGCATCGTTCGCGGCGTCGGCATCGATGGCCTGCGTGCGCCGGCGGGTCCATTGGATTGCGGCAATTCCGGCACCGCGATCCGCCTGCTCGCCGGACTGCTTGCCGGCCAGCGCTTCGACAGCGTGCTGCTTGGCGACGCTTCGCTGTCGCAGCGACCGATGCAGCGGGTGGCAGCGCCGCTGCGCGCGATGGGCGCGGTGATCGACTCGGATGACGGCGGCCGTCCGCCACTGCGAATCACCGGCAGGCAGGCGCTGCGCGGCCTGGATTACGCGACGCCCGTGGCGAGCGCGCAGGTCAAGTCCGCGCTGCTGCTGGCCGGGCTGTACGCGGAAGGCGAGACCCGGGTGAGCGAACCTCGTCCGACGCGTGACTACACCGAACGCATGCTGTCGGCCTTTGGCTGGCCGGTGGACTTCGCCCCGGGGATGGCCCGTTTGGAAGGCGGCCATCGCCTGCATGCCCGTGATATTGAAGTGCCTGTCGATTTCTCTTCGGCAGCCTTCTTCATCGTGGCCGCGACCCTGGTGCCGGGTTCGTCCCTGGTGCTGCGCTCGGTTGGCGTCGATCCACGTCGGACCGGGTTGATCGATGCCCTGCGCGCGATGGGCGCGGACATCCGTGAGCTTGGTCGGCGTGACGGCATCTGCGGTCCGGTGGCCGACATCGCCGTGCGCCACGCGCCGCTACGCGGCATCGACCTGCCGGTGGCGCTGGTGGCGGACATGATCGACGAGTTCCCGGTCTTTGCCGTGGCCGCGGCCTGTGCGAGCGGCCGCACGCGCATCACCGGCGCGGCGGAGCTGAGGGTGAAGGAATCCGACCGCATCAGCGCCATGGCCTCGGGGCTGCAGGCGCTGGGCGTGGATGTGCGCGAATCCCCGGACGGCATGTTGGTGCAAGGCGGCCCGATGCGCGGCGGTGCCGTCGACAGCCTTGGCGACCACCGCATCGCCATGGCGTTCGCGGTGGCGGCACAGCGGGCCGAAGGCGAGGTGACCATCGGCGATGTCGCCAACGTCGCGACCTCGTTCCCAGGCTTCGAGACGCTGGCGCAGGCCGCCGGCTTCGGCCTGCGCCGCGCCTGAGTCCGCGCGCTACTGCGCGTCGAGGCGGAAGGTCACCGGGACCTCGACCCGCGCTTCGACCTTCTTGCCGTCGCGCATGGCCGGCTGGAAGGTCCACTGGCGCACCGCGTCGACGGCGGCCCGATCGAGCTCGCGGTTGCCGCTGCGGCGCACGACCTCGACTTCGACGGGGCGGCCATTGGCATTGACCAGGATGCCGACCAGCACCGTGCCTTCCGCGCGCTCGCGATAGGCGGTCGCCGGGTATTCCGGCTGGACGCGATTGGTGAGTTCGGGCTCGCTGTCGGGGGCGGCGGTGGCGCGGGGCTGGGCTGGGCGCTCGCGGGACTCGCGGCGTGCGTCATCAGCGGCACGCTCGCGCTCCGCGGCGGCGTCGCGGGCATCACCCATGTCCGCGGCGGGCGGCGGCAGGGGTTCGGGCACGTCGGATACGCCTGCGCGCTGGTTGTAGATGAACCAGCCGAATGCGAGCAGGGCCAGCAGCAGGACGATCCACAGCAGGGGCGAGGAGGACTTGCGTTCAGGGTCCCGGGGCGGTTGCCCGCGCTGGTGGTCGGGGATGTTCGGGTTCGGATCGGACATCGTCGGCTCCTTGTCTGCACGTGCAGTCCGGGGAGCGTTCCACAGGCCGGGTTGAGACCGTGTGTGCGCGTGGGGCCCGCTCAGCCGCCGCTGTCGAAGTTGATCGGTACTGTCACCACGCCCGCGACCGGCGTGCCGTCGCGCATGGCCGGACGGAAGCGCCAGCGCTGCACCGCCCGCTGTGCGGCGCGGTCGAGGTCGCGTGAGCCGCTGCTGGCGGCGATTTCGACCCGGTCCGGCACGCCGCGGGCGTCCACGTGGATCCGCAGCATGACCTCACCGGACTCGCCGCGGCGCAGGGCGCGTGCGGGGTAAGTCGGGCCGGGTGACCTGATGGGGACCGGTGAGCTGGCGGACAGCTCCAGCGGAGGCGCCGCAGTACCGGCGTCGTCCGGGGTGGCCGGTGCTTGGGCCGATGGCACTCCGGGGGCCGCCGGCTCCCACGGCTGCTCGAGCCGGGCGCCGGATGCGGGCCCCGCGGGAATGGCCTCGTCGCTCGCAGCCCCGGACGCAGGCGGCGCGGGCAGTGGCTTGAAGGCCGGGGCGGACGCCGCCGGTGGCTGCTGGTCGGGGCGATACAGGTCCGCGCTGTCGCGCTGGGCGAGCCAGAGAACGAGGAACACGGCCAGTCCGAGCACGACGCCGGCGGCGACGATCCACCAGCCGCGGCCGCTGGGAAGGGGGAGGGTGCTGCGTCTGTGCTCTGCGCTCATGCTCGCCGGTTCAAGTCGCGTGGCCCCGATTCTGCCACGCGCCGTCCGGCAAACGCGTCCGTGACACGCGATAATCAACGGCCCGACACTCCCGTGAAGCGACGCAATGCTCGATCCCAACCTCCTGCGCCATGATCCCGCCGCGCTTGCCCTGCGCCTGCGCCAGACCCGCGGCTTCGAACTCGATGCCGCTGCGCTCGAGCGCCTGGAGTCCGAACGCAAGGCGCTGCAGGTGCGTACCCAGGAGTTGCAGAACCTCCGCAACACGCGCAGCAAGGCCATTGGCCAGGCCAAGGCGCGGGGTGAGGACGCCGCGCCGCTGCTGGCGGAGGTCGCCGGACTGGGCGAGGAGCTGAAGACGTCCGAGGCGCGGCTGGAATGGATCAAGGCCGAACTCGAGGCGATCGCCCTCGGGCTGCCCAACCTGCCCGACGACAGCGTGCCGGCCGGCAGCGACGAGTCGGGCAACGTCGAACAGCATCGCTGGGGCACGCCGCGCAGTTTTGATTTCGAAGTCCGCGACCATGTCGACCTCGGCGCCCGCCACGGCTGGCTCGATGGCGAAGCCGCGGCACGACTGTCGGGTGCGCGCTTCACCGTGCTCCGCGGCCAGCTGGCGCGCCTGCACCGCGCGCTCGCCCAGTTCATGCTCGACCTGCACGTGGACGAACACGGCTACGCGGAAACCAGCGTCCCGGTGCTGGTGAATGCCGACGCCATGCGTGGCACCGGCCAGTTGCCGAAGTTCGAGGACGACCTGTTCGCGACCATGGTGGGCGAGGGCGAGGCGGCGTCGAAGCGCTACCTGATCCCGACCGCCGAGGTGCCGCTGACCAACCTCGTCGCCGACACCATCGTCGATGCGGATCGCCTGCCGCTGCGCATGGCGGCGCACTCGATGTGCTTCCGCGCCGAAGCCGGTGCCTACGGCCGCGACACCCGCGGCATGATCCGGCAGCACCAGTTCGAGAAGGTGGAGCTGGTCTCGGTCACCGCGCCTGACGCCAGCGACGACGAACACGAGCGCATGACGCGCTGCGCCGAGGTCGTGCTGGAGCGGCTCGGCCTGCCGTACCGCCGCATGCTGCTGTGCTCGGGCGACATGGGGTTTGCGGCACGCAAGACCTACGACCTCGAGGTCTGGTTGCCCTCGCAGCAGACGTACCGCGAGATCTCCTCGTGTTCGAACTGCGGCGATTTCCAGGCCCGTCGCATGCTGGCGCGCTGGCGCGGCGAGGGCGGCAAGCCCGAACCCGTGCACACCCTCAACGGCTCCGGCGTGGCCGTGGGACGCGCCCTGGTGGCGGTGATGGAGAACGGCCAGCAGGCCGATGGTTCGATCACCGTGCCGGAGGCGTTGCGGCCGTACATGGGTGGCCTGGCGGCGATTTCCTGACGCGCGCGGCGAAACGCGCCCCTCGGATTCCCTCTCGCGGATCCTCCCCGGTTCCGCGGCTTCCCGCTGCATTTCGCGGCTGGGCGCCGTTTTGCCGTCTGGCCCGAGGCCGCGCCCTTCGTGCCGACGCTACGCCACATTGGCGGTTTGGCGGTGCGATCCGTGCCGGCTCCGATCCTGGCTCCATCGTTGCATTTCTGCCACTTGCGTGATCAAATACTGCTCCATTGTTCCACTGGAGCCGCAAAGATGCAGGATCTGAACGATCTCTATTACTTCGCGATGGTCGTCGACCACGGTGGCTTCGCCGCCGCCGAGCGCGCTCTGGGCATTCCGAAGTCGAGGCTCTCGCGCCGTATCAGCCAGCTTGAAACCGAGCTCGGCGTCCGGCTCCTGCAGCGTTCCACGCGTCGCTTCGCCGTCACCGACGTCGGCCAGAGCGTGTATCGCCACACGCAGTCCATGCTTGCCGAAGCCACGGCCGCGCGCGAGGTGGTTGACCGCCTCAGCGCCGAACCCCGCGGCGTGGTGCGCGTCAGCGTGCCGGTAGGCCTTGCGCAGCAGCAGATGCCGCAGCTCCTGCCCGAATTCCTCGCCCGCTACCCGCAGGTCCGGGTGCAGATGCACGTCAACAACCGCCGCGTCGACGTCATCAACGAGGGCTTCGACGTGGCCATCCGCGTGCGCAACAAGCTCGATGACGACGGCAGCCTGGTGATGCGCAGCTTCGGGCAGATCCAGGAGCTGCTGGTCGCGAGTCCGACCTACCTCGACCGCGCCGGCCGCCCGACCACGCCGGAGGAGCTCAACGACCACACCACCATGACCATGAACGAGGACGAGGTCCGGCAGCGGTGGGACCTGCAGGGCACCGATGGCGAAGTCCGCCGCGTCGAACTCAAGCCGCGCGTGGCTGGCGGCGACTTCCCGATGCTGATGGCGCTGGCGCGCCAGGGCCTGGGCATCACCATGCTTCCGGAAACGCTGTGCGCCGAAGCGGTGCGCAACGGCGAGCTCGAAGTGGTGCTGCCACAGTGGCGACTTCCACAGGGCATCGCGCACCTGGTGTTCGCGTCACGCCGTGGCCTGCTGCCGGCGGTGCGTGTATTCATCGATTTCCTGGCGGAGAAGCTGCCGCCGCTGATCGAGGCCTCGCGGCTGGACTGTGAGAACCGCAGCCGCGGGGGCGCCGACGGCCGGTCTGCCGCTGCCTGAGCAGGCGCGACGCGGTGTCGCGTCATGCGACAATCGACGCCGCGGCATCTGCAGGCGTCGGTCCGATCGCAAGTACGCTATAGGACGATGCCGCGCAAAGTCCCCGGAAGAGTGGCCGAGCGGTTGAAGGCACCGGTCTTGAAAACCGGCAATGGGCAACCATTCGTGGGTTCGAATCCCACCTCTTCCGCCATGGATCGGCTGATTTCCTGACTTTCGATCACGGGTTGTTAGCATGGTCACATTGCATCCGGGACTGTGTCGCTACTTCGCTTGCGGCTCCCTTGCGCCGCGGTTAGCCTCCCTCGCAGGGGTTAACGAACGCGTCATGAGGGGACAAGGATGACCATCAGGGTCTACGTGGTGGATGACCACGCACTGGTACGCGCCGGGATGCGCATGATCCTGTCGGCAGAGGCCGACATCGAAGTGGTGGGCGAAGCCGAGTGCGGCGAAGACGCCCTGCCGCAGATCCGTGCGCTCAAGCCGGACATCGTGCTCTGCGACCTGCACCTGCCCGGAGTCAGCGGGCTGGAAGTCACCGAGCGCATCGTGCGCGGCGAATACGGGCCGAAAGTGATCGTGGTATCCGTGCTCGAGGACGGACCAATGCCCAAGCGCATGATCGCCGCGGGTGCCGCCGGCTACGTCGGCAAGGGTGGCGATGCCAGCGAACTGCTGCGCGCGGTGCGCGAGGTGGCTTCGGGACGCCGGTTCCTGGCGAGCAAGGTCGCGCAGTCATTGGCCTTGTCGGGACTGGATGCGACGGAGTCGCCGTTCGATGCGCTGTCGCCCCGGGAAACCGAGGTTGCGATGCTGCTGATCCAGGGCATGCGTCAGGAAGAGATCGCGCGACGCCTGAGCCTCAGCGCCAAGACCATCAATACGCACAAGACGCGGCTGTTCGACAAGCTGCAGGTGCACGACAGCATCGCGCTCGCGCGCCTGGCCAGCCAGTACGGCATGGCCGACCCCGCGCACGCCATCATCTAGCGTACGCGGGGCAGGGCCAGCGATCAGGCGCCGGAGGGCGCCTGGTCGTCGTGCTTTGCTTCTTCTTCCACTTCGGCTTCGGCAGCTGCGTCTGCCGCGGCTTCCGCCGCGTCGGCGATCTCGGCAGCGGCCACCTCAGTGACGTCCGCCACGTCAGTGACGGCCGCCGCGTCGTGCGCAGGCGCATCGACCGCCGCTTCCGGCAGGGCCGGCTCGACGACGTCGAACAGGCCGCGCGGCACCTCGGCGGCAGGCGTGGGCTCGGCGGCTACCGGGGGCGGGTCCACGGCTTCCACAGCGCTGCTTGCTCGCATATCGTTCGCCACGGTGGCCGAGGCCGCCGCAGGTTCGGGACGGGTGACTTCGATCTTCTCCACCGCTTCCGGCGCCTCGACCACGGGCTCCACCCGGGGGGGCGGATCCATCGCCACTGCGGCATCAGCTGCCACCACAGCGGGCTCAACCTGCGTAGCGTTCTCCGGCGTTGGTGCAGGCGCCATCGCTGCGGCCGCTGTCTCGGCCGGGTTGGTTCCGGCGGGAATGGACTCACTGCCTGCAGCCGGCGCGCCCTCCGATGGCGGAGCTGCTTCGGGAGCCGGCGACGCGAACGCCGCAGGCACGCTTGCGGGTGCGGCGACAACTGCGGCGGCCGGGGCGGCAACCGGGACGACAGCCGGGGCAGGGCGCGCAGGCGGTGCGTCGTCGGCGAAGTCGAACTCCGGCTGTGAACTGCGTGCGACAGACACCTCGGAAGCGTCTTCGGAGGTCTCGCCGTCGACCGACGATGCGCCTTCGGTAGCGCTGCCTTCGCCGTTGCCACGGCGACGACGACGGCCACCGCGGCGACCGCGGCGACGCTTCTGCGTGCCGTCACCGGCATCCTCGTCGGCAGTGGCGTCCGGGTCGCCGGCGTCAACGCCGGCCGGCCGGGCCTGCTCGGTGCCGTCGGCCGGGGACTGCGCGGGCCTGCTGTCGTGCTGGTTGCCTTCAGCGGCCTGCGGCGCCTGGGCTTCCTGCGTTGCGGTGCTGTCAAGCGCCACAGCTGCGGCGGCCAGGGCTGCGTCTGCTGCCTTGTCTGCCACGTCCTGGGTACCGACTCCGCTGTTGGACGAGGACGCCTGCGGCGACTCGCCGCGGCGCTGGCGGCCCAGCGGGTTGCGCTCGCCTTCCGGGCGTTCCGGACGCTTTTCACGCGCGGGCTTCTCGCGCGGCGGCTTCTGCGCCGCGGCCTCGCCGTTCTGGCCGGCGGGCTTCGGCTGCTTGCCGGCCCCCTGGGCCTGCGCCTGTTCACCGCTGCCGCTGCCACGACGGCCATCGCGACGGCCTCCGTCGCGACCGCCGTTCCGGCCGCCACGCCCCTCACGCTCCTGGCGCGGGCCGCGGTCGCCGCGGTCAGTGCGCTCACCGCGGCGCTGGTCGCTGGAGGATTTCTCCGTCGCCGGCTTCTTCGGCGCATCTGTATCTGGCTGGCCCACGAACAGGCCCTTCAGCCAGCCGACGATGCCGCCACTGGCTGCAAGCGGCGCAGCGACGGGCGCCGGTGCGGGCGCCGGAGCGGGCTCGGGACGCGGCTCGCGCACGGGAGCAGGGCGCGCGTGCTGGACCTTGGTGACCGCGGCTGCGGGCACGTTGAGGTTGGCCTTGGTCAGCGCGATGGTGGCGACCTTGCGTGGTGTGCCGCGGCGGTAGCTCGGCTTCGAGGAGTCGTCGTCCAGCTCGTTGGAGCGCAGGCGGGTGACTTCGTAGTGCGGGGTGTGCAGCTGCTCGTCGGCGACGATCACGATCGGCGCGTCGTGGCGCGCTTCGATCTCGCGCAGGGCGCTGCGCTTCTCGTTGAGCAGGTAATTGGCGATATCCACCGGGGCCTGCACCAGCACCTGTCCGGTGTTGTCCTTCATCGCGTGCTCTTCGGCCAGCCGGATGATGGCCAGCGCCAGCGACTCGACGCTGCGCATGCGGCCGTGGCCTTCGCAGCGCGGGCAGACGATCTGGGTGGATTCACCGAGGCTGGCGCGCAGCCGCTGACGGCTCATTTCCAGCAGGCCGAAGCGCGAGATGCGGCCCAGCTGCACGCGTGCGCGGTCGTACTTGAGCGCGCCCTGCAGGCGGTTCTCGACCTCGCGCTGGTGCTTGTTCGACGACATGTCGATGAAGTCGATCACCACCAGGCCGCCGAGGTCGCGCAGCCGCAGCTGGCGGGCCACTTCGTCGGCAGCCTCGAGGTTGGTGTGGAACGCGGTCTCCTCGATGTCGCCGCCCTTGGTAGCGCGGGCCGAGTTGACGTCGACCGCGGTCAGGGCCTCGGTCTGGTCGATCACCAGCGCGCCGCCCGACGGCAGGCGGATGGTGCGCTCGTAGGCGTTCTCGATCTGCGACTCGATCTGGAAGCGGTTGAACAGCGGCACGTCGTCGGTGTAGTGCTTGAGCTTGCGCAGGTTGTGCGGCATCACCTGCTCGACGAATTCCTTTGCCTCCTCGTACATCTCGGGCGTGTCGACCAGGATCTCGCCGACGTCGGCGCGCATGTAGTCGCGCAGGGCGCGGATGATCAGCCGCGATTCCTGGTAGATCAGGAACGGCGCGGGCTTGCTCAGCGCGGCGTTGGCGACCGCCTTCCAGATCGACAGCAGGTAGTCGAGGTCCCACTGCAGCTCTTCGGCGTCACGGCCGACGCCGGCGGTGCGGATGATCACGCCCATGTCGTCGGGGATCGCGAGCGCATCCATCGCCTTCTTCAGCTCGGCGCGGTCGTCGCCCTCGATCCGGCGCGAGACGCCGCCGGCGGTGGGCGAGTTCGGCATCAGCACCATGTAACGGCCGGCCAGCGAGATGAACGTGGTAAGCGCCGCCCCCTTGTTGCCGCGCTCGTCCTTGTCCACCTGGACCACCACTTCCTGGCCTTCGCGCAGGAGTTCCTTGATGCCGGCCTTGTTGTGGTCGACGCCGGAGGCGAAGTAGTCGCGGGAGATTTCCTTCAGCGGCAGGAAGCCGTGGCGCTCACCGCCGTACTCGACAAAGGCGGCCTCGAGCGAGGGCTCGATGCGGATGATCCGGCCCTTGTAGATGTTGGACTTCTTCTGCTCTTTCGAGGGTTGCTCGATGTCGATGTCGTAAAGGTTCTGGCCATCGACGATGGCGACGCGCAGTTCCTCTGCCTGCGTCGCGTTGATCAGCATGCGCTTCATTGTTGCGTTCCTCGCGCGCTCTCGCACACGGAACGCCGGGGCGTTTCGCCTGGATGTGGCCTGCCGCCGGCGCGTGAGCGCCTGGCGACCGTGGTTGCTTCCAGCGCTGCACACCACGGCGGGCCGCGGGAGCGCTTGTTTCCATATCAAACCGTTTTGGGCCGGCGGCTGCGCAGAACCCTTGTAGGGAGACCTGCGCGCCGCACGGGACATGTTCAGCGCCGGTGCCGTGGCACCGGGCGATCACAGGACCTGCCGCCCAACCGCTAACATGTCTACCCCGAGGGCAGTGGCCGCGCGCTGGAGGGACTCGCGGAAGACCGGCTTTTGGCCGGGGAACTTCCAGCGAAATCAGGGCCTTATCTCGCCGGGCGAGTGTAGCAGAAAAGAATTCAGCCAGGACGTCCCCGGAAGGCGTCCGATCACTGTCCCAGGAAGACCCAGATGACCGAACCAGGCAAGACCGCGGCAACCGGTGGCGTACGCACCGTGCGCATTTCAGACGACCGCGACGGGCAGCGCCTGGACAACTTCCTGCTGGGCTACCTGAAGGGAGCGCCGCGATCGCTGGTCTACAAGATCGTGCGCAGTGGCCAGGTGCGCGTGAACGGGGGCCGGGTCCGCGCCGACCGTCGCCTGGAAGGCGGCGACGAGGTCCGGATTCCGCCGGTGCGGCTCGAGGATCCGGCGGAGAAGGGCAGCCCCGCGCCGGGCCTGCTCGAAGCGATGGCGGCGAGCATCGTGTTCGAGGACGCGCGCCTGCTGGCGATCAACAAGCCCTCGGGCGTCGCCAGCCACGGCGGTAGCGGGATCAGTTTCGGGGTCATCGAGACCCTCCGTGCGCTGCGTCCGAACCAGGAGCTGGAACTCGTCCACAGGCTCGACCGGGACACCTCCGGCCTGATGGTGATCGCCAAGAAGCGCTCTGCCCTGACCGAACTGCAGGCGTTGATGCGCGAGGACGCGGGTGCCGGCCTGCGCAAGCGCTACCTTGCGCTGTTGCTGGGGCGAATGCCCGATGGCGTCATGAGCGTCGATGCGCCCTTGCACGTGGGGCTGCGCCAGGGCGGCGAGCGCCACGTCCAGGTGGATCCCGCGGGCAAGCCGTCGCTCAGCCATTTCCGCGTGCTTGAGCGCCGCGGCGGACAGTCGTACTGCGAGATCCGGATCGAGACCGGACGCACCCACCAGATCCGCGTCCACGCCAGGCATATCGGCCACGCCGTGGCCGGCGACGACAAGTACGGTGATGCCGAGGCGAACCGCCGCCTGCGCGACAAGATCGGGCTGCGCCGGCTGTTCCTGCACGCCACATCGCTGGAGTTCGCGCTCGATGGCGGCCGCGTGCCCTACGTGCTCAACGCGCCGCTGGCGCCGGAGCTGACCGAGGCCCTGGACCGGCTGGGCTGACTCAGGACGCCAGTTCGTCGGTGCGCGCCGCGCAGATGAAGTCGTTTTCGCTCAGGCCGCCGACATCATGGGTGGACCAGCGCACCTCGCAGCGGTCGTAGTGCACGCCGAGGTCGGGGTGGTGGTCTTCGCGATTGGCCATGTGCGCCAGGGCATTCACGAACGACATCGTGTGCCGGTAGTCGGGGAAGCGGAAGGTGCGAACCAGCGCCTTGCCTTCCTCGGCCAGCGTCCATTCCGGGATCTCCGGCAGCAGTTCGCGGACGCGGGCGTCGGCCAGACGGTGCTCGGAACCGCGGCGCGGGAGGCAGTGGGCGCGGGCGAGGGGGATGAGGTCGGACATGGTCGGCTCCTGGTGGATCGCTCCCGGCGGCTGAACGCTGCGTGTCGCGCGGCGCGGAGCCGGCGACCGTTGCCGGCAAACCGGGGCGGGGCGGCTAGAATACCCGGATGATCCAGATCTCGAGTTCCGCCCAGACCCATTTCCGCAAGCTGGTCGAGCGCGAGGCCGTGCCCGGCATGGGCGTGCGCCTGGCCGCGATGCGACCGGGCACGCCGCAGGCCGACGTGCGCCTGGAGTTCGCTGCGCCCGATGAGCTGCATGGCGACGAGTGGGCGGTGGATTGCGAAGGCTTCACTCTGTGGCTTGACGCCGAGAGCGTTCCCTTCCTCGAGGGCGCCGAGATCGACTACACCGCGCTTGCCACCGGCGGCCAGCTGCAGATCCGCGCGCCGCGGATCAAGGGCGTGCAGCCGGACACCGAAGCGTCGCTGGTGGAGCGCGTCCGCTGGACGATCGAGCACGTGGTCAATCCGCAGCTCGCTTCGCACGGCGGCCATGTGTCCGTGAAGGAAGTCAGCGCCGAGGGCGTGGTGGTGCTGAGCTTCGGCGGCGGCTGTCACGGCTGCGGCATGGCGGACGTGACCCTGAAGCAGGGCATCGAGAAGACCCTGCTCGAACAGGTCCCGGGCGTGACCGCGGTGCGCGATGCCACCGACCACGACACCGGCGCGGCGCCGTACATCCCGCGCGCGTCGGCCTGATCCCCAGACGCGCTTCGACTGCGACGGATGTTCACCTCCGCCGAACTGATCGAAGCGCTGCGCCGCCGGATGCGGCGCTCGCTGCGTCCGCCCCCGCCCCCGGGTGAGTTCCCGCCCGCCTGGCGCGACTGGTTCGCCGCGATGGCGGCCCGGCCGGGGCACGTCTCCGGTGCCGCCGCCAGCGATATCGTCGCCGTCGTCGCTGCGCGCGAGTCCGCGGTATCGGCGGACATGGTCCAGGTACTGGGCCGCTGGCGGGCCTTCACTTCCCTCTGGCGACAGGACTGGCAGCCGGCCAGTCGCGACGAGCGCTGGACCCGCATCGCGTCGATGTCGGCGAGCCTGTTGCTGCACCTGCTGTTCGTGGTCGCGCTGGCGTGGTTGATGTTCACCACCTTCCATTTTCCGGGAGCGGTCGAGGATGCCCGCGATGGCGAGCAGCACGTGCTGCAGGTGGAATACATCGGCGAGGGCACGCCGGCCGAGAGCGGCGGCGGTGCACCGGAGGCGCCGCTGGAGTCGCCCGAGGCGCCTGCGCCCGCCGCTGTGCAGGCTTCGACCGCGAGCGCTGCGCCGGTCGTGCCCAAAGCCGCGCCGGACCCCGTGCAGTCACCGGCAGACGCGCAACCGGACGCAACGACCGACGTCCTGCCTCCGCCCCTGCCCGAACGCACCCTGGCCATCGAGCTGCCGCAGCTCGCGCCGCCGTCGGTCCCTGCGCCGCAGGATTTGCAGGTCACCGAGGTCGATGTTCCCGACAGCCGCTTCGTGGTGCCGCCGCCGCGTGAACTTACGGTCGAAACCCCCGAGGCCGCCGCGCCCGACGTCACCGTGCGCCGCCGCGACATCGACGTCGAAGCGACGACGCGCGTGCAGGTCAGGGCCGCGACGTTGCCGCGCGAACTGGAAACCTCGGTGCGTGATTCCACGCCGCAGGGCGTGGCCGTGGCCGAACGCAGGGTCGAACTGTCAGAAGTCGCCGATGTCTCGGTGGAATCGTCCCGCAACGTGCCGGTCACCGGCATCCGCGAGGCGGTGGTGACGGCGCCGGCCGTGCGCACGCGGGAGGTGCCCATGCCGTCCGCAAGGCCGGCGGCGGCGCCCCGGGATGCTGCGGCCGCTGCCGGGACCCCGGCGTCCGGGCAGGCACCCTTGGCCGCCACGCGCCCGGCGGCAGGCGAGGGCACTGCGGCCAGTCCCGCGGTCCCGCCCGGCGGCCGCCCGGACGCCGGCAGTGGCGCGCGCAGCGCGGGCATCGCGCCCGGCGCTGGGCAACGGCCGGACCAGCCGCCCGGCGCGCTGCCGTCGGCCCGGGCCGCCGACGACTGGGGTGACTCGACGCGCAACACGCCCGGACGCCAGGCAGGTACACCGGGCGCATCGGGCCTGTTCAACGCCGACGGCAGCCCGCGCCTGGCCGACGGCGGGCGCGTGGGCGGTGGCCTGCCTCCGGGCACCATCACCGAGGACTTCGAGAACATCGATCGCCATGGCACCTGGCTCAAGCGGCCGCCCTACGACTACGAACCGACCGCGTTCGATCGCTTCTGGATGCCGAACGAGAGCCTGCTCGAGGAATGGGTGCGCAAGAGCGTGACCGAGGTGCGGATCCCGATCCCGGGTACGAGCAAGACGATCCGCTGCGTCACCGTGATGCTGGCGCTGGGTGGTGCCTGCGACATCGTGGATCCCAACCTGCAGGAACAGCCTGCGGCTGCGCGCAAGCCACCGGAGGTGCCGTTCAAGCGCGACCTGCAGGGAGACCAGGAGAGCCTGGGTCCGCCCGGATCCTGAGGCCGGACGGCACGAAGCCCGCGCAGGCGGGCTTCGTGAAGGGGTGTCGCCTTGCATGGCGTGACTCAGTTGATGCTGTGCACGCCGTGCAGGTCGCGGATCTGGGACGGCCGCGAAGCGAAAAACGCGGCGAGGTCTGCGATCTGCTGGTCGTCGAGGTCACGGGCCTGGTTCGACATCAGCGCATGGTCACGCTCGCCGCTGCGATAGCCCTGCAGCGACTGCGCGAGGTAGTCGCGGTACTGGCCACCGAGCTTCGGATAGCTCGGGTCGAGCGGCGTGTTGCCGTCCGCGCCGTGGCAGTCGACGCAGGACTGGCCGGTGGCGGCACCCTTTTCGTTGGCCTTGAGTTCGCCTTCGGCGATGCGGCCTTCGGGCAGGGCGGACGCGATCGTGGCGCGCGCGAAGCCCGGCTCCGCCGGCGCGGAACCGCCGCAGGCGACGAGGACAAGGCTGGCGCCAAGCGCTACGGCCAGGCTGAGTGCGGACGTCTTCATGGAGCGGCTCATTGCGTCAGGCCCGAGAGGAAGGCGGCGATGTCGGCGATGTCCTGGTCGGAGAAGCTCTGCGCCTGGACCTCCATCGTGGGATGCTTGCGCGTGCCCCTGCGGTACTCGGTGAGCGCATTGACCAGGTATTCGCTGGACTGGCCCCCGATCTTCGGCACGTGGTAGTGCGGATAGGCGTTCTTGTAACCCTCGATGCCATGGCAGCCAACGCAGGTGTAGGTCAGCCCGCGGCCGCTGTCGGCATTGCCGACGGCGGTCTGCTGCGCAAGGGCGGCGGGTGCCTGCACGGCGAAGGCAAGGGCAAGGCAGGCGGCGATCGGCAACGGTCGCATCATGTCGGGTATCCGCGTCCTGTTTCTGGTGGGAGTGGGCTGGTGCCGGCGACTGTTCCCCATCGCAGGCCATCGCCGCAGTATAGCGACGGAGCGAAGCCCTGTTAAAGCTGTGGGTCATCGGGCGCCGGTGCCCGCACCTGTTTCCCGTGCCGTTGGCAGGCATGACCTTCGGCTGATTCATCATCGGTACTGGTGATGTACCTTGCTACCACACCATTCTGGCTCCGCTCCCATGCACTCCAATCCTCGCCTTTCCCGACGTCCCGTCGCTGCAACCGCAGCCGCGATCGTGGCCACCCTGTTCGTGCTTGCAGGCTGTGGCAGCCGTGCCCAGGACGAGGCCGGAAAAGATGACGAGGCACCGCCCGCGGTCACCGTCGAAGCGGTGGCCGCCGAGCCGCGGGCGATGGCCGCGAGCTACAGCGGCAGCGCATCGCTGGAGGCGCGGGCCGAGGCGCAGGTGGTGGCCAAGACGTCGGGCGTGGCGCTCGAAGTGCTCGTGGAAGAAGGCGACGTGGTGCGTGCCGGACAGGTCCTGGTGCGGATCGATGCTGATCGCGCGCGGCTCAATCTCGCCCAGGTCGATGCGCAGGTGAAGAAGCTCGAGGCCAACTTCCGCCGCGCCAGCGAACTGGTGAAACAGCAGATGGTCAGCGTCGGCGACCACGACCAGCTCCGCTACGACCTCGAGAACGCCCGCGCCACCTGGCGCCTGGCGCAGCTCGAGCTGTCGTACACCAACGTGACCGCGCCGATCTCCGGCGTCGTCGCTTCGCGTTCGATCAAGCCGGGCAACTTCGTGCAGATCAACACGCCGATCATCCGCATCGTCGACAACTCCCGCCTGGAAGCCACGCTCAACGTGCCCGAGCGCGACCTCACCACGCTGCGCGAGGGCCTGCCGGTCCGCATGCAGGTCGATGCGTTGTCGGGGCGCCAGTTCGTCGGCGTGGTCGACCGCATCGCCCCGGTGGTCGATGCCGGCAGCGGCACCTTCCGCGTGGTCTGCGCCTTCGATCCACACGATGGCGCATTGCAGCCGGGCATGTTCGCGCGCATCGGCATCGACTACGACACCCGCGCCGCGGCGCTGGCGATCCCGCGCGGCGCGCTGCTCGAGGACGATGGCGAGCCGGCGGTGTTCGTGGTCCGCGACGGCAAGGCGGTGCGCACCGCGATCACCACCGGTTACGTGGATGGCGGCTTCATCGAGGTCCGTGACGGGCTCGCGGAAGGCGATCGCGTCGTGACCGCGGGCAAGATCGCGCTGCGCGACGGCAGCACGGTGCAGGTGCTCGGCGACGCACCGGTGGCGGTTGCCGACACGGGCGCCGACGCCGAAGCCGCCGGCGACGAAACGACCGACGGAACGCCCTGATGAGCGACCCGGGGAGGGAACACGACGGCGTGGACGGCACGCTGCGCGCCGACGGCCTGGTCGGCTTCTCGGTGCGCCGCCGGGTGACGGTGGCGATGGTGACGGTCAGCCTGCTGCTGTTCGGCCTGATCGCGCTGGGCAACCTCAAGGTCAACCTGCTGCCCGATATCAGCTACCCGACGCTGACGGTGCGCACCGAGTACACCGGTGCCGCACCACAGGAGATCGAGACCCTGGTCAGCGAACCGGTCGAGGAAGCGCTGGGTGTGGTCAAGGGCGTGCGCAAGCTGCGCTCGGTGTCGCGCACCGGCCAGAGCGACGTGGTGCTCGAGTTCGCCTGGGGCACGGACATGGATCAGGCCAGCCTGGAGGTGCGCGACAAGCTCGACACCCTGGCGCTGCCGCTGGAGGTCGAGCCGCCCGTGCTCCTGCGCTTCAACCCCTCCACCGAGCCGATCCTGCGCCTGGCGCTCAGCGCCGACGACGGCGAGGGCGATGCCATCCGCCAGCTCACCCTGCTGCGCCGCTACGCCGACGACGACCTGAAGAAGAAGATCGAGCCGGTGTCGGGCGTGGCCGCGGTCAAGGTCGGCGGCGGACTCGAGGACGAAATCCAGGTTGAACTCGACCTGCAGGCGCTCGCGCGCATCGGCCTGTCGGTCGACGCGGTGGTGCAGCGCCTGCGCGAGGAGAACATCAACCTGTCGGGCGGCCGCCTGGAGCAGGGCACGCAGCGCTACCTGGTGCGCACGGTCAACCAGTTCGCGAGCGTCGACGAGATCCGCGGCATGCTGGTGGCGACGCAGTCGGCCGGTTCCGGCGGCGGCGGTGCCGACGAGGTCGCGCGCCTTGCGGCCGCGTCCGGCGACGCCTCGGTGCTGGCCGCGGCAATGTCGGCGCAGAGTGCGGCGGCGGCCTCCAATCGCGCGGTGGCCGACGGTCGCGCCGTGCGCCTGGGCGACGTCGCGGAGGTCCGCCAGGGCTACAAGGAGCGCGAGGCGATCATCCGCCTCGACGGTCGCGAAGCGGTGGAGCTCGCGATCTACAAGGAGGGCGACGCCAATACCGTCGCCACCGCCGCGGCGGTGGAAGCGCGGCTGCAGCGCATCCGCAAGGAGCTGCCCGACGCCGTGCGCCTTGATGTGGTGGACGACCAGGCACGCTTCATCCGCGCCGCGATCTCCGACGTGCGCAACGACGCCATCATTGGCGGCACGCTGGCGATCCTGATCATCTTCCTGTTCCTGCGCAGCGGCTGGAGCACCTTCGTGATCGGCGTGTCGCTGCCGGTCTCGATCATCACCACCTTCTTCTTCATGGACCAGATGGGGCTCAGCCTCAACGTGATGTCGCTGGGCGGCTTGGCGCTGGCCACCGGGCTGGTGGTCGACGACTCGATCGTGGTGCTGGAGAGCATCGCCAAGGCGCGCGAGCGCGGACTGGGGATCCTCGACGCGGCCATCGCGGGCACCCGTGAAGTGAGCATGGCCGTGGTGGCTTCGACGCTGACGATCATCGCGGTGTTCCTGCCGCTGGTGTTCGTGGAAGGCATCGCCGGCCAGCTGTTCCGCGACCAGGCGCTGACCATCGCGCTGGCCGTGGGCATCTCGCTGGTGGTGGCGATGACCCTGATCCCGATGCTGAGCGCGCTGAAGTCGGAGGCGCCGATGGCGTTCCCCGAAGAGGCACCGCATCCGGAATGGCGCCCGACTTCGCCCTGGCAGCGGCCGTTCGCGTTCGTGGCGCGCTGGATCGGCACGGCCTTCCGGGCGGTGGCCTTTGGCGTCGCATGGGTGGCTATCCGCACGGGGCGCCTTCTGTCAGTGGTCGTGGGACGTCCCATGGGCGTGGCGAGCCGCATGGCCATGGCGCCCTACGACGGGGCCGAGCGCAGCTACCTGCGCCTGCTGCCTGGCGCACTGGCACGTCCCGGCCTGGTGCTGGGCGTGGCCGCGGCGGCCTTCATCGCGAGCATGGCGATCGTGCCGACGCTGGGCACCGACCTGATCCCGCAGCTCGCGCAGGACCGCTTCGAGATGACCATGCGGCTGCCGCCCGGCACGCCGCTGCGCGAGACCGATGCCCTGATGCGCCGCGTGCAGCAGGCGCATGCGGACGACGAAGGCACGTCCGTGCTGTTCGGCGTCAGCGGCACCGGCACCCGCCTGGATGCGAATCCCACCGACAGCGGCGAGAACATCGGGCGCCTGTCGATCGTGATGGAGGGTGGCGGCAGCGCCGAGGTCGAAGCGCGGCTGACCGAAGGGCTGCGCGGCACCATGGCGGGCGAGCCCGGCGTGCAGGTCGACTTCAGCCGCCCGGCGCTTTTCAGCTTCTCCAGTCCGCTGGAGATCGAACTGCGCGGCCACGACCTCGACGAGCTGGCGAACGCCGGCAGCCGCCTGGCGGCGCTGCTGCGCAAGAGCCCGCACTACGCCGACGTGAAGTCGACGGTGGAGCAGGGCGCGCCAGAGATCCGTATCGTCTTCGACCAGGAGCGCGCCGGGGCCATGGGCCTGACCACCCGCCAGGTGGCGGACGCGGTTGTGAATTCGGTGCGCGGCGAAGTGGCCACGCGCTACGACTTCCGCGACCGCAAGATCGACGTGCTGGTGCGCGCCCGCGAGTCCGAGCGCGATTCGGTGCGCGCGATCCGCGACCTGATCGTGAACCCGGGTTCGGCGCGGCCTGTGCGCCTGTCCGCGGTGGCCGAGGTCGTCGCCACCACCGGCCCGAGCGAGATCCATCGCGCGGATCTCGGGCGCGTGGCGGTGGTGTCGGCGAACCTGCGTGACATCGACCTCGGTGCCGCGGTGGAGGAGGTGCGCACGCTTGTCGCCGCCAACCCGCTGGGCGCCGGCATCGGCATGCACATCGGCGGCCAGGGCGAGGAACTGGCGGAATCGCTGTCGTCGCTGCTGTTCGCCTTCGCGCTGGCGATTTTCATGGTCTACCTGGTGATGGCGTCGCAGTTCGAATCGCTGCTGCATCCGTTCGTGATCCTCTTCACGATCCCGTTGGCAATGGTGGGCGCGATCCTGGCGTTGCTGGCGACCGGCAACACGATCTCGGTCGTGGTGTTCATCGGGCTGATCCTGATGGTCGGCCTGGTGGTCAAGAACGCGATCATCCTGATTGACAAGGTGAACCAGCTGCGCGAGGCCGGCCTGGCCAAGCGCGAGGCGCTGGTCGAAGGTGCGCGCTCGCGCCTGCGGCCGATCGTGATGACCACGCTGTCCACGTTGTTCGGCTTCATGCCGCTGGCGCTGGCCTTTGGCGAGGGTGCGGAAGTGCGCTCGCCGATGGCGATCACGGTGATCGGCGGCCTGCTGGTATCGACTCTGCTCACCCTGCTGGTGATCCCGGTGGTCTACGACCTGCTCGACCGCCGCGGTGACGCGTACTACCTCGAGCGTGGGCGCCGGGCGCGCCTGGCCTCCGGCGAAGACGGCAACGGAGAGGGTGGGGGCCTGCCGGCATGAGCGTCGCCGAGTTCAGCCTGCGGCGTCCGGTCACCACGGTGATGCTGTTCATTTCGCTGGTGGTGATCGGGCTGATCGCGGCGTTCCGTTTGCCACTGGAAGCGCTGCCGGACGTGTCGGCGCCGTTCCTGTTTGTGCAGCTGCCCTATGAGGGCTCGAGCCCCGAGGAAGTCGAGCGGAACCTGTTGCGCCCGGCCGAGGAAGCGCTGGCCACGATGACCGGCATCAAGCGCATGCGTGGCAACGCGAGTGCCAACGGCGCCGGAATATTCCTGGAGTTCCGAGACTGGGAGCGCGACATCGCGATCACCGCATCCGAGGCGCGCGAGCGCTTGGATGCGATCCGTGACGAGCTGCCCGACGACTTCCGCCGCTACTTCGTGTTCAAGTGGTCCAGTGGCGACCAGGCGATCCTGCGGGTACGCCTGGCCGGCGACGTCGACCTGTCCTCGTCCTACGACCTGCTCGATCGCCTGCTCAAGCGCAGGCTCGAGCGGGTGCCGGGCGTGGCGCGGGTGGAGATCAATGGCGCACCGGCGAACGAGGTGGAGATCGCGATCGATCCCGATCGCCTCAACGCCCACGGCGTGGCCCTGAACACACTGGCCCAGCGCCTGCGCACCGTGAACTTCTCGGTGTCGGCGGGGATGATCGAGGATGGCGGCATGCGCCTGCGCGTGCAGCCGCAGGGCGAGATCACGACGCTCGACCAGCTGCGTGAACTGGTCATCGACCCCAGCGGCCTGCGCCTGGGCGACATCGCCGAGGTGCATCTGAAGGCCGAGCGCATGGATTACGCGCGCCGGCTGGACGGCCGCAAGGCGGTGGGCCTTGAGGTCTTCAAGGAGCGGGACGCGAACCTGGTGGAAGTCTCGCGCACGGCGCTGGCCGAGATGCGCGCCGCCGCCGGCGAGTCGGGGCTGGAGGGGATCGACTTCAAGGTCATGCATGACATGGGCGAGGAGGTGACCAGCTCGCTGGTCGAGCTTGCCGAAGCCGGCGCGATCGGCCTGCTGCTGTCGATCGCGGTGCTGTTCTTCTTCCTGCGCCACTGGCCGTCCACGCTGATGGTGACGCTGGCGATCCCGATCTGCTTCGTGATGACGCTGGGCTTCATGCATTTCTTCGGCGTGACTCTGAACGTCCTGAGCCTGATGGGCCTGCTGCTGGCGGTGGGCATGCTGGTGGACAACGCCGTGGTGGTCGTGGAAAGCATCTACCAGGAGCGCGAGCGCGATCCGGGCAATCCGGTGCGGGCGTCGCTCAACGGCACGAAGCATGTTGCGATCGCGCTCTCGGCCGGCACGCTTTGCCACTGCATCGTATTCCTGCCCAACCTGCTGGGCGAGGTCAACGACATCAGCATCTTCATGGCCCAGATCGCGATCACGATCTCGGTCTCGCTGCTGGCCTCGTGGCTGGTGGCGGTGAGCCTGATCCCGATGCTGTCGGCGCGCATGCGCACCCCGCCGGCGCTGGTGGAGAAGGGCGGCATGATCCGTCGCATGCAGGAGCGCTACGCACGCCTGCTGCGCTGGAGCCTGGCGCACCGCGGCTGGAGCGTGTTCGGGATCATCCTGGTCGTGCTGGCGAGCATGGTGCCGGCGACGCAGACCACATTCGACATGTTCGGTGGCGGCGAACAGGGCGAAATCCAGCTGTACTACAAATGGAATGGTGGCTACACGCTGCCGCAGATGTCCGATGAAGTGCAGCGCGTGGAGACCTTCCTGGAGCAGAATCGGAAGGAGTTCCGCATCACGCAGATCTACTCGTATTTCAGCGAGGGCAACGACGCCGGGACGATGATCACCTTCGAAGACGGCATTGCCGACGTCAAGCCGCTTTCGGAGGCGATCAGCAAGGCGCTGCCGAAATCGGCGCGCGCCGAAATCGGTGTGTCCAGCCCCGGAGGGCAGGGTGGCGGCGGTGGTGGCCTGGGCCAGAACGTCAGCGTGCAGCTCGTGGGCGACAGCGCCGCGGTGCTGCGCGAGATCGCCGAGGATGTCGTGCCAATGCTGGAGGCGCGTCCGGAGCTGCGCGACGTCCGCGTGGACGATGGCAACCGCACCGACGAGCTGGCCATCCGGGTCGACCGCGAGCGCGCGGCGGCGTTCGGTTTCAGCGCCGAACAGGTCTCGTCCTTCGTGTCGATGGCGCTGCGTGGCACCCAGCTGCGCGAGTACCGTCGCGGCGACAGCGAGGTCCCGGTCTGGGTCCGCTTCAGCGGCGCCCAGGAGTACGGTCCCGCCAACGTCGCGTCCTTCATGGTGCGCTCGCCCGACGGACGCCAGGTGCCGCTGTCGGCCATGGTCGACATGGAGGTTTCGGCGTCCGCGACGCAGATCTCGCGCCACGACCGCCAGACCGCACTCGGCGTCCAGGCCAACCTCGAGGGCGAGGCGACCATGGAAGCCGCACGCAAGGCAATGGAAGACGTGCTGGACTCGGTGTCGCTGCCCGCGGGCTACGGCCACACCTTCTCCGGCAGCGGCTTCGAGGAGGGCCAGCAGGCGATGAACCAGATGCTGTTCAACTTCGTGCTGGCGCTGGTGATGATCTACGTGGTGATGGCGGCGGTGTTCGAATCGCTGCTGTTCCCCTCGGCGATCATGAGCTGCGTGCTGTTCTCGATCCTTGGCGTGTTCTGGCTGTTCTGGCTCACCGGAACCTCGTTCACCATCATGGCCTTCATCGGCATCCTGGTGCTGATGGGCGTGGTGGTGAACAACGGCATCGTCATGGTCGAGCACATCAACAACCTGCGCCGTCGCGGCATGACCCGCACCGACGCCTTGGTCGAGGGCAGCCGCGAACGCCTGCGCCCGATCCTGATGACGATGGGCACGGCGATCCTGGCGATGGTGCCGATCTCGCTGAGCGAGACGGTGGTTCTGGGTGGCCTGGCGTATTCGCCGATGGCGCGCGCGGTCGCCGGCGGCCTGGCGTTCTCGACCGTGGTCAGCCTGCTGTTCCTGCCGACGATCTACGCGATCCTCGACGACCTTGCCGGCGGGACGTCGCGGTTGCTGCGCAGGGCGCGGCAGCCGCGGGGCGGGGCGGTGGTTGCCACGGCCTGAAGCTCCTGAAGCTATGGAAGCCGGCTGTGGGAGCGGCTATAGCCGCGATGGCCGCTCCGTGCTGGCGCGATCGCGGCTATAGCCGCTCCCACAACTGCTCCCAACGCAGTTCCCAAAGCTGCTCCCAAAACCGCGTCCACACAGGGCGCCTCAGGCGAAAACCTGCCCCAGCATCCTCAGCCCGCCCGTCCACACGCCGATGGCGGTGCCGAGGCTTGTCAGGAAAAAGTTCAGCAGCACGCGTGCGACGCGGTTGCGCCACCAGCCGCGCGCGGTGTTGACGTCCTCGCGCAGGGCCATGAAGTCGTCGTAGGTCGGCTTGCGCAGCGCGGCCTCGACCACGGCGCTCACCGTGCCCGAGGCCAGCGCCGGGTGCAGCGGCGTAAACGGCGAAGCCACGAAGGCGGACAGGATGCTCAGCGGATGGCCGCCGGCGATCGCGCAGCCCAGCGCGCCGAGGCCGCCGGTCACCAGCACCCACTGCAGCATCAGGTCGGCGCCTACGTCGAAGCCGCCACGCCAGAAGCCCCAGGCGAAGCCGCCCACCACCACCGTGCCGATGATGATCTCCATCCATGGCACCCGCGATTTCGGCTTCACGCGCTCGAGTGACTCGCGGACCTCGACCGGGGCCGCGGTGTCTTCGCGCAGATGCGCGGCCAGGCCCTTGAGGTGCCCGGCGCCGACAACCGCCAGCACGTTGCGCGCGCCTTCGGGCAGCTCGCGCAGCTTCGCGGCCATGTAGCGATCGCGTTCGCTGATGATCGCTTCGTAGAGCTCCGGGGTCTGGCCGGCGAACTCGGTGAAGCTCGATTCCAGCACGTCGCCCTGCTTGAGCCGCTCGATCTCGTCCTCGCCGACCTCGTCGCTCGACAGCAGCCCCATCAAGAGGCTGGCACTGACCTTGGCGCGGCCCCACCATCCCAGCCGCTGCATCGCGCGCTTGAAGGTGAGGCCGACGTCGCGGTCGATGAGCTGCAGCGACAGGCCCCGCGTGGTGGCGTCTGCGGCCGCGGCCTTCAGCTCCGCGCCGGGCTCGACGCCCATCTGCTCGGCCAGGCGCCGCTGGTAGGCGGCAAGCGCCAGGTTGGCGGCGAACAGCGGCGTCTTGCCCTCTCGCAGCACCTTGACCAGGTCCAGGCGCCCGAGTGCGGCGGGGTCGGTCATCGCCGCGAGGCGCTGCTCGTCGAGCTCCACCGCGATGGTGTCGTAATCACCGGTGGCGATCGCCGCGCGCACGGCGTCCACGCTCGCGCGCGAGACGTGGGCGGTGCCCAGAAGCGTGTAACGCACACCGTCGCGTTCGACGATGGCGTGCGGCTGGGTGGAGAGGTCGAAACCGGTCTCCACCACTACGGCAAGGTCGGGTGCCGCGGCAGGCGGGGCGGGAGTCTCGGTCATGGGCATCCGGGATGTCGGGCGGCGGGCAGGGCGTCAGTCGCGGTAGCGGCGCAGCAGGTCGCCGTAGGCGTCGATGCGACGGTCGCGCAGGAAGGGCCAGATGCGGCGCACGTGTTCGCTGCGGCCGAGGTCGACCTCGCAGGTGAGGATGGTGGTGTCGCCGCCGGCTTCAGCGATGAACTCGCCCTGCGGCCCCAGCACGTGGCTGTTGCCCCAGAAATCGATCCCCGAAGCGCCGACCGGCGAGGCTTCGTGGCCGACGCGGTTGCAGGACAGTACCGGCAGCCCGTTGGCCACGGCGTGGCCGCGGTGGCTGAGGATCCAGGCATCGCGCTGGCGCTGCTTCTCGGCCTGGTCGTCGTCGGGATCCCAGCCGATGGCGGTCGGGTAGAGCAGCAGCTCCGCGCCGGCGAGCGCCATCAGGCGCGCGGCTTCCGGGTACCACTGGTCCCAGCACACGAGCACGCCCAGGCGACCGACCGAGGTGTCGATCGGCTCGAAGCCCAGGTCGCCCGGCGTGAAGTAGAACTTCTCGTAGAAGCCCGGGTCGTCCGGGATGTGCATCTTCCGGTACTTGCCAGCGGTGGAGCCGTCGGCATCGAAGACCACCGCGGTGTTGTGGTACAGCCCGGTGGCGCGCTTTTCGAACAGCGAGCTGACCAGCACCACGCCATGCTGCTTCGCCAGCGCCGACAGGCGCTCCGTGCTCGGGCCCGGGATGGTCTCGGCGAGGTCGAACTCGTCGACGCTCTCGTGCTGGCAGAAATAGGGCCCGTTGTGCAGCTCCTGCAGCAGCACCAGCTTCGCGCCCTGGCGCGCGGCTTCGGCGACGCGCTGCTCGACGACTTCGAGGTTTTCCGCGGCGCCGCCGTGGTTGCGCTCCTGGACGAGCGCGACGGGAAGCGTGTTGGTTTTCATGGCAGGACCCTGTGGCGGTGATGCGCGTGAGCCGGACATTGTAGGCCGGCCGCGCTGTCCCTCAGATGAGTCCGGCGGGCAGCTGCATCGAGATGCAGTGCAGGCTGCCGTTCTGCCAGATCAGCGAGCGGCATGGCACCTGCACCACTTCGCGGCCGGGGTGGGCTTCGGCCAGCACCGCCGCGGCGACGTCGTCGGCCGGATCGCCATAGGCGGGCATCAGCACGGCGCCGTTGATCACCAGGTAGTTGGCATAGCTCGCGGCAAGCCGGCGCCCATCGTCGATCACAGGCTTCGGCCAGGGCAGCGGGAACAGGCGGTACGGTCGGCCGTCGGTCGTACGCAGGGCGGCGATGTCGACGCCCATCGCGGCCAGCTCGGCGTGGTGCGGGTCGGCGGGGTCGTGGCAGGCCTGGAAGACGATGGCATCGCCAGGGGCGAAGCGGGCGAGGGTGTCGACATGGGCGTCGGTGTCGTCGCCCTGCAGGTAGCCGTGGTCGAGCCAGAGCACGCGATCCTGGCGCAGCCAGCCGCGGAGTCGGGCATCGAGCTCGTCCCGGGTGGCCTGCGGGTGGCGCTCGTGCAGGCAGCGCCAAGTGGTCAGCAGGCTGCCCTGGCCATCAGTCTCGATGGCGCCACCTTCCATTGCGAAATCAATGGATTGCGTCGAACTGTTCAAGAAGATTCCAGCATCGTGCAGGCGCTGCACTAGCAGGTCGTCCTCGCCGGCCTCGAACTTGCCGCCCCAGCCGGTGAACCGGAAATCGAGCAGCCTGAAGCCGCCGCCCCCCGTCAGCGTGATCGGCCCCGTGTCGCGCAGCCAGGTGTCGTTGTAGGGCAGGGTGATGAAACCCACCCGTGCCATGTCGATGCGGTTGGAGGCCAGGCGGGCGCGCGCGTAGGCCTCGACGTCGTCGTCGGCCACGCAGATGAGCACGCGCTGGAAGCGGGCGATCGCCGCCACGTGCGCGATGTAGGTGTCCTCGACTTCGCCCAGGCGCTCGGCCCAGTCGGTGTCGGCGTGCGGCCACGCCAGGAGGATCGCGGATTGGGGCTCCCACTCCGCGGGGAAACGCAGGGTCTTCTCGGTCATCGTCTCAGCGGATCGGTGGCTTGGGCCCGGTCTCGCCCGGCGCGGCCTGGTTGGCAACGGCGTCGATCACGCGGCTCTTCTCGAAATACACGGTGAAGCCGGGATACACCCAGCGGTTGATGGTCGGCCACTGGCTCTTCTGGCCTCCGCGCGGATCCAGGCGTTGGCTCGGTGCGCCGAAACGCGCCTCGACGTCGGGCATGCTCATGCCGCGGCTCGGCATTGGCGCCGTTGCCTGCTGCTGCACGCGGTCGATGAGCAGGGTGTCGGCGGCGGCACCGCCGGCGGTGGCGAGCAGGGCGGCGGTGGTCAGTGCAAGGAACAGGCGCATGGTGGATTTCCCCGTGGACGCTGCATCGGCTGCAGCCGCAGCGTTTTTAACAGATCGCGCGGGGCACCGGCGCGGGTGGGGCAGCGAACCGGGCGATCGGTCACGCCCACTCGGCCGCCGGAAACGCGGAAGGCCGCATTTCTGCGGCCTTCCGGACGTCCCTCGGCTGCCACCGCGTGCAGGGCACGCGGGACCGCCGCGGTGCGTAACTCAGCGCTGGCGCGCCTTGAAACGCGGGTTGGACTTGCAGATCACGAAGACCTTGCCACGGCGACGAACGACCTTGCAGTCGCGGTGACGGGCCTTCGCCGACTTCAGGGAGGACAGGACCTTCATGACGAACCTCGGAAAATGGTTGGGGCAAACAAGCCGGCAATTCTAGCGGGCACGGGCATCCCGGATCAAGTACCTGCGGGGCGACGTCGTTCGACCGGTCTAGAATGGCGCCCCCTCACGGAGTCCGCCATGACCGAAGCCGCCATTCCCGTCCTGACCATCGATGGCCCCTCGGGCTCGGGCAAGGGCACGATCAGTCGCCTGGTGGCCGGACGCCTGGGTTGGCATTACCTCGACTCCGGCGCCCTCTATCGCGCAGTGGGGGTGGCCGCGGGTTGGGCCGACCTGGACCTCGGCGACGCCGGGACCCTGGTGCGCTGCGCCTTCGACACCGAGATCGGCTTCCGTGACGACGATGCGGGCGAGCTGCGGGTGCTGGTCAACGGCCACGATGCCACCGATGAGCTGCGTACGGAGACGGCCGGCGCGGCGGCTTCGGCCATTGCCGCCATTCCCGAGGTGCGTTCGGCGCTCAAGGAGCGCCAGCGGGTCTTCCGCCGCGCCCCTGGCCTGGTCGCGGACGGCCGTGACATGGGCACCGTGATCTTCCCTGATGCCTGGCCCAAGGTGTTCCTGACCGCAAGCGCCGAGGAACGCGCCGAAAGGCGCTATAAACAGTTGAAGGACAAGGGGGTTTCCGTTACATTGGATGGTCTGCTGCGGGAGATTCTGGCCCGCGACGCGCGCGATGCCAGCCGCGCGGTGGCACCGCTGCGACCGGCCGAAGACGCCGTCCGCATCGATACCACCGGCCTGGGCATCGGCGCCGTGGTCGAACGCGTCCTGGCCCTCCTGCCCGGCCGCGCGGCCTGAAGCCCCTGCAGCAGACTGCCCCGCGCGACATCCGTCGTGCGGATTTTCCTTTCCAACCAGCACTCACGGCAAGGCGCAATCCCGCGCACGCCGACAACGGGTGGACCGGCCACACGCGCTTCCTGGCGCTGCCCGGTCTGTTTCATCAACAGAGTAATTTTCCAATGACCGAATCATTCGCAGAACTGTTCGAAGCCAGCCAGGCGAACCTCGCCAAGCTGAAGCCGGGCTCGATCGTCACCGGCACCGTGATCCAGGTGCGCACCGACGTCGTCGTCATCAACGCCGGCCTCAAGTCCGAAGGCATCGTGCCGATCGAACAGTTCCGTAACGACGCCGGCGAGATCGACGTCGCCGAGGGCGACATCGTCAAGGTCGCGCTCGATTCCCTCGAGAACGGCTTCGGCGAGACCGTGCTGTCGCGCGAGAAGGCCAAGCGCGCCATGGTGTGGGACGAGCTCGAGGAAGCCCTCGAGAAGAACGAGACCGTCACCGGCAAGATCAGCGGCAAGGTCAAGGGCGGCTTCACCGTCGACATCAAGGACGTCCGCGCGTTCCTGCCCGGTTCGCTGGTCGATGTGCGCCCCGTGCGCGACCCGGTGTACCTGGAAGGCAAGGAACTCGAGTTCAAGCTCATCAAGCTCGACCGCAAGCGCAACAACGTGGTCGTCTCCCGCCGTGCGGTGGTCGAGAGCGAGCATTCGGAAGAGCGCGAGCAGCTGATGGAGAAGCTGGTCGAGGGCGCCGTGCTGAAGGGCGTCGTCAAGAACCTGACCGACTACGGTGCGTTCGTCGACCTCGGCGGCATCGACGGCCTGCTGCATATCACCGACATGGCCTGGAAGCGCGTGCGCCATCCGTCCGAAGTCGTGGAAGTGGGCGCAGAGCTGGATGTGCGCGTGCTCAAGTACGACAAGGAGCGCAACCGCGTCAGCCTGGGCCTCAAGCAGCTGGGCGAGGATCCGTGGGACAACATCGCCCGCCGCTACCCGTCCAACACCCGCGTGTTCGGCAAGGTCTCCAACGTCACCGATTACGGCGCGTTCGTCGAGATCGAGCCGGGCGTCGAGGGCCTGGTGCACGTGTCCGAGATGGACTGGACCAACAAGAACGTCAACCCGCAGAAGGTCGTGCAGGTCGGTGACGACATCGAGGTCATGGTGCTCGACGTCGACGAAGAGCGTCGCCGCATCTCTCTGGGCATCAAGCAGGTCACGTCCAACCCGTGGGAGACCTTCGCGGCCATCCACAAGAAGGGCGACAAGGTCGACGGCCAGATCAAGTCGATCACCGACTTCGGCATCTTCATCGGCCTGGACGGCGGCATCGACGGCCTGATCCACCTGTCCGACATGAGCTGGAACACCAGCGGCGAAGACGTGGCGCGCGAGCTGAAGAAGGGCGACACGCTGGAGGCCGTGGTGCTGGCGGTGGACCCGGAGCGCGAGCGCATCAGCCTGGGCGTCAAGCAGCTCGAGCAGGATCCGTTCGGCCAGTTCATGGCGGCGCACCCGCGCGGCACCAAGGTCACCGGCACCGTCAAGGAAGTCGATGCCAAGGGCGCGGTTGTCGAGATCGCCGACGGCGTGGAAGGCTACGTGGCCGCGCGCGACATCTCGGACGAGCGCATCGACGACGCCAGCCAGCACCTGAAGGTGGGCGACACGATCGAAGCCAAGTTCACCGGCATGGATCGCAAGGGCCGCACGCTGCAGCTCTCGATCCGCGCCAAGGACGAAGCCGAAGTGGCCGACACCCTGGCCGAGTACAACCGTGCGGCGGCGGAAGCCTCCAGCGGTACCACCAAGCTGGGCGCGCTGCTGCGCGAGCAGCTGGGCGGCAAGTCCGAGTAAGGACCGCGGCATCCGGGCGGCCTGGCGCAAGCCAGGCCGCTCCGGCTGTCCGGAGCCAGCCACTGCACCATGACCAAGTCCGAACTCATCGAAATCCTCGCCCAGCGCCAGGGGCACCTCAAGGCCGACGACGTCGACCTCGCGGTGAAAACGCTGCTGGAGATGATGGGTGGCGCGCTCGCCGACGGCGATCGCATCGAAGTCCGCGGTTTTGGCAGTTTTTCGCTGCATTACCGTCCGCCCCGCACGGGGCGCAACCCGAAGACCGGCGAGGCCGTTGCGCTGCCGGGCAAGCACGTTCCCCATTTCAAGCCGGGCAAGGAACTGCGCGAACGCGTCAGCGACGTCATGCCGCTGCCCGTCGACGACTGAACGCTCCAGCTGACTGCGGGGCCCGGGCCGGCTAAGCTAGCCGCCCATGCGCCCCATCCGCATTCTCATCGCCATGCTGTGCCTCGTTGCCGGGGTCGCGGTGGGTGCTCTCAATCCCCAGGTGGTCGAAGTCGATCTCGGCCTGGCAATCCTGCGGCCGACGCTTGGCCTGGCATTGCTGGCGAGCCTCCTGCTTGGCGCCATCGCCGGCGGGATGGCGATCATGGCCTCGGTCCTGTTGCCGCTGCGCCAGCGCCGGCGCAGCGAGGCGGCCCGCCCACGCGCCACGGACGCGAACTGACATGGCCTTCATCACCGAGTGGTTCTGGTTCTTCCTGCTCCTGCCAATCGCGGCGCTCAGCGGCTGGGTCATCGGCCGCCGCGGTGGCGAGCGCCACAGCGACAGCCAGGTCAGCAAGCTCTCCACCACCTACTTCCGCGGCCTGAACTACCTGCTCAACGAGCAGCCGGACAAGGCCATCGAACTCTTCCTGCATATCGCGGAGCTCGACAAGGAAACCTTCGAGACCCAGGTTGCGCTCGGCCACCTGTTCCGTCGCCGCGGTGAAGTCGACCGCGCGATCCGCCTGCACCAGGGCCTGGTGCAGCGCCCCGACCTCAACGACCAGCAGAAGGTGCAGGCACTGCTGGCGCTGGGCGAAGACTATATGCGTTCGGGCCTGCTCGACCGTGCTGAAACGGTGTTCACCGAGCTGGCCGCCATCGACCAGCGCGCGCCGCAGGCGCTCAAGCATCTGATCGGCATCTACCAGGCCGAGCGCGACTGGCCCAAGGCGATCGAGAACGCCACCCGTTACGAGCAGGTGACCGGCGAGCCGATGGGCAAGCTGGTGGGCCAGTTCGAATGCGAGCTCGCCGAACGCCTGCGCGCGGCCGGTGATCGCGAGGCCGCGCGCGCCGCGGTGGCGCGCGCCTATGCCGCGGATTCCGGCTCGGTGCGCGCCGGCATGCTCGAGGGCCGCCTGGAACTCGACGCCGGCAACGATGCCGCAGCGATCCGCGCCTACGAACGCGCGGCGCGCCACGATCCCGACTTCCTCCCCGAGATCCTGCCGCCGCTGCGCTCGGCCTACGACCGCGTCGGCGATTCGCCTGGCGCCCGCGCCTTCCTGACCGAGATGAGCGAGCACTACCGCGGTGTCGCGCCGGTGCTTGCGCTGACGCGCCTGGTGGAAGCGGAGGAGGGGGTGTCGGCGGCCCGACGCTTCCTGGCCCAGCAGCTCAAGGACCGGCCCTCGGTCCGCGGCGAGGCGGCGCTCATCGACCTGACGCTCGCCGAAGGCGGCAACGAGGCCGCGACCCTGCACGAACTGCGGCACATCACCGACCAGCTGCTGGTCCGCAACCCCGCCTATCGCTGCAACCGCTGCGGTTTCGGCGCGCGCAGCCACCACTGGCAGTGCCCCTCCTGCAAGGAATGGGGCAGCATCAAGCCGCTGCTGAACTACGCAGTGGTCTGAGCCCCATGGCCGGCATCGACTGGATCCGTGCGCTGCCCTGGCTGGCGGGCGTGGTGGGTGTGGCTGGGGCAGGGGCCTGGCTGGCCCGCTGGCACGCACTCCGCCTCGGCCTGCTCGACCAGCCGGGCGAGCGTCGCAGCCACGACGTGCCCACGCCGCGTGGTGGCGGGATCGGGATCGCCGTGGCATGGGCGCTGGCCTGCGGCGCGTTCTTCCTTGGCGGAATCCTGCCCGGCACCCTCGCCCTGGCGGCCGTGCTTGGCGTCGCGCTGGTGGGTACTGCAGGTTACGTCGATGACCACCGCCCGCTCTCCGCCTGGTGGCGCCTGGTGGCGCATGTGGCCGCGGGCGTTGTGCTGGCGGCGGGACTCCTCGGCGCCGGCGCCGCGCCGTGGTTGGCGCTGCTGGCGCTGGCCGGCGTGCCGGTCATGGTCAACGTCTGGAACTTCATGGACGGCATCAACGGGCTGGCCGCCAGCCAGGCGGCACTGGCCGCCCTGGGCTTCGCGCTGCTGTCGGGGTTGTCCCCGGCAGCGCTGCCAGCACTCGCCTTGGCCGCTGCATGCCTGGGCTTCCTGCCGTTCAACTTCCCGCGCGCGAGGATCTTCCTTGGCGACGTGGGCAGCGGCGTGCTGGGCTTCGCGCTGACCGTGCTCGGGGCCCTGCTATTGCTTCAGGACCCGCCGGAAGGCGGCACCGGCCTGCTCCCGCTGCTCTTCCTGCCGGTCTCCGCATTCCTCATTGACGCGGCCTTGACGCTGGGTGGGCGCATCGTCCGCCGCGAGCGCTGGTGGGCCGCCCATGTGGGGCACGCCTACCAGCGCTTGGCCGCGGGGTTCGGGTCGCACGTGCCGGTGACGCTTGCCTATGGAGGGTGGACCCTGGCAGCCATCGCCTTGGCCTGTGCGGTCAACGGGCAGGGTCTAACGGCTAGAATGGCCGCCGCCGGGAGCTGCGGCGCCGTTGGAGCATTGGCTTGGCGCATCATCACGAGCAACTGGCCCCCACCAGACAGGAAGTGCGAGTAGATGATCAGCCTGAGTGACCGGATCCGGAACGGCCTGCCGCGCGCGGCAGTGATCGTGCACGATCTGTTCATGGTGTGGGCGGCGTGGGCCGGACTCAACTATTTCCGGCATTCGACCCTGGATACCACGGCCAGCGCGGCGCTGCTGTCGCCGGAGATGCTGCTGATCCTGATCGTGCAGGGCCTGATCTTCTGGCAGGTCGGTCTGTACCGCGGCGTCTGGCGCTTCGCCAGCATCCCCGACCTCGTGAACATCGTGAAGGCCAGCCTGTTCGGGCTGCTCGCCATCCTGCCCCTGCTGTTCTTCGTGTTCGACCGCGCCGGGCAGGTGCCACGCACGGTGATGCTGGCCTATCCGGTCGTGCTGTCCGCGTTGCTGGGCATGCCGCGCCTGCTGTACCGCGCATGGAAGGACCACGGCAACGAGCGGACCGACAAGTCCGCGCTGCGGGTGCTGATCCTGGGTGCCGGGCAGGCGGGCGAAGCGCTGGTCCGCGACCTGCGACGGGTCGGCGCCTACCAGCCCGTCGGCTTCCTCGACGATGCAGCGAAGCTGCGTGGCAGCTACCTTCAGGGCCTGCCGGTGCTGGGCCGGATCGAGGACGTCAGCCGCATCGCACCGGAAACCGCCGCCAAGCTGCTGGTGATCGCGATGCCCTCGCTGGATGCGACGGAGATGCGGCGCGTGGTCGCGGCCTGCGAGCGCACCGGCCTGCCGTTCCGCACGGTGCCCCGGCTCAACGATCTGCTCGAAGGCCGATCGCTGCCCGGCGAATTGAAGGAAGTCGCGATCGAGGATCTGCTTGGCCGCAAGCCGGTCACCCCCGACTGGAAGGCCATCCGCGGCTGGCTGGGCGGACGCAGCGTGCTGGTTACCGGCGCGGGCGGTTCGATCGGTGCGGAGCTGTGCCGCCAGTGCGCGCGCCACGGTGCCCAGCAGATCACCCTGATCGAGATCGATGAGCTGGCCCTGGCCACGACCCAGGGCGAGCTGCGTCGCGACTTCCCACAGATCGAATGCGTGCCGGTGCTCGGCGACTGTGGCGATCCGGCGGTCATCCGGCACGCGCTGTCGCTGTCGCAGCCCGAAGCGATCTTCCACGCGGCGGCGTACAAGCAGGTGCCGGTGCTCGAATCCCAGCTGCGCGAGGCCGTACGCAACAACGTGCTGGCCACCGCCACCGTGGCCCGCGAGGCACGCGCCGCGGGCGTCGGCACCTTCGTGCTGATTTCCACCGACAAGGCCGTCGATCCGGTGAACGTGCTCGGAGCGACCAAGCGCCTGGCGGAGATGATCTGCCAGGCGATGACGGGGCCCGAGGACACCCGGTTCGTGACGGTGCGCTTTGGCAACGTGCTCGACTCCGCCGGAAGCGTGGTGCCCCTGTTCCGTGCCCAGATCCGCCAGGGCGGGCCGGTGACGGTCACCGACCCGGAGGTCACCCGCTACTTCATGACCATCCCGGAGGCCTGCCAGCTGATCCTGCAGGCGGTCGCGATAGGCTCGCTGCAGGCCGTCTATACCCTCGACATGGGCGAGCCGGTGTCGATCCGACTCCTCGCGGAGCAGATGATCACGCTGGCCGGAAAGCAGCCCGGCCGCGACATCGCCATCGTCTACACCGGCCTGCGTCCCGGCGAGAAGCTGCACGAGACCCTCTTCCACGCCGACGAGCGCTACCGGCCCACGTCGCACCCGAAGATCCTGCAGGCCGATGCGCGCAGCGTGTCAGCGGAGCGGATCGAATTCGCGATCGCCCGGATGCGCGAGGCGGTCGCCGGCTACGACCTGGACACCCTGGGACTGGTGCTCCGGGAATCGGTGCCCGAGTTCGCGCCCCTGGAGGCGTACAAGACCCCCGAGGCCGCCACCGTGGTCGCCTTCCCAGCGAGGAACGCACGCAGGACATGACACGCATCCGCAAGGCCGTATTTCCCGTCGCCGGACTCGGCACCCGTTTCCTGCCGGTCACCAAGAGCGTTCCCAAGGAGATGCTGCCGATCGTCGACCGGCCGCTCATCCAGTACGCCGTCGACGAGGCGATCGATGCCGGCTGCGACACCCTGGTCTTCATCACCAACCGCTACAAGCACGCGGTGGCCGACTACTTCGACAAGGCCTACGAACTCGAGCAGAAGCTCGAGGCGGCGGGCAAGGATGAACTGCTCGAGGTGGTGCGCAACGTGCTGCCGCGGGGCGTGCGCGCAGTCTTCGTGACCCAGGCCGAGGCGCTGGGTCTGGGGCACGCAGTGCTGTGTGCGAAACCGGTCGTGGGCAACGAGCCCTTCGCGGTGATCCTCCCCGACGACCTGATCTGGAACAAGGGCCCCGGCGCGCTGCGGCAGATGGCCGACGTGGCCGAGTCCACGGGTGCCAGCGTGATCGCCACCCAGGCGGTCCCGCATGAACAGGTGTCGAGCTACGGCATCGTGGCCACCGACGCATTCAGCGACCGCCGTGGCCGTATCACGGCGATGGTCGAGAAGCCGGCGCCTGCCGATGCCCCCAGCAACCTGGCCGTGGTCGGGCGCTACGTGCTCTCGCCGCGGATCTTCGACCTGCTCGAGACCACGCGACCCGGCGCGGGAGGCGAGATCCAGCTCACCGACGCGATCTCGGCACTGCTGGCCGAGGAGCCGGTGCTCGCATACCGATTCCAGGGCACGCGCTTCGACTGCGGCACCCATATCGGCCTCATCGAGGCCACGATCCGCTACGCCCTGGACCACGAGAAGCTGAGCGAAGCGGCCCAGGGCTTCATGCGCGAGGCCCTGGCCGAGCTCGGTGTGGTGGATTCATGACCGCCTCCTGCCAGATGGGTGACATCAGCCGGAAGGCAGGGGTATATTCGTTCGGTCAGGAGGGGGACGGTAAGTGTGCCCCGCATCGCTTGACACACATCACCTAGGGAGAGACCGCTTCATGAAGCTTGCAACAACTATTGCGGGCCTGACGCTCGCCGTCGCAGCCGCTTACAGCATCCCCGCCACTGCGCAGGAATACCACGCGAACTCGTCGCAGCCGGCTGCACGCTGCCAGAGCGCGCTGCCCGTGTTCGACACCCTGATCCGCAAGCGTCCGCTCGCGGTCCAGAACGAGGGCGACGCAGCCACCTTCATCACCTGCGCCTTCGCGTTCGACGGTGCTGCGGCTCTCAACAATTCGGCGATCCTGCTGGATACGTATTTCTCCAACTTCAGCGGCGCCGACGCCGAGGTCTCCTGCACCGCAGTGACCGGCTACGCCGGCGGCGAAAACGAGTACGTTTCGTTCTCGGTCGTGGTCCCCAACGAAAGCGCCGATCCGGAAGAGGGCAACCTGTTCTGGTACGACACGGACTTCGAAGCTGGTGGCATGGAATACAGCCTGATCGCGATCAGCTGCAACCTCCCGGCGGGCGTCGGCATCAACGACACCTACATCTGGTGGGAAGGTGCCGGCCCGGTCTGATCATCGACCGTCGCGGCTTTAGTTGCATCAAGGGTGCCGGGAGACCGGCACCCTTTTTTTGGCCTCCGGGAAATGCACCGTTGCCGTGCCCGAGCATGCGGTTGCATGATGTGGCGGTGCGCATGGCGCACCTGCCCCTCGCCGGCGGGCCGACGGACAGACACGACTGAACCAGGTAATCCCAGAACATGAAACCAAGCAACAGGATCCCCCTCGTCGTCGCGACGGTCGTGGTGCTGGCCGTGGTGGCAGGCACCTTCGTCCTTCGCGGCCGCGACAAGGCCACGCTGGACGATGCCAACGTGGCCGCGCAGGACGCCCCGGCAGACGCGGCCATCGCGCCGCCACCGGCCCCTCCCGTCTCCCCCGGCGACGCCGGCCGCGGCCAGTCGGCCGAAGACCTGCGCGGTGACCACGTCGCGCGCCGCGCGCAGATGCGGCGCGACCACGAGGCGCGTATCAGCGAGCTGCGCGAACAGTCGGCGCAGCGCTATGCAAGCGAGCAGGTGGACCCGGCCTGGGCGCCGCAGAAGGAAAGCGAACTCAAGGACGTGGCCAACCAGCCGGGATTCGAAGTCGCCGGGGCCCAGCCCAGGAGCCTCAGCATCGACTGCCGCAGCAGCATGTGCCGGATCAACGGCGAGTTTGAAAGCAATGGCAAGGCCGAGGACTGGATCCTCGTCTACATGTCGAGCGTGGGCAGTTCGATGCCCAACTCCGTGGTGTCGCGTAAACGCAATCCCGACGGCAGCATGGGCGTGGAGATCTACGGCCGCGCACGCTGAGCGTGGCGAAAGACGCGACTGCCGCAGTGCGCCGCGGCAGGCAGGGAAGGGGACGCCGTGGCGTCCCCTTCGCCGTTACAGGGCTTCGAATATCCCGGCGGCGCCCATGCCGGTACCGATGCACATGGTGACCATGCCGTACTTCTGCTGGCGACGGCGCATGCCATGGACGATGGTCGCGGTGCGCACCGCGCCGGTTGCGCCCAGTGGATGGCCCAGAGCGATCGCGCCGCCCAGCGGATTGACCTTGTCGGGATCCAGGCCCGAGTCACGGATGACGGCCAGGGCCTGGGCCGCGAAGGCCTCGTTGAGCTCGATCCAGTCAAGCTGGTCCTTCGTGAGTCCGGCCTGCTTGAGCGCCTTCGGGATCGCGGCGATCGGGCCGATGCCCATCACTTCCGGACGCACGCCGGCGACCGAGAACGAGACGAAGCGCGCCAGCGGCGTCAGGCCGTAGTCCTTGATCGCCTGCTCGGAAGCCACCAGCACGGCACCCGCGCCGTCGCTCATCTGCGATGAGTTGCCCGCGGTGACCGAACCTCCGAACTGCCCGTTGCGGAACACCGTGCGCAGCTTCGCCAGGCCTTCGATCGAAGTGTCGGCACGCGGGCCTTCATCGTGCTCGACCAGCAGCTTCTTCAGGCGCACGGCGTTGCCGCCCAGGTCGGGCTGGCGGGAGACCACTTCCAGCGCCGAGATCTCGTCGCGGAACTCGCCGGCCTTCTGCGCAGCCAGCGCCTTCTGGTGCGAGGCGAGGGCGAAGGCGTCCTGGTCCTCGCGCGAGACCTTCCACTCCTCGGCCACCTTCTCCGCGGTGATGCCCATGCCGTAGGCGATGGCGACGTGGTCGTCGCGGAACACGGCCGGGGACAGCGCGACCTTGTTGCCCATCATCGGCACCATGCTCATGCTCTCGGTGCCGCCGGCCAGCACCAGGTCGGCATTGCCCAGGCGGATCTGGTCCGCGGCCAGGGCCACGGCCTGCAGGCCGGAGGAGCAGAACCGGTTGATGGTCTGCGCGGCCACCGTGTCGGGCAGGCCGGCCAGCAGCACGCCGATGCGCGCCACGTTCATGCCCTGCTCGCCCTCGGGCATGGCGCAGCCGATGATTGCATCGTCGATGCGGTTGACGTCGATGCCCGGTGCCTGCGCGACCACGGCCTTCAGCACGTGGGCCAGCATGTCATCGGGCCGGGTGTTGCGGAACACGCCCTTGGGCGCCTTGCCCACCGGGGTGCGGGTGGCGGCGACGATGTAGGCGTCCTGGATCTGCTTGCTCATTGGGTTGTCCTCTTGTCGTCGGTCGCGTCAGTTGCGCAGCGGCTTGCCGGTCTTGAGCATGTGCGCGATACGCGCCTGCGTCTTCTCCTGCTGCGCGAGCTCCACGAAGTGCTGGCGCTCCAGGCGCAGCAGCCACTCCTCGTCGACCAGGGCATTGCGGTCGACGTCGCCGCCGCTGACGACGGTGGCGATGCGGGTGGCGATCTCGTAGTCGTATTCGCTGATGAAGCGGCCTTCGAGCATGTTCTCCAGCAGCATGCGGAAGGTGGCGATGCCCACGTCGCCGACCACGCGCACGCGTCGCGCCGGCATCGGCGGGCGGTAGCCGGCATCGGCCAGTGCGCGCGCCTGGACACGGGCCACGTGCAGCATCTCGTGGGCGTTGAACACCACCTGGTCGCCGGCGCGCAGCAGGCCGAGCTCCTTCGCCTCCATCGCGGAGGCGGAGACCTTGGCCATCGCCACCGTTTCGAACACGCCCTTCAGCTCGGCGAACACGTCACCGTTCGCGCCCGCGGCGTCGGAGGCGCGTACCGCCAGCTCCTTCAGCCCGCCGCCGGCCGGCAGCAGGCCCACGCCAGCCTCGACCAGGCCGATGTAGCTCTCGAGATGCGCGACCGTTCGCGCCGAGTGCATCTGAAACTCGCAGCCGCCGCCCAGCGCCAGGCCGCGCACCGCGGACACCACCGGCACCAGCGAGTACTTGATCCGCTGGCTGGTCGCCTGGAAGTTGGCGACCATCGCCTCGAACGCGTCCGCCTTCCCGGCCTGTAGCAGGCCCAGGGCGCCGGCGAGATCGGCACCGGCGGAGAAGGGCTCCTTCGGCTGCCAGATCACCAGGCCGGCAAAGTCGCGTTCGGCGCGTGCAACCGCTTCCTGCAGGCCGTCCAGCACATGGTCGGAGACGGTGTGCATCTTGGTCTTGAACGAGGCCACGGCGATGTCGTCGCCGTCGGTCCACATGCGGATGCCGTCGTTCTCGAATACCGTCTCACCCTTGGAGAACGTCTCTCCAAGCAGCGGGTCCGGGAAGCGCTGGCGCTTGTAGACGGGCAGGGCGGAGCGGGGCAGGCGGGCGTTCTTGCCGGGGCTGTAGCTGCCTTCGGCCGAGTGCACGCCGTCGCGGCCGTCGAACACCCAGTCGGGCAGCGGCGCGTTGCTCATGGCGCGACCGGCGACGATGTCGTCGGCGATCCATTGCGCCACCTGCTTCCAGCCGGCGGCCTGCCAGGTCTCGAACGGTCCGAGCGACCAGCCGTAGCCCCAGCGGATGGCGAGGTCGACGTCGCGCGCGGTCTCGGCGATGTCGGCCAGGTGGTAGGCGGAGTAGTGGAACAGGTCGCGGAACACCGCCCACAGGAATTTCGCCTGCGGGTGGTCGCTTGCGCGCAGGGCCGCGAACTTCGCCACCGGATCCTTCGTCTTCAGGATCTCGACGACCTCGTCGGCGGCCTTGCGGTCGGCGGGGCGATAGTCCTGCTTCTCCAGGTCCAGGACCATGATGTCCTTGCCGACCTTGCGGAAGATGCCGGCGCCGGCCTTCTGGCCCAGCGCGCCCTTCTCCACCAGGCCCGCAAGCCACTTCGGCGATTTGAAGTACTTGTGCCAGGGGTCGTCGGGCAGGGTGTCGGCCATGGTCTTGATGACGTGGGCCATGGTGTCCAGGCCGACCACGTCGGACGTGCGGTAGGTCGCCGACTTCGGCCGCCCGGCGAGGGGGCCGGTCAGCGCATCGACCTCGTCGAAGCCCAGGCCGGTTTCGGCCGTGTGGTGGATGGTGGCCAGGATCGAGAACACGCCGATGCGGTTGCCGATGAAGTTCGGCGTGTCGCGGGCATAGACCACGCCCTTGCCCAGCGTCGTGGTCAGGAAGGTCTCGAGCCCCTTCAGCACCGCCTTGTCGGTGGTGCGCGCCGGGATCAGTTCGGCAAGGTGCATGTAACGCGGCGGATTGAAGAAGTGCACGCCGCAGAAGCGCGAGCGCAGCTTTTCCGGCAGCACCTCGGCCAGCTTGTTGATGCCCAGGCCCGAGGTGTTGCTCGCCAGCACGGCGTGGTCGGCCACGAAGGGCGCGATCTTCTCATAGAGGTCCTGCTTCCAGTCCATGCGCTCGGCGATGGCCTCGATCACGAGGTCGCAGTCCTTGAGCCGCTTCAGTCCCAGCTCGTAGTTGGCGGGCGTGATGGCCGCGGCCAGCGACTTCGAGGCCAGCGGCGCGGGGCTGAGCTTGCCGAGGTTGGCGATCGCGCGATTGACGATGCCGTTGGGCTCGCCCTCCTTGGCCGGGAGGTCGAACAGCACGGTGTCGACGCCGGCATTGGTGAGTTGGGCAGCGATCTGGGCTCCCATCACACCGGCGCCGAGGACTGCGGCGCGGCGCACAAGCAGTTTCTCAGACATGTTTTGTAACTCCTTGGTACATAAAGTTATTCAGCTCTTGATCCCGGCGGACGTGAAGCGGATCAGCTCTTCCGCCGCGCGCTTGCGGTGGGCGATCTCGCTGACCCCGGCGGGTCGCTTGATCAGTCCGAAATCGGACATGGCATAGGTCAGGGCGCCGGAAAGGAAGTCCAGCCGCCAATACAGCTGCTCCTTGTCCAGGTGGGGCACGCATTCGCCGATGGCACGCGCGAACTCGCGCGGCACGTGGCCGTATTGCTCCGACAGGAACTTGCGCAGCCCGTCATTCTTCTCGGCATAGGCGCGGGCGATCACCCGGATGAAGGCCACGCCGCCCTGGCGGTCGCGGGCCAGCGCCAGGGCCGGCTCGACGAAGGCGGACAACACCGACTCCAGCTCCCCCGGATGGTTCCTGCGGGCCTGTTCCAGCATCGTCAGCCGCTGCCCGCTCATCTCGTCCATGCGCCGGCGGAAGACCTCGTTGATGAGGTTCTCCTTGCTTCCGAAGTGGTAGTTGACCGCAGCGATATTGACGTCGGCGCGGCCGGTCACCTGGCGCAGGGATGTGCCGCCGAAGCCGTGCTGGGCGAACAGCTCTTCGGCGGCGCCGAGGATCCGGTCCTTGGTCGAAAACTGGTTGCTTGCCATGGGGCGGTGCGGCCTGCCTGAATCAAACGCTTGTTTGGATACTAGGGGCAGGCGCGGTCGCCGGTCAACGACGAGTCATTGCAAAAACCCGTGCAGGCAGCGTGTTCGATCCGTTAGAATTACTCCAGCCTTGTCGGCTAAACCCGCGCCCCGGCGTGGGTTTTTCTGTTACCTTGGGCGCCGTGCCCTGGATGGCCGGCCCCGCAATCCGGAGAATCCCATGGCGCTGGAGCGCACCCTGTCCATCATCAAGCCCGATGCCGTCGCCAAGAACGTCATCGGCGAAATCTATTCCCGTTTCGAAAAGGCCGGCCTGAAAATCGCCGCCTCGAAGATGAAGCACCTGTCGCGCGCCGAGGCCGAAGGCTTCTACGCCGTGCACCGCGAGCGTCCGTTCTTCAACGCCCTGGTCGAGTTCATGATCAGCGGTCCGGTGATGATCCAGGTCCTCGAGGGCGAGGGCGCTGTCCTCAAGCACCGCGACCTGATGGGTGCGACCAACCCGAAGGACGCCGCGCCGGGCACGATCCGCGCCGACTTCGCCGACTCGATCGACGCCAACGCCGTGCATGGCTCCGACGCCGCCGAGACCGCCGCCGTCGAAATCGCGTACTTCTTCCCCTCGACCGACGTCTACACGCGTTGATTTTTTTGCCACGGATTGACGCGGATAAACGCGCTCTTGATCCGCGTCATCCGTGGCAAATGCTCTTGACCTTCTGAAGGCCCGTGACCGAAGCAACCCCCAAGCAGAACCTCCTTGACCTCGATCGCGCGGGGCTGGAACAGTTTTTCGCCGACCAGCTCGGCGAGAAGCGTTTCCGTGCGCACCAGGTGATGAAGTGGATCCACCATCGCCACGTCACGGATTTCGACGAGATGACGGACCTCGGCAAGGCGCTGCGCGCCAAGCTGCAGGAGCGCGCGGAAGTGATCGTGCCGCAGGTGCATTTCGACAAACCTTCGACCGACGGCACCCACAAGTGGCTGCTGGGCATGGATGGCAAGAACGCCATCGAGACCGTCTACATCCCCGACAAGGGGCGCGGCACGCTGTGCGTCTCCTCGCAGGTGGGCTGCGCGCTCAACTGCACCTTCTGCTCCACCGCGACCCAGGGCTTCAACCGCAACCTGTCGACCGCCGAGATCATCGGCCAGGTCTGGGTGGCGGCGAAGCACCTCGGCAATATCCCCCACAAGCAGCGCCGCCTGACCAACGTGGTGATGATGGGAATGGGCGAGCCGCTGGCGAATTTCGACAACGTCGTGCGCGCCATGAGCGTGATGCGCGACGACCTGGGCTACGGACTGGCCAACAAGCGCGTGACGCTGTCGACCGCCGGCATGGTGCCGATGATCGACCGCCTGGCGGAAGAGAGCGACGTGTCGCTGGCGGTCTCGCTGCATGCACCCAACGATGCGCTGCGTACCACGTTGGTGCCGCTCAACAAGAAGTACCCGATTGCCGAACTCATGGCCGCCTGCGTGCGCTATGCGCTGCGCAAGAAGGGCGAGTCGGTGACGTTCGAATACACCTTGATGAAGGACGTCAACGACCAGCCGGAGCACGCGCTCGAACTGGTCCAGCTGCTGCGCGCCTTCGATCGCGCGGTACAGATGAAGGACGCCGCCAAGATCAACCTGATCCCGTTCAACCCGTTCCCGGGCACGCGCTACGCGCGCCCCGACGAGGCGGTGATCCGGACTTTTCAGAAACTGCTCAACAGCGCCGGCATGATCGCGCCGGTGCGCCGCACCCGCGGCGACGATATCGATGCCGCCTGCGGGCAATTGAAGGGCCAGGTCGCCGACCGCACCCGGCGCCAGGCCGACTTCCGCCGGACCCTCGAGGCGGGCGGGGAGGGGAGCAATGCGCGGGCGTGACCTCATGGTGGTGTCGATGGTGGCGTCCGCGGTCTTCGCCACGGGCTGTTCGCGGATGACGTTCATCAAGCCCAGCGCCGCGCGTGGTGATTCGGAACAGGTCGCTGCGACCTATGACTTCAGCGGCGGCGACAGCCGCGCCGGTAGCGTGCATGTCCACCTGCTGCGCGGCGAGCAGGCCCTGAACCAGGGCCGAGCGGCGGACGCCGAGGCCGAGGCCCGCAAGGCGCTGAAGATCGACGATCGCAGCGAACTCGCCCACACCCTGCTGGCCCTGGCGCTCGAACGGCAAGGTCGCGCGGGGACCGCCGGGGAGCACTACCGGAAGGCTGCCGAGCTGGCGCCGGCGTCCGGTCCCGCGCTCAACAACTACGGCGGCTGGCTCTGCCTCAACGGTCGCGCGGACGAATCGTTGGCGTGGTTCGACCGCGCGCTGGCCGACCGCAGCTACGCCCACCCGGCCTCGGCGCTGGCCAATGCCGGCGCCTGCGCCGCGGACGGAGGGCAGCCGGGCCGGGCCGAACGCGACCTGCGTGCCGCGCTCGGGCTGGACCCGGTGAATACCGTTGCACTTGAAGCGCTGGCGCGGCATCTTTACGGGCAAGGGGAGTACTTCGAGGCGCGCGCGTTTTCCCAGCGCCGCCTCGATGCGGGTCGGTCCACGCCCGCCGCGTTACTACTTGCGTCACAGATCGAGGAAAAGCTCGGCGACAAGGCTGCCGCCGCTCGTTATGTTCAGCGTTTGCGGACGGAATTTCCGCAAACGCAGGCAGTGCTGCCCGGGGACAGCAGTTCACGATGATGCCGCCAGACCAGAATACGACCGATGCCAACCAAGGCTGCGGCCAACGCCTTCGCGCGGCACGTGAAGCCGCGGGCCTGTCCGTGCAGGACGTCGCCACGCGCCTGAAAATGCCGGTGCGCGTGGTGGAATCGCTGGAAGCCGAGGACTGGAGTCGCCTGGGCGCACCGGTCTTCATCCGGGGCCAGCTGCGCAGCTACGGGCGCCTGCTGGGCCTGGTCACCGACACGGTGCACATCGCATCCGGGATCGCTCCGATCCGCCCGGCCGAGCTCACCCCGCGTACCTATGTTCCGCGGATGCGGATCATTGCCGAACAGTCGGCTCGCCGGCTGGTCTACGTGGTGATCACCGCCGCCATTGCCCTGCCGGTCTGGTTCGGTACCCAGCCGCACCTGACGCAGCAGGACACCGTATCGGGCTCGCTCGACGTGCCCGCCGACATTCCCGGTGCGGCGGTCGTACAAGGCCCCCGCGCGCCCACGCCGCTGGTGGCCTCGATGGCTCCGGTCGCGCAGCGGCCCGCACTCGTCGTTCCGCCGCCGGCCTCCGGGCTGGAGTTGCGGCTTGGCGACGACAGCTGGATCGAGATCACCGCCCCGGACGGCAGCGTGGTGGAGCAGACCCTGCTGCGCGCCGGCACCGTGCGCGCCTTCGGCTCGGGCGAGGTGGGCGGCGTCGTGCTGGGCAACGCCGGCTCCGTGGAAGTGCGCCGCAACGGCGTCGAACTGGACATTTCCCCATACCTGCGGGCGAACGTCGCCCGCTTTACGGTATCCTCTGACGGTTCGCTGGCGCCCCCAGGGCACTGAGCCCGGCGCAGCGGCTGCGGCGGCCCGGACCGGGCCCGGCGCATGAAACCGGCGGCCCGTTCGCGGGCCGTTCCCATTCCGGTGTCCGCCCGCCCCACGGCGGCGCGGCGCCCAGCATGATCGGAAGAACATGGCAGTAGACGAGTTGCTCGACGAGCACGAACAGGGCGAACGCGTACGCGAATGGATCCGCCAGAACGCCGTCGGGGTCATTGCAGGCATCGCCATCGCGCTGGCCCTGGTCTATGGCTACGGAAAGTGGCAGGACCACCTCCAGGCCAAGCGCGTCGCCACCGGCGAAACCTACGCGGCGATCAACGAAAGCATCGCCGCAGGCGAGCTTGACCAGGCGCGGGCGCTGGCCGAAAGCGCCGGGCTCGACGACGGCATCTACGGCACCCTGGTCGCGCTCGATCTCGCGTCCGCCCAGGTCACGGCCGGTGACACCGACGCCGCCATCGCCACGCTGTCCGCGATCGGCGCCGGCGAGTCGACGCTGTCGGCCGTGGTTGCGCGCCGGCTTGCCGTGCTGCTGGTCGATGCCGGCAGGACCGACGAGGCCTTGGCCGCGCTTGGCGACGCCGACGACGCCGGCAGTCTCGAGGTCCGTGGTGATGCGGAACACGCCGCGGGACGCCTGGAGCAGGCGCGCGACGCCTATGCCAGGGCCCTTGCCGTACTCGACGAGGCCGCCGTGACCCAGCGCCACCTGCTCGAGATCAAGCTCATCGACGCCGGCGGCACGCCCGACCGCAGCGAGGAACAGGCCCCATGACCGTTGCACAGCCCATCCGTCAGCCCCGCCACGCACGTATTGCGGGGAGGGCGCTGCTGGTCCTCGCCTGCATTGCCATGGCCACAGGCTGCAGCACCATGCGCGGCTGGTTCGGGAACGACGACGACAAGGCCGACACCGAGCCAGCCAAGCTCGTCGATTTCCAGTCCTCGGCCACGCCCGCGCGCGCGTGGACGGCGAGCGCCGGCAAGGGCGACGGCAATACCGGCGTCGCCCAGGCGCCATACATCGCCGATGGCCAGGTCTATGCCGCCTCGGTGAAGGGCGGTGTCCGCGCCTTCGACCTGCAGAGCGGACGCAGCCTGTGGCACCACGCCTCCGATCTCCGCCTGTCCGGCGGACCGGGCGCCGGCGACGGCCTCGTGGTCGCGGGTTCGCTCGATGGCGATGTCGTCGCGCTTGATGCCGCCACCGGCGCCCAGCGCTGGACGGCCAAGGTTACCAACGAAGTGATCGCCCGCCCGGCGGTGGGCCAGGGCCTGGTGGTCGTACGCTCCAACGACGGCCGGGTCACCGCCCTCGATGCCGCCAGCGGCGAGCGCCGCTGGTTCTGGGTGCGCGACCTGCCGTCACTGACCGTGCGCGGCAACGCCGCGGTCACCCTCGCACCGGGCTTGGCGTTCGTCGGTACCGACGAGGGCAACCTGGTCGCCCTGTCGTTGACCGACGGACGCGTGCTGTGGGAACAGCCCGTCGGCATGGCTGACGGCCGCACCGAGCTCGAGCGCATGGCCGATGTCGACGGCGCACCCGTGGTCGATGGTGGCGTGGTGATCGCCAGCAGCTACAAGGGCAGCACGGTGGCCTTCGAAGGCCCATCCGGGCGACCGCTGTGGGCCGCCGAAAGCGGCGGCGTCGGTGGCGTCGGCGTGGCCAGCGACCGCGTGGTGGTCAGTGACGCCGCGGGCACGGTCTGGAGCATCGACAAATACGTGGGTACCTCCTATTGGCAGCAGCCGGCGCTCGCGCGTCGCGGCCTGGCCCCGGCCGCCGTCCACGGCGACTATGCGGTGGTCGGTGATCTCGACGGCTACCTGCACTGGATGCGCCTGTCGGATGGCGAGTTTGCAGCGCGCACCCGTGCCAGCCGTTCGGCGATCGCCGGACGACCGGCGGTGGCCGACGGCATCCTCGTGGTCCAGGATGTCGACGGTGACCTGAGCGCCTGGCGCATCGACTGACCTGGCCCAACGCATGCTTCCCCTGGTCGCCCTGGTCGGCCGCCCCAACGTGGGCAAGTCGACCCTCTTCAACGCGCTGACGCGGACGCGCGACGCCCTGGTCCACGACCAGCCCGGCGTCACGCGCGATCGCCATTACGGCGTGTGCCGCATCGACGACGGGCGCCCGTTCGCGCTGGTGGATACCGGCGGCATCGCCGACGGCGGCGTGCACCTGGTCACGGGCGACCTGGCCGGCGCCACCGCGCGCCAGGCCCGCGCCGGCGCCGACGAGGCCGACCTCGTACTGTTCGTGGTCGATGGCCGCGAAGGGCCGTCGGCGGTCGATGACGAGATCCTGGCGTGGCTGCGCAAGGCAGCCCGCCCGACGTTCCTGGTGGTCAACAAGACCGACGGGATCGACGCGCGCGAAGCGCTCGCGGAATTCGCGCGCTATGGCCTCAAGGACGTCATCGCGGTGTCGTCCGCGCACCGGCAGGGCATCGACGACCTGGTCGACGAGATCCGCGCGCAGCTGCCGGAGCAGGGCAGCACCGAGGCGCTCGACAACGACCCGGACCGCATCCGGGTGGCGTTCGTCGGCCGGCCCAACGTCGGCAAGTCGACGCTGGTCAACCGCATCCTCGGCGAGGAGCGGATGATCGCATCCGAAGTCGCGGGCACCACCCGCGATTCGATCTCCGCCGACCTCGAGCGCGACGGCCGCCTGTACCGGCTGGTCGATACCGCCGGCATCCGCCGCAAGTCACGGGTCGACGAAGCGGTGGAGACGTTCTCGATCATCAAGACCCTGCAGTCGATCGAGCAGTGCCAGGTCGCTGTGGTCATGATCGACGCCCAGGAGGGCGTGACCGACCAGGACGCGAGCGTGCTCGGCGCCGTGCTCGACGCCGGTCGCGCACTGGTGATCTCGGTCAACAAATGGGACGGGCTGGACACCTACCAGCGCGAACAGGTGGAAGCCCTGCTGTCGCGCAAGCTGGCCTTCGTGCCCTGGGCCGAGGCCGTGCGCATCAGTGCGCTGCACGGTTCCGGCCTGCGCGAGCTGTTCCGCGCGATCCATCGTGCCCACGGCTCGGCCACCAAGAGCTTCAGCACGGCCGAAGTGACCCGCGCCATCGAGATCGCGGTGGAAACCAATCCGCCGCCGGTGGTGCGCGGCCACGCCGCCAAGCTGCGCTTCGCGCATCCCGGTGGCGAAAGCCCGCCGACGATCATCGTCCACGGCACGCGCCTGCGCACGCTCACCGACAGCTACCGCCGCTATCTCGAGAATTTCTTCCGGAAGCGCTTCAAGCTGGTCGGCACGCCCGTGCGCTTCGTGTTCAAGGAAGGCGACAACCCGTACAAGGACAAGAAAAACGTCCTCAGCGAGCGCCAGGTCGCCAAGAAGAAACGCTTGATCCGGCACTCCAAGCGCGGCAGGTGAACGCCGCGGCGACCACCCTCGGTCTGCTGGCCGGGGGACGCGCCATCCGTCTGGGAGGCCTGGACAAGGCCTGGATGGAGAAGGGTGGTGAGCCGCAGGTGCTGCGCCTGGCTGCGCGCGTGCGGGGCGAAGTCGACGCCGTGCTGGTATCGGCCAACCGCGACCTTGAACGCTACGCCAGCCACGGGCTGACCGCGGTGGCGGATCGCCGGCCGGGCCTCGGCCCGCTGGGTGGGCTCGATGCCTTGGCGTGGGCCTGCACGACGCCGTGGCTGCTGACGCTGCCGGTCGACCTGGTCTCGATCAACGACTGCCTGTTGCGCAGCCTGCGTGCCGCTGGCGGCAACGGTGCCTGGGCCGAGGACGACGACGGCCGGCAGCCGCTGGTGGCGCTGTGGCGGACATCGGCGCTGCGCGCGGTCCTGCCGGCCGCGCTGGATTCCGGCGACCTGTCCGTGCAGGCGCTGCAGGCGCGGCTGGATATGGTGGGGGTCCGCTTCGCGGGGCTGCGCTTCGGCAATCTCAATACGCCGGGCGATCTCGCTGCCGCGGGCCTCGATCCGGGCTGAACACTGCTTTCCCGGGCCGTCGCCGCGCAGGCGCCTGCCATGGCGTAACGTAGACCGCAATCGGGGCAAGCCGCAGTCGGCAGGAGTCTTGCGGTGCAAGATAATCGTGGCATGGCGATCATCGAAATCACGCCGCGCGAAGCACAGCGCCGCATGGAGACCTCCGGGGCCGTGCTCGTCGACGTGCGCGAAGAACACGAGCGCGAACTCGGCATGGCGGAAGGCGCGCGCGGCATCGCCCGCGACGAGCTGGAGGGGGACGCGGAGTTCCACTTCCACGACCGCGGCGCCGAGCTGATGCTCATCTGCCAGAGCGGTGGCCGCTCGATGCTGGCCGCCGAGGTGCTGCAGCGCCAGGGCTACCGCAATGTGTGTTCGATCCGCGGCGGCACCCTGCGCTGGGCGGCGGAGGGCCTGCCGATGGCGCGGCCGGAACCGCCAGCGCAGCCGCGCGACCAGGACTTCCACGAACGCTACTCGCGCCACCTGCTGTTGCCCGAGATCGGCATGCGCGGGCAGAAGCGGCTGGCCATGGCGCGGATCCTCATGCTCGGTGCCGGCGGCCTGGGCTCGCCGGCGGCGTTCTACCTCGCCGCGGCCGGGGTGGGCGAACTGCGCATCGCCGACGACGACGTGGTCGAACGCAGCAACCTGCAGCGCCAGATCCTGCACACCGACGCCGACATCGGCATGCGCAAGGTGGACTCCGCCGAGGTGCGCCTGTCCGCGCTCAACCCGCGGATGAAGATCGACGCGGTCGCGGAGCGGGTGACCTCGGCCAACGTCGAGCGCCTGCTCGAGGGCGTGGACGTCGTGGTCGACGGTGCCGACAACTTCCCCGTGCGCTACCTGCTCAACGATGCCTGCGTGCATCTCGGCATCCCGTTGGTCTACGGCGCGGTGCACCGGTTCGACGGCCAGGTCAGCGTGTTCGACGCCGGACGCCACCGCGGCGTGGCGCCTTGCTACCGCTGCCTGTTCCCGGAGCCGCCGCCGGCGGAGGCCGCGCCCAACTGCAGCGAGGCCGGGGTGCTGGGCGTGCTCCCGGGCGTGGTCGGCATGCTGCAGGCCACCGAGGCGCTGAAGCTGCTGTTGCACGTGGGCGAGCCGCTGCGCGGGCGGCTGCTGCACTACGACGCGATGGGCATGCGTTTCCGCGAAACACGGCTGACGCCGGACCCGGACTGCGCGGTGTGCGCGCCGGGCACCGCATTCCCGGGATATATCGACTACGAGGCGTTCTGCGCAGGTTGATCCGCTCCAGCGGCCGCGTGATCGCGGCTTCCACCGGGCTGCGATACGCTCGCCGGCACGACCGGGGAGCAATGCCATGGCGAATCCACTGCACGTGCGGGCCTGTCTTGTCGTTTGCCTGCTGGGCTCCTGGCTTGCGCCGGGAGCGCCCGCGATGGCCGCGGATTCCTGTCCGCTGCTGCGCGCGCAGCAGTCGGCACCGGAGGCGGCCACCCGGATAGCCGCTGCCGCCTGCGAAGAACACCAGGCCTGGTTCCGGCCCTTCATCGGTGGCGACGGTGGCCTTGCGGGTTCGGTCGTGCGCGAGGCTGAAAGCGCGCGCCTGGCCAACGGCCAGCCGGCCTGGCTGCGGGTCACCGACTACTGGAAAGGCAGCGGCCTGCTGTGGCAGGTGATGCAGCGCCCGGGCGCGTCCGACTGCGTGCACGCCGGCGAGCAACTGGCGGCGCCAGCCTGCCGCGCCTTCGTGGTCGACACGCCCTGGTCGGCCGCCTTCGTGTCGTGGGTGATGCGCCGCGCCGCGGTTCCGGGCTTCCGCGCCTCGGCCAGCCATGTCGACTACGTGCGCGACGCCTACCGCAACCCGGAAGGCAGCCCCTACCGCATCGCCGATCCGCGCGCGGCGCGCCCATCCCTGGGGGACCTGCTTTGCTACGTGCGGGTGCCCGGGCGCAGCTACGGCTTCGGTGGCCTGGCGACCCTGCTCAGCTCGGACAGCGGCGGGCTGGGCATGCATTGCGACATCGTGGTGTCGGCCGGGGAGGGCGGTGACCGCGTGGCACGGCTGGTTGGCGGCAACGTGCTCGACGGCGTGACCATGCGCATCCTCCCGCTGACCGCCGGAGGCCATTTCGAGGATCTCCCGCTGCGGCAACCGGAAGGGCTGCAGTGCAGTCCCGATGCCCCGCAGGCCTGCAATGCCAATCGCCAGGACTGGGCGGCGCTGCTGCAGCTGCGGCCCCAGGCTGAACTGGCCCGACTGGCGCCGGCGCCGCCGTTGCAGGGGCCCGCGACGGCGCCCGCCGCGCCCCGATGCTGCGTCTACTGCGTGCTCGGTTCGGGAATTCCCCGCTGCCCGGCAGGGGCGTCGCAACCGCAGGCGGACGGGTCGCAGCCGGTGCGATGAGGCGTGGCGGCAGCGCCGTCGGCTCGCGCGGGCAGGGCGCGATCGGCGACAATGCCGCTTTCCGCGCGCACGATACAGGCATGTCCGAGACACGTTCCACGGCCCGCATCCTCGACGGCAGGCGCATCGCCGACGAGCTCCTGCACTCGCTCAGGCTGCGGGTCGAGGCGCGCACGGCCGCCGCCCATGCACCGCCCGGCCTGGCGGTGGTCCTGGTGGGAGACGATCCCGCATCGCGCTCCTACGTGCGCAACAAACGCCGGGCCGCGGGCATCGTCGGCATCCGCGCGCTCGACTTCGACCTGCCCGAAGGCACCACGGAAGCCGAGCTGCTGGCGCTGATCGACCGCCTCAACGCCGATCCCACGGTCCACGGCATCCTGGTGCAGCTGCCGCTGCCGGGCATCCCCGACGCCACCCGCCTGATCCACCGCATCGACCCGCGCAAGGACGTCGACGGCTTCCATCCGGAGAACGTCGGCCACCTGGCGCTGCGCCAGTTCGGCCTGCGTCCCTGCACGCCGCGCGGCATCACCACGCTGCTGGCCTGGACCGACCGCCCGGTGCGCGGGCAGAGCGCCACCATCGTGGGCGTGAGCAACCATGTCGGCCGGCCGATGGCGCTGGAGCTGATGATTGCCGGCTGCACGGTGACGAGCTGCCACAAGTTCACGCCGCCCGAGGTCGTGCGCCGCCACGTCGGCGAGGCCGACATCCTGGTGGTGGCCGTCGGCAAGCCCGGCCTGATCCCGGGCGACTGGGTGAAGCCGGGCGCGGTGGTGATCGATGTCGGCATCAACCGCCTTGACGATGGCCGACTGGTCGGCGATGTCGGTTTTTCCGCGGCGGCCGAGCGTGCCAGCTGGATCACGCCGGTCCCCGGTGGCGTCGGGCCAATGACGGTGGCGACCCTGATGCAGAACACCCTGGAAGCCGCCGAAGCCCTCGAGGCCTCCGGCACCGACGCCTGAGCGGGACGCCGCATCCCGCCGCCGGGGCGCGCCGGCGCCACTGCGGCCGGGTACAATGTCGTGCTTCACCACCACTGGCACGGCCATGCTGCGCATCCAGGCTGAAGCACTGACCTACGACGACGTTTCGCTCGTTCCGGCGCATTCCATCGTGCTGCCCAAGGACGTTTCGCTCGCCACCCGTTTCACGCGCGACCTGCGCCTGAACATCCCGATCGTGTCCGCCGCGATGGACACCGTGACCGAAGCGCGCCTCGCCATCGCCATGGCCCAGCTCGGCGGCATCGGCATCATGCACAAGAACATGAGCCCGGAGCGCCAGGCCGCGCACGTGCTGCAGGTCAAGAATTTCGAGGCCGGGGTGATCCGCGAACCCTTCACCGTCAGCCCGCAGACCTCCATCGGCGAAGTGCTGCGCCTCACCCGCGCGCGCAACATCTCCGGTGTTCCGGTGGTCGACGGCGACCAGCTGGTCGGCATCGTCACCGGGCGCGACATGCGCTTCGAGAAGAAGCTTGACGACCCGGTGCGCAACATCATGACCCGCAAGGACAAGCTGGTCACGGTGAAGGAAGGCGCCAGCGACGACGAGGTCATCCAGCTGCTGCACAAGCACCGCATCGAAAAGGTGCTGGTGGTCAACGACGACTTCCAGCTGCGCGGCCTGATCACGGTCAAGGACATCCAGAAGGCGCAGGACAATCCGGATTCGGCGAAGGATGCCTCCGAGAGCCTGCTGGTCGGCGCCGCGGTCGGTGTCGGTGGCGACACCGAGGAACGCATCGAGCGCCTGGCCGCCGCGGGCGTCGACGTCATCATCGTCGACACCGCGCACGGCCATTCGCAGGGCGTGCTCGACCGCGTGGCCTGGGCCAAGAAGAACTACCCGAAGCTGCAGGTGGTCGGCGGCAACATCGTCACCGGCGACGCCGCGCTGGCGCTGATGGATGCCGGCGCCGACGCGGTCAAGGTCGGCGTGGGCCCGGGCTCGATCTGCACCACGCGCGTGGTCGCGGGCGTGGGCGTGCCGCAGATCACCGCGGTCGACATGGTTGCCGAGGCACTGCAAGACCGCATCCCGCTGATCGCCGACGGCGGCATCCGCTACTCGGGCGACATCGGCAAGGCGCTGGCCGCCGGTGCGTCCACGGTGATGATCGGCGGCCTGTTCGCCGGCACCGAGGAAACCCCGGGCGAGACCGAGCTCTACCAGGGCCGCAGCTACAAGAGCTATCGCGGCATGGGCAGCCTGGCGGCGATGGAGAAGGGCTCCAGCGACCGCTATTTCCAGGACGCCGCCTCGGCCGACAAGCTGGTGCCCGAGGGCATCGAAGGCCGGGTGCCGTACCGCGGCCCGCTGAGCGGCGTGATCCACCAGTTGCTCGGCGGCCTGCGCGCGACCATGGGCTACGTCGGCTGCGCCACGGTCGAAGACATGCGCAGCAAGCCGCAGTTCGTGAAGATCACGGGCGCGGGCCAGCGCGAAAGCCACGTCCACGACGTGCAGATCACCAAGGAACCGCCGAACTACAGGGCCGGCTGATGCGCCGCTCGCGATCCTCCCGCACGCAGTCGCCGGCGCGCCGCATCCTGCTGCGAGGCCTCGCGCTGGCCGTGCTGGTCGCGGTGGTGCTCTACGGCTACGGCTTCTACCGCGACTGGCAGCTGCGCGACTCCTGCACCGGCAATGGCGGTGAGTGGAATGCCGAGCTCGAGCAGTGCACGTTCCGCCTCACGCTCCCCGAACAGACGCCCCCGAATCCGACCCCATGACCGACCTGCACCGCGACAAGATCCTGATCCTCGACTTCGGCGCGCAGTACACGCAGCTGATCGCGCGCCGCGTGCGCGAACTGGGCGTGTACTGCGAGATCTGGGCCTGGGACCACGATCCCTCGGAGATCGCCGCCTTCGGCGCCAAGGGAATCATCCTGTCCGGTGGCCCGGAGTCCACAACGGTCGAGAATGCCCCGCGCGCGCCGCAGGAAGCCTTCGACAGCGGCCTGCCGCTGCTGGGCATTTGCTATGGCATGCAGACCATGGCCAAGCAGCTGGGCGGCGAGACCGAGTCCGCCGACGCGCGCGAGTACGGCCACGCCGAGGTCACCCTGGTCGCGGCCGATACCCTGTTCGGTGACCTCAACGACCACGGAAGCCAGCCTGCGCGCCTGGACGTGTGGATGAGCCACGGCGACCACGTCGCCAAGGCGCCCCCGGGCTTCACCGTCACCGCCAGCACACCGCGCGTGCCGGTCGCCGCATTTGCCAACGAAGACAAGCGCTGGTACGGCGTCCAGTTCCACCCTGAAGTCACGCATACGAAGTCTGGCCAGGCGCTGCTGCGCCGCTTCGTGGTCGACGTCTGCGGCTGCGACACGCTGTGGACTGCAGAGCACATCATCGAAGACCAGGTCGCGCGCGTGCGCGAGACCGTTGGCTCGGACGAGGTGATCCTGGGCCTGTCGGGCGGCGTTGATTCGTCGGTGGTCGCGGCGCTGCTGCACCGTGCGATCGGCGACCAGCTCACCTGCGTCTTCGTCGACACCGGCCTGCTCCGCTGGCAGGAAGGCGACCAGGTCATGACGACTTTTGCCGACGCTTCCGACGCGCATGGACTTGGCATCCGCGTGATCCGCGTGGATGCGCGCGAGCGCTACTTCAGCGCACTGGCCGGCGTGACCGATCCGGAGGCCAAGCGCAAGATCATCGGCAACCTGTTCGTCGAGATCTTCGAAGAGCAGGCCGGCAAGCTCGCGAACGCGAAGTGGCTGGCGCAGGGCACGATCTATCCGGATGTGATCGAGTCGGCCGGCAGCAAGACCGGCAAGGCGCACGTCATCAAGAGCCACCACAACGTCGGCGGCCTGCCCGAGCACATGAAGATGGGCCTGGTCGAGCCGCTGCGCGAACTCTTCAAGGACGAGGTGCGTCGCATCGGCGTCGCGCTGGGCCTCCCGCACGAGATGGTCTACCGCCATCCGTTCCCCGGCCCCGGCCTGGGCGTCCGCATCCTCGGCGAGGTCAAGCCCGAGTACGCGGACATCCTCGCGCGGGCGGACGCGGTCTTCATCGAAGAACTGCGCAAGGCGGGGCTGTACGACAAGACCAGCCAGGCCTTCGCCGTGTTCCTGCCGGTGAAGTCGGTCGGCGTGGTCGGCGACGCGCGCGCCTACGAATGGGTGATCGCGCTGCGTGCGGTGGAAACCATCGACTTCATGACCGCGCACTGGGCGCACCTGCCGTACGACTTCCTCGGCCGGGTGTCGAACCGGATCATCAACGAGGTGCGGGGTGTTTCCCGCGTCGTCTACGACATCAGCGGGAAGCCACCGGCCACCATCGAGTGGGAGTGAGCCGGGTCAGAAGGCCCAGGTAAGGAGCAGCGCGGCGCGCCCGTCGGCCAGGCCGGCGTCGCCCACGGAGTCGGACAGGATTTCGCCGTAGCTCGAGGTGTCGCTGTACTGCAGCTTGGCGTTGATCGGGCCGAAGTCGCGGTCAAGCGATACCAGCCAGTCGCTGTAGCTGTCGCCGGCGGCATCATCAAGGTCGTAGTGGCCGGCCTGCGCGCCCAGGGTGAAGCCGCTGTCGCCCAGCGGGAACGCGGCGCCCGCGTAGTAGTACCAGCCTTTGGCATCCAGGTTGAAGATGTCCGGGGAATAGGCCACGCCGACGTGGTAATGCTCGGCAATGCCGAGCGTCGCCTCGATCTCGGTGTAGTCGATGTCGTAATCGCTGCCGTTGTGGCCGGGGTAGGCCACGCGGGACAGGAACACGTCCAGTTCGGTGCCGCCGCCCAGCTCGCCGGCCCAGCCGATGTACGCATTCACTTCGTGGTCGATGCCGTCTTCGCCGTCGCCGAAGTCGACGTTCGAGGCAAAGGCGCCCACGTAGAAGCCGCTCTGGTGCTCCACCATGGCCTCGATCTGCAGCGCGGGATCCTCCTGGGTCTGGGACACGCCGCGCCAGACGTAATCGCTGGCAGCGACCACCTCGCCACTGAACGACCACGCGGCCTCGGCCTCCTGCGCATGGGCGGGCAGGGCGGTCGAAACCAGGGCCGCGAGCGCGACGCACAGTGGCAACTTGGGCATGTCTTTTCTCCGTGCCCGGGCCCGGGCGAGGCGCGGGACGATACACCCCCGCGGCCTGCGGGTAAATTCGCGTTGACACCGCCCGGACGCACTCCGAACATGCCTGCCTTGCCACCGTTCCGGAGAACCGCCGTGTCCCTGCGCCTCGCCCCGCTTGCCTGCGCCTTGTTCCTCGTCGCCTGCGGAGGCAGCCAGCCCGGATCCGCCGACCCCGACGCTCCCGCGGGCGCCGAGGAAAAGGTGCTGAATGTGTACAACTGGTCCGACTACGTCGCGCCCGACACCATCGCCAACTTCGAAGCGGCGACCGGCATCAAGGTCAACTACGACGTCTATGCCGAGAACGAAACGCTGGAAACCAAATTGACCGCCGGCGGCTCGGGCTATGACGTGGTGTTCCCCTCCGCGCGTCCGTTCGCGCAGCGCCAGATCAGGGCCGGCCTGTTCGCGCCGCTGGACAAGGCGAAGCTCCCGAACCTGGCGCACCTGGATCCGGCGATCATGGACGGCCTGGCCGACATCGATGCGGGCAACGCGCACGTCTTGCCGTACATGTGGGGCACGACCGGCCTGGGCGTGAACGTGGACAAGGTCAAGGCCGTGCTCGGCGAAGACGCGCCGCTGGATTCCTGGGGGCTGCTGTTCGACCCCGCCAACGCCGCCAAGCTGGCGTCCTGCGGCATCAACGTGCTCGACGACGACCAGGAAGCCTTCGGCGCCGCGCTGCTGTGGCTGGGCCGCGATCCGAACGCGGGCGCCGCCGACGAGATCGACGCGGTCAAGCAGGTCTACGCCGCGATCCGCCCCTACGTGCGCACCTTCAACAACGCCGAGTACAAGGACGCGCTGGCCAATGGCGATGTCTGCGTGGCGATGGGCTATTCCGGCGACATCGGCCAGGCGCGCGATGTCGCGGTGGAAGCGGCCGAAGCAACCGGGCGCCAGGCGCCGGACATCCGCTACGTGATCCCGAAGGAGGGCGCGATCCGCTGGACCGACGTGATCGCGATCCCGAAGGATGCCCGCCATCCCGGCAATGCCCACGCCTTCGTCAATTACCTGATGGAGCCGGAGGTGATCGCGGCGATCACCGACAACGTCGCCTACGCCAACGCCAACCTGGCCGCCACCGGCCTCATCGACCCGGAGATCGCCGGCGACGAAGGCGTGTATCCGCCCGAAGCGGTGCGCGCCAAGCTGGTCGATCCCACATCGCTGCCTGAAGACATGCAGCGCCTGCGCGTGCGCGCCTGGACCGCGATCAAGAGCGGTCGCTAGGCGATGTCCGTTCCCGCGCGCAGCGTCGCGTCGGAGCCGTGGGGGGATCCCGCCACGCAACCCTTCGTGCGCATCGAAGGCGTGACCCGGGCCTTCGGCAAGGTCTACGCCTGCGATGACGTGTCGCTGGACATCTACCGCGGCGAGTTCTTCGCGCTGCTGGGCGGCTCGGGTTCGGGCAAGAGCACGTTGCTGCGCATCCTTGCAGGGCTGGAGGCGCCGGACCAGGGCCGGATCCTGATCGACGGGATCGACGTTACCCACCTGCCGCCCTACCAGCGGCCGGTGAACATGATGTTCCAGAGCTATGCGTTGTTCCCGCACATGACGGTCGAGCAGAACATCGCCTTCGGGCTGCGCCAGGACCGGCTGCCCGCGGGTGAGATCCGCGACCGCGTGCAGGCGATGCTGGAGCTGGTGCGCATGCCGCAGCTGGGCAAGCGCAAGCCGCACCAGCTCTCGGGCGGCCAGCGGCAGCGCGTGGCCCTGGCGCGTGCACTGGCGAAACAGCCCAAGCTGCTGCTGCTCGACGAGCCGCTGGGCGCACTCGACCGGCGCCTGCGCGAGCACACCCAGTTCGAGCTGGTGAACATCCAGGAGCGCGTCGGCACCACCTTCATCATGGTCACCCATGACCAGGAAGAAGCGATGACGATGTCGTCGCGCATCGCGGTGATGGACACCGGCCGCATCGTCCAGGTGTCGACGCCGGCGGTGCTGTACGAGTATCCGGCCACGCGCTTCGTGGCCGAGTTCATCGGCGGCATCAACATCTTCGAAGGCCGGGTGCTCGGCACCGACGAGGCCTCGGGCCAGGCCAGGATCCAGTGCGATGCGCTGGACGCCGAGCTGCTGGCCCGCCACGCCGACCCGCTGCCCGAAGGCACCGCGGTGAGCGTCGCCGTGCGCCCGGAGAAGATCGACGTCCACGAGGCGCCGCCGGCACGCGGCACCGCCGCCACCGAGAACGTGGTGGTGGGGAAGGTGCGTGACATCGCCTATCTCGGCGACGTGTCGATCTACCAGGTGGAGACCGAGGCCGGCGCCATCGTGCGCGTGCAGGAAACGCACGTGGCGCGCAGCTCCGAGCCGCACTACGACTGGGACGACACGCTCTGGCTGTCGTGGGAGGCCGCCAGCGCGGTGCTGCTGACCGCATGAACAGTGTGCGTAACGTAGGGCTCTGGGATTTCTGGTTCGATGTCGTGCGGAACCTGTTCGGCTGGTTCCGCGCGGTCGGCCACGAGTTCCGCACGCGCCGCGGCCGCTTCCTGGTGACCTCGTTGCCGATGCTGTGGCTGGGCCTGTTCTTCCTGGTCCCGTTCCTGATCGTGCTGAAGATCAGCTTCTCGCAGGCGGTGTTTGGCCAGGCACCGCCGTACACCGCGCTGATCGAACACACCGCCGATGGCGCCGCCTCGCTGCGCCTGCACGTGTCGAACTACGCGATGCTGCTCAGCGACCCGCTGTACGTCGCGGCCTACCTGAAGTCGCTGCTGTTCGCCTCGGTGTCGACGGTGTTCTGCCTGCTGCTGGGCTACCCGATCGCCTACGGCATCGCGCGCGCGACGCCGGTGCGGCGCCTGCTGCTGCTGGTGCTGGTGATCCTGCCGTTCTGGACCAGCTCGCTGCTGCGCACCTACGCGCTGATCGGCATCCTCAAGGCCAACGGCCTGCTGGCGCAGGCACTCTCGGCCGTCGGGCTGGTTGATCCCGGGTTCGCGCTGCTGCATACCGACATCGCCGTCTACATCGGCATCGTCTACAACTATCTTCCCTTCATGATCCTGCCGCTGACCGCGACCCTGATGCGGCTGGACTTCACCCTGCTGGAGGCCGCCGAGGACCTCGGCGCCAAGCCCTGGCACGCGTTCCTGCGGGTCACGCTGCCGCTGTCGATGCCGGGCATCATCGCCGGCGCGCTGCTGGTGTTCATCCCTGCGGTCGGCGAGTTCGTGATCCCGGACATCCTTGGCGGCCCCGATGCGCTGACCATCGGCCGCGTGCTGTGGATCGAGTTCTTCACCAACCGCGACTGGCCGCTGGCCGCCGCGGTGACCATCGCGATGCTGGTGATGATCGTGCTGCCGACGCTGGTGTTCGAGTACTTCGAGAACCGGCGCGTGGAGCAGGAGGCCGAGGGGTGAAGCGCACGCCGTTCTTCCTGTACACGGCGATGGCCCTGGGCTACGCCTTCCTGTACCTGCCGCTCCTGTCGGTGATGGTGTACTCGTTCAACGCATCGCGCGTGGCCACGGTCTGGGGCGGCTTCTCCACACGCTGGTACACCGCGCTGCTTGCCAACGACCAGCTGCTGGACGCGGTGCAGCGCAGCTTCACCATTGCCGCCATCACGGCCACCGCGGCGGTCTGCCTCGGCACCGCCTGCGGCCTGGCACTGTCGCGCTTCGGGCGCTTCCCGGGGCGTGGCCTGCTCAGCCTGATGAACTCGGCGCCGATGGTGATGCCCGACGTGATGATGGGCCTGTCCTCGCTGCTGCTGTTCGTCACCCTGCAGCAGGCCTTCGGCTGGCCCGACCGCGGCATGCTGACGATCACGCTCGCGCACATCACCCTGACCGCCTGCTACGTCACCGTCATCGTGCGTTCGCGCATGGCGGGCATGGATGACAGCCTGGAAGAAGCGGCAATGGACCTCGGTGCGCGCCCCTGGCGGGTGTTCTTCGTGATCACCCTGCCGCTGATCGCGCCGGCGCTGCTGGCGGGATGGCTGCTGGCATTCACCCTGTCGCTGGACGACCTGGTGATCGCGAGCTTCACCTCCGGCCCGGGTTCGAGCACCTTGCCGATGGTGGTGTATTCCAAGGTCAAGTTGGGCGTGACGCCGGAAATCAACGCCCTGGCAACGATCATCGTGGTGCTGGTGGCACTGGGCGTGAGCGTCGCGGGGATAGTGATGCACCGCCGGCGCCCCGCAGCCTGAGCCGAAGTCAGGCGACGGGATCGGGGTCGGGGAACACCAGCATCTCGGCGCTCCCGGCGATGTGCGAGGTCGTCAGCACGTCGAGCACGCGGTCGCAGGCGGCACGCACCGCGTCCTCGAGTCCGGCGCCGGCCAGCAGGCGGCCGGCAAGCGTCGCGCTGAAGAGATCGCCCGTGCCCTTGGGCGTGGTGTCCAGGCGCGCATGCTCGATGATCCCGGCGCCGGCGCCATCCACCGCGGCCACCCGCATCGTGCCGCTGCGCCAGCCCGCCGGCGCCGCGCTCGTGGCCACGACCCAGCGCGTGCGTCCGACCAGCAGTGCGCGGGCGGCCTCCACCACCTGGTCGATATCGGCCACGGGCCGACCCGTCAGCAGGCCGAGTTCGAAGGCATTGGGGACCAGGCCGTCGGCCAGCGGCAGCAGGTGGCGACGGTAGGCCTCGACCATGCCGGGGTCGACATAGACGCCGACGTCCTCGTCGCCGATCACCGGGTCGATGAATACCTGGATCTCCGGGCGCGAGCGGAGCAGGCCCTCGATCCAGCGCGCCAGCACCTCGGCCTGGGCCGGGCCGCCGAGATAGCCGACCACCACCGCACGCAGCTCGCGCAGCGCATCGCGTGCCAGCAGATCGTCCAGGTAGCCCCGGAACCAGTCCAGCGGAATGGGGCCGCCGTGCATGGTGGCGTGGTGGGGCGTATTGCTCAGCACCACCGTCGGCACCGCAGCCACGCGCAGGCCCATGGCCTGCAGCGCCGGCACCGCGATGGTGTTGCCGACCTGGCCATAGACGACCTGCGACTGCACCGAGACGACCTCGATCTGCATCGGCTGGAGGGAAGGCGAACCGGATCCCACGATGGATGACCTCGCTGCGTGGCGGCGACCGGCCCTGCACGGTTGCAGGCGGATGATCCGGGCATTTTACGCCGCGGGTAGCCACTAGAATGGCCGCCATGCCGGAACTCACTCCGCCCACCGCCGAGGACGAGCGCGATCAGGCCTGGATGCGCCAGGCGCTCGCGCTGGCCGATCGGGCGGCACGGGACTTCGACGAAATTCCGGTGGGCGCGCTGCTGGTCGACGCTGCCGGCCAGGTGCTGGGCGAGGGCTGGAACCGCAACATCGGCGACCACGACCCCAGCGCTCACGCCGAGATCGTGGCGATGCGCGTGGCGGGCAGGGCGCTTGGCAACCACCGGCTGCTCGGCTGCACGCTGTACGTGACGCTGGAGCCCTGTGCGATGTGCGCCATGGCGATGGTGCATGCCCGCATCGCGCGGGTGGTCTACGGCGCCAGCGATCCCAAGACCGGGGCCGCGGGCAGCGTGTTCGACCTGCTTGCCGACCCGCGCCACAACCACCGCCTGGAGGTCGTTGGCGGCGTCCTGGGCGACGAGGCCGGCAGCCGCCTCCGCAACTATTTCCGCGCCAAACGGGGCCTGGCGCCGGACTGAGGCGCGTTATCATGCGCGTCCTGACAGGCAACGAGGAGCGAGGGTGGGCAACGAAGACCGGCTGGTGTGGATCGACCTTGAAATGACCGGGCTCGACACCGACCACGACACCATCCTCGAGATCGCGACCGTGGTCACCGACGCCGACCTCAACGTGCTGGCGGAAGGCCCCGAGCTGGCCATCGCCCAACCGCTGGCGACGCTGGAAGCGATGGACGAATGGAACCGCAACCAGCACGGCGGCTCCGGGCTGTGGCGGCGCGTGCTGGAGGAAGGCGTGCCGATGGCCGAAGCCGAGGCGCGCACGCTGGAGTTCCTGGAACAGTGGCTGCCCGCGGGCAAGTCGCCGATCTGCGGCAACTCGATCTGCCAGGACCGGCGCTTCCTGCACCGGCGCATGCCAGCCCTGGAGCGATGGTTCCACTACCGCAACCTCGACGTCAGCACGCTCAAGGAACTGGCCCGGCGCTGGGCGCCCCAGGTGCACGCCGGCCTCCGCAAGCAGGCCGCCCACACCGCACTCAGCGACGTCCACGACTCCATCGCCGAACTGCGCCACTACCGCAACGCCATGGGCGCCTTCGCCCCCCACGACTGACCGCCAGCCATCTGCTGGTGTGGGAGCAGCTATAGCTGCGATGGACGCACCTGTACAAGCTCGATCGCGGCCATGGCCGCTCCCACAGAAGATTCGGTGCAAAAAAAGAAGGCCGGGCTACGAAGCCCGGCCTTCCTTGTTTGCGACAGACGGACCCGCCTCAGCCAGCCGACTTCGCCTTCGACTTCGCCAGCTTCAGCCACGTGTCCACCACCGTGTCCGGATTCAGCGACACCGACTCGATGCCTTCCTGCATCAACCACTCGGCCAGGTCCGGATGGTCGCTGGGGCCCTGGCCGCAGATGCCGATGTACTTGCCTTTGGCCTTCGCCGTCTGGATCGCCATCGACAGCAGCTTCTTCACCGCCGGGTCGCGCTCGTCGAACAGGTGCGCGACTACCGCGGAGTCGCGGTCCAGTCCGAGCGTCAGCTGGGTCAGGTCGTTGGAGCCGATCGAGAAGCCGTCGAACATGTCCAGGAACTCGTCGGCCATCAGCGCGTTGGAAGGCACTTCGCACATCATGATCACCTTGAGCCCGTTGACGCCGCGGCGCAGGCCGTTGGCGGCGAGCACCTCGAGCACGCGGCGGCCTTCGTCGAGCGTGCGCACGAACGGGATCATCACCCAGAGGTTGTCCAGGCCCATGGTCTCGCGGACCTTGAGCACGGCGCGGCACTCGAGCGCGAAGGCCTCCGCGAAGGCCTTGTCGACGTAACGGCTGGCGCCGCGGAAGCCGATCATCGGGTTCTCTTCCTCGGGCTCATAGCGCTGGCCGCCGATGAGGTTGGCGTACTCGTTGGACTTGAAGTCCGACATGCGCACGATCACCGGGTTCGGCGCCACCGAGGCGGTGAGGGTGGCGATGCCTTCGGCCAGGCGGTCGACATAGAACGACACCGGATCGGCGTAGCCGGCGGCGCGGGCGTCGATCTTCTTCTTCGTTTCCGCGTCCTGCCTGTCGTACTCGAGCAGCGCGTTGGGATGCACGCCGATATGCGCGGCGATGATCATCTCCAGGCGCGCCAGGCCGATGCCGGCGTTGGGCAGCTGGCCGAAGTCGAATGCCCGCTCGGGGTTGGCGACGTTCATCATGATCTTCAGCGGCGCCTCGGGCATCGAGGTGAGATCCGTGGTGATGCGCTCGAAGGGCAGGGTGCCGGCGTAGATGAAGCCGGTGTCGCCCTCGGCGCAGCTCACCGTGACCTCCTTGCCGTCCTCGATCATGTCGAGCGCATTGCCGGTGCCGACAACCGCCGGCACGCCCAGCTCGCGCGCGATGATCGCGGCGTGGCAGGTGCGGCCACCGCGGTTGGTGACGATGGCGGCGGCACGCTTCATCACCGGCTCCCAGTCGGGATCGGTCATGTCGGCGACCAGCACGTCGCCGGGCTGCACGCGGGCCATGTCGTCGAGCGAGCGCACCACGCGCGCCACGCCGGAACCGATCTTCTGGCCGATGGCACGGCCCTCGCAGACCACGTCACCGCGCGCACCGAGAATGAAGCGTTCGATCTGCGTGGCCTTGGCGCGCGACTTCACCGTTTCCGGGCGCGCCTGGACGATGAAGAGCTTGCCGGTGTTGCCGTCCTTCGCCCACTCGATGTCCATCGGGCGGCCGTAGTGTTCTTCGATCGTCAGCGCCTGGCGCGCGAGCTCGTGCACGTCCTCGTCGTTGATCGAGAAGCGGTTGCTCAGTTCGTCGGGCGTGTCCTCGTTGCGGACGCGCTCGCCGGGCTGGTCGGAATAGACCATGCGGATCTGCTTGGAGCCCAGCGAGCGGCGCAGGATGGCCGGGCGATCCTTGCGCAGCGTGGGCTTGTAGACGTAGAACTCGTCCGGGTTCACTGCGCCCTGCACGACGTTCTCGCCCAGGCCATAGCTGGAGGTGATGAACACCACGTCGCGGAAGCCGGACTCGGTGTCGAGCGTGAACAGCACGCCCGAGGCACCCACGTCCGAACGCACCATCAGCTGTACGCCCGCGGACAGGAACACGTCTTCGTGCTTGAAGCCGTGGTGCACGCGGTAGGCGATGGCGCGGTCGTTGTAGAGGCTGGCGAAGACTTCCTTCACCTTCACCACGACGTCGTCGGCGCCCGTGACGTTGAGATAGGTCTCCTGCTGGCCGGCGAAGCTCGCATCCGGCAGGTCTTCGGCGGTGGCCGAGGAGCGCACCGCGACAGCCACATCCTGGCCGCCATTGTCCGCGCACAGCTTGGCGTAGGCGGTGCGGATGTCGGCCTCGAGCGCGGGCTGCAGCGGCGCGTCGATCACCCAGCCGCGGATCTCGCCGCCGGCGCGGGTGAGTGCGGCCACGTCCTCGACGTCGAGCGTGGCCAGCCTGTCGAAGATCCGCTGCTCCAGGGTGTTGTGGGCGACGAAGTCCTTGAACGCGTCGGCGGTGGTGGCAAAGCCGCCGGGCACGGAGACGCCGAGCCGGGCCAGGTTGCCGATCATCTCGCCAAGCGAGGAATTCTTGCCGCCGACCTGGGCCAGGTCAGTGAGGCGAAGGTCGTCAAGCCACAGGATGTTGGCGCTCAAGGCGGACTCCAGGGGAATTTCGGTGTAACGGTGGGGAAGGCTGCACGGGCCTGCGGCGCCGGGCGTCGAGTTTGGCTATTTTAGCAAGCCAACCCGCCGCGGCGCCCGCGGCCCCCAAGGAAAACACGCATGTCGAGCCCGCGTCCGGTCTTCTACGTCTCCGATGGCACCGGAATCACCGCCGAAACCGTCGGCCACAGCCTCCTGACCCAGTTCCGGAGCTCGGCCTTCGCCACCGAGCGGATCCCGTTCGTCGACAGCGTCGAGCGCGCGCACGAGATCGCCGGCCGGATCCGCGATGCAGGCGCGGCCAGCGGCACGCGCCCGATCGTGGTCAACTCCTGCGTCAACGCCGACTTCACCGCCGCCATACAGGGCAGCGGTGCGCTGGTGCTGGACGTGTTCGAGCCCTTCATGAGCCTGCTGGAGGCGGAGCTGGGGGAGACCCGGCAGCCGCGCGTGGGCCAGGCCCACGGCATGGTCGACTTCGACGCGTACCACAAGCGCATCAACGCCATGAACTACGCGCTCACCCACGACGATGGCATGTCGATCAACTACGACAACGCCGACGTGATCCTGGTGGCGGTCTCGAGGGCAGGGAAGACGCCGACCTGCGTGTACCTGGCGCTGCACCACGGGATCGCCGCCGCCAACTACCCGCTGACCGAGGAAGACCTCGAGCACGACCGCCTGCCGCCGCGGCTGCGCGCCCACCGCGCCAAGCTGTTCGGGCTGACCATCGATCCGGTGCGGCTGCAGCAGATCCGCCAGGAGCGCCGGCCGAACTCGCGCTATGCCGAGCTCGAGACCTGTAAGCGGGAAGTGGCGGCGGCCGAGGCGCTGTTCCGCGCCGAGCGCATCCCGGTGCTCAGCACCACGCACACGTCGATCGAGGAAATCTCCAGCAAGGTGATGAGCACCTTGGGCATCCGCCGCGGCATGTTCTAGCGGCCGGGAGACTTCACAGACTGGGCCGCGTGCAGCAGGGCGTCAAGCTGCCCCGTCACGCGCGCGGCGTGTAGCATCGAGGCATGTCGCAACTCGTCGCACGCCGCCTGAAATTCCCCACCCTCAGCCGTTTCGGCTGGTTGATGGCGCTGTACGCCGAGAACCACACACGCCTGGTGCGGCTGCTCGAACCCGGCGACCTGGCCGAGGGCGCCTACGTCTCCAGCATCGGCGACGGGCTCGACCTGCGCCTGGACGTGATCGAACGCCATGCCTACACCAGCCAGCTGCGCCTGGCCTACGTCGGCCTGCCCGACCCGGTGACCGGCGAGCCCGATCCCTCCGCCTACCTGCGCCTGTACCGCGACGCGCGCCAGGTGGAGGCCACCCATTGCTACGTCGGCCGCCGCTGGCAGGACGCGATCGGCATGTTTCCGCCGCCGGCCGAAGTACTCGGCCACCGGCTGCGGATGAACACCTTCCTGGGCAAGTGGCTGCAGTACCTGGCCGAGCGGGGCCACGGCGTGGCCACCCTGCGGCCGCTGCCGCTGTGTCCTCCAGGACCGCCGGTGCTATCGTCGGCGGGCAGTTCCCCCGACAGCACAAAGGTGAACCCATGACGACGAAGCTCGACAAACCACTGAAGCGCGAAGTGCAGATCGGCGACAAGGCCTACACCCTCACCATCGACCCGTCCGGGCTGAAGCTGGTGGAGAAGGGCCATCGAAAGGGCATCGAGGTCGACTGGGCCGAGATCGCCGCGCGCGACAGCAGCGGCTGAACGACCGGAAAGCACGCTGGACGCGCAAAGAAAAAGCCCGCCATCAAGGCGGGCTTTTTCATGTGTGGCGTCCCCACGGGGATTCGAACCCCGGTGTCCACCGTGAAAGGGTGGTGTCCTAGGCCTCTAGACGATGGGGACTTGAAACTGTCCGCACTCACGACCGGCCTGGGTCGATGAGTGGTGGAGCCAGGCGGGATCGAACCGCCGACCTCCTGCATGCCATGCAGGCGCTCTCCCAGCTGAGCTATGGCCCCACGTTGGTGAGCTCGAAATTGTAGGGGGCGGCGTAGGTGCCGTCAACACATCGCCGCGAAAGATTTTCGATGGCGGTCGTGGCGGCGATACTGCGCGGCTTCCAACATCCACATGGAGCACCGAATGTCAGATCCCGTAGCCCTGCGCACCGCACTGGTCACCGGCGGCACCAGCGGCATTGGCGAAGCCATCGCCCTGGCCCTGCACGACGCCGGCCACCGCGTGGTCGTGACCTGTTTCGCCGGCGTCGAAGAGCCGTCGACCTGGCGTGATGCGCAGGCCGCCGCCGGCCGCACGTTCCAGGTCGAACCGGTGGACGTGGCCGACTACGACAGCTGCCAGGCCCTGGGCGCGCGGCTGCAGGACGCGGGCATCGCCGTCGACATCCTGGTCAACGATGCGGGCATCACCCGCGACGCCACTTTCCGCAAGATGGACAAGGCGAAGTGGGACGCGGTGCTGCGCACGGACCTTGATTCGATGTTCAACGTCAGCAAGCCCTTCGTCGACGGCATGGCCGATCGCGGCTGGGGGCGGATCGTCAACATCTCGTCGGTCAACGGCACCAAGGGCCAGTTCGGGCAGACCAACTACTCGGCGGCCAAGGCCGGCGTGCAGGGCTTCACCAAGGCGCTCGCGCAGGAGCTCGCGCGCAAGGGCGTGACGGTCAACAGCGTGTCGCCGGGCTACGTGGGCACCGCGCTGGTGAAGGCGATGAAGCCGGAGATCGTGGAATCCATCGTTGCCCAGGTGCCGATGGGGCGCCTGGGCAAGCCTGAGGAGATCGCCGCCGTGGTGGCGTTCCTGTGCAGCGAAGGCGCGGCCTACGTCACCGGCGCCAACATCGCCGTCAACGGCGGCCAGCACATGGGCTGACCGCCGGGGCGCTTACTCGCCGTGGCGCGCGTACACCGTGGTGCTGCCGTCGTGCCCCACCAGCTCGACCGCGTAGGGATGCACGGTGCCATCGGGCAGTTCCATCCCGGGCGAGCCCGCGGGCATGCCGGGCACCGTCAGGCCGCGGGCATCCGGGCGCTCGGCGAGCAGGCGCTTCACGTCTTCGGCCGGAACGTGGCCCTCGACGAAATAGCCATCGATCTCGGCGGTGTGGCAGGAGCCCTTGGCATAGGGCACGCCGGCACGCTGCTTGATCGGGCCCATGTCCTCGTGGTCGTGCACCTGCACGGCGAAGCCGGCCTCGCGCATGTGGTCGATCCAGAGCACGCAGCAGCCGCAGCTGGCGTTTTTGTGCACGACCAGCAGCGATGCTTCGTCCTGCGCCGCGGGCACCGGGCTGTGGGCCGGGGCCTGGGTCGCGATGGCGGTAGAGGTCGCGGCTGGCGCGCCGTTGCTGGCCGAGCAGGCCGTGACCACGGCGAAGCAGCTGAGCAGAAGCAGGGCAGGCTTATTGTTAAGAAACTGCATCACATATCTCCTGTAACCGATTGATTCAAAACCATATCCGTGCGCCAATAATGACGTGCGTGTCGCGTCCCGATTGACCGGACGCCCGTTGCAGCGCGGCGGTGTCACCGAAAGCACGTTCGTGAACCACGCCGACATAGGGCGCGAAGCGCCGGCTGATTTCGTAGCGCAGGCGCAGGCCGGCTTCCACCGTGGACAGGCCGGAACCGACACCGCGCGCCAAGTCATCCTTGCCGTGCAGTGTGGCTTCGAGCACAGGCTGCAGGATGAGCCGGTTGGTCAACAGCAGCTCGCGTTCGACTTCGATACCCAGCATCGTCCGACCGGACGCGCCGACGTAGCCGGTCACCGCGACCTCGACCATCCACGGTGCCAGGCCCTGGACGCCGATGGCGCCCCAGTCCTGCGAACGCCCGGGTGCGAAGTCGTGGCGCAGTCCGGCAACCACGTCCCACCAGGGCGAGACGGCGCGTCCGTACAGCAGCTCCACGTTGGCTGCTTCGGTGCGGCTGGCGCTGCGTTCGCCCTCGGAGCGCAGCCACAGGCGGTGGATGTCGCTGCCGATCCAGCCCTCCGCCTCCCAGGCCTGGCCACTGCCGTGGTCCGTGTCCCAGGCTTCCAGCCGGTTGAAGAGCAGGTAGGTGTTGAGTTCGCGCGCATGCTGCATGTGCGTCTGCAGTTCGGGGAAGGCTGCGGCGCGGTCGGCGTCGGTCAGCGGTGGTGCGTGCGCCCCTGTTTCATGGCGCATGCCGGGCGCGTGCGTTGCGTGCGCCCCGTGCCCTTCGTGCGGGTCGCGGGCGGGAAGTGGTTCGTGCGCGGCATGCGCGTCAGCGGGGTTCGCATCGGGGGCTCCGTGGCTCGTGTGCGCTGCACGGGTCGTGTCTGCCGTATGGGCGCGGTGTCCCGCGTGGTCCTGGGCGACGGCCTGGCCTGTCACGACTGCCGCTATCGCAAGCGCCAGCAGTCCTCGTGTCGTGCCGCTCATGCCGGCTCCTCCACGCGGACTTCCCGCATCATTCCCGCCTCCATGTGGTAGAGCAGGTGGCAGTGGAACGCCCAGCGCCCCAGCGCGTCCGCACGCACGCGGAAGCTGCGCCTGGTGCCCGGCGGCATGTCCACGGTGTGCTTGCGGAGCTGGAAGGCGCCACCCCCGTCCTCGACGTCGCTCCACATCCCGTGCAGGTGGATGGGGTGCGACATCATCGTGTCGTTGACCAGCACGATGCGCAGGCGCTCGCCGTAGGTCATGCGCAAGGGCGCGGCGTCCATGAACTTCTGGCCGTCGAATGACCAGGCGAACTTCTCCATGTGACCGGTGAGATGGAGCTCCACGTCGCGCCCGGGTTCGCGGCCGTCGGGGTCGTCGAACAGGCTGCGCATCGCACCGTAGGTGAGCACCGTGCGTCCGTTGCCGCGCAGGCCGACGCCCGGATCGTCGAGCTTCGGCGCCAACGACATCGCCTGCATGTCGACCAGCGGGTTGCCGGCTTCGGTCGGTGGGTGGCGTTGCATGCCATCGGCCATGGGCGCCATCGGATCCATGCCGTGCGCCGCATGCCCGGCCTGGCCGCCGACACTGCCGTGCCCGGTGCCGTGCTGCATGTTCGAGTGATCCATGCCTGCGTGCCCCATGCCGCCGTGATCCATGTTTCCGTGATCCATACCGCCATGCTCCATGCCGCCATGCCCCATGTCGTCCATGGTCAGCAGCGGGCGCGGGTCCAGCGCGGGCACCGGTGGGGCCAGGCCGTGTCGCGCGGCCAGCGTGCCGCGTGCGTATCCGGTGCGCCCCATGTCCTGGGCGAAGATCGCGAAGGCGTCCGCGCCGGCCGGTTCGACCAGCACGTCGAAGGTCTCCGCCACCGCGATCCGGAACTCGTCCACCGTCACCGGATGGATGTACTGGCCGTCGGCGGCCACCACGGTCATCTTCAGGCCGGGGATGCGCACGTCGAAGTAGGTCATCGCCGAGCCGTTGATGAAGCGCAGTAGCACCTTCTCGCCGGGACGGAACAGGCCGGTCCAGTTCCCGGCCGGCGCCGTGCCGTTCATCAGGTAGGTGTAGGTGTGGCCGTTGATGTCGGAGATGTCGGTGGGCGTCATCCGCATCCGGTTCCACATCGCACGGTCGCGCAGCGTGGCTCCGAAGCCGTCGGCGCGCGCATCGCGGACGAAGTCGCCGACGGTGCGCTGGTAGTAGTTGTCGTACGCGGAATCCTTCTTCATCCGGCGGAACAGCGCGGCCGGATCCATGTCGGTCCAGTCAGACAGCAGCACCACGTGCTCGCGGTCGTGGTGGTACGGCGGCGGCTCGGCGGGGTCGATGATCAGCGCGCCGTACAGGCCGGCCTGCTCCTGGAACATGGAATGGCTGTGGTACCAGTACGTGCCCGACTGCCGGACCTGGAAGCGATACAGCCAGGACTCGCCCGGCGCGATACCGTCGAAGCTCAGCCCGGGCACGCCGTCCATGTTCGCGGGCAACAACAGCCCGTGCCAGTGGATCGAGGACTGCGCATCGCGCAGGCGGTTGGTCACGCGCAGGGTGACGTTGTCGCCTTCGCGGAAGCGCAGGATCGGACCCGGCAGGCTGCCGTTGACCGTGGTGGCCAGGCGCGGACGGCCCGTGAAATCGACGGCGGAGCGGCCGATGGCGAGATCGAAATGACTGCCGGTGAGGACCGGGACCGGCAGCGCAGGCGCCGCGTGGCTGGCGCGGGCACCAAGGCCGAACGCGGTGACAGCGCCGCCTGCCGCAAGGCCCTGCACGAAGCGGCGTCGGGGAAGGCTCGCGCCGGGGCGCGGAGGAGGGTGATGCATGGAATCTCCGGATCACGCAGCGATGCCGGCAGGTCGTGCCGCGGCATCGAGGTTCGGTGGGATCGCCGCCCTGCAATGCGGGCGACAGCCGGGAACAAGCGCGCGAACGCGCTGCGGTCAGGCGATGGGAGGCCGGATCGCGCTCGGCAGCATCGGTGCCGGATGGCCGGAGTCGAGGCGATGCAGGACTGCATCCACCGCCGGCTGGATGACGCCCACCAGCAGGAGCGGTGCCATCGCGACCGACGCATGCATGCAGGCCTGCCGGCACTGAGGGCTGTCGCCGCAATCGGACCCGGTGACGGAATGGCAGTCCGACGCAGGCAGTTCAATCTCTGCGGCGGCAACGCCGCGATCCTGATCGGCGCAATCGGCGTGCTGTCCCGGCTCGACGGGGGCACGATCTACCGCAGCGTGCTGCAGCGACGCCGGCGTCGGCAGCGCGGCGAGCACGCCCGCCATCGCGCCCCCGATCCCGTTCAGGACCAGGGCGAGGGCCAGCAGGATCTGCAGGGGCAGGGCGTGGGTGCGCACGGTCGCCAGTTTAGCGGTTCCCGTCATCCGGTGGCTGCGCGCCACGCGCCATCGGCAGTTGCCAGCCCCAACGCAGCGCCGCCATCCGCAGGCCGAAGCAGACCAGGCCGCCAAGGATGGCGGTCAGCAGCACCGGTGCTTCCAGCATCGTGCCGACCACCACGATTCCGGCCCCTGCAAGCGCCGCCACCGCGTACAGCTCGGCGCGCAGCACCGCCGGCACCTCCGCCAGCAGGATGTCCCGCGCCATGCCGCCACCGATGCCGGTGAGCATGCCCATCAGCGCGGCCATCACCGGACTGAGCCCGAACACCAGCGCCTTCTGCGTGCCGGCGACGGCGAAGAACGCGAGCCCGACGGCATCCAGCATCCGCACGGGATTGCGCAGCCGTTCGACCGCACTCGACCAGTAGAAGGCGATCACGCCCGCCGCCAAGGCGACTGCGAGGTAGCGCCAGTCCTGGAACGCCGCTGGCGGCGTGGCGCCGATCAGCACGTCGCGGCTGATGCCGCCGAAGGTGGAGGCCGCGAAGGCGACCACGAGTACACCGAACAGATCCAGGCGCTGGCGCGCCGCGGCCGTCGCGCCGCTGACCGCGAACGCGAACGTGCCGCAGAGGTCCAGGACCAGGACCAGGCTGCGGTGGAACTCGAGCGTACCCTGCAGTTCAAGCGCGATCATGCAGTGGAGTATGCACGGGGCTGGTCGCGCCCGGCATCGCGATCAGTCGCGAACCGGCAGCTTCAGGAACCGCGCCGCGTTGTCGTGGAAGATCGCCCGCTTCTGCTCTGGCGTCAGGAAGCTCGCGCTGTCAACGCCGTCAACAGCAAGGCCGATCGCCTCCGGCCACACCATCTGGTCGGACCCGAACATCAGGCGATCGCCCAGGCCTGCGGTCATCAATGCCTGCAGATAGTCGTGGAACTCCTGCCGCGGAATGATCCAGTTGATCACCGACACATCTGCATGCAACTGCGGATAGACGTACATCAGCGCCTTGGTTTCCTGCAGGTAGGGCCAGCCGGCGTGCATCAGCCACACACGCAATTTGGGATGGCGCTTCAGCATCGGCTCCAGCAGCTTCGGGTTGCCGAGCTCCACGCTGAAGTCCGGGCAGCAGCCGTACGGCGTTGCGGGCGGTCCGAGCCCGGTGTGGATGCCGACGGGAATGTCGAACTCCTCGGCCAGCGCAAGGTAAGGCTCGAACCACGGATCGCTCGGGTTGAGCCCGTGATACTGCGCGCCAATCTCGCCCAGCACCTTCAGATCGCCGCTGGCGAATGCAGCCCGCACGACCTCGGACGAGGGCAGGGGAGTGCGACCGTCATCGAGGAAGGCCCCGGCCCAGATCGCATCGCCGCCTGCCTGGCGGAGGGCGGCCATGTGGGGATCGGGTCCACTGGCGAGACCGAGCACGATGTTGTGCTCGCGCATGGCTTCGAGCGTGAGGCGCTGCCGATCGGCATCGGTGTTCGCGGTTGTCGGTTTGCCGGTCGCGGGGTTCGGCGCACCGGGAGCGGCTGGGCCGGCGTGCAGGTGCACGTCGATGATCGGCCCCTGATAGGACTGGGCCAGCACGGGTGGTGCCAGCAACAGCGCGAGCAGAAAGAGTGAGAAGCGCATGGCATTGTTCCCCGCGGTTTCCCGGATAGACGCGGGCGAATCGCACAAGCGGCCAGTTGGCTGGCACGCCCCTGATCCAAGGCTCGCCGCAGCCTGGTCCCAGTGGCCTGACGACGGTCGGCATGTCCCTTGCACGCACCCTTCGGCGCATTCACTCCCAGGCCCATCAACCCGGCAACATGACCCATGAATGCCGAATAGCTCCACTTTTGGCGACTGCTGAAAATGGGGGGGGATTACCGCCGAAGGGGCTGAGGATCGGCAGGATGCATGAAAAAGGCCGATGTGCTGTAGCCAGCCCAATCAATGGCAGTGCAGTTGCGATAGTTCCGCATTCGTCAGAGGAGGCACTTCGGACATAAAAAGCTCCGAAGCAGCAAGGCTCATACACTGGACTCAATGGTAACCGACGGTCATCACATAGTCTCGAAGCAGCGATTCCTCGTACTCGACTTCCTGCATGAGCGCTTGCAGCGCATCGCGGGCATTGAGCACTCCCATTGGCCGGGAATCCTCGTCTGTCACCGGAACGTTCTTCAAGCCACGCGTTTTCATCTTCGACCACACCTCGTCCATCCGATCTCCTGGCCGACAAGCAAGAACATCGCGCACCATTACAGATGAAACCGCGGTGGTGCAGCCGCATCCTTGGCATCGGCTGATCTGGTCGACGACGTTGGTCTTGGTCACGACGCCCGCCAGCACACCATTCACGTCGCAAATCACCACAAGGTCGGTCCCGGTATTGCGCAAGAGTTTGGCGGCCTCAATGAGTTGCGCGTCGTCGGCAAGCATGACGAGCCGCTCGCGCGCTACAGGCAGCGATGCTTCAATGAATATCATGGTGCTCCTCCGGGTTCACGCTCGCGTTCATTTGAAGACTATTCGCAGGGTAGCCATGGCACCGGCAACGGCCAATGCGAGACAGGTCAGACGCATCGCTACCAGCACTGCGAACCTGGCACGTGAGTGCATGTAGTCCTCAATGACCACCTGCAGGCCGAGTGCAGTGTGATGGAACAACGCCAGCAGCAACAGGATCATTGCAACGGCATTCAATGGTGCCCTCAACCACGCCAGGAAGGTGGCGTGGTCACTGTGGGTATGCGCGATGAGCGACGCGACGAACCAGAGCGTGAGCGGGATGAGCGCCACGGCTGAAACGCGCTGGGCCCACCAGTGCTCGACGCCCGCCTTCGCCGATCCTAGCCCGACCGCACGGGCCACAGGGGATCGCATGTCGTGACTGCCCATGTCCTAGCTCCCTCTCAAGAGCATGGCGAGCACCCAGGCCAACAGCGTCAACACCACACTCGCCACCACCACGGCCCAGCCGGACAGATAGATGAAACGCAGCTCGAATCCCTGCACGGCATCGAAAAGCAGATGGCGGATGCTTCCGCAAAGATGCAAGAAGAACGCCAGGGTGGCTGCCACCAACAGGGCTTGGCCGACCCAGGAGTCGATAACGCTTTGTACGAGGCTATAGGGGCCCGGGCCTGATGCGGCAGCGAGCAACCAGAGCACCAACACGATGGCACACAGGCTCAGCATGACGCCGGTGATGCGATTGACGATCGACAGGACCGAAGTCAGCTGCGGGCGATAGATCTGGATATTGGGAGATCGGGGCATCGGTCGTTTCCGCACAGGATTTGACGGTTTTTCCATGAGGTCCGCCGTCAGCCCCTGCGCTCGATCATCTGCCGCTTGATCTCTGCGATGGCCTTGCCCGGGTTCAGGCCCTTCGGACACGTCCGGGTGCAGTTGAGGATGGTGTGGCATCGGTAAAGACGGAAGGGGTCATCGAGTGCGTCGAGCCGTTCATCCGCTGCGTCGTCACGACTGTCGGCAAGCCAACGCCAAGCTTGGAGCAGTACCGCAGGGCCCAGGAAACGGTCGCCATTCCACCAATGACTGGGGCAGCCCGACGTGCAGCAGAAACACAGAATGCACTCGTAAAAGCCATCGAGTTTGCGACGTTCCTCCACCGATTGAAGTCGTTCGCGCTCGGGTTCTGGCGTTCGGGACTTGAGCCATGGCTCGATCGCGGTGTATTGCGCGAACACATGCGTGAGATCCGGAACAAGATCTTTGACGACCGGCATGTTCGCCAGTGGATAGATGGTTGCTGGCGAAGCCAGGTCGGTGATGAATCGCATGCAGGCGAGCCAGTTCGTGCCATCCATGGTCATGGCGCAGGAGCCGCAGATGCCCTCGCGGCATGAGCGCCGGAACGTAAGGGTTGGATCGACCTTGTTCTTGATCCAGAAAAGTGCGTCCAACGTCATTGGGCCGCAGTCGTCGAGATCGACTTCAAACGTATCCAGGCGCGGATTGGCGGTGGAATCTGGATCGTAGCGGTAGATCTGGAACCGTTTGGTTCGCGTCGCGCCGACAGGCACCGGCCACGTCTTGCCGTTCTCGATACGCGATTCGGGCGCTACCCCCATATTGCGGGGTACTGGAAAACGCTTGAGCAGGGTTGCGCGCGGAACCTGATCCGATCCCTCGATGATCATCAGTCGATCCGGGTCACGGGTGGGGGGCACCAGCTGGGTGGCGCGCGGCAAGTCATTGATCGGTTCGCGGGACATGATTTTTGGTTCGTGCCCGGAGTCACCGAGAAAGGTCATGCAAAAGTAGTCCCGCAAGCGGGAGATATCCGTGAAGGTCCTTCAAATGTGCACGATCTGCGTCGCGTTTATTGAAGGTGCTGACCATGTTGAACTCCCAGCGGTCGCAACTTGCGTGCCCGCGGCCAAGCGGGAGAACTCCGAGCAGCACGCCATCTGCCAAGGTTCCCGACCATGCCGCATACCGCGTCGGTCTGTGACGAGCGCTCTGTGACCGCTGACCCTCGGGTGGCGCCTGGCGGGCGGAAAGTACGGGTTCTGACCGAATTGTTCATCGAGTGCTTTGAACAGTCGTCGCTGGTGCCTGAAGCCGCCCCTGTCTGAACGGTGCGATGCACCAGGCCGACTGCGTCGGTGCCGGAGTTGACCTTGGCCGAACTCCGGTGCATGAGGCTGCGGCGCTGGGCGGGCGCCCCGGCGATGACCCGGCATTAACCCGGGGCCCAGTAGCATGGCCGGCGCACCGCACCCAGGACAGGAGTCCGCTTGACTTCCGTTTCCGACGCATTCGTGCTTTTCGGCGCCACCGGTGACCTTGCCTACAAGAAGATCTTTCCGGCATTGCAGGCGCTGGTCGCGCGCGGCCGCTTCGACATGCCGGTGATCGGCGTGGCCCGCGCCGGCTGGACGGTCGACCAGCTGCGCGAACGTGCCCGCGAGAGCCTGGTGCACAACGGCGGTGTGGATGAAGCCGCCTTCGCCCGGCTTGCCGCACAGCTGCGCTACATCGACGGCGACTACACCGACGCCGGCACCTTCGAGCGCCTGCGCAGGGAACTCGGGGCCGCGCAGCGGCCGCTGCACTACCTGGCCATCCCGCCGAGCCTGTTCGGGACCGTGGTCCGCGCGCTGGGCGCCAGCGGTTGCGCACGGGGCGCGCGGGTGGTGGTCGAGAAGCCCTTCGGCCGCGACCTGGCCTCGTCCCGGGTGCTCAACGCCACCCTGCACGAGGTGTTCCCGGAATCCTCGCTCTTCCGCATCGACCACTACCTGGGCAAGGAAGCAGTACAGAACCTGCTGTACTTCCGCTTCGCCAACGCCTTTCTCGAACCGCTGTGGAACCGGGAGTACGTCGACAACGTGCAGATCACCATGGCCGAGGCCTTTGGCGTGCAGGGCCGCGGCGGCTTCTACGACGGCGTCGGTGCGATCCGCGACGTGGTCCAGAACCACCTCCTGCAAGTGGTCGCGCTGCTGGCGATGGACGCGCCGATCGGCGGCGATCCCGAGTCGATCCGGGCGGAGAAGCTGCGCCTGTTCCGCGCCATGCGCCCGCTGGAGCCCGGCGAGCTGGTGCGCGGCCAGTTCCGCGGCTATCGCGACGAGCCGGGGGTGGCGAAGGATTCGGACGTGGAGACCTTCGCCGCGCTGCGCCTGTACATCGACACCTGGCGCTGGGCGGGGGTGCCGTTCTACATCCGCGCAGGCAAGTGCCTGCCGATCACCTCGACCCAGGTGATGGTGGACCTCAAGTGCCCGCCGCTGTCGATCTTCGACGAGAGCCAGCCGGCGCATTCAAACTATTTCCGCCTGCGCCTGAGCCCGGAAGTGGTGATCTCCACCGGTGTGCGGGTCAAGCGCGCCGGGGACCAGATGCGCGGCGAGGCCGTCGAACTGACCGCGCGCCACCAGCACGTCGGCGAAAAGTCGCCGTACGAACGCCTGCTCGGCGATGCGGTGCGCGGCGACGCCGGCCTGTTCACCAGCGACGAAGCGGTGGAGGCCGCCTGGCGAGTCGTGGATCCGGTGCTGCAGGAGCACGCGCCGGTCGAGTCTTACGAGCCGGGCAGCTGGGGGCCGGCGTCGGCGACCGGAATCGTTGTCAACGACGAAGGCTGGCACGACCCGCAGCCCGAGACGAGCGAGCCGTGCTAGACCGCGAGCCCGCCACCCCTGAACCCGCCACCGCTGAATCCGTATCGACACGACAGGAGTCGTCATGAACCACCTGCAATCCCTGCGCGAGCTCGGCCAGAGCCTGTGGCTGGACAACATCACCCGCGAGATCCTCGACGACGGCACGCTGCAGCGTTACATCGACGAGTACGCGATCACCGGCCTGACTTCGAATCCAACGATCTTCGACCAGGCGATCGGCGACAGCGACGCCTACGATGCCGGCATCGGCAAGAAATCCGCCGCCGGCAAGCGCGACGCCGAGCTGTTCGTCGAGCTGGCGCTGGAGGACCTGCGCCGGGCGGCGGACCTGTTCCGCCCCGTGTTCGATGCCACCGGCGGCGTCGACGGCTGGGTGTCGATGGAGCTCTCGCCGCTGCTGGCCGCAGACACCACCGGCAGCATCGAGGCCGCCAGGCGCATCCACGCGCAGGCCGGGCGCGACAACCTGTATGTAAAGATCCCGGGCACGCCGGAAGGCGTGTCGGCGATCGAGGAATCGATCTTCGCCGGCGTGCCGATCAACGTGACCCTGCTGTTCTCCATGCAGCAGTATGTCGCGGCGGCAGACGCGTACATGCGCGGCATCGAGCGGCGCATCGAGGCCGGCCTGGACCCGGTGGTGGGCTCGGTCGCTTCGCTGTTCATCAGCCGCTGGGACAGGGCCAGCGCGGAGCAACTGCCGGAAGAGCTGCACAACCGCCTGGGCATCGCGGTGGGGCAGCAGACCTATCGCGCCTATCGCGATCTGCTGGCTTCGGATCGCTGGGAAAAGCTCGCCGCGGCAGGCGCGCGGCCCCAGCGCCTGCTGTGGGCAAGCACCGGCACCAAGGACCCGAAGGCGTCCGACACGCTCTACGTCGAAGCGCTGGCCGCACCCGACACGATCAACACGGTGCCCGAGAAGACGCTGCATGCCTTCGCCGACCACGGCAAGGTGCGCGGCGCGCTGGCCGACGATGGCGGCGACTTCGCCACCACGCTTGCGAAGATCGCCGCGGCCGGAGTCGACATCGACGCGCTGGCCGCGCAGCTGCAGCGCGACGGCGCCGACGCCTTCGTCAAGTCCTGGAACCAGCTGCTGCAGCGCATCGCCGACAAGGCGCGGTCGCTGGCCGGCGGCCGCTGAGCAAGGTGGCCATGGACACGAACATCAGCCCGATGGCCGGCAAGCCGGCGCAGCCCGCGCAGCTCATCGACATCGACAAGCTGCTTGCCGCCTACTTCGACGTGACGCCGGATCCGTCGGTCGCCGCGCAGCGCGTGGCGTTTGGTACCTCCGGCCACCGCGGCAGTTCGCTGGACGGCAGCTTCAACGAGCACCATGTGCTCGCCATCACCCAGGCGATCTGCGAATACCGCAAGGCGCAGGGCGTCGACGGGCCGCTGTTCCTAGGCATCGACACCCACGCGCTGTCCGCACCCGCGCGCGACAGCGCGCTGGAGGTGCTGGTCGCGAACGGCGTGGAGTTGCGGATCGCGCAGGGCGACGAGTACACGCCCACGCCCGCCGTGTCTCACGCCATCCTCGTCCACAACCGCGACCGTGACTCGGGCCTGGCCGACGGCATCGTCGTCACGCCCTCGCACAACCCGCCTGGCGACGGCGGCTTCAAATACAACCCGGCCAACGGCGGGCCGGCCGACACCGCGATTACGCGCCAGGTGCAGGACCGCGCCAACGCGCTGCTAGAAGCGAGCCTCAAGGGCGTGGCGCGCGTGCCGCTGGCGCAGGCGCACGCCGCGAATACCACGCGCGAACACGATTTCCTCAATCACTACGTCGCCGACCTCGCCAAGGTGCTCGACTTCGACCTGATCCGCGGCTCCGGCGTGCGCATGGGCGTCGATCCGCTGGGCGGTGCCGGCGTGCACTACTGGGCGCGCATCGCCGAGCGCTATCGGCTGGATCTCGATGTCGTCAGCGAGCAGGTCGACCCCACGTTCGCCTTCATGACCCGCGACTGGGACGGCAAGATCCGCATGGACCCGTCATCGTCGTACGCGATGCAGCGGCTGATCGGGATGAAGGACCGCTATGACGTCGCCTTCGCCTGCGACACCGACCATGATCGCCACGGCGTGGTGACGAAGGCGGGCCTGCTGCCGTCGAACCACTACATGGCCGCGATGGTCGACGACCTGTTCCGCCACCGCCCGCAGTGGGACGCGAATGCCGCCGTGGGCAAGACCGTGGTCAGCAGCAGCATGATCGACCGCGTCGCCAAGCGACTCGGGCGCAGGCTGTACGAAACGCCGGTGGGCTTCAAGTGGTTCGCCGACGGCCTGTTCGACGGTTCGCTGGGCCTGGGCGGCGAAGAAAGCGCGGGCGCCAGCTTCCTGCGTCGCGACGGCACGGTCTGGACCACCGACAAGGACGGGATGGCGCCGGCGCTGTTCGCCGCCGAGCTCACCGCGCGCCACGGGCACGACCCGGCCGAACACTACCGCGGGCTGTGCGAGGCCTTCGGCGAGGTCTTCTCTGACCGCGTTGAGGCGCCGGCCAGCGCACAGCAGAAGGAGCTGCTGGGCAAGCTCTCGCCCGCGCGGCTGAAGGCCGACAAGCTCGCGGGCGCCGACATCCGCCAGGTACTGGACAAGGCGCCTGGCAACGGCGCGCCGATCGGCGGCATCAAGGTCGTCGCCGACAATGGCTGGTTCGCCGCACGGCCGTCGGGCACCGAGGACATCTACAAGATCTACGGCGAGAGCTTCGAGAGCCCCGATCACCTGCAAGCGATCCTCGCCGAGGCGCAGGGCATCGTCGATGCGGCGCTCGCCGAAAGCTGAAGACACCCGCATCCCCCTGTGGGAGCGGCCATGGCCGCGATGCAGTTCGCAAGGCAGGCCATCCGGCCATGGCCGCTCCCACCCAGTCACCGGAGCAGGATCATGGCACCAGACAAGGCATCCGCATCCCTCGACCAGCGCTGCATCGACACGCTGCGCTTCCTTTCCGTCGACATGGTGCAGAAGGCCGACAGCGGCCATCCCGGCCTGCCGCTTGGCGCCGCGCCGATGGCCTACGTGCTGTGGCAGCGATTCCTGAAGCACAACCCGGCCAATCCGCTGTGGTCGGACCGGGACCGATTCGTGCTCTCCGCCGGCCACGGGTCGGCGCTGCTATACAGCCTGCTGCACGTCACCGGCTACGACCTGACGCTCGACGACATCAAGCAGTTCCGGCAGTGGGGCAGCAAGGCGCCGGGGCACCCCGAGCGCGGCCACACGCCGGGCGTGGAAGTCACCACCGGGCCGCTGGGGCAGGGCTTCGCCAACGCCGTGGGCATGGCGATGGCCGAGGCGCAGCTGGCGGCGCGCTACAACCGCCCGGGCCACGTCGTCGTCGACCACCGCACCTGGGCCATCGCCAGCGACGGCGACCTGATGGAAGGCGTCGCCTCCGAGGCCGCATCGCTTGCCGGGCACCTGAAGCTGGGCAAGCTCAACGTGCTCTACGACGACAACAACGTGACCCTGGCCGCCGGCACCGACATCACCTTCACCGAGGATCGCGCCGCACGTTTTTCCGCCTACGACTGGCACGTGGAAACCGTGGACGACGGCAACGACGTCGCCGCGATCGAACGGGCACTGCAGCGGGCACACGACGAAACCACGCGGCCGTCGCTGGTGCTGGTGCGCACCCACATCGGCTACGGCTCGCCGGAGCAGGACAGCTACAAGGCGCACGGCTCGCCGCTGGGCGAGGAGGGCGTGGCGGCGACCAAGCGCAAGCTCGGCTGGCCCGAGCAGCCGGCGTTCCTGCTGCCCGACGACGCGATGGCGCACTTCCGCTCCGCGCTCGACCGCGGCAGGCGCGGGCAGGACGCGTGGCAGCAGCGCTTAGATGCCTACGCCGATGCCTATGCCGATGACGCGCGCGAGCTCCGCACCAGCCTCGAAGCGACATTGCCCGACGGCTGGGACGCGGACATCCCGGTGTTCCCCGCGGACGCCAAGGGCATGGCCACGCGCGAAGCCGGCGGCAAGGTGCTGTCAGCGATCGCGCCGAAGCTGCCGGCGCTGACCGGCGGCTCCGCGGACCTCGATCCCTCGACCTACACCGCGGTGAAGGGCCTGGGCGACTTCGACCCGCGCGCCACGCCGGGCGAGGACGAGCAGGGCTCGGCCGGCGGCGGCTGGAGTTATTCGGGCCGCAACCTGCACTTCGGCGTTCGCGAGCACGCGATGGGCACCATCTGCAACGGACTGGCCGCGCACGGCGGCATCATTCCCTACGACGCGACCTTCCTGATCTTCTCCGACTACATGCGCCCGCCGATGCGCCTGGCCGCGTTGATGCGCCTGCATGTGCTGCACGTGTTCACCCACGACAGCATCGCGCTGGGCGAAGACGGGCCGACGCACCAGCCGGTGGAGCAACTTGCAGGCCTGCGTTCGGTGCCGGGGCTGCTGGTGATCCGGCCCGCGGATGCGAACGAAACGGCCGTAGCCTGGCGCGTTGCGCTTGAAGCGGTGAACCGGCCGGTGGCGTTTGCGCTTTCGCGGCAGAAAGTGCCCACGCTTGATCGCGACAAGTACGCATCGGCCGATGGCCTGCGCAAGGGCGCCTATGTATTGCTCGATGCGGAAGGCGGCAAACCCGACGTCATCGTGATCGGCACCGGCGCGGAAACCGGTCTCGCGCTGGCCGCCGTGGAGAAACTGCAGGGCGAAGGCGTCGCCGCGCGCGCGGTGTCGATGCCGTGCTGGGAGCTGTTCGACGAACAGCCGCAGGAATTCCGTGAATCCGTGCTGCCGTCGTCCGTGCCTGCGCGACTGGCGGTGGAAGCGGGGTCGCCGCAGGGCTGGCACCGCTACGTCGGCGACCACGGCGACGTGCTCGGCGTCGACCGCTTCGGTGCTTCGGCGCCAGGAAGCGAGATGCTGGAGCGCTACGGGTTTACCGTTGACAACGTCTGCGCACGCGCCCGTGCGCTGCTCGGAAAGGAGAAAGTCTGATGTCACACGATTTCAAGGTTGGCGACCACGTCACGTGGAACTCCGAGGCCGGTCATGTCAGCGGCATGATCACCAAGGTGCACGTCAAGGACTTCGACTGGCACGGCTATACCCGGCATTGCAGCGAAGACGATCCGCAGTACGAGATCAAGAGCGACAAGACCGACCACGTCGCGGTGCACAAGGGCGGAGCGTTGAAGAAGAAATCGTGAGGCGTCGCAGGGCGGGGCGGGTGCTCCTATTCCTTCTTCACCGCATGCCCACCGAACTCGTTGCGCATCGCCGACAGCAGCCGGTCGGCGAACGATTCGCCGTCGCGCGAACGCAGGCGCGCGATCAGGGACTGGGTGATCACCGGCGCCGGCACGTTGAGGTCGATCGCCTCGGCCACGGTCCAGCGGCCTTCGCCCGAGTCGGGCACGAACGGCGCGATGCCGTCCATCGTCGGATTCTTGCCCAGCGCGTTGGCGGTCAGGTCCAGCAGCCAGGAACGCACGACGCTGCCAGTGCGCCAGATCTCGGCGACCTGATGCAGGTCGAGGTCGAAGTCCTTCTTGTGCCCGAGGATCGAGAAGCCTTCCGCGTACGCCTGCATCAGCCCGTACTCGATGCCGTTGTGGACCATCTTGGTGAAGTGGCCCGAGCCGACCGGCCCCACGTGACCCCAGCCCTGGTCTTCGGCCGGTGCCAGGGTCTCGAAGACAGACCGCAGACGCTCGACCGCGTCCTTCTCGCCGCCAATCATCATGCTGTAGCCCTCGGCCAGCCCCCACACGCCGCCGCTGGTACCGCAGTCGACGTAGTGCAGCCCCTTGTCGGAGACGGCTTTCGCGCGATCCAGCGTGTTCTTGTAGTTGGAGTTGCCGCCGTCGATGATCGTGTCGCCCGGCGACAGCAGCTTCACCAGCGCGTCGACCGTGCTGCCGGTGATGTCGCCTGCCGGCACCATCATCCAGACCGCGCGCGGCGCGGGCAGCTTGTCCACCAGATCTTCCAGCGACGTCGCCGACTTCGCGCCGAAACCTTCGGCCAGTGAACGCGCCTCGGGTTTCGGGTCGAAACCGACCACGCGGTGGCCGCCGCGTACCAGGCGCTGCGCCATGTTCGCGCCCATCTTGCCCAAGCCGATCATGCCAAGTTCCATGTCTTCCTCCTCGTTGTGCAACCGCGCTGTTCGTCACGCCCTTGGCGACACAGGATGCTCGAGGCACCAGGCTCGCGCCGCCGCGCCGATCGCGGACGACTCGGTGGGGTAAGGGTGGATGACGCGCGCCAGCCCGCGCACGCCGGTGCCGTTGACCATCGCCTGGGTAATCTGCGCGATCAGCTCGCCGGCGCGGCGGGACACGATCGTCGCCCCCAGGATGCGGTCGGAGCCGTCGGCGACGTGCAGCTTGACGAAGCCGATCTCGTCGCCGTCGAGCACCGCCCGGTCCACCGCGTGCAGCGGGATCGTGCTGGTGGAGATGGGGATTCCGCGCAGCATGGCCTCGCGCACGTACAGGCCCACATGTGCGATCTCCGGATCGGTGTACGTACACCACGGAATCACCAGATCGCCCAGGCGCTGCCGTTCACCGCGCAGGGCATTGGCCACCGCCATGCGCGCAGTGGCCACGGCGACATGGGTGAAACGGTGGGCCATGCAGGCATCGCCGGCCGCGTAGATCGCGGGGTTTGCCGTGCACAGGTGATCGTCCACCCGGATGCCCTCGACCGCATCATGTCCAACACCTGCCGCCTCCAGGCCCATGTCGTCGATGCGCGGCAGCCGCCCGGTGCCGACCAGCACGGCATCGGCAACCACGCTTGTCACGTAGTCGTCGGTGCGCAGGTCGGCGTGGATCCCGTCGCCGGCACGGCGCACGGCGGTCACCTCGGTATTCAGGCGCACCTCGATCCCGTCGCGAGCGAACGCCACCGACAGGATCTGCGCCGCATCGCGCTCTTCGTGGGGCAGGAACAGCGGCATGTTCTGGACGATGATCACGCGGCTGCCGAAGCGGCGAAACACCTGCGCCAGTTCGCAACCTAGGGGGCCGCCGCCGATGACCAGCAGCCGCCGGGGCAGGGCGGCGATGCCGAAGATCGTTTCGTTGGTCAGGTAGCCCACGTCGCGCAGGCCGGGAATGTCGGGCACGTCGGGCTCGGCACCGGTCGCGATCAACGCCTTGTCGAACCGCAGCTGCACGCCGTCCAGTTCCAACCGGTCCGGGGCCTTGAACATGGCATGGCCGAAGAACAGGTCGATGCCGGCTTCGCGCAACATCCGCGGCGAGGTGGCGCGGCTCAGGCGCGCGCGCAGCCGCAGCACGCGTTCCATCGCGGCGTGGAAGTCCACCTCGACCCGTGGCGGTGCGATGGCGCCGTACTTCCGGGCATCGCGCATTTCCGCGTACACACGGGCGGTGCGCACCAGGGCCTTGGAGGGCTCGCAGCCGAAGCTGAGGCGGTCACCGCCGAGCAGGTCGCGCTCCACCAGCGCAACACGCGCGCCGGTGGCGGCAGCGTCCTGCGCGGCCGCCAGGCCGGCGGCGCCGGCGCCGACGACGACCAGCCCGTAGCGTTCGGCCGGCCTGGGATTGCGCCATCGGGCCGGGCGCAGATTGTCGCGCAGTTCGTCACGGACGAACGGGTCGATCACGGTGCCGATGCCGGAGTCGCGGTGGTGCATCAGCCTTGCTCCCCGTCGCGCGCGGCGGTATCGAGCCAGCCGCCTTCGAAGCCAGCGCGGCGCAGCCCGTCGACGACGCACCGGCAGCGGCGCATCAGCGCCCAGGGCAGGCCGGTCCGATGGTTTTCCAGCATCAACAGGATGATGCCCTGGTCGAGCCCGAACAGGCCGGGCGATACCCACGCCTTTCCGTCCGTGTCGCGCAGGTCGGCGTTGAAGCCGCTGGTGAAGCCGTGTTCGTGGACGATCTCCGGATGGCGTCGGCACATCGTGCCGATGGCCTCGAGCGCAAGTTCCGGTTCGAACGGCACGCTCGCCAGCACCGCCGGCGGCGACAGGGTGCCGTCGTCCGGCCCATAGGGCACGCCGCGCGCGGCATAGCCGAACAGGTGCCGCGGCTCCGCATCCACTCCCTGTACTTCGTCGGTCGGTCCCTCGCAGGCGCTCAGGCCCCAGCAATCCTGCCCGTAGCCCCGGTGGCCGCGCGGGTTGATGCAGGCATAGGCGCGCTGCACATGGATGGCGCGACGGCTGTTCTCGAAATAGTCGCAGGCCTTCTGGCGCATGAAGCTGTCGCGGATGCCGCGGAAGTCGATCCACGCATGCGAGAACTGGTGGATGAACAGCGGGCCGGCGTACAGGAAGCCGTGGCCATAGAGATTCTCCCACTGGTAGGTGCTGGTCCAGGCCCGGTAGCAGTCCTCGCCGATCGGGTGGGTGGGTGAACCCAGGGCAAGCACGTACAGCACGATCGCCTCGCTGTAGCCTTCCCAGCCGTAGTGAAGGAAGCCGCACTCGGGCTTCCAGCCCTGCATGATCGTTTCGCCGCCGTTTTGCGCCCAGCGCCAATCGATGCGGCGGTACAGTCCATCGGCAATGGCGCGCAGCTCCGCCTCGTCGGGCGTGTCGGCATCGAAGTAGCGGCTGGCCATGAGCGCCCCGATGATCAGCAGTGCCGTGTCGATCATCGACAGCTCGCAGCGCCAGACGCGGGTGCCGGTGTCGCGGTCGAGGAAGTGGAAGTAGAAGCCCTTGTGTCCCGTGGAACCTGGACTGCCGTCCTGGTTGCTGTCGCGGAAGAAGCGCAGCGCGGCGGCGCAATGTTCGACCGCTTCGGCCCGCCCGATCCAGCCGCGTTCGACCGCGACCGGGTAGGTCGACAGCGCGAACCCGACGACCGCGATGCTGACCGGCGACCATTCGCGCGAGGTGTCGGCGTACAGGCCGTTGACCGGATTGCGGTGCCGCAGGAAGTAGCCGAAGGCGGCGCGCTGGTAGTGGTCCAGCAAGGGTTCGCCGGCCTCCGCGATGCTGTTTTGTATCGTCTTCGGCACGTTGGCTGCAGTCTAGGTTCCCCGGTGTTAGCAGGTCATGACGTTGACCCCACCGTGACCGCCAACGTGCAATAAGGGGACGACACCTTCCGGAGTCCTCGTTCCATGCAACACCAGGCATCCGGAAGCACGCCGCCCGGCCTCCTCCTTCAGGCGCCCCGACTGCAGCTGCTATCGAACGGGTGCTACACCGTGATGCTGACCGCCGCCGGCTCCGGCTACAGCCATCTCGGAAACTGCGCGATCACCCGATGGCGCGCCGATCCGACAGGCGACAACCACGGCTGCTGGCTCTACCTGCGTGACGTCGACAGCGGCGCGACCTGGTCGGCCGGGTTGCAGCCCACCGGGGCCGTGCCCGATACCTATGCGCTGGAATTCACCGATGGCCGCGCCGGCATCCGCCGCCGTGACGGCGACATCGAAACCACCACCGAGGTCGTCGTCGCCGACAATGCCGATGCGGAGGTCCGGCGCGTCCGCCTGCGCAACAGCGGCGACCGCGAGCGCATCATCGAACTGACCAGCCACGCCGAACTGGTGCTTGCGCCGCAGCAGGGCGATGCCGCGCACCCCGCGTTTTCGAAAATGTTCGTGCGCACGGAGTGGTTGGCCGACCGTCGCGTGCTGCTTGCCACGCGTCGCGTGCGCACGCCAGGCGATCCGTCGATCTGTGCCGCGCAGTGGCTGCAGGTCGAAGGCGACGACGGCGGCGAACCGCAGTGGGAGACCGACCGGGCGCGCTTCATCGGCCGCGGCCGCGACGTGCGCGCCCCGGCGGCGCTCGAATCGGAGACGCTTTCGGGTACGGTCGGCACCGTGCTTGATCCGGTGTTCAGCCTGCGGCGCCGGGTGCGCATCGCGCCCGGGGACACCGCCACGCTGCAGCTGTGGACGGTGGCGGCCGCTGGCCGCGAGGAGGCGCTCGCGCTGGTCGATCGGTTCCGCGGCGCGGATGCCTTCGCGCAGGCGTCCGGGGAGGCGTCGAAGCGTGCGCACGCGCTGCTGTCGCGCCTGGGCCTGGATGCGGCGCAGGCGCGGCGCTTCCAGCGTCTCGCGGCCGCGCTGCTGTACCCGGATCCGACGCTGCGCACCGCACCCGCGGCGCTGGGGAAGGGGGAGGGCGGCGCGCCCACGCTCTGGGCCGGCGGCATTTCGGGCGATCGCCCGATCGTGCTGCTGCGCATCAACGACGATACCGGCCTGGCGCTCGCGGATGACGTCCTGCGCGCCGAAGCGTACTGGCGCGCACACGGTCTCGAGGCCGACCTTGTGGCCGTCGCCGGGTCGGCGGCGGCGTACGACGCGCTGCAGGATCGCTTCACGGGGCACGCGACGCGGAATCCGCCGCCGGGCGGCAGGCAGAACCTGTTCGTACTCCGCGCCGACGAGGCGCCAGATGCACTGCAGGCCGGGCTGGCGACGGCGGCCGCGATTGCCCTCGACCAGCGCGACGGTGGCCTCGCGGCACAGGTGGATGCGCTGCCGGCCGCGACAGGGACAGACCTGCCGCACAATGCCGCCCGCCAGCCGACTGCGGCCGCCGGGTCGCCGTCGCGGGGATCGGGCGGCGGCATCGAGGCGACCCTGGAGTTCTTCAACGGCCACGGCGGCTTCGCCGAAGACGGGCGCGAGTACGTCACGATCATCCGCAACGGCGCGCTGCCGCCGATGCCATGGCTCAACGTCGTCGCCAATCCGGACTTCGGCTTCACCGCCACCGAGGCCGGCGGTGGCTACGCGTGGTCGCAGAACAGCCAGCGCAACCCGATCACGCCGTGGACAAATGATCCGGTCTCCGATCCGCCGCAGGACGTGCTCTACGTGCGTGACGACGAGGATGGCCGGCTGTTCACCGCCACGGCGCTGCCGCGCTGCGGCGACGATGGCGAGTACGTCGCGCGCCACGGCCACGGCTACAGCCGCTTCGAGCACGCCGAACATGGCATCGAGCTCGACCTGCTGCAGTACGTGCCGGTCGACGATGGCCTGAAGATCTCGCGCCTGCGGCTGCGCAACCGCTCGGGGCGCACGCGCAGGCTGTCGGTGACCGCCTTCGTACAGTGGGCGCTGGGGCCGAACGGCTCGCAGCCGGCGCCGTTCGTCGCGACCTCTCTGGACCGGGACACCGGCGCGCTGTTCGCCGCCAACGCCTGGCGCGCGGAGTTTGGCGAACGCGTGGCGTTCATGGACCTGCGTGGCCGCCAGCACGCGCACAGCGGCGATCGCCTCGAATTCCTCGGCCGGCGGGGAAACCTGGCCGCGCCGGCGGCACTCCAGGGAGGCGAAGCGCTGTCCGGACGCACCGGTGCCGGGCTGGATCCTTGCGGCGCGCTGCAAACCCGCTTCGAACTGTCCGCCGATGGCGAAGAGGAGATCGTGCTCCTGCTCGGCGACGCGATCAACGCCGCCGCCGCGCGCGAGCTGGTGCGCCGCTACCGCGAGGTGGACCTCGACGCCGTCCTGCAGGCAGCCGTCGCGCAGTGGGACGACATCCTCGGCACCGTGCAGGTGCGCACGCCCGACCGGGCGATGGACCTGCTGCTCAACCGCTGGCTGCTCTACCAGGCGCTGTGCTGCAGGGTCTGGGCGCGCACCGGGTATTACCAGGCCAGCGGCGCCTACGGCTTCCGCGACCAGCTGCAGGACGTGATGGCCACCTGCATCGCACGCCCCGGGGAAGCGCGCGTGCAGCTGCTGCGTGCCGCGGGCCGCCAGTTCGAGCAAGGCGACGTGCAGCACTGGTGGCTGCCGCCGAGCGGCGAGGGCATTCGCACGCGCATGACCGACGACCGCCTGTGGCTGCCGTTCGTCGCCTGTCACTACATGGATGCCACCGGCGACACCGACGTGCTCGATACGCGCCAGTCCTTCATCGAAGGCCCGCAGCTCGAGCCCGGGCAGGACGAAGCCTACTTCCGGCCCACGACCGCGGACAGCGATGCCAGCCTGTACGAACACTGCGCACGCGCCATCGACGTGAGCCTCACGCTTGGCGCGCACGACCTGCCGCTGTTCGGCACCGGCGACTGGAACGACGGCATGAACCGCGTTGGCGAGGAGGGCAGGGGCGAGAGTTCCTGGCTGGGCTGGTTCCTGTGCGCCACCATCGATGCGTTCGCGCCATACGCGAAGGCGCGCGGCGAGCACGAGCGCGCAGCGCGCTGGGAAGATGTCGCGAGCACGGTGCGCAAGGGCCTGGATGCCGGCGGCTGGGACGGCCAGTGGTACCGTCGCGGCTACTACGACGACGGTACGCCGCTGGGCTCGCACGAAAGCGACGAATGCCGCATCGACACCATCGCCCAGTCGTGGAGCGTGATCGCCGGCGGCGGCGATCCGGCGCATGCGAAGTCGGCGATGGAGCAGGTCCACCGGCAGCTGATCCTGCGCGACGAGAAGGTCGCGCTGCTGTTCACCCCGCCGTTCCAGCACACCGACCACGACCCCGGCTACATCAAGGCCTATCCACCGGGCCTACGCGAAAATGGCGGCCAGTACACGCACGGCGCGCAGTGGTCGATCTTCGCCTTCGCGAAGATGGGCGACGGCGACCGCGCGTTCGAACTGTTCTCGCTGATCAATCCCGTCCACCATGCATCCACGCCCGAAGGCGTGGACCGCTACAAGGTCGAGCCCTATGTCGCGGTCGCCGACGTGTATTCGGTCGAGCCGCACGTCGGCCGCGGCGGCTGGACCTGGTACACCGGGTCCGGCGCCTGGCTGTACCGGGCCGGGCTGGAAGCGGTCCTGGGCTTCCACCTGCAGGGCGCGCATCTGCGCCTGGATCCCTGCATTCCACGGGTGTGGCCGGGCTTCTCGATCGAGTACCGCCACGGCGGCAGCCGCTATCTGATCGAAGTCGCCAACCCGAACGGTGCATGCCGCGGCATCACACGTTGCGAACTCGACGGCGGGATCCTGGACGTTGATCCCTGCCTGATCCCGCTGCGCGACGACGGCCAATCGCACCGCGTGGCCATCGAGTTGGGCCGTTGATCGCGGTGCACGAGCAACCCCTGCGCGCCCAACTGTTCAGCGCCGAACAGATGGAGCGGCACGGCCGCGTGCTGGCACAGGCGCACCGGCTGAGCGGACACCGCAGCGCCGACCTGCTGCTGGCGCGGCTGAGCGCCAACGAGGCGGTGATCGAACGCGCCAGCAAGCTGCTCGGCGAGGCCGCGCACGCCAAGCGCAGGCTGACCCCTGCCGGCGACTGGCTGCTCGACAACCTGTATCTGGTCCAGGAACAGGTCCGCATCGCCCGCCGCCACCTGCCCAAGGGTTACAGCCGCGAATTGCCGCGGCTGGAAGGCGGCCCGTCCGATCAGCTCCCGCGGGTCTACGACATCGCCCTCAACGTGATTTCGCACGGTGATGGTCGCGTCGACGTCGAGAGCCTGGACCGCTTCATCGCCGCCTACCAGTCGGTCACGCCGCTCACGCTTGGCGAGCTGTGGGCGATCCCGATCATGCTGCGGCTGGCGTTGATCGAGAATTTGCGCCGGGTCAGCGCGCAGGTCATTGCCGGCCGCATCGACCGCGACCTTGCCGACTTCTGGGCCGACCGCTTCTCGGCGATGGCAGAGTCCGATCCCAAGAGCGTGGTGCTGGTGATCGCCGACATGGCGCGTTCGCGGCCGCCGCCGAGCAGCGCGTTCGTCGCTGAGATCGTGCGCCGCCTGCAGGGGCAAGGCGCGGCGTTGGGCCTGCCACTGACCTGGATCGAACAGTGGCTGGCCGACCACGAGCAGGGCATCGCACAACTGGTGCAGGCCGAAAGCCAGCAGCAGGCCGCCGACCAGGTGTCGATCAGCAACAGCATCGGCAGCCTGCGTCTGCTGGCGATGACCGACTGGCGCAAGTTCGTCGAAACACTGAGCATGGTCGAGGCCACGTTGCGCGACGACCCCGGCGGCACCTACAGGCGGATGGACTTCGCCACGCGCGACCGCTACCGCCATGTGGTCGAGTACATCGCCCGTCGCGGCAAACTGCCCGAGACCGAAGTCGCATCGGCCGTGCTGGAACTGGCGCGCGCAGGCGCGGAGCAAACGGGTAGAGACGACTGCAGCGCGCACGTGGGTTACTACCTGATCGATGCCGGGCGCACGCAGCTGGAACGGGCGCTGTCCCTGCAGGGCAGGCCGTTTGCTTCGCTGCGTCGCGGAACCCGACACGTGCCGCTGCCGGCCTATCTGGTGCCGATCATCGCGATCGTCGCGCTGTTCACCTCCGGGCTGGTACATGACGCTCAGGCGATCCTTGGCGCGCGCGACGTGCTGTGGCTGGTGGGCGTGCTGTGCGTGATTGCCTTCAGCGAGCTGGGCGTGGTCCTGGTCAACTGGTTCGCGACGCTGCTGGTGTTGCCACGGGCGCTGCCGCGACTGGACTTCTCCGCCGGCATTCCGAACGATGCGCGCACGCTGGTGGCGGTGCCGACCATGATCGGGGACGCGTCGACGGTGGGCCCGCTGGTGGACGCCCTGGAGGTGAGGTTCCTCGCCAACCGCGACCGCAACCTGCACTTCGCCCTGCTGACGGACTTCCTCGATGCCGACGAGCAGGCACTGCCACAAGATGCCGAAGCGCTGGCGACGGCGCGCAACGACATCGAAGCGCTCAACCGGCGCCACGCCAGCGGCGGCGACGACATCTTCTTCATCCTGCACAGGCCGCGCACCTGGAACCCGCGTGAATACAGATGGATGGGCCACGAACGCAAGCGCGGCAAGCTTGCCGCGCTCAACTCGCTGTTGCACGAAGGCGATGCCAGCGCGTTCTCGATGATCGCCGGCGAGCCGGGCGTGCTGCGTGGCGTGCGCTACGTGATCACGCTCGACACCGACACCCACCTGCCGCGCGACGCCGCGCGCGAACTGGTCGGCACGCTCGCGCATCCGCTCAACCGGGCGCGGCTGGATCCGCGGCGGCGCGTGGTGGAAGGGGGTTACGGCATCCTGCAGCCGCGCGTCGGCACCCGCATGGGCGGTGAACGCCGTTCGTGGTACGTGCGCCTGTATGGCAGCGAGCCGGGAATCGACCCGTACACGCGCACCGTTTCGGACGTGTACCAGGACCTGTTCGGCGAGGGTTCGTTCGTCGGCAAGGGCATCTACGACGTGGCGGCGTTCGGGCAGGCGCTGGACGCGCGCTTCCCCGACAACCGGATCCTCAGCCACGACCTGCTCGAAGGCTGCTACGCGCGTGCCGGACTGGTCAGCGACGTGCAGCTGTACGAGGACTATCCGTCGCGCTACGCACTCGACGTCAAGCGCCGGCACCGCTGGGTCCGCGGCGACTGGCAGCTGTTGCCGTGGCTGCTGCCGTGGGTGCCTGGCGGCGAAGGCCGCCGCGAACGCAACCCGCTGTCGATGCTCTCGCGCGGCAAGCTGCTCGACAACCTGCGCCGCAGCCTCGTGCCCGCGGCGACGGTGTCGCTGTTCGTGCTTGGCTGGCTGCTCGCGCCTCACCCGCTGCGCTGGACGCTGTGGGTGCTGTCGACGCTGCTGCTGGCGCCGCTGGTGACGGCCATGACCGCGCTGCTCGACAAGCCGGACGAGCTGCCGCTGCGCGCGCACCTGCTGCATCGCGTGCAGGCGGCGGGGCACGATCTTGCGAGGGTCGTCCTGGGCGCGGCGTTCCTGCCGTACGAAGCGTTCTACAGCCTCGACGCCATCGTGCGGACACTGTGGCGGGTGCTGGTGTCGCGCCGGCGCATGCTGCAGTGGAGTCCCTCCAGCGAAGTCGAGAAGACACTGGGCGACGGCCTGGCGGCGTCACTGCGTTCGATGTGGTTCGCGCCCGCGTTCGCGCTTGTGGTGGCGGCCGCGCTCTTCCGCCTGCAGCCGATGGCGTTGCCCGTGGCCGCGCCGCTGCTCGGGCTGTGGCTGCTGTCGCCCTGGCTGGCCTGGTGGACCGGGCGGCCGCGCGCGCGCGCGGCGCACGGACTGTCGGTGGAGCAGGGCAGGTTCCTCGGCCGGTTGTCGCGGCGCACGTGGGCGTACTTCGAGGACTTCGTCACCGCCGCCGACCATTGGCTGCCGCCCGACAACATCCAGGAGCATCGCTTGCCGCCGGTTGCGCGGCGCACGTCCCCGACCAACATCGGCCTGTCGCTGCTCGCCAACCTGTCGGCGCACGACTTCGGCTACCAGCAGGCCGATGCCATGGCCAAACGCGTCGGCAACACCCTTGCGACACTGGAGCTGCTGCCGGGGCATCGCGGCCATTACTACAACTGGTACGACACGGAAACGCTGCGCCCGCTGCCGCCGCTGTACGTGTCCACCGTCGACAGCGGCAACCTCTCCGGACATCTGCTGACCCTGCGCCAGGGACTGCTGGCACAGCCCGATTCGGCGGTGCTGGCACCCGCTACCTGGCAGGGCTTGCGCGATGCCGCGGGGGTATTGGAGGAAGCCGGCGTCGGCGTAGCCGAGGCCTTCCGCGTGAGGATCGATGCGCTGCTCGCCGCATCGCCGGTCACCTGCGGCGAAGCCGTGCTGGCGCTTGCCGAACTCACGGTGCTGGCTGAACCACTGGCCGCGCACGACGCACCGGCCGGCGTGGATTCCGATGCGGATGTGCCGACGGAGGCCACGTACTGGGGGCGGAAACTGCTGGCACAGTGCCGTGCCGCGAGCGCCGCGCTGGCGTGGCTGCCGCCCACGCTGTCGACGTCGGCGATCCCGACCTTGCGCGAACTGTCGCGCACCTCGCCGGACGCGCAGGTGCAGGCCACCGCAAGGGCCCGCATCGTGGAGTTCGAGCGCCTGGCCCACGTCGCCGGCCAGTGCGCGCAGAGCGAACTCGATTTCCTCTACGACCGCAGCCGCCATCTGCTCACCATCGGTTACAACGTCGACGAGCACCGCAGCGACCCCGGCTACTACGACCTGCTGGCGTCCGAAGCGCGCCTGGCCAGCTTCATCGGCATTGCCCGGGGCCAGCTGCCGCAGGAGGCGTGGTTCGCGCTGAGTCGGTTGCTGACCGACATCGACGGCGACCCGGCGCTGCTGTCGTGGAGCGGCTCGATGTTCGAATACCTCATGCCGCAGCTGGTGATGCCCAGCTACGAGGGCTCGCTGCTCGACCAGACCGCGCAGGTGAGCGTGGCCAGGCAGGTCGAGTACGGACGCCAGCGCGACGTGCCTTGGGGCATTTCCGAATCCGGCTACAACGCCGTCGACGCGCGCATGAACTACCAGTACCGCGCCTTCGGCGTGCCGGGACTCGGCCTGCGGCGCGGGTTGGCGCAGGACCTGGTGATCGCGCCCTACGCCAGCATGATGGCGTTGATGGTCGCGCCCGGGGAGGCCTGCCGGAACCTGCAGCAGATGGCCGCCGCCGGCTTCGCAGGACGCTACGGCATGTACGAGGCGATCGACTACACACCTGCGCGCTTGCCGCGCGGACAGCCGCACGCGCTGGTGCGCTCGTTCATGGCCCACCACCAGGGCATGGGGCTGCTGGCGCTGGACTACCTGCTCCACGACCAGCCGATGCAGCGCCGGTTCGTGGCCGACCCCGAATTCAGGGCCACGCTGCTGCTGCTGCAGGAGCGCATCCCGCGCACCGGCGCCTTCCATCCGCACACGACCGAAGTCGCCGGCGCGGCCGTGATGTCCGACACCCCTGAAACCCGCCTGCGCATCTTCCGCAACGCCTCTTCGCCGCGGCCGGCGATCCAGATGCTGTCCAACGGCCGCTACCACGTGATGTTGACCACCGCCGGCGGCGGCTACAGCCGCCTGCACGACATGGCGGTGACGCGCTGGCGCGAGGACGGCACGCGTGATCCCTGGGGGAACTGGTGCTATCTGCGCGACGTGGACAGCGGCGAGTTCTGGTCGGCCTCGTACCAGCCCACGGCCGTGGAGGTGTCCGGCTACGAGGCGATCTTCTCCGACGCCAAGGCCGAGTTCCGCGGCCGCAAGCAGGGCTTCGAAACCCACCTTGAGATCGCCGTGTCGCCCGAGGACGACATCGAACTGCGCCGGCTGCACGTGACCAACCAGTCGCGCACGGCGCGCACGATCGAAGTCACCACCTACGCCGAGGTGGTACTGGCGCCGGCGATCTCGGACGAACTGCATCCGGCCTTCAGCAATCTGTTCGTGCAGACCGAACTGGTGCCCGAGCGGCAGGCGATCCTGTGCACACGACGCCCGCGCGCGCACGACGAGGTGCCGTCGTGGATGTTCCATCTGGTCGCGGTGCACGACGCGGACATCGTGGAAATCTCCTACGAGACCGACCGCTCGCGGTTCATCGGTCGCGGCCACGACGCGCGCGCGCCGCGCGCCATGCTCGAGCCGGCGCCGTTGTCGAACAGCCAGGGCTCGGTGCTCGACCCGGTGGTCGCGATCCGCTTCCGGATCAACTTGGCGCCGGACCAGACCGCGACCATCGACATGGTGAGCGGCGTGGCGGCGGCGCGCGACGATTGCCGGGTGCTGGTCGACAAATACCGGGACCGCCGGCTGGCCGACCGCGTGTTCGACCTGGCCTGGACCCACAGCCAGGTGGTGCGTCGCCAGATCAACGCCTCGCAGGCCGACGCGCAGCTGTACGAGCACCTGGCCGGGCTGGTGCTGCACGGGAACCCGGCGCTGCGCGCAGAGCCATCCTTGCTGCTGCAGAACCGCCGCGGCCAGTCGGGGCTGTGGGGGCAGGCGATCTCCGGTGACCACCCGATCGTGCTGGTACAGATCGAGGACGCGGAAAACATCGAACTGGTGCGGCAGATGGTGCAGGCCTACGCGTACTGGCGACTCAAGGGCATGACCGTCGACCTGGTGATCTGGAACGACGAGCAGGGCGGCTATCGCCAGCAGTTGCACGACCAGATCATGGGCCTGATATCGGCCGGCGTGGAAGCTCACGTGATCGACCGCCCCGGCGGCATCTTCGTCCGACCCGCACACCAGCTGCCGCAGGAGGACCGCATCCTGCTGCAATCGGTGGCACGCGTGATCGTGAGCGACGCGCACGGCACGCTGGCCGAACAGATCGCGCATCGGCGGCCGCCGGAGGCGGTGATGCCGCCGCTGCAGCCGCAGCCCACCCAGTACGAGCTGATGCCGATGCCCACCGCCGACGAGCACGCCAGCGCCGGCCGCGGCGGCGACGCGGCCTTCGACCCGTGGCCCTTTGACCCGGGCACCGGACCGCTGCGCGATGGCAACGGCATCGGAGCCTTCTCGGCCGACGGTCGCGAATACGTGATCGACCTGCAGCCGGGCGACAACACGCCCGCGCCGTGGTCGAACGTGCTCGCCAACCCGCAGTTCGGCTGCGTGGTGAGCGAATCCGGCACCGGCTACACCTGGGCGGAGAACGCGCACGAGTTCCGCCTCACGCCGTGGCACAACGATCCGGTGGGAGACAGCAACGGTGAGGCGTTCTACCTGCGCGACGAGCAGACCGGGCGGTTCTGGTCGCCGACGCCGCTGCCCTGCCGCGGCGAGGGTGTGTACCGGGTGCGGCATGGCTTCGGCTACAGCGTCTACGAGCACGAGCAGGACGATGTCGCCAGCGAGCTGTGGGTCTACGTGGCGCGCGACGCGGCCGTCAAGTTCAGCGTGCTGCGCGTGCGCAACACCGGCGACCGCACGCGCCGGCTCAGTGCCACCGGCTACGTGGAATGGATCCTCGGCGACCTGCACGCGCGCACGCACATGCACGTGGTGACCGAGCCCGCCACGGAACACGCTGCGGTGCTGGCGCGCAATGCCTACAACACCGAATTCAGCGGCCGGGCCGCGTTCTTCGCCGCCGACGTCGCAACCGGGGGATGGCACGGCGAGGAGGCGCGCCGCAGCGCCAGCGGCGATCGCAACGAGTTCATCGGCCGCAACGGCAGCCTGCGCTCGCCGGCGGCGATGACGCGCGAACGCCTGTCCGGGCGACTTGGCGCTGGACTCGATCCCTGCGCCGCGATCCAGGTGCCGCTGGACCTGGCGCCCGGTCAGTCGCGCGACGTGATATTCCGCCTCGGCGCAGGGCGTACGCGCGCCGAGGCGCTGGCGACGCTGCAGGAGACGCGCGGGCGCGACGCGGCCTGGGACGCCCTCGACGAGGTCCGCGTCGGCTGGCTGCGCACGCTCGGCGCGGTACAGGTGGAAACACCCGAGCCAGCCGTCGACCTGCTCGCCAACGGCTGGTTGCTCTACCAGACCATCGGCTGCCGTTACTTCGCCCGCAGCGGCTACTACCAGTCCGGCGGCGCGTTCGGCTTCCGCGACCAGCTGCAGGACATCATGGCGATGCTGCACGCCGATCCGAAGCTCGCGCGCGACCACCTGTTGCTGTGCGCCGAACACCAGTTCCTGGAAGGCGACGTGCAGCACTGGTGGCACCCGCCGCTGGACCGCGGCGTGCGCACGCGGTGTTCCGACGACTACCTGTGGTTGCCGCTGGCCACCTGCCGCTACGTCGAGGCCACCGGTGACCGTGACGTGCTCAACGAACGCATGACCTACGTCGAAGGTCGCCAGGTCGACCCGGACGAGGAGTCCTACTACGACCTGCCTTCGCGCTCCGGCCTGCGTGAAACGCTGTACCAGCACTGCGTGCGCGGCCTGCAGCGCGCGCTCGACCTGTTCGGCGAACGTGGCCTCCCGCTGATCGGCACCGGTGACTGGAACGACGGCATGAACCGGGTGGGGGAGGGCGGCCGCGGCGAGAGCGTGTGGCTGGGGTTCTTCCTGTACGACGTGCTCAACCGCTTCAACGGACTGGCGCGCGACCGCGGCGACCTGCTGTTCGCCGAACGCTGCCTCGAACGCGCGACGCAGCTGCGCCAGGCGCTGGAAGACCATGCCTGGGATGGCGCGTGGTACCGGCGCGCGTGGTTCGACAACGGGATGCCGCTGGGCTCCGCGCAGAGCGACGAGTGCACGATCGATTCGATCTCGCAGAGCTGGTCGGTGCTGTCGGGCGCCGCCGATCCGGTGCGCGCAAGGCAGGCGATGGAGTCGCTGGACCAGCGCCTGGTGCGGCGCGATGCAGGCCTGGTGCAGCTGCTCGATCCACCATTCGACAAGACCGGGCAGGACCCCGGCTACATCCGCGGTTACGTGCCCGGCGTGCGCGAGAACGGCGGCCAGTACACCCACGCGGCGGTGTGGGCGACGATGGCCTTCGCCGAGCTGGGCGACCATGCACGCGCGTGGGAACTGTTCCGCATGATCAACCCGATCCACCACGGCGACACCGCAGAACGCATCGCGACCTACAAGGTGGAACCCTACGTGGTCGCCGCCGACGTGTACGCGGTCGAACCGCACGTCGGCCGCGGCGGCTGGACCTGGTACACCGGCTCGGCCGGCTGGATGTACCGGCTGGTCGTCGAATCCTTGCTGGGCCTGCGGCTCGAGGGTGACACCCTGCGGCTGTCGCCCTGCATCCCGCCCGACTGGCCCGGTTACCGCGTGCGCTATCGCTACCGCGACACGGTCTACTGCATCCACGTGCGCCAGGAAGCCGGGAAAGGCATGCCGCCGCGACTGCTGGTCGACGGCATGGAGCAGCCCGGGCTGGTCGTTCCACTGCGCGACGACCATGCGCAGCACGCCGTGGAGCTGTGGCTTCCGCAGCCGGCCCCTTGACAGGCTACAGGGTCATGTCTTCGTAGCTGCGGGGATCGGAGACCGGTTCCAGGTGCCCGGTCACGCGCATGGCCGGGAACTCCGCCACGATCTTCTCCACCAGGTCTTCCATGGCGTCATGCCCGCGCAGCACCGTCCAGTCACCGGGCACCAGCATGTGCATCTCCATGAACTGGCGGGCGCCGGACTCGCGCGTGCGCACGGCATGGAATTCGATCCGACCCGGTTCGGCGTGCGCGTTCAGGATGGCGTGGATCCTGGCGTTGTCTTCCGCGGACAGGGTCGCGTCCATCAGGCCGGAGGCGGATTCGGACATCAGCCGGTAGCCGGTGACCAGGATGTTCACGCCCACCAGGATCGCGATCACCGGATCCAGCCAGTTCCAGCCCGTCAGCCACGCCAGCCCCAGGCCCACCACGACCCCGACCGAGGTGTACACGTCGGTCATCAGGTGCTTGCCGTCGGCGCGCAGAGTGATGGAGCGGTGTCGGGTGCCGACCTTGATCAGGATCCGCCCGACGACGCCGTTGAGGACAGCGGCCACGATCGAAATGGCGAGGCCGATGCCGAGTGATCCCAGCGGCCGCGGGTTGAACAGGCGATCGATGCCCAGGTAGATGATCGAGGCCGCGGCGACGAAGATCATGATGCCTTCCAGCGCGGCCGAGAAGTACTCCGCCTTGCTGTGGCCGAAGTGGTGGTCGTCGTCGGCCGGCCGGGCGGCGATCGTCAGCGAGACCAGGGCGACGATCGCGGCCACCAGGTTGACCATCGACTCGGCGGCGTCCGACAGCAGGCCCACCGAACCGGTGATGGCCCAGGCGCTGCCCTTGAGCAGGACCGTCAGCACAGCGGTCACGATGGCCAGCCAGGCGTATTTCCTCAGGTCCGGCGTGGCTTCGGCCGGTCTGTCGTGGGGTTTCATGGTGACTATTGTCCGCTGCGCGCATCGGCGGGGCCAGTCGGAAGCCTGCCGGTGCACGATCGCCAGGGCGGCTCGGAACTATGACGTCGCCTGCGCGGGTATACATCGTCGTTCCAGCGCGGTGGGCGGCGCTTGCGCGCAGGTCGATCAAAGAGGAGTCGCATAGCCTGGCAGGCGTCAGGGCCACAGGACGAGAAGGGCGGAGCGCTCCTCTGGCCAGCCGTCCTGAGCCGAGCGAGGTGGGCTGTTCGCTCTTTGCCGGTAGTGGATGTCTGCCCGGGCAGTGGATTAGGGTTGGTTATGGGGGTACGGGACGGCTGTTCCGACCCGCGGCCAACGTTCACTGGTCGAGCAGACGGCGCAGAGATCATCGCGGCCGCAAAGCCGGAGGAGCAGCCGGGACCGACCAAGAACCCGCTGCAGCCCCAGCGATCAAGCCTCAGCCATGGCCAAATGACACCGTTGCCCAGGTGCGCGCCGTGGCCGATATCCTCGCTGCCAGTCCAGTGGCGCTCTCAATCGATGAGATCGCGGCCAAGTGCACTGCACGCGGCCCGCGGAAGAAGCGGCTGCCGAATTGGTGGCGCTGGGGAGAGCGCAGGAGCAGGAGGGTGGCTATGTTGCGGGGGTAGGCCGTTGCCCGGCTTTCCGCAACCCGGGCGTCCATCTATGCTGCCCACCAGCGCAGCTGGGTGCATCTGAGCGACAGCATTGAGAACATCGAGCAGCACAACTAAAACAGGGGGCTTCAAATGCAGGACCAGGAACTGGAGTACGTAGGCTTTTGGGCACGCGTTGGCGCAACCATCATCGACTGGATCATCATCCTGCTGGTGACTCTTCCGCTTACCGTGATGATTTACGGATGGGAGTACTTCACGAACGACGAAGCCCCATTTTTTGCTGGTCCTGCGGATTTCCTGATCTCATGGGTCCTGCCATTCGTCGCAGTGGTCCTGTTCTGGGTCTACAAGCAGGCGACGCCCGGGAAGATGGCGGTTTCGGCGCGCGTAGTAGATGCGCGAACCGGAAATCCGATGAGCGTCGGCCAGGCGATTGGCCGTTACATCGCCTACTTCGTGTCCACGATCCCGCTGTTCCTCGGCATCATCTGGGTCGCTTTTGACCCGAAGAAGCAGGGCTGGCACGACAAGCTGGCCGGCACCGTCGTGGTCCGCGCGCAGAACCGCGGACCCGAGCCAGTTCGTTTCGACCGGGCGTGACGCAGCGTCCGGCATTTTCGGGAACAGGAGTAGCCCGTGGCAAAGTTCCTCAATACCAGCGCGACCAACTACTTCCTTGAAGAGCTCATCAAGGACGCCAAGGATCGCCTGATCCTCATCAGCCCCTACCTGAAGCTCAACGACCGGGTAAAGGAGCTGCTAGCCGACAAGAACCGGCTGAAGATCGACGTGCGGATCGTCTACGGCAAGAGCGAGCTGCAGCCGGCAGAGATCAGCTGGTTGCGCGAGCAGACCTACATCCGCACGAGCTTCTGCAAGAACCTGCATGCCAAGTGCTATCTCAACGAGGAGCTGTGCATCGTCACCAGCCTCAACCTCTACGAGTTCAGCCAGGTCAACAACAACGAGATGGGCATCTTGATCCGCCGTCAGGATGATGCCGAGCTGTATCGCGACGGCTACGAAGAGGCGCAGCGCATCATCCGCATCAGCGATGAGGTGCGAATCTCGATGGAGCGGGTGACGGTCGATGAGCCTGGTGAGGCGGAGCAGGATGGAGGACAGGAGGAGGCCGGCGACACGGGCAAGCTGACCTCATCCAAGCTTGCAAGGAAGCTCGGCATGAAGACGGCTGAGTTGCTCGACAAGCTGGTCGCTCGCGGCTATCTGGAAATCAGGGGCGAGAAGCATTACCTCACCGAGGCTGGAAAGGCCGCCGGCGGGGAGTTCCGGATGGGGCAGCGTTACGGGGCCTATTTCCTCTGGCCTGATTCGTTGGAAGCCTGAACAGACCTCGACACCATGGCCGAGAACAAGACCAAGCCGATCCATCCGCCGGCTCTCCGGTATCGATCCCGATGTATTGGAGCAGTTGGTCTTGGGCTCTGTCGCTGAGCTCGGGCGCCTTCAGGAGCAGGAGAAAACATGAAGATCATTCCGCTCGTGCTTGTCGGGCTGATCTCGGCCCATTCCAGCGCGCTGGCGCAGACCCGCTGCTCCACCGACGCGTATGGCAACACCAAGTGCCGCAACAGCGATGGGACCGCGACCCGCGCTTCGTCCAATGCCTTCGGCAACACGACCTATCGCAACAGCGTCGGTACTACCAGGCGCTGCAGCACCGACGCCTAGGCGACACCACCTGCCGCTGAGGGAGGCCTGTCCGGTTCGCGCTGCCTTAGCAGGTGCCGTTTTGCGTCCAGGTGCTTCCGCTGACGCCGAAGCGGGTTCCTCCGATGCACTTCTCGTCTCCGGACAGCGGCTTTGCCTGGTCGGTTGGGCGGCGTTGTACGGGTGCAGCCGGCGTCGGGGTAGGGTAGGCGCTCGGTCCTGCCAGCTCTTGGCCATCAGGCGTCTGGTAGATGACTCGCTCGGTCCTGATCGGCGCTGCTGCGGGCGTAACGGCCGCGGCCTCGGCACGCGCGACGCGCACGTTGTAGAACCACGCTGCATTGGTCAGCGCCAGCAATCCGAGCAGCACGAACGCGAGCGCTTGCCAAGCGGTGGCAGAGAATCCCCACGGCGCGGGATCCGATTGACGGCGTGCCATGCTGCTTTCCCCCAATGAATCACCAGCTGCGACCATAGCGCAGGCCTGAATGTCGCCGCGGTTGCATGCAGCACGGCTTTTCAGCGGTAGGGATGCAAGCGGCTGTGTTGGTACAGCCAACGGTCGAGCAGGTGCGGTGCGACCCAATCGCCGCTTGGGCTGACGAGTCGCTGCCCAGCCATGTGCCATCCGCGCCACGGTCCATGCAGCGCGGTCTGGTTATAGACCACGCGCGCATGGTGGTCGTTGCTTGACTCGGCTTTACAGTGCCAGCAGATGGCCATCCCAGCCTCCGAGAATGAAGCGGGCAAGTCACTGTGCCACCCGCGCCGTCCGTTCTAACACTTCGCATAATGCACATTATGTCAGCCTGTTCATGGCCCTGATCGTTGCAGCAATCGGCCTTGCCGCTTCCCGCCCTCGCCTGCAAATGGATTGAGATCAATCACTTGCAGGGGGAAATGCGACATGGAAACGCTGATCATCGACCCGACGAAGCAACGCATCGAACTCGCCGGCCCCTGGGCCGGTTCGGGCCAAGGTGATCGGCAGCCACATGGAAGCCGTCAATCACGCCATGCAGACGCGCCAGGACCTGCACGACCACATCAAGGCAACGGGCATGGATCCCGAGCGCGTACTGGTTCCGGAAGACGGCGAGTCCTATACCTTTTGAAGAGGTAACGCCTATCTGGCTTGATTGCCGGGATTTGGCGCGCATGTCTGTTATCGACGCGGCAACTCGTGGCAACTGCGGCGAAACATCACAGCGAAGAGGAACCCATCATGCGAAAGGTCTTCATCATCGGCGGCTCGGGCAAAGTCGCCCGCCGCCTCGCCCAACAGCTCGCGGCGCGCGGGCATGAGCCGCGTTCGCTGTACCGCAAGCCGGAGCAGGCCGGCGAACTCGAAGCCCTGGGCGCCGTCCCGGTCCAAGGCAACCTGCTGGAACTCGACGCCGACGGACTGGCGCAGCGCATGGCCGGCAGCGACGTGGTCGTCTTCTCGGCCGGCGCCGGCGGCAAGGGCGGAGCGGAGATGATCGACGCCATCGACGGCCGCGGGCTGGAACTGGCGGTCGCGGCGGCGCAGCAGGCGGGCATCCAGCGCTTCCTGCTGGTCTCGGCCTTCCCCGAGGCCGCCCGCGGCAAGGCGGTGTCGGAGACGTTCGAGCACTACATGGCGGTGAAGAAACTCGCCGACGTGCATCTGGCCGAGTCCGACTTGGACTGGGTGATCCTGCGCCCCGGCACGCTGCTGGACGCGCCCGGCACCGGCAAGGTGCGCACGGGCCTGGCCATTCCCTACGGCGACGTGCCGCGCGACGACGTGGCCGCGACGCTGTTGGGGATCATCGAACAGCCAGCGGTGAGCCGCATCATCATCGAACTGACCGAAGGCGACACGCCGGTTGCAGAGTCCGTGGCGCGGCTGGTGCACGCCTGAGTCGCAGGCTTTCCTCGGCTACCTGAGTTGCCGAAGCAGGCAGAGCGCGTCCTCACGCTTGGCGTCCATCAGGCGGATCTCAGGTGGCAGGTGGAAACCCGCGCCGGCAACGGCAGCCTCGATGTTCTCCCAGGTCCGCGCATCCAGCGCGATGGCGCGGAGCACGTGGACGAGCGCAGCAAGTTCGCCGGCTCCCAATCCGCTCGACCAAAGGCCGGCCACCACGTTGATCAGCGGCACCGTGAGCGGCCTGAACTCCAACCCGTCGCGCGCAAACAGTGTCTGGACCAGATCCTCCCGGTCGCCACCCAGCGTCCGCAGTATCTGGAACACCTGCCCTGCACCTTTCATGCCCAGGGGTTCCAGCCGCGCCGCCAACACCGCGCCCATGCTCGCGGCCCCGTGGAGGTCGAGGCCGCGAGCGAGCGCCCTGGCGGCTTCTTCGGGGTCCAGCCGCAGGTCAGGGTCAAGCAGGCCGTCGACGATCACGACCTGCGCCGGTTCAGCGATGGCATCCAGGTCGCCGCGGACGATGGGCGCGCGGTACTCCGCATCCAGGACCGCGCGCGCCTCCGGTCCGGTGAGGCTCAGGCCCAGGAATACGATTGGCCTCACGCGCTCCCTCGTGGCGCGGGATCGCTGCTCAATTCCGCTGATCAGTTCGGCCAGGCGGAACCGCGGATGATGGAACAGAAGTCGGTCCGCCGGTATCCCGGCACCTTCAGCGCCAGCACGTCCGCCTTCACGTTGCCGAACGCGGTGTCCGGCTTCTTCCTGATGCCATCGGCGAAGTGGTCGATGATGCCTTCCTTGAAGTTCGCCTCGCGGGGATGACAGGCACAGACCTCGTGGCGCTGCTCCTGGCTGAACTCGTCGTAGGCGATGCCGAGCACATCCATCTCGACGCCAGCGGTCACCAAGGCCACGGTCGGCCGCATGTGCCCAGGGATGCCGGGCGTCGTATGCAGTGCGATGGCCGTCCAGACGTCTTCGACGTCGCGCTCGGGCACGTCATAGCCGTTCATGAAGTCGCGCGCCGCGTTGGCGCCGTCGACCTCGAAGCGCAAGTCGGCGCTCGAGTACCGCTGCGTCAGGCCCATGTCGTGGAACATGGCACCCAGGTAAAGCAGCTCCGGATCGTATTCGAGGCCGCGCCGGTTGCCGGAAAGCGCCCCCCATAAAAATACGCGCCGGCTGTGGTTGTAGAGCAGGTCGTCTTCGGTGTCGCGCACAAGCTGGGTGGCGGCGCGCACCAGCGGGCTGTCGGGCACGCGGATGCCGGCGATGGTCTCGGTCATGGAAATCCACTCCTGGAAAATACTGACCTCAAGTGTCGGCAGTTATCCGCCTGGCAACAATCAAACCCTTGCGCCGGATCGTGACAGAACAGCGCGATTTCATGACGCCGGGGATGTTTCCTGGTGCCGGAACCGGGCGCGGTATTGCGCGGGAGTCACGCCGAGGCGTTCCCTGAAGACGATCCGCATGCGGTCCGCGGTTCCGAAACCGCAGTCGTATGCCACGGTCTTCAATGGCAGGTCGCTGCTTTCCAGGACCTTTCGGGCCGCGTCGATCCGTGCCCGCAGGACGAACTCGTGCGGGGTGATTCCGGTTTCCTGGACGAAATGGCGGATCAGGTTGCGCGGACTCATGTCCGCCACGCCGGCAAGCGACTTGAGCGCGTGCCGCTGGGCGGGATGCGCCGCGATGTGTTGCTGGACGAGCGCCACCGACGACGTGGGATCGACGGGAGGCGTGAGATAGGGGCTGAACTGGGATTGGCCGCCCTGGCGCTGCGCCACCACGACGAGCCGCTTGGCGACGGCCACGGCCACCTCCGGCCCATGACGCTGACCGACCAGCGCCAAGGCAAGGTCGATCCCGGCCGTGACACCGGCAGACGTGATGAGTCGGCCGTCGCGGACATAAATCGAATCGGCTTCGACTTTCGCTTCGGGGAACATGCGTGCCAGCTGGGCGGCACTCTGCCAGTGGGTCGTGACCCTCCGGCCATCGAGCAGGCCGGCATGGCCGAGCACGAACGCGCCCGTGCAGATCGAACCGTAGGTCGTCGACCTGCGCGGCGCTTCCCCCACCCACTCCAGCAGTTCGGCATCGGGCAACGTGTCCGGCAGCTCCGGCCCGCCTGCCACCAGGATGATGTCGAAGTCGCGTCGCGCCTCCTCGAACGTCATGTCGGCCACCACCAGCATGCCGCCGGATGTCCGCAGCGGCTTGCGATCCGCTGCAACCAGGACCGTCTTGTAATGATCCCCGGCCGGAACATGACCGTTTGCCTCGGCAAACACGTCGACCGGCCCCGCGACGTCCAGCGCCTGCACATGTTCGTGTATTGCAATCGCGATCGTAAGTATCGCCACGTGACCCCTTTACACCTGCAAGGACGGGTTGATCAGATACTTCTCGCCGGTCGACTTGCGCTCGTACGCAGCCAAAATTTCTGGCTGGAGCGCATCCGTGAGGCTGATGGTCTTCGTGTAGTGGCTGGCGAAAGTCGTTGTCAGCTCATCCACGACACGTTGGCGCATCCGCGCCGCGACCTCCTGGCCCGCCTTCTGCATGAACGGGAAAAGCAGCCATCCGCCGACGTTCCAGGCAAAGCCGAACGTCCGATCGATCACGGTCGGCCCGGTGTCCAGGGCGCCGTAGATATAGACCTGCTTGAACGCATCCGAGCCGTAGCGGTTGTAGGTGGTGACGCCGCGGCTGGCGACCGTTTCCATCGCCTGCAGGATCTGGCCGGCCAGCTTGCCGCCACCAATGGCGTCGAAGCCGATGGTGGCGCGGGTTTCAGCAATCGCTTCCGTCAGCTCGGCCTGGAAGTCGGGCGACGTGCTGTCGACGATGTGGCGTGCGCCGATCTCGCGGAGAATCGCCGCCTGCGCGCTGCTGCGCACGATATTGACCAGCCCGATCCCGTCCGCAAGGCAGATCCTGTTGAGCATCTGGCCCAGGTTCGAAGCGGCGGCGGTCTGCACGATGGCGCTGTGCCCCTCGGCCTTCATCGTCTCGGTGAAGCCAAGCGACGTCAGCGGATTGACGAACATCGACGCGCCGTCCGCGACGTCCACGTCATCGGGCAGCAGGATGCAGTCCTGCGCCCGCAGTTTGCGCAGCTGCGTATACATCCCGCCGCCCAGCATCCCGACTTTTTTGCCAAGGAAATGCTGCACATCGCGACCCGCCTTGACGACGGTGCCCGCGCCTTCGTTGCCGACCGGCAGCGATTGATCCAGCCGACTGCGAATGGCCGCCAGGCGCTGCTGCGGAATGTCGGCGACCAGCACCGGCCGTTCCGGCGCGCCTTCGGCCCGGACGGTCGATACATCGGCAGGGCCGAGCAGGAGCCCAAGGTCGGATGGATTGATGGGCGTGGCCTCGACCCGCACCACCAGCTCATCCGGGCCGGGCTCATCCAGCACGACCGTCTCCAGGCTCAGGCGAAGCTGTCCATCGGACGTCGCCAGCGATCGCAGTTCCAGTCCTTTCATCGTCTTGTCCATCTCAGTTGCCTCATGGGAATTCTCGAACGGGAGGAGCGCACGGAATGCGATCGCTCAGCGCTCGATATCGAATACCAGCAGCGTCGACGTGGCCGTCGCACACAAGCGACCCTCGCCGTCATGCAGCGTCGCCTCGGCGAACGCGACGCGCCGTCCCATCGAGACGACGCGGCCGGCCGCGCGCACCGTGCCGCTGCTGTCGGTGAGCGGGCGCAGGTACGACACCTTCAGTTCGAGGGTGGTGTGCCCGCGCCCGGCGTCGAGCTGGCTGTGCACGGCAATGCCGCAGGCGCTGTCGAGCAGGGTCGCCGCATAGCCGCCGTGCACCGAGCCAAGCGGGTTGTAGACGGTCCGGTCGGGCGTGCCTTCGAACACGGCATGGCCGCGATCGACCTCGACCAGCGTGAAGCCGAGCGTTTCGCCCATCGGCGGCTGGTTGGCTCCTGCCACCATCAGGGCGCGAAGCTGCTCGAGGCCGTTGAGCGCGTCGTCTCCCCACGTGTCCACGGCGCTCACCACGGCTCGTGGAAGGGCCGGACTTCGGCGAGGAACGACCAGGCGTCGCGCGGCTGGTGCGCGAGGTGCCAGACCTCGCCCGCGATCGAGGCGGGCGAGATGAAGAAGTCGTCCGCCGCTTCGGGCAGCCGCTCGCGCTGCCAGGGCACGTCGATCACCGCGTCGATGATCAGATAGGCGACATGCACGCCCTTCGGTCCCAGGTCGCGGGCCAGTGATTCGGCCAGGATCCGCTGCGCCGCTTTCGTCGGCGCGAACCCGGCAAAGCCCGCCCTGCCGCGCTGGGCAGAGGTATTGCCGGTCACGATCAACGCGCCCTCGCCGGCCTCCACCATCGCCGGGGCGGTCAGCCGCGCGAGGTTGAACAGCGCCATCGTGTTGATGTCGAAGTTCTTCTGCAGCGTCTCCGCCTCGATCTCCATGAACGTGCCGAACGCACCGCCCACGGCGTTGTGGACGACCACCTTCGGCATGCCGACGTCGGCGATGGCCTGCTCGAGCGCGGCCACGTCAGTCACGTCGCAGAGCACCGCGATGGTGTCGGGGATCTCTGCTTCCAGCGCCGCGAGGCGATCGGCGTTGCGCGCCAGCATCGCCACGCGGTAGCCACCCTCGGCGAAGCGCCGCACCAGGGCAGTGCCGGTGCCGGGGCCGACCCCGGTCACGAGGGCGAGCGGTTTGGTGGTCTTGTCGGTCATGCAGCTTGCTCCAGGTGCGCGAGATGTTCGCGCACGAAATCGAGACGGTCGTTGCCGAAGAACATCGCGTCGCCGACGAACATGGTCGGTGAGCCGAACACGCCGCGCTCGATGGCTTCGCGGGTGTTGGCCTCCAGCTGCGCAATCGTTTCGGGCGCATCGATCCGCGCGGCGATCGCGTCGGCGTCGACATTGATCCCGGTTGCGGCCGCGGCGATGACGGCAAGGATGTCGTCCTTCGTGGCCAGCGCCTTGCCTTCGCTCCAGCACGCACGGTACAGCGCCAGCGTGATCGTCGCGGCATCCGCGGGCGAGCCCGCCGCCAGCACCGCGCGCGAACAGGCATCGCCATCGTTCGCGCGCATGTCCGACGGGTTCAGAGCGAAGCCGTAGCGCTGCGCCCACCGCGCCAGGTCGTCGCGGGCGTAACGCCTCTTGGCGGCGCAGGTGAGCGTGGTCGGCACGTTGCCGACCGCCTCCATCACCTTCAGCACCATCATCGGCCTGAGCACGAGGTCGACGCCCATCTCGCGTAGCTGCGTGAAGGCAAGGTAGCTGTATGGGCTGCGGAAATCGTAGAAGAGTTCGAGCGGTTGCGTCATCGGGCTGCTCCTGTGGCGAGGTTGTTCAGAAGATGGCGAACGCCGTCGTCGGCACCGGGTCCGGGGCGAAGCTGGATGCGGTTCGTGGGCACGGCCGTGCCGGTTTCGGGATCGACCAGCGCCAGGCGCAGCGGTCGCCCGGTCTCGCAATCGATTGTCTCCACGGTCGGCGCGCCAACGCCGCTCGCATCCCAGCGGTCGCCCCATTCGCGCAGTGCGACGCTGACCTTCCACAGGTCGCGGCCCTTGGTCGTCAGCTGGTATTCGACCCGTGGTGGTCGCTCCTGGTACCGCGACTGTTCGACGATGCCGTGCTGCGTCAGATGCTTCAGGCGCGCCGCCAGCGTGGCGGTGGGAATGCCCGTGCTCTCGCGCAGCGCGTCATGGCGGCGGAGCCCGAGCGACAGGTCGCGGATCAGCAGCAGCGTCCAGCGATCCCCGATCAGCTCGAGCGCGCCCGCGATGGAACACCGCATTCCTGCGAAAGACTTCACTTTCAATTTGCCGGTACCTATTACTTCAATTATTGAAGTATATGTGTTTCAGAGCTTTTGTCGACATCCGCCAGGATGACTTCACCGACGTGCGCGTGTTGACCCGCAACATCGTCTTCAACGGTACGCAGCTGAGCATCACCGGTGGACAGCATGGCGATGAATGGAAGCCGTCAATCACGCCATGCAGACGCGCCAGGACCTGCACGACCACATCAAGGCAACGGGCATGGATCCCGAACGCGTGCTGGTTCCGGCGGACGGCGAGTCCTATACCTTCTGAAGTCCGGTGCCAGACTGCGGCCGCGCTCGGCCAGGCTGTACTCCACCTTGCGGATACACCTTCGACACTTGGATGATTCATGTGCATTCTTGCGAAGAACATGCCCATCCATCACATTGATGCGCCCCGCCTTGAAGGACTTCGTCATGCGTGCCGTCGGCTACCAGACCTCGCGACCCATCAACGACGTCGCTGCCCTGGTCGACATCGAACTGCCGCGACCGGTCGCGTCCGGATGCGATCTGCTGGTCCAGGTACGCGCGGTGTCGGTCAATCCGGTCGACACCAAGGTCCGTCGCAACGCGCAACCCGAGGCCGGCACGTGGAAGGTGCTGGGCTTCGACGCCGCCGGCGTGGTGGTCGAGGCCGGCCCCGACGCCAGCCTGTTCAAGCCCGGCGATGAGGTGTTCTACGCCGGCTCGCTCACCCGGCCCGGCACCAACGCCGAGTTCCACGTGGTCGACGAGCGCATTGTCGGCCACAAGCCGCGCAGCCTCGATTGGGCCGAGTCAGCGGCCCTGCCGCTGACCTCGATCACCGCCTGGGAAGCGTTGTTCGAGCGTCTGCAAGTCCGCGATCACCAGGTGCCGGGCGCGGCACCGGCCATCCTGATCGTCGGCGCCGCGGGCGGCGTCGGCTCGATGGCGACCCAGCTTGCACGCCGGCTGACCGACCTGACCGTCATCGCCACCGCGTCACGGCCGCAAACCCACGCCTGGGTCAAGGACCTCGGCGCCCACCATGTCATCGACCACCGCCAGCCACTGGCTGACCAGGTCGCCGCGCTCGGGCTCGGTGCCCCCGCGTTCGTTTTCTCGACGACGCACACCGACGAGCACCTGGCGCAGATCGCCGCGCTGATCGCGCCCCAGGGCCGGCTGGCGCTGATCGATGACCCGGTGACGTTCGAACTCGGCCTGTTGAAGCGCAAGAGCGTGTCGGTGCACTGGGAATACATGTTCACCCGCTCGATGTTCGATACCCCCGACATCGCCGCCCAGGGCGCGGTGCTCGAGGAGGTCTCGCGCCTGGTCGACGCCGGTACGCTGCGCACCACGCTGGCCGAACGCCTCGGCCCCATCGACGCGGCCACGCTGAAACAGGCCCACGGCCTGATCGAAAGCGGCAAGGCGCGCGGCAAGATCGTCCTGGAAGGGTTCGCGGCCCGGTGATTGCCCCAATGGCGCGACACCAAGCGCATACGGCCGCTGTGATCTGATCCGGACTCCACACATCGAAGAGGCATTCATCATGCGCAAGGTCTTCATCATCGGCGGCTCGGGCAAGGGTGGCGTGGAGATCGAACACCCGGCGGTGAGCCACATCATCATCGAGCTGCCCGAAGGCGAGGCGCCGGTCGCTGAGTCCGTGGCGCGCCTGGTGCGCACCTGAGTCGCCCACCCCGCTCTATCGACAGGCCGCCCAGACCTCGTCATCGAGCTTCCGCAACAGATCGAATGTCCGCTTCAGGCCCACGCGCCGGAGTGTCTGCTCGCGCCGGTCGCGGGCAGCCTGGCAACGGTCTGATTTGCCGCGCGTCGTCGTCCGGGCCGGACGCGTGGTCCGCGAGCCGGTTCGGGCAGTCGTAGCGGATCGCGACGAAGCGCCGGTCTGTCGCTGCTGTGGGACGGGTCTCGCAGCCGCGGCGTTCGCGGCCGGCTCCGGCACGGCGTCATACGTGTTCGCGAGCAGATGACCGTCCGCACACGCACCGCTGGTGAACGTGACGTGGCCATCCGCATCGATGCACTTCTGCACGGTCTGCGCAGCGGCTGGAGCGATCGATCCCGGCATCGCCACGCCCACGACCAGCAACAGCGCCAGCCACCCACCCTCCCTGGATGCTTCCCGCATACGGCCTCCTGCCAAACGGGTGAATGCCGGTTCCCCGCGCCAGCGAGGGCGCGGAAACGTATCCGCTAGTGCACCTCCACCGGCGCAAGCGACACCGCCAAACCTTCGCGGAAGCGCACGCGCAGCAGGTCGCCGACCGTGATCTTCCTGACCGCTTCCCGATGCTCGGGCGTCTCGGCCTGCAGGGTGCGCACATTGCCCGTCGGACCCTGGACGGTGAATGCGCCCGCCCCGCCATCGACCTCCACCACAGTTGCCAGCACCGTGACTTCCTGTTCGCCGACGCGCGCGGGTGCGCCGTCAGGGCCGTCGCCCGCGCGACCGTCTTCGGCGATCCAGGCGCCCGGCTCCGCCGTGCCGCCGGGCTGGATGTCGAACAGGATCGAACGGTGGTAACGCACGTCCACGACGTCGCCCACGCGGAGCTTGTCGAGGTCGGCGACGCGCGGGTCGACGGGCAGGACGCGGGAGCCGGTGCCGGTATCCAGGGTCACCAGCCGCTGTTCGAGATCGATGGCGGAGACGGCTCCGCGCACCGCGACCTCTGCCTGCACGATGGTTTCAACCTGGTCTCCGGTGCCCTGTTCCACCTGGTCCGCGTCTGTGGCGACGGCAGCGCTGCAGCCGGTAGCGGCCAGGGCGAGCGCGAGCGCTGCGGCGAAAGGAAACAGGCAAACGGACGGCTTCGCGTTCATCGTTGGCTCCATGTGTGCGTGCATGCCCGGAGGGCGGGTGTGCGCGGATACTAGCCGAAGCGCTACGTGCGGTGCTTGAGGCAGCTCAAGCCGATCGTGTCGGATTAGCCCGCGACCGCCCTGCCCCATGCTTGACCGGAATCAAGGCGTGCCCGCCGCGGCTGCGGCACGATCCCTTCCCATGGACGCTTCCCTCCCCTTCAGCGCCGAGCTCCTGCGCCGCTACGACCGGCCCGGTCCGCGCTACACCTCCTACCCCACCGCACCGCAGTTCAACAATGCGTTCGGCGAGGACCATCTGCGCGACGCCGCTGCCGCCAGCAACGGCGATCCGATCCCGCGCCGGCTGTCGCTGTACGTCCACGTTCCGTTCTGCGTCAGCCCCTGCTTCTACTGCGGCTGCAACCGCATCATCACCCGCGACAAGTCGCGCGCCGAGACCTATCTGGCGCGCCTGTACCGCGAGATCGACATGACCGCGGCGCTCTTCGACCGCGACCGCGAAGTGGTGCAGCTGCACCTTGGCGGCGGCACTCCGAACTTCATGCATCCAGGCCAGATCGGCGAACTGGTCGACGCGCTGCGCCGCCAGTTCCATTTCGGGCGCCCGGAAGAAAGCGATATCTCCATCGAACTCGACCCGCGCTTCGTGTCGCCCGCCGACATCGCCGAGCTGGGCCGGATCGGATTCACCCGTGCCAGCTTCGGCGTGCAGGATTTCGATCCCGTCGTGCAGGAAGCGGTGAACCGCATCCAGTCGGTCGAGGAAACGCGTGCGGTTGTCGATGCCTGCCGTGGCAACGGCTTCCGCTCGGTCAACGTGGACTTGATCTACGGCCTGCCGAAGCAGAATCCGGAAGGTTTCGCGCGCACGCTCGACACCGTGGTGGAGATGCGTCCCGATCGCCTGGCGGTCTACGGCTATGCGCACCTGCCGGAGGTCTTCCGCCCCCAGAACCAGATCAGGGCCGAAGACCTCCCCAGCCCGGAGGAGAAGCTCGCGCTGCTGGAACTGGCGATCACCAAGCTGTCGGGTGCCGGCTACCAGTACATCGGCATGGACCACTTCGCCCTGCCCGACGACGACCTGGCCATGGCCCAGGCGCGTGGCAGCCTGCACCGCAACTTCATGGGCTACACCACCCACGCCGACAGCGACCTGGTCGGCCTGGGGGTGAGCGCGATCAGCCACATCGGCGACACCTTCAGCCAGAACCCGCGCGACCTGCCGTCCTGGCAGTTCGCGATCGACGAAGGCCGCCTGCCGGTGTTCCGCGGCATGCGCCTGGAGGAAGACGACGTGATCCGCGCCGACCTGATCCAGCAGCTGATGTGCCAGGCGGAAGTGCCGATGGACGCGCTGGAGCGCCGGCATGCCATTGTTTTCCGGGAATATTTCGCCGAGGCTCTGGAAAAGATGAAGCCGCTGGAGGACGACGGCCTGGTGCGGATCGAGCCCGGCCGGATCAAGGTGACCGCGCGCGGACGGCTGCTCTTGCGTAACATTGCCATGTGCTTCGATCGCTACCTCACCCCTGCCCCCGCCGACCCCGATACACGGCCCCGCTTCTCTCGCGCGATCTGACGCAAGGGGAGGCGCCGGCGTGGTGAATGACAAGGTCGCGTTCCCACGCGTCGATCCCAGCGTGCTGGCCGACGACGGCGATGCCTTCCACTTCTGCTCCACCTGCGCCTTCTCGCAGGCGTGCATGGCGCAGGGCATGGACAAGGGGTCGCTGGGCGAACTGCACATGCTGGTCGAGCACGTCGGCCCGCTGCATGCCGGCGACCACGTCTTCCGCGTCGGCGACCCGTTCGAGGCCATCGCCGCGGTGCGTGCAGGCACGGTCAAGACCTACATCATCGATCCCAATGGCCGCGAGCACGTGCTCGGCTTCCATTTCCCGGGCGAGGTGATCGGCCTGGACGGCATCGACGGCGACACCTACCCGGTCAACGCGGTCGCGCTCGACACGGTGATGCTGTGCCGCTTCTCGTTCCCGAAGATCTCGGTGCTCGCCGGGCGCCTGCCCGGCCTGCAACAGCACCTGTTCCGCCTGCTCAGTCGCGACATCGGCCGTGCCGCCCTGCTCGCCGGCGACTGGACGGCCGACGAACGCCTGGCGGCCTTCCTGGTGATGATGTCGCGCCGCCTGGCCGCGCGCGGCTTCTCGCCCGATCGCTTCCAGCTGACCATGGCCCGCACCGACATCGCCAACTACCTGCGCCTGGCGCCGGAGACCGTCAGCCGCGTGCTCAAACGCTTCCAGGCCGACGCGCTGCTGCACGTCGACCGCCGCGAGCTCGAGATCCTCGACCAGGCGCGGCTGGGCGCACTCGCTGCACCGGTGCTCTGGAAGCAGTAGCGTCCCGCGGCTTCCGGGCTGGAAGCGCACTCCTGGACTGAGTCGCACGCACTCTTGACCTGCGTCATGGCGGGGTCCCGGCTGCATCCGGAGCATTGCGGCATCCGTCAAACGAGTGCGTCATGAGCAACTATCGCAAGCTCTGGATCGGCCTGGCCGTCCTCCTCGTCTCATCGTTCTCCGTCCTGCTCTGGGCAGGCGGCGAGATCTTCCGCGCAGCGCCACCGGTCCCCGAGCAGGTGGTCTCGGAAGACGGCAGCGTCATCTACACCCGTGCCGACATCGAACGCGGCCGCCAGGTCTGGCAGTCGATCGGCGGCATGCAACTGGGCTCGATCTGGGGACACGGCGGCTACGTGGCTCCCGACTGGAGCGCCGACTGGTTGCACCGCGAAGCGGTGGCCGTGCTCGACGGCTGGGCCAGCGAAGGCGGCACCGCGGCTGCCTGGGCGGACCTGCCGGCGGCCGAGCGCGCCAACCTGCAGGGTCGCCTGCAGGAAATGATGCGCCGGAACACCTACGACCCGGCCACCGGCACCGTCACCCTGGACGCCGACCGGGCCGCCGCGATTTCCCGGGTCGCCGCGCACTACGTGAGCCTGTTCGGCAACGACCCGGCCACGGCGGAGCTGCGCGAAGCCTACGCAATGAAGAACGACACCATCCACGATGCCGAGTACCGGCAGGCGATGACGGCGTTCTTCTGGTGGACGGCCTGGGCGGCGACCACCGAGCGTCCGCTCGAAAGCGGCGACAACATGGTGTCCGACAGGACCGGCGTCGTGCCCAAGCAGGTCACCTACACCAACAACTGGCCGTCCGAGCCGCTGGTCGGCAACACGCCCGCCGCACCGCTGTGGGTCTGGTCGGCGTTCAGCGTGCTGTTCCTGATCCTGGGCATCGCGCTCCTCGGCTGGCACCACGCGGTCACCCACGACAAGGAAGAGCGCGGCCACGCCATCCCGGCGAGCGATCCCTTCGCCGCGGTGCGCATCACTCCATCGATGCGGGCAGTGGCCAAGTACTTCTGGCTGGTGCTGGGCCTGTTCCTGGTGCAGATCCTGCTGGGCGCGATCACCGCGCACTACCAGGTGGAGGGCCAGGACGCCTACGGTTTCGCGCTGTCCGAGGTCCTGCCCTACTCGCTGTCGCGCACCTGGCACACGCAGCTGTCGGTGCTGTGGATCGCGGTGGCATGGCTCGGCACCGGGCTGTACATCGCGCCGCTGCTGTCGGGACACGAGCCGAAGTTCCAGCGCTTCGGAGTGAACTTCCTGTTCTTCTCGCTGATCATCATCGTGGTGGGCTCGTTCGCCGGGCAGTGGTTCGCGGTGATGCAGAAGCTCGGCCTTGAACACAACTTCTGGTTCGGCCACCAGGGCTGGGAATACGCCGACATGGGCCGCTTCTGGCAGTGGTACCTGTTCGTCGGACTGCTGCTGTGGGTGGCGCTGGTCGGGCGCGGGCTGTGGCCGGTACTGAGGAACCGAGACAACGAAACTCGGCACATCGTCGGCCTGCTGTTCATGGCCACTGCCGCGATCGGCCTGTTCTTCGCGTCGGCGCTGATGTGGGGTGAGCACACGCACATCTCCGAGGTCGAGTACTGGCGCTGGTGGCTGGTGCACCTGTGGGTCGAAGGCTTCTTCGAAGTATTCGCGACCGCGGTGATGGCGCTGATCTTCACCAAGCTCGGCCTGTTGAAGACGTCCACGGCCACGGTCGCGGTACTGTTCGCCACGATCATCTTCATGGCCGGCGGCGTGCTGGGCACCCTGCACCACCTGTACTTCGTCGGCACGCCGACGGCGGTGGTCGCCCTGGGCGCCAGCTTCTCCGCGCTTGAAGTAGTGCCGCTGGCCTATATCGGCTTCGAGGGCTACCAGACCTGGAAATACGGCAAGGCGACGCCTTGGATGGCCCGCTACCGCTGGCCGGTGATGTTCTTCATCGCGGTGTCGTTCTGGAACCTGGTGGGCGCAGGCCTGTTCGGCTTCCTCATCAACCCGCCGCTGTCGCTGTACTACATGCAGGGCCTGAACCTGACGCCGCTCCACGGCCACACCGCCTTGTTTGGTGTGTATGGCATGCTCGGCATCGCCCTGATGCTGTTCTGCCTACGCGGCCTGCGCGGGCAGATGGTCTGGGATACGGGAGCGCTGAAGGTGTCGTTCTGGTGCCTCAACATCGGCCTCGCCCTCATGGCCCTGCTCACACTGCTGCCGCTGGGCACGATGCAGCTGCTGGCGGCGATCGAGCATGGCTATGCCTACGCACGTTCGGCCGAGTTCATGCAGCAGCCGATCGTCGACCTGCTGGTATGGATGCGGGTGCCGGGCGACACGATCTTCAGCATCGGTGCCTTCGCGCTGACCTGGTTCGTGCTGCGGCTGTGGATCGCTCCGCGTCGCGAGCCGGTGCCGGGCGCGGAAGGCCGGGAACAGGCCTGAGGCATGGCGGGCAACGACACCCGGCACGGCGGCGCTTCGGCGCCGTTCGTGCAGCTCGCAGCGGCGCCGCACAGGCTGATGTTCTTCGTCGGCGCCGGCAACGTGCTGCTGGCGATGGCGTGGTGGACGGCCTGGCTGGTCGCCGCGCGTTGGCCCGGGCTGCTGCAGATGCCGCAACCCGATCCCTATGCCGGCTGGCTGCATGCGCTCGTCATGCAGTACCAGATGCTGCCGAGCTTCATCTTCGGCTTCCTGCTGACCACCTTCCCGAAGTGGATGGGCCTGCCGGACGCGGCGCGATGGCACTACGTGCCGGTGGGCATCGGCATGTTCGGCGGACAGGTGGCGACCCTGATGGGTGCGCTGGGTGCGCCTGCCGGCATCGAGGTCGGCGTCGCGATGACGCTCGCGGGCTGGACCGCGGGCCTGTGCTTCCTCGGCGACCTGGTGCTGCGCGACCGCAACCGCACATGGCATGCGCGCTCCTGTTTCGCCGCGCTGGCGCTGGGCTGGCTGGGCTTGGCCGCGTTCGGGGGCGCCCTGCTGACCGGGAGCCCGCAGTGGATCTTCGCCAGCATCAAGATCGGCACCTTCGGACTGCTGCTGCCGGTCTACCTCACGGTGGCGCACCGCATGTTCCCGTTCTTCGCCGCCAACGTGGTCCCGGGCTATGTGGCATGGCGTCCGATGTGGCTGCTGGCCACGGCCTGGGCGCTCTGCCTGCTTCATCTGGGACTGGAGCTGGCGCACGCCTACGCCTGGCTGTGGCTGGCCGACCTGCCGCTGCTGGCGCTGTCTCTGCTGGCGCTCGGGCGCTGGTGGCCGCGTGGGCCCAAGCCCGGAATCCTTGCAGTGCTGTTCCTGGGGCTGGCCTGGCTGCCGGTGACCTTCGCGCTCTACGCCGTGCAAAGCCTGGTCTACCTCGCCGGCGACGGATTCATCCTTGGCCGGGCGCCTGCGCACGCGCTGTTCGTGGGCTTCTTCGGCAGCGTGCTGGTGGCCATGGTGACGCGGGTCACCCATGGCCATTCGGGTCGGAAGATCGAGATGACTGGCGTGGCCTGGTTCGCCTTCGCTGCGATCCAGGTGGTGGCCGTGGCGCGCATCCTGGCGGATGTCTCGACGGATGCCGGCGCCTGGTGGGCGGTGGCGGCGCTGGGCTGGCTGCTGGCACTGGCCCCCTGGGTTGCGAGGATCGGCGGGATCTACCTGTCGCCGCGCAAGGATGGGCGCCCGGGGTGAGCCGATGATCGAGTTCTACCCCCAGATCAAATGGGTGCACGTGGCCACGGTACTGGCCAGCGGGCTGCTGTTCGCGCTGCGCGGGCTGCTGGTGCAGGCGGGACGGCCGCGCTTGGCGACGGCGGCGCCGGTGCGCTACCTGAGCTACGCCATCGACACCACGCTGCTGACCGCGGCGCTGATGCTGCTCACCATCCTTCCCGGGGCGATGTTCGCCAACGGCTGGCTGGCGGCCAAGCTCGCGCTGCTCGTGGTCTACGTGGTGCTGGGCACGTTCGCGCTCAAGCGCGGGCGGACGCCGCGCGTGCGCGTGGCCTGCTATTTCGCGGCGCTGGCGGTGTTCGGCTTCATGTACACGATTGCCAGGACGCACCACCCGGGCGGGCTGGCATGGCTGCTGACTGCCGCTTGACCCATGTCATGGCCGCGGGCACCCCGCGGCCGGATAATGCACCCATGCACCGGACCACTGCGCCGGCGCACGCAATCAAACCCCCAAGGAGATGCACCATGAAGCGTTTCATCATCGCCACACTCGGCCTCGGACTGCTCGCCTTCGGCGGCGCCGCGGCGGCGTCCAACTGCACGATCAAGCTCAACGGCGACGACCGCATGCAATTCGACCAGAAGGAGGTCACGGTGTCGGCGTCCTGCAAGACGATCAACATCGAGCTCGCGCACACCGGCCAGCTGCCGGTGGTGGCGATGGGACACAACGTTGTGGTTTCCGCAACGGCCGACGTGTCCGCGGTCAACGCGGCCGGCGCCAAGGCGGGTGCGGCCGCGGGTTACCTGCCCGAGAATGACGCCAAGGTGCTGGGCGCCACCGACATGATCGGCGGCGGTGCAAGCACCAAGGCATCGTTCCCGGGCAGCAAGCTCACTGCCGGCGGCGACTACACCTTCTTCTGTTCCTTCCCCGGCCACGCCGCGCTGATGAAGGGCAAACTGGTCGTCATTCCGTAAGAAAAATCAAGGGTCGCGGCCGGGTGCCGCGGACCTGCATGCCCCAAGGGGCGCGCCCTGGCGCGCCCCTTTCGCATGGCGGCGGCCTATAATGTGCGGATGCAACATCCGCCGGCAGCGTGCTGCCGGCCCGTGCCCGGCAGCACGCTGCCTGCGGGTGGATCCGACGTCCACATTGATCACGATCAATCCCGGGCCGCGCGCCGCGCCGCAGAATACATACCAAGCAACCAAGGTCTCCCGCCCATGTCATCGACCCCCGCCACCGCTTCGGCCCTGGCCGCCAGCGGCCAAGACGCAGCCAGGTCCGGCTACTACAACGACAAGGTGGTACGCCAGTTCACGATCGCGACCGTGGTCTGGGGCATCGTCGGCATGGCCGTCGGCGTGTTCATCGCCGCACAGCTCTACTGGCCGACCATCGCCGAAGGCATCCCGTGGCTGAGCTACGGCCGCCTGCGTCCGCTGCACACCAACGGCGTGATCTTCGCCTTCGGGGTCTGCGCGCTGTTCGCCACCAGCCTGCACGTGGTCCAACGCACCTGCCATGTCCGCCTCATCTCCGACAGGCTGGCGTCATTCGTATTCTGGGGCTGGCAGGCAGTGCTTGTGGCGGCGGTCATCACGCTTCCGATGGGCATGAGCCAGAGCAAGGAGTACGCCGAACTCGAATGGCCGATCGACTGGCTGATCGCCGTGGTCTGGATCGCGTATGCGGTGCTGTTCTTCGGCACGATCGCCAAGCGACGCGTGCAGCACATCTATGTCGCGAACTGGTTCTTCGGCGCGTACATCATCACCATCGCCCTGCTGCACATCGTCAACAACATCGCGATCCCCTCTGGCTGGACCAAGTCCTACCCGGTCTACAGCGGCGCGGTCGATGCGATGGTGCAGTGGTGGTACGGCCACAACGCGGTCGGCTTCCTGCTGACCACCGGCTTCCTCGGCATGATGTATTACTTCGTGCCCAAGCAGGCCGGGCGCCCGATCTATTCCTATCGCCTGTCGATCGTCCACTTCTGGGCGCTGATCGCGGTCTACATGTGGGCCGGCCCGCACCACCTGCACTACACCGCCCTGCCCGACTGGGTGCAGTCGGTGGGGATGGTGTTCTCGCTGATCCTGCTGGCGCCCAGCTGGGGCGGCGCGATCAACGGAATCATGACCCTGTCGGGTGTCTGGTACAAACTGCGCACCGACCCGATCCTGAAGTTCCTGATCGTCGCGCTGTCGTTCTACATGATCGCCACCTTCGAGGGGCCGATGATGTCGATCAAGACGGTCAACTCGCTGTCGCACTACACCGACTGGACCGTCGGCCACGTGCACGCCGGCGCCCTGGGCTGGGTGGCCATGATCACCATCGGCTCGATCTATTCGCTGATGCCGCGCGTGCTCGGCCTCAAGGAGATGTATTCGATCAAGTGGATCGACGCGCACTTCTGGCTGCACACCATCGGCGTGGTGTTCTACATCGTAGCGATGTGGATCGCTGGCGTGATGCAGGGCCTGATGTGGCGCGCGACCAACGCCGACGGCACGCTGACCTACAGCTTCGTCGAGTCCCTCAACGCCACCTATCCCTACTACCTCGTGCGCTTCGGCGGCGGCCTGCTGATCCTTGTCGGCATGCTCCTGATGGCGGTCAACACCTGGAAGACATTCCAGATGGCCAGGAATCCGGCCCCGCAGCCGCTGCTGCCGCCCGACCCGTCCGACGCCCGCGTTCCAGTCCAGGCAGCCTGACATGAGCGAACAGAACAAGATTCCCCCGCCGCCCAACGCGCACGAGAAGATCGAGAAGAACGTCGGCCTGCTGATCGGCCTGGTGGCGATTGCCGTGTCCTTCGGCGGGCTGGCCGAGATCGTGCCCCTGATGTACCAGGCCGAGGCGATCGAGCCCCTGCCCGGCGTCGAGCCCTATCCGGCGCTCGAGCTCGCAGGCCGCGACATCTACGTGCGCGAGGGCTGCGCCAACTGCCACACGCAGATGATCCGTACCCTGCGCTTCGAATCCGAGCGCTACGGCCATTACTCGCTGGCCGGCGAGTCGGTCTACGATCGCCCGCACCTGTGGGGCTCCAAGCGCACCGGGCCGGACCTGGCCCGCGTCGGCGGCCGCTACTCCGACGACTGGCATCGCGTGCACCTGATCGACCCGCGTGCAGTCGTGCCGGAATCGAACATGCCGTCCTTCCCGTGGCTCGCGGACACGCCGGTCGACGGCCGGGCGGTCAGCCGCAACATGCGGCAGCTGCAGCGGCTTGGCGATCCCTACTCCGACGAAGAGATCGCCGATGCCGCCGGGATCGTTGCCGGCAGGACCGAGCTCGACGCGGTGGTCGCCTACCTGCAGGGCCTGGGCCTGCACGCGCCGACGGTCGGCGCCGCCGCCACGGCATCCACGGAGGCCGCGCAATGATGGGCGGGATCATCACCGTGGCCCTGCTGTTGCTGTTCGTCGGCGGCTGGATCTGGATATGGCGGCCCATGCACCAGGCCGAGTTCGACGCAGCCGCGCAGCTGCCCCTTGAGGACGATTCCGAGGAGCCCCGGGAATGACCACCGGTTGGAGCATCTATGTCATCGTGCTGGTGGTGCTGAACATCGCCGGCCTCTGGGCCCTGCTGGCGTGGACCGCCCGGCGCCGCCCGGGCGATCCCAAGCCCGACGACACCAGCCACGTCTGGGACGGCGACATCACCGAGTACAACAAGCCGCTGCCGCGCTGGTGGATCATCGGCTTCTACCTGACCATGGTGTACGCCGTCGGCTACCTGATCTGGTATCCGGGCCTGGGCAACTTCAAGGGCATCAGCGGCTGGACCTCGGCCGGCGAACACGACGCCGACAAGGCCCGCCAGGACGCCGTCCTCGCCGAGACCTTCCGTCCCTATGACGGCCAGCCGATCTCCGCGCTTGCGGGCGATCCGCGTGCGGTCGAGCTCGGGCACGCGATCTTCGCCAACACCTGCGCGACCTGCCACGGATCCTCCGCGCAGGGCGCGGTCGGCTACCCCAACCTGACCGACGACATCTGGCACTGGGGCAGCTCCGAGGAGCGCATCCTCGAAAGCATCCTCGACGGCCGCCAGGGCGTGATGCCGGAATGGGGCACGGTCCTCACCGGCATGGGCGGCAACAACGCCGTGCTCTCCGTCGCCACCTACGTGCGCGCGCTGGCCGGTGAAGTGCCGGAGAACGACTTCTTCGCCGCCCAGGGCAAGGGCCTGTACGAAGGCGTCTGCGTGGCCTGCCACGGCATCGACGGCGCGGGCAACCAGGACCTCGGCGCGCCCGACCTGACCGACGATTACACCATGTACGGCAACTCCGTCGAGTCGATCATGGAGACCATCAACAAGGGCCGCCACGGCGTCATGCCGGCGCACCGCGACCTGCTTGGCGAGACCCGGTCCCGGCTGGTGGCGTCCTATGTTTGGTCGCTGTCCCGCGGTGAGGGCGACCAGGCGCAGAGCGCGGACACCCAGTGAGCCACGTCCCGGGCCCCGGCTTCGACCACCCGCCGCGCCCCATGGCGCAGCGGGTCGGTGCCATCCTGTGGCCCAGCTTCTTCGCCGCCGGCGTCGCGACGATGGTGTTCTCGGCCTTCGTCGACCCGCTGATGCTGCGCGACATCACCTTCCCGGACGTCGAGATCAGCCGCAGCCTCGGCTATTCGATCGCCTTCTTCATGTTCTGGGTCGCCACGGCGGCCTCGAGCCTTTTCACATGGATCCTGCTGCGCCCGGCAAGCCGGTACAACAAGGCGCTTCCCCCCGACAGATGAACCGTCGTATTCCCCTGGAGCTCGCCGAGGACACCGGCGGCTCGATGTACGTCAGCGAGCGCAAGGTCTATCCGCGCGAAGTCTCCGGACGCCTGAACACCTTGCGCGTGGCCGCCGTGTTCTGGCTGCTGGGCATGTTCTATGTCTTTCCGTGGCTGCGCTGGGACGACCGCCAGGCGGTGCTGTTCGACCTGCCGGCGCGCAAGTTCCACGTCTTCAGCCTGACCTTCTGGCCTCAGGACTTCCTGTTCCTGGCGCTGCTGCTGATCATCGCCGCGCTGGCGCTGTTCTTCTTCACCGCGCTGGCCGGGCGCCTGTTCTGCGGTTATGCCTGCCCGCAGACGGTGTGGACGGAAGTGTTTCTGTGGATGGAGCGCTGGACCGAGGGCGAGCGCAACAAGCGCATCAAGCTCGACGCCGGCCCCTGGACCCGCGAGAAGGTCCTGCGCAAGGGTGCCAAGCACACGCTGTGGCTGGTGTTCGCACTCTGGACCGGCTTCACCTTCGTCGGCTTCTTCACGCCCATCGGCGACCTGGCCGCGCGCCTGCCGCGCCTGGAATGGGGCGGCTGGGAAGTGTTCTGGGTGGTGTTCTACGCACTGGCCACCTGGGGCAACGCCGGCTTCCTGCGCGAGCAGGTGTGCAAGTACATGTGTCCCTACGCGCGCTTCCAGAGCGCGATGTTCGACCGCAATACCCTGATCATCGCCTACGACCCGATGCGCGGCGAGCCGCGCGGGCCACGCAAGCGCGGCCTGGGCAGCGTTGTCCAGCGTGCGCGCGGCCTGCTCGACCAGATCACCGCCTACGACTACGTGTTCCGCGCGGCACTGCACCCGACCGCGGCCGACAACCGCGTGCAGGCCGCGGGCACGATCACGCTTGGCGGCATCGGCGAGGTGGCCGAGCCGCTGCCGAAGTTCGCCACCGACGAGCTCGGCGACTGCATCGACTGCACCCTGTGCGTGCAGGTCTGCCCGACCGGCATCGATATCCGCAACGGCCTGCAGTACGAGTGCATCGCCTGCGGCGCGTGCATCGACGCCTGTGACGACGTGATGGACAAGATGGGCTTCGAACGCGGCCTGATCCGTTACAGCACCCAGAACGCGATCGACAGCAAGCCCACTCGCGTCATGCGTCCTCGCGTGCTGGTCTACGGCGCCCTGCTGCTGGCGCTGAGCGTGGCCTGGGTGGCGGGCGTGCAGATGCGCAGCCCGCTGATCGTCGAGGTGCTGCGCGATCGCAACGCGCTCTACCGCGTGGTCGCCGATGGCCAAGTGGAAAACGACTACACCATCAAGGTGGTCAACAAGAGCGACGGCGCCAGCACCTATCGCATCGCCATCGAAGGCGGCGCGGCCGGCATCGAGCTGCGCGGCACGGGCCTCGACGCCGTACGCGCGGATGCCCAGCAGGTGATCAGCGTGCCCGTGATCATCGCCGCCCCCGACTCCCTCAAGGGCCGCCACTCCCTGACCTTCCGTGTCGAGACCATCGACGGCGAGGCCAGCGAGACGGTCGACAGCAGCTTCTTCGGACCCATGTGATGACAGACGAGAAAAAGCGCCCCTTCTGGCGCGAACCCATGATGTGGCTGGTGATCGCGCTGCCGCTGGCGTCCGTGATTGCCGGGGTGAGCCTGCTCAGCCTTGCGCTCCGCGATTCGAGCGATTCAGTGGGCGACGTGGTCCAGCGCACCGCGCAGATCCAGGTCTCCGACCTGAGCCCCGACGCCCGGGCGCGCGAACTGGGCCTGAGCGCGATCATCCGTATCGACGAAGGCTATGTCGAAGTGCTTCCCGTGACCGGCGAGTTCAGGCGCGACCAGCCGCTGCGGGTGGTGCTGCGCCATCCCATCGCGGCCGCCTCCGACGTCGAGCTGCGCGCCGAACCCAGCGACAACGGCTGGCGCGCCGAGGCCACAGTCGGTCAGGACAACGACTGGAACGTCGAGCTGATGCCCGAGGGCATGCCCTGGCGCTTGAAGGGCCGCCTGCCCAGGAATCTGCGCGCGGCGCACCTGCCGGTGTCCTCCGGCGAGCAGGAGTGAGGTGAACGCGGGCGCGGTCGTCACGGCCACCGCCGTGCGCGACGCGCAGGGCGTGGGCGAAGGCTGCTTTCACTGCAGTGACGCCCTGCCCCCGGACCCGGCCAGCGCGCGCATCGACGGCGAACAGCGCCGCTTCTGCTGTGACGGCTGCGCCGCCGCCGCGCAGTGGATCCGCGACGCCAACCTCGTCGACTACTACCGCCTGCGCACCCAGCGGGGCGGCCGCGCCGCCACCGACCTCGACGCCCAGCTCGCCGCCTTCGACCGCGACGACGTCCAGGCCGGGCATGTGCGCGACGTCGATGGCGGCCGCGAGATCACGGTGCTGACCGACGGCATGCGCTGCGCGGCCTGCGCCTGGCTGGTCGACCGGGCGGTGGCCCGCGAACCCGGCGTACTCGAAGTCGTCGCCAATGCCGTGACCGGCCGCATCCGCATCGCCTGGGACCCGGCGCGCACCGCACTCTCCGCCCTGCTGCGGCGCCTGGCCGGCCTCGGCTACGTGCCCTACCTCGCATCGGGCAGCGCGCGCGAGCGCGAGCGCCGCGCGCAGCGCAACCGCGACCTCGTGCGCATCGGCATCGCGGGCCTGGTCTCGATCCAGGCGATGATGTTCGCCGAGGCGCTGTATCTCGACATCTACCAGCAGATGCCGATCGCCACGCGCGATTTCTTCCGCTGGATCACCCTGCTGGTGTCGACGCCGGTGGTGTTCTGGTGCGGCTGGCCGTTCATCGCCGGCATGCTGCGCGAGCTGCGCAACCGCCAGCTGGGCATGGACACGCTGATCGCCAGCTCCACCCTGCTGGCCTACTTCGCCAGCGTGTTCGAAACCCTCCGCGGCGGCACCCATGTCTGGTACGACGCCGCGGTGATGTTCGTCTTCCTGCTGCTCGGTGCGCGCATGCTCGAACAGCGGGCGCGGCGCATCGCCGTGGCCCAGGTCGACACGCTGGCGCGGGCGCGGCCCGAGCTTGCGACGCGCGAGCTGGCCGACGGCAGCCGCGAGGTCGTGCCGACCGCGGCCCTGGTCGCTGGCGACATCGCCTGCATCGCCGCCGGCGACACCGTGCCCGCCGACGGCATCCTGCTCGAGGCCAGTGCGCGCTTCGAGGAAGCACTGCTGACCGGCGAAGCGCATCCGGTGCTGCATGCTCCCGGCGACACCATCTTCGCCGGCACCGTCTGCCGCGAAGCGCCGGCGCGGATCCGCGTCGAGCAGGTTGGCGCCGGCACCCGCCTGTCGGAGCTGGAATCCCTGGTCGAGCGCGCGCAGTCGCACCGCCCCCGTGCGGCACAGCTGGCGGACGCCTTCTCCAGCCGCTTCGTGGCCGGGATCCTGCTGGCCGCGGTCGTGGTCTATCTCGGCTGGAGGGTGTACGACCCGTCGCGCGCGCTCGAGGTCACCATCGCCCTGCTGGTGATCAGCTGCCCCTGCGCGCTGTCGTTGGCGGTGCCCACGGCGCTCACGGTCGCCAACGGCGCGCTGGCGAAGCTCGGGGTGCTGTCGACCAACCCGGACGCGCTGGGGTCGCTGGCGGCGGCCACCGACATCGTATTCGACAAGACCGGCACCCTTGGCAGCGGACAGCCCACGCTCGCGCGCGTGGAGGCCTTCAGCGGCCTCGATATCGAAGACGCGCTGGGCATCGCCGCGGCGCTGGAACGCGACAGCCTGCATCCGATCGCGCGTGCGTTCACAGGGCAGGACGCCGGCCTGGCCGTCGAGGCGGTGGAGGAGCACCCGGGGCTCGGTATCGCCGGCACGGTCGAGGGTCGCGCCTGGCGCATGGGCCGCGCCGACTTCGCGGCCGGTCGCGCCGATGACGGTGCGCTGTGGCTGGGCGATGGCTGCGAGGCGGTCGCACGCTTCGTGCTGGAAGAACCGCCGCGCGCCGATGCCGCCGCAGCCGTGACCGCGCTGCGCGAGCTGGGCATCGAGGTGCACCTGTCCAGCGGTGACGCCGCGGCACCGGTGAACGCGTTCGCCGACCAGCTCGGCATCGACCGTGCAGCATCGCGCCAGTCTCCCGAGGACAAGCTGCGCGGCGTGCGCGCCCTCCAGGCCGGGGGCAGGACAGTGGCGATGGTCGGCGACGGCCTCAACGACGCCCCTGTGCTGGCCGGGGCCGACGTGTCAATCGCGATCGGCAGCGGGGCCGCCCTCGCCCACCGCGCAGCGAGCCTGGTGCTGACGGGGCCGTCGCTGCTGCGCGTTCCCGCCGCCATCGGCCTGGCGCGGCGCACGCGTGCCATCGTGCGGCAGAACCTGGCCTGGGCGCTGGGCTACAACGTGGTGGCCATTCCGCTGGCCGCCGCCGGCCTGGTAACGCCCTGGGTGGCGGCCTTGGGCATGGCGCTGTCATCGCTCATCGTCACCGTCAATGCGCTGCGCCTGGCGCGGAGTCCGGCCGCATGACCATCCTGCTGTTCCTCATCCCCATGAGCCTGGTGCTGCTGCTGCTGGCGGTCTGGGCGTTCCGCTGGGCGGTGCGCAAGGGACAGTTCGAGAACCTGGACGCCGCGGCGATCGACATCCTGCGCGATGACGCCGCGGATCTCCCGCCCACCGCCGCTCCGCCAGCCGCATCGGTGCCAACGGACGAGTCGGCAAGGCGACCGCGGGGCGACCGGACCCATGCCGACTGACTGGCTCGCAATCGGCGCGGCGCTGCTGGCCGGCCTGATGGGCGGCGTGCACTGCGCAGCGATGTGCGGCGGCATCGCCACCGGCTTCTCGGCGATGGGCGGACACCGCGGCTGGTGGCCGGCGCTGCAGCCCAACCTCGGGCGCGTGGGTGGCTACGTGCTGGCCGGCGCGGTCGCCGGCGGCATCGGCGGCGGCATCCTCGCCGCGGCGCGCAGCCCCTGGCTCGCTTTCGGCGCGCGCATGCTGGTGGGCGCAGTGCTGGTGCTGGTGGCGCTGCGGCTGCTCGACCGCTCCGGCCGCCTGTCCTTCCTCGGCCGCCCCGGTGCCGCGCTCTGGCAGCACCTGCGCGTGCTGCAGCGGCCCTTGTTGCCTGCCAACACCGCCGCCAAGCGGCTCGCGCTCGGCGTGCTCTGGGGCTGGATGCCCTGCGGCCTCAGCACCACGCTGCTCGCGGCCGCCTGGCTGCAGGCCGATGCCCGCAACGGCGCGCTGACGATGGCCGCCTTCGGCCTCGGCACCTTGCCGCTGATGGTGTCGCTGACCTGGTCGGGCGCGCGCCTGGGGCAGTGGCTTCAACGCGGACCCTGGCGCATGGCCATTGGCGGGCTCGTGCTCGCGGCGGGCGTGCTGACCCTTGCCGCGCCGTGGTTGATGCATATCCCCGCGCTTGCCGGACCGTTGGCGGCACTGGGCTGCCTGCCGCCGCCCTGAGCAGCATGCTTCACCGCACGTCGCACCCGGGCGTGCAGGTGCCGGGCGCTACCCGCCGCCCTTGCGCGCCGCCCGCAGCCGCTCCAGTTTCTCGCGCAGCTTGATCTCCAGACCACGCTCCACCGGGCGGTAGTAGACGCGTTCGCCCATCGCGTCGGGGAAGCCGGTCTGGCCCAGCGCCACGCCGCCCTTCGCGTCGTGGTCGTACTGGTAGCCCGCGCCGTGGCCGAGCTGCTTCATCAGCTTCGTGGGCGCGTTGCGCAGGTGCATGGGCACCTCGGCGCTGCCATATTCGGATACGTCGCGCTTCGCCTCGCCCATCGCCACGTAGGCGGCGTTCGACTTTGCGGTGCTGGCCAGGTAGATCGCAAGCTGGCCCAGCGCGAGGTCGCCCTCCGGACTGCCCAGGCGGTCGTAGGCATCCCAGGCCTCAAGGGCCATGGTGAGCGCGCGCGGATCGGCCAGGCCGATGTCTTCCACCGCCATGCGCGTCAGCCGGCGCGCCAGGTAGCTCGCATCCGCGCCACCGTCGAGCATCCGCGCCAGCCAGTACAGCGCCGCGTCGGGGTTCGAACTGCGCACGGATTTGTGCAGCGCGGAGATCTGGTCGTAGAACTGGTCGCCGCCCTTGTCGAAGCGTCGGCTGCGGTCGGCCAGCACCTGGGCCAGGGTTTCGTCGGTGATGGTGCCGCCCTCGCCCACCAGCTCCACCGCGATCTCGAGCAGGGTCAGCGCGCGGCGCACATCGCCGTCGGCGGCGCTGGCGATGAGCCGCAGCTGTTCGTCGCCGATGGCGATGCCGCGCCCGCCGAGGCCGCGCGCATCGTCGTCGAGCGCACGCTGCATGGCGATGCCGATGTCTTCGGGCGAGACCGCTTCCATCACGTGCACGCGGCAGCGCGACAGCAGCGCCGAGTTCAGTTCGAACGAGGGGTTCTCGGTGGTGGCGCCGACGAAGATGATCGTGCCGCGTTCGATATGCGGCAGGAACGCGTCCTGCTGCACCTTGTTGAAGCGATGCACCTCGTCGACGAACAGCACCGTCCGGTGGCCGCCCGCGAACGTGTGCTCGGCCTCCGCAAGCACCTTGCGGACATCGGGCAGCCCGGTGAGCACCGCCGAGATCGCCCGGTACTCGGCGTCGGAGTACTCGGCCAGCAGCAGCGCCAGCGTGGTCTTGCCGCAGCCCGGCGGCCCCCACAGCACCATCGAGTGCACGCGGCCGGATTCGACGGCGCGACGCAGCGCGGAGCCGGGTGCCAGCAGGCGGCGCTGGCCGACCATCTCGTCGAGCGTGCGCGGACGCATGCGCTCGGCCAGCGGGCGCAGCGCCAGCGCGTCGGTGGCAGGGGGAAGGAGGCCGGGCGTGCCGGCATCCATTGCGTGCTTGCGGGACACGTCGCATCCAAGAGGGAAATGCAGGAGGCAACGATACCAAGGTCGCCGCCGCGGCGATCGAAGTCAGCGGATGGCGGCGGCGAAATCCGGGTTGGCGACGATGTTCGGGCCGAGCGCGTGGTCGACGCTCAGCCAGGCAGAGGCGTGCAGATCGTAGAGGGCGTCGATGCGCGCCGTCGTGCTGCCGCCGGGGCCGAAGTCGGCCAGGCCATGGGCTTCGATGCGGACGAAACGCTGGCCCGACTGCATGCTCGAGATGTCATCCAGCTGCAGGAACACGCGCCCCGCGCCCGGATACGCCTCGAGCTCGGCCCCCACGCGCGCCTCGAGTTCGGCCATCAGGCCGGCGTCGTTGGGGACGAAGTGTTCGCCATCACCCGCGCCATCACCCCCCAGCATGATCTCGGGGTAGCCCGCCGTTGCGAACACGGGGTCGTAGCGGGTGCGGTAGCGGAAGGCGAGCCAGTCATCGCTGCCGGCATCGCCGGTTAAACGCAGCTGGCCGGCGCCATGCACGACGTGGTCGCGGGGGCCGATGATCTCGACATCGGCCTCGCCGAGCCTCAGCTCCAGCACGGCCTCGCCGAATTCACCGCCCAGCGTGGGGACCAGCACCGCGGCGACCGCCGCCTGCACCTGCTCGTCGGCCGGCAACCATGTGGAGTCGGGTTCGGGCGAAGCTGCGGTGGTGGCCGCATCGTCCCAGGCCTGCGCGAATGCCCACGGCGCCGCCGAGGCCAGCAACACGGCCAGGCACAGGATCTTGGCGCGGCGGAGTGCCGGCATGGAACGTTTCCCTGATGCGGGGTACGTCCGGGGTAACGCGTAAACGGCGACCGCGGGGACACCGCGGCCGCCTGACGGCTCGAGCCCTGCGAACCTCAGCCCTCGCCGACCACGTCGACGCCGGCGGGCGGCACGAACTGGAACGTGCCGCGATCAAAGGCCGGGTTCCGCTTCCAGTCGCTGAATACGACGTTCGTGCGCTGGCCCAAGGTATCGACGACCTCCATCCGCACCAGCGCACTGCCCTTGAATCCAAGGCGGGCGCTGCTGAAGCTGGCCTGGTCGGACTGGCGCGGCGACAGCAGCAGCCACGAAAGGCCATCGGCTTCGCCGCCCTCGCGCACGTTGAAGTCGCGCTCGAGCTTCGCGGGGTCGATCAGCGCCGCGAGCGGGCTGTTCTGCTCTTCCACGCCCTGCGGGCGCACGGTCACCTGCTCCAGGTCGGGATCGAACACCCAGACCTTTTCGCCGTCGGCGACGATCAGCTGTTCGTAGGGCGTGGCGTACTCCCAGCGGAACATGCGCGGTGCCGACAGCGCCACGCGGCCGGTGGAGGTTTCCTTCAGGCGGCCGTCCAGGTCGTAGAGCTTCTGTTCGAAGCGACCGTCGAGCCCTTTCAGGCCGCTGCTGAAAGCGGCGAGGTGGTCGCGTGCGCCGGCGGCGAACGCGGTGCCGGCAATCATCGAAAGTGCGGCCAGCGCGGCCAGCCAGTAGCGCTTGCGGATCATCGGTGGGTCTCCTCGGAATGCGTCGCGAGTGTGCGGCCTGGCGGCTGAATGCGGGATCACGCGAAGTGCGGGTTTATCGCCGCTATAGCGGCTTCCCACAAAGGCGGGGGGTGCGAGCGACTCGGGTGTGTGGGAGCGGCTATAGCCGCGATCGCCGCCATGGCGGCTCCCACAGGGGGGGGCTACTGCGGCGGCGGCGGCGCCAGCACGCTGCGGTCGCCGTTGTGCTCCGGCGGAGTCACCACGCCCGCGGCCTCCATGGCCTCGACCAGGCGCGCGGCGCGGTTGTAGCCGATCTTCAGGCGGCGCTGCACGCCGGAAATCGACGCGCGGCGGGTCTCGGTCACGACGCGGACCGCCTCGTCGTACAGCGGGTCGCTCTCGTCGCCGCTGCTGCTGGATTCCGGCAGGCCGGTGGCACCGACCACCACGCCGTCGCCCATGGTCTGCACTTCCTCGAGCACGCCCTCGATGTAGTCCGGGCCGCCGCCCGACTGCTTGAGGTTTTCGACCACGCGGTGCACTTCCTCGTCGGAAACGAAGGCACCGTGCACGCGCTCGGGCATCGCCGTGCCCGGCGGCAGGTAGAGCATGTCGCCATGGCCCAGCAGCGTCTCGGCGCCTGACTGGTCGAGGATGGTGCGCGAGTCGATCTTGCTCGACACCTGGAACGCGATGCGCGTGGGGATGTTGGCCTTGATCAGGCCGGTGATCACGTCCACCGACGGCCGCTGCGTAGCCAGGATCAGATGGATGCCGGCGGCGCGCGACTTTTGCGCCAGGCGGGCGATCAGCTCCTCCACCTTCTTGCCGACGATCATCATCATGTCGGCGAATTCGTCGATGAAGATGACGATGAACGGCAGCGGCTCGAGCGGCTGTGGCACTTCGTTCAATTCCGGATTCGGCTTGAACAGCGGGTCGAGCAGCGGCTGCCCGCTGTCCTGCGCGTCCTTCACCTTCTTGTTGAAGCCGGCGAGGTTGCGCACGCCCACCGCGCTCATCAGCTTGTAGCGGCGCTCCATCTCCGCCACGCACCAGCGCAGGCCGTTGGCGGCCTCCTTCATGTCGGTGACCACCGGCGCAAGCAGGTGCGGGATGCCCTGGTAGACGCTGAGCTCCAGCATCTTCGGGTCGATCATCAGCATGCGCACGTCCTTGGCGGACGCCTTGTACAGCAGGCTCAGCACCATGGCGTTGACCGCCACCGACTTGCCCGAGCCGGTGGTCCCGGCCACCAGCAGGTGCGGCATGCGCGCGAGGTCGGCGACCGTCGGCCGGCCGGCGATATCCTTGCCCAGCGCAAGGGTCAGCGGGCTGGGGGACTTGTCGTACTCCTTCGACCGCAGCAGCTCGCTGAGGTAGATCATCTCGCGGTGCGTGTTCGGCGTTTCCAGTCCGACCACCGACTTGCCCGGGATCACGTCGACCACGCGCACCGACTTCACCGACAGCCCGCGCGCGATGTCCTTGTCCAGCGAACTGATCTGGCTGACCTTGATGCCGGGTGCCGGCTCGATCTCGAAGCGGGTGATCACGGGGCCCGGATAGGCGCCGACCACCTGGGCATCGATGCGGAAGTCCTTGAGCTTGAACTCGATCTGCCGGGACAGTGTTTCGAGCGTGTCCTCGTCGTAGCCCTTGGGCTGCGGCTTGGGATCGTCGAGCAGCGCCAGCGGCGGGATGCCGGTGCCGTCGCCGACGTTGAACAGTGGGATCTGCTGCTCGCGCTTGGCGCGTTCGCTCTTCTCCACCACCGGGGCCGACGGCGGCTCGATGCGCACCGGTGCACGCGTCTTGCGCAGCTCGCTGTCGATCTTGCGCACCTCGGTGCGCTCCTCGCGCTTGGCGCGGGCTTCCTGCCACTCGCTGGCCTGCTTGCTGCCGCGGCGGAAGAACTCGGGCAGCCGCAGCACCCACCGGCCGATCGTGTCCATGACGCCGAACCAGGACAGCCCGGTGGCAAGCGTCACCGACACCAGCAGCAGCGCCAGCAGGAACAGGTTGCCACCGATGCCGCCGAAGCCGGCGTACAGCGAATTGCCCACCAGCCGCCCGAGGATGCCGCCGCCGCCTTCCGGCAGCCCTTCCACGGCGCTGAACCGGAGGAACAGCAGGCCCGTGGCGGAGATGATGAAGCCGACGATGCCGACCAGGCGCAGCGCCGGACCCAGGTCGGCCTGGCCGTCGCCATCGGTGTCCATGCCGAACAGCGCGATCCAGGCCACCGCCCCCAGGATCAGCGGCAGCACGAAGGCGACGTAACCGAACAGGCCCAGCAGCATGCCGGCCGTCCAGGCGCCGACCTTGCCGCCAGCGTTGTGCAGCGGTGCGGTCAGGTTGCCGGAGTTGCTCCAGCCCGGATCCTGGGACGAATACGTCACCAGGCACACCAGCAGGTAGACCAGCAGCGGCGCGATCGCGATCAGTGCGATGTCGCGCAGCAGTTTCTGCCGCCTGGGATTGGGGGCCGAGACAGCCGCGCGCGGCGCTGCTTTGCGCTGGCGCCGGGTGCCGCGTTCGGATGCCGGGCGTGCTGCCACGTGTGATCAGACCTTAAGAAGTTCCCGCAATGGGATGATTCTAAACATATTGCGCGTCAAACAGCCATGCCAAGCAGTGCCGGATGCACCAGCTTGCCATCGGCGACGTTGATGCCGCGGGCCAGCGCCGGATCGGCCTGCCAGTCGCCCCCGGCCGCAAGCCTGTTCGCCCAGGGCAGGATCGCCGCGCAGATGGCCTGCGACGAAGTCTGCGGCACGGCGCCCGGCATGTTGGTCACGCAGAAGTGGGTCGCGCCCTCCTCCACGTAGGTCGGATCCTTCCAGGTAGTCGGACGCGAGGTTTCGAAGCAGCCGCCCTGGTCGATGGCGATGTCCACCAGTACGCTGCCGGGCTCCATCGCCTTGAGCATGTCGCGGGTCAGCACCTTGGGTGCCTTGGCACCGGTCACCAGCACCGCACCGATCACGAGGTCGGCCGCGGCCACCTCGCGCACGACAACGTCGTGGTACGGGTACAACGCAGTGACGTTGTCGCCCAGGCGCATCATCTCGTCCATGCGGTCGGTGCGCATCTCGAACACGGTGACGTTGGCGCCGCCGGCCGCGGCCAGCGCGGCGGATGCACCGCCGGCCTTGCCTGCGCCGAACACCACCACCTTGCCGCGCTCGGTCGAAGGCAGCCCGCCAAGCAGCTTGCCCTTGCCGCCTTCGGGCTGGTGCAGCAGGTGCGTGCCGACCTGCACCGCGATGCGGCCGGCGATGATCGACATCGGCGCCAGCAGCGGCAGGTCGCCGTTGGGCAGCTCGACGGTCTCGAAGGCGATGGCGGTCAGGCCGATGTCGAGCAGGCTGCGCGTCAGCGCAGGCTCGGCGGCCAGGTGCAGGTAGCAGAACAGCAGATGGTCGCGGCGCAGGTGCTGCAGGTCGCCGGCGATCGGCTCCTTGACCTTGACGATCAGTTCGCCCTTTCCGTAAAGCGCGGCGGCGTCGGGGGCGATGTTCACGCCCAGGGCCGCGTAGTCGGCGTCGGTGAATCCGGACTTCAGCCCGGCGTCCGCTTCCAGCCACACCTCATGGCCGTGCTTCACCAGGTCGCCGGCGGCTGCGGGCACGAGGGCAACGCGCCCTTCGAGGGTCTTGGTTTCCCTGGCAACACCGATGCGCATCCGTCGAGTCCTCTTCAGGTCCTGCACAAAAAACGCCGCATGTGCGGCGAGTCATCGTATTGCCAACGGGAACCCTGCGTTGCGGCCGAAGACACTCCCCGCGCCTTGTCATGCCGCGCCGGCGCCGCCAAGCTATGGGCTTCCCAACGCCGTGATTCCATGGCCCGCGAGTATACATGAGCACTTCCAAGCACTGCCGCCTGCTGATCCTCGGTTCCGGTCCCGCCGGCTGGACCGCCGCCGTCTACGCCGCACGCGCCAATCTCAAGCCGGTGGTCGTCACCGGGCTGCAGATGGGCGGCCAGCTGATGACCACGACCGAGGTCGACAACTGGCCCGGTGATGCCCATGGCCTCATGGGCCCGGACCTGATGAACCGCATGCAGGCGCATGCCGAGCGCTTCGAGACCGAGACGATCTTCGACCACATCCACAGCGCCGACCTGTCGCAGCGCCCGTTCCGCCTGAAGGGCGACAACGGCGACTACACCGCCGACGCCCTGGTCATCGCGACCGGCGCCACCGCGAAGTACCTGGGGCTGCCTTCGGAGGAAGCGTTCAAGGGCCGCGGCGTGTCCGCCTGCGCCACCTGCGACGGCTTCTTCTACAAGGACCAGGACGTGGCCGTGGTCGGTGGCGGCAACACCGCCGTCGAAGAGGCGCTGTACCTGTCCAACATCGCCCGCAAGGTCTACCTCGTGCACCGCCGCGACACCCTGCGCGCCGAGAAGATCATGCAGGACAAGCTGCAGGCGAAGATCGACGCCGGCAAGATCGTGCCGGTGTGGCATCACGTCGTCGACGAGGTGCTGGGCAACGAGGCCGGCGTCACCGGGCTGCGCCTGAAGTCGGTGCAGGACGACAGCACCCGCGAGATCGAGGTGCACGGCTTTTTCGTCGCCATCGGCCACACGCCCAACACCTCGCTGTTCGAAGGCCAGTTGGCGATGAACAACGGCTACCTCGAGATCCGCTCCGGGCTGTCGGGTGGGGCGACGGAAACCTCGGTCCAGGGCGTGTTCGCCGCCGGCGACGTCGCCGACCAGCACTATCGCCAGGCGATCACCTCGGCCGGCTTCGGCTGCATGGCCGCGCTCGATGCCGAGCGCTTCCTCGACAAGGATGCCTGAGCCGCGTCGCGCGGCGGGTCGGGCCGGCTGAGTCCGCGCATGCCCGTCGCGCGCATCCACGCTTCGCTGTCCGAAGTCCCCGCCGCCGCCTGGGATGCACTCCATGACGGCGGCAACCCTTTCGTCACGCACGCCTTCCTCGAAGGCCTCGAGTCCAGCGGCTGCCTGCGCGCGGGCTGGGGTTGGACGCCGCGGCACATCACGCTGTGGGTAGGCGACGAACTGGTGGCCGCGGCACCGGGCTACCTGAAGGACAACTCGCACGGCGAGTTCGTGTTCGACCACGCCTGGGCGCATGCCTATGCGCGCTACGGACGCGACTACTTCCCCAAGTGGCTGGGCGCGGTGCCCTACTCGCCGGTGACCGGGCCGCGGCTGCTGGCACGCGACGATGCCGCACGACGCGCACTGCTCGAGGCCATCGTGGCGCACGCCGGCGAACTGGGCCTGTCGTCGGCACACGTCAACTTCCATGAGGCCGGCGAGGACGCCGCATTCGGCGCCGACTGGATGCGCCGCAGCGACATCCAGTACCACTGGCGCAACGACGCCGGATGGCCGGACTTCGCCGCCTTCCTCGGCGACATGGACCATCGCCACCGCAAGAACATCCGCCAGGAGCGGGCCAAGGTCGTACGTGCGGGCGTGAGCTTCCGCGTGCTGCATGGCGACGAGGCCAGCGATACCGACCTTGCGCATATGCATGCCTTCTACCTGGAGACCTTTGCCGATTACGGCAACGCGCCGGCACTGACCTTCGAGTTCGTCCGCCACCTGGCACGCACCCTGCCCCGCGCGCTGGTGCTGGTGCTCGCCAACCTCGACGGCGAAGCCATCGCCGGCGCGCTGTGCCTGCGCGGGCGCGACACCCTGTACGGACGCTACTGGGGCGCCGTGCGCCAGGTGCCCGGCCTGCACTTCGAGACCTGCTACTACCAGGGCATCGAGTACTGCCTGCGCGAGGGGCTCACGCACTTCGAACCCGGCGCGCAGGGCGAGCACAAGATCGCGCGCGGCTTCCTGCCGACGCCGGTGCGCAGCCGCCACTGGATCGCCGACCCCGAGTTCCGCCGCGCACTGGGTGACTGGTGCCGCGAGGAAGAGACGGCGGTCGACGGCATGGCCCGTGCACTGATGCAACGCTCGCCGTTTCGCGACGCGGGACCAGCGACGTGACCCGCAGGCTGCCCGCCCTGCTGGGCGCCGACCCCGGTGCGCCGTTCCCGGATCCGGAGACCGCGCTGCGCGAACCCGACGGCCTGCTGGCGATCGGCGGCGACCTGAGCGCGCAACGCCTGCTCAATGCCTACGCCACCGGCATCTTTCCCTGGTACTCGCAGGGGCAGCCGCTGCTGTGGTGGTCGCCGGACCCGCGCACGGTCTTCGCCACCGACAGCGTGCACCTGTCCTCGCGTTTCCGCCGCCAGCTGCGTCGTTCCGACTGGAACGTGACCGCCGACTGTGCCTTCGACCAGGTGATGCTGGCCTGCGCCACCGCGCCGGGGCGCGGCGGGCACGGGACCTGGATCACCGATGCGATGCGGGCCGCCTACTCCGCCCTGCACGCCCTGGGCCATGCGCACTCGATCGAGGTGCGTGACCGCGAGGGACGCCTGGTCGGTGGGCTGTACGGCGTGGCAGTCGGCCGGATGTTCTTCGGCGAAAGCATGTTCAGCGGCGAGAGCGGCGGCTCAAAGGTCGCGCTTGCGGCGCTGGCCAGGGTCCTGCACGCGTGGGGCTGGCCGCTGCTCGACGCCCAGGTCGGGAACGCGCATTTGCAGCGGATGGGGGCCCAGGCGTGGCCGCGCCCCCGCTTCCTGGCCGAGGTGCGACGGCAGGCCGCGTTGCCGGGACGCGTCGGCCGCTGGGACATGGACTTCGCCCTGCCTGCCGCCAGCCTCGCGACGGCAACCGCGGTGGACGGGCGGTCCGCGCCCGCTTAACGGGAATTTTGCACGGCGCCCCCGTCCATGCGACAATTGCCGTCTTTCGGGCCCCGGCCCGGTCCCTTGAATTGGTCAGACAGTACGCATGGCGAAAGATGATGTCATTGAATTCGAAGGCTCGATCTCCGAGACGCTTCCCAACACGATGTTCCGTGTGAAGCTGGAGAACGGGCACGAGATCATCGCGCACATCTCCGGGCGCATGCGCAAGAACTACATCCGCATCCTCACCGGTGACCGCGTCAAGGTTGAAATGACGCCCTACGACCTGACCAAGGGCCGCATCACCTATCGCATGAAGTAAGGCGCCATTCGCGCCCGAAGAAGAAAGGCGGCCCGCAGGCCGCCTTTTCCGTTTCTGTGGAGCGGGCCTCTTTTTGTGGGAGCGGCCATGGCCGCGATCGCCGCTATAGCGGCTCCCACAAGAGAGCCCACAAGAGAGCCCACAAGCCCGCTCAGTCGACCGTCGCGGGCAGCAGCTTCTCCGGCTCCGCCTGCACGTCGAGCACCAGCTCGCCGTCCACGGCGTCGATCGACACCCTGCCGCCAGCGACCAGCTTCCCGAACAGCAGCTCGTCGGCCAGGGGCCGCTTCACCTTGTCCTGGATCACCCGCGCCATGGGGCGCGCGCCCATCAGCGGGTCGAAGCCGTGCTGGGCCAGCCAGTCGCGCGCCGCCGGCGTCGCCGCCAGGCTCACGTGCTTCTCGTGCAGCTGCTCCTCGAGCTCGATGATGAACTTGTCGACCACCCGCAGGATGTGCTCGAAGCCCAGCGCCTGGAACTGCACGATCGCGTCCAGGCGGTTGCGGAACTCCGGCGTGAAGCCCTTGCGGATCACCTCCATCGCGTCCGTGCTGTGGTCCTGCTGCATGAAGCCGATCGTGCGCCGTGCCGCCTGCGCCGCGCCCGCGTTCGTGGTCATCACCAGCACCACGTTGCGGAAGTTGGCCTCGCGACCGTTGGTGTCGGTCAGGATGCCGCGGTCCATCACCTGCAGCAGGATGTTGAAGATATCCGGGTGCGCCTTCTCGACCTCGTCGAGCAGCAGCACGCAGTGCGGCGTCTTGACGATCTTCTCGGTCAGGAGCCCGCCCTGGTCGAACCCGACATAGCCCGGGGGCGCGCCGATCAGGCGGCTGACCGAGTGCGGCTCCATGTACTCCGACATGTCGAAGCGCACCAGTTCGATACCCAGCTGCAGCGCGAGCTGGCGGGTGACCTCGGTCTTGCCGACACCGGTGGGTCCGGCGAACAGGAAGTTGCCGATCGGCTTGTCCGGACTCGCCAGGCCGGAGCGCGCAAGCTTGATCGCCGAGGTCAGGGTGGCGATCGCCGGATCCTGCCCGAAGATCACCATCTTGAGGTTGCGCTCCAGGTGCTCAAGCACATCCTTGTCCGAAGCACTGACCTGCTTGGTCGGGATGCGCGCCATCCGCGCGACGATCATCTCGACCTCTTCCACGTCGATCAGCGACTTGCGCTTGTCGTCGGGCAGCAGCCGCTGGCGCGCGCCCGCCTCGTCGATCACATCGATCGCCTTGTCGGGGAGCAGCCGGTCGCCGATGTGCTTCACCGACAGGTCCACCGCGGCCTGCAGCGCATCGTCGGCATAGGTGACGTTGTGGTGGGCCTCGTACTTCGGCTTCAGCCCCTGAAGGATCTCGTAGGTCTCGCCGACGGTGGGCTCGACGATGTCGATCTTCTGGAAGCGGCGCGCGAGCGCACGGTCCTTCTCGAAGATGCCGCGGTATTCCTGGAACGTGGTCGAGCCAATGCAGCGCAGCTCGCCGGACGCCAGCGCGGGCTTGATCAGGTTCGACGCATCCATCGTGCCGCCTGACGCCGAGCCCGCACCGATGATGGTGTGGATCTCGTCGATGAACAGGATCGCGCCTTCGTGCTGGCCGACCGCGGCCAGTACCGCCTTCAGGCGCTTCTCGAAATCACCGCGGTACTTGGTGCCCGCCACCAGCGCGCCCAGGTCAAGCGAATAGATGGTCGCGTCCGCCAGCACTTCGGGCACTTCGCCGTCGACGATGCGCTTGGCCAGGCCTTCGGCGATCGCGGTCTTGCCGACGCCGGCCTCGCCCACGTACAGCGGGTTGTTCTTGCGGCGGCGGCAGAGCACCTGGATGGTGCGCTCGATTTCGTCGGCGCGACCGACCAGCGGATCGATCTTCCCTTGGCGGGCGAGCGCGTTGAGGTCGGTGGCGAACTCGGTCAGGGCATCGCCCTTGCCGTCGCCCTCGCCGCCTTCGACCTTGCCCTCGGCCTCGTCCCCGGGGCCGGACTGCGGCTCGTCACCGGTGCGCGCGATGCCGTGGGACAGGTAATTCACCACGTCCAGCCGGGTGACGTCCTGCTGGTTGAGGAAGTAGACCGCGTGCGAGTCCTTCTCGCCGAAGATCGCCACCAGCACGTTGGCGCCGCTGACCTCCTTCTTGCCCGAGGACTGCACGTGGTAGACCGCGCGCTGCAGCACGCGCTGGAAGCCCAGCGTCGGCTGGGTGTCGCGGCCGTCGTCTTCGGCCAGGCGCGAGACGGAGCTGGCGATGGCCTGTTCGAGGTCCGAGCGCAGGCGATGGAAATCGGCGCCGCAGGCCTTCAGGACGGTCTCCGCGGACGGGTTGTCGAGCAGCGCCAGCAGCAGGTGTTCGACCGTCATGTACTCGTCGCGCGCCTCGCGGGCGCGCTTGTAGCACTGGCCGATGCTGTACTCGAGATCCTTGCTGAACATGGGGGGTGTGCCTCCTGGATTCACTGCTTACCAGATGGGGGTGCCCGAGCCACTTTTCCATCCGGCGACTGGTTCCTTGTAGGCCCTTGCCCGCGTCGTTGGCAAGCACCATCCACGGGTTCCAGTATCCCGCCGGGAGCTGTCATCGGGGAGTGAGGCGCCGCGCCACCGGCGGCGCGCGGCTCAGGCTTTTTCGATCGTCGCCAGGAGCGGATGCTGGTTCAGCCGCGCGTATTCGTTGACCTGGGCGGTCTTGGATTCGGCCACGTCGCGGCTGAACACCCCGCACACGCCGCGGCCGCGGGTGTGGACGTGGAGCATCACCTGGGTGGCGTGCTCGATGTCCATGCCGAAGAAGCGCAGCAGCACCTCGACCACGAAGTCCATGGGCGTGTAATCGTCGTTCAGCAGCAGGACGGAGTACAGCGGCGGCCGCGCCACTTCGGGGCGGCCGACTTCGACGGCGACACCATGGTCGCGCTCGTGTCCGGGGTTGTGGCTCATGGCCGTGATTATAGCGACGTGCCCGGTGGACGGCCCCCGCCGCGCAGGGGAAAATGCCGCACTCGCCCAAGGTTTCCACATGCAGCCTGCCAGCCCCGCGATGATCGACTGCGTCCACGCCCCGGTGCGTGCGGGCAGGCGTGGGCGGTGCAGGCCGTGACATATCGACAGGGGCGGTTCTGGCAACCCGACGTGACCGTGGCCACCGTGGTGGTCGACGACGGACGGCTGCTCTGCGTCGAGGAGCATTCCGGCGGGCGCCTGGTGCTGAACCAGCCTGCCGGCCACCTCGAGCCCGACGAAGACCTGATCGAAGCTGCGGTCCGCGAGACGCTCGAGGAATCCGGCTGGACCGTGGAGCCCACGGCCTTCATCGGTGCCTACCAGTGGACCTCCCCCGCCCTGCCCGACGGCAGCCCCGGCCGCCACTACCTGCGTTTCGCCTTCGCCGCGCGGCCGCTGTCGCATGATCCGGCGCGGACGCTGGACCAGGGCATCGTGCGCGCCCTGTGGCTGACACCGGCCGAACTCCAGGCCCAGGCCGACCGCCACCGCAGTCCTCTGGTCTGGCAGGTCGTGGCCGACCACCTCGGCGGCAGCCGGCAGCCGCTGTCGCTGCTGCGCTCGGTGCGCTGATGGCCACCCCCGGGGTCATCGCCGGCATGTCCGGCGGCGTGGATTCATCGGTCGCCGCGCTGCTCCTGCGCGATGCCGGCGAGGCCGTCGCCGGGCTGTTCATGGACAACTGGGCCGACGACGGCAGCGGCCACTGCCGTGCCGACGAGGACCGGCGCGATGCCGTGGCGGTCTGCGGGCGGCTCGGCATACCGATCCATTTCCGCGACTTTTCGCGCGAATACTGGGCCGGCGTGTTCGAACACTTCCTGGCCGAGTACGCCGCCGGGCGCACGCCCAATCCGGACGTGCTGTGCAACCGCGAGATCAAGTTCAAGCATTTCCTGGATGCCGCCCGCGACCTGGGCGCCGCGCGCATCGCGACCGGACACTACGCGCGCGTCGACCACGACGGACGCGACTGGCGCCTGCTGCGCGCGGCCGACCGCGGCAAGGACCAGAGCTACTTCCTGCACCAGCTCGGCCAGGAGCAGCTGGCCGCCACCCTGTTCCCGCTCGGCGGGCTGCAAAAGGACCAGGTGCGTGCGATGGCCTCGGCCGCCGGCTTGCCGACCGCGGCCAAGAAAGACTCCACCGGTATCTGTTTCGTCGGCGAGCGCGACTTCCGCGAGTTCCTCGGTCAGTACCTGCCGGCGCGCCCCGGCGAGATACGCACGCCTGGCGGACAGGTCGTGGGCGCGCATCAGGGCGTGTTCTACTACACGCTTGGCCAGCGTGAAGGCCTCAACATCGGCGGGCGCCGCGGCTTCGACGACAAGCCCTGGTACGTGGTCGGAAAGGACGTGGCCACCAACGTGCTCACGGTTGACCAGGGCCACGACAGCCCCTACCTGATGTCACGGAGCCTGCGCAGCGAATCCGCACACTGGATCGCCGGCGCACCACCATCCACCCGTTTCAGCTGCACGGTGCAGACGCGCTACCGCCAGCAAGAGGAGCCATGCGAAGTGACCGTTGATGATTCCGGGACCCTGCGGGTCGCCTTTGACCGACCGCAGCGCGCCGTGACCCCCGGCCAGTCCGTGGTCCTGTACGCCGGCGACGCCTGCCTGGGCGGTGCCGTGATCGCAGCCACCGACGCGCCTGCGGACCCGAGGGGAGTGCCGGCATGAGCGAGATCCACGACCGCATGCTCGCCCTCGCCGGCCTGGCGCAGGCGCTGCGCCAGGTGCGCCGCGTCGCGGAGACCGGGCAGGCCGAAGGCACCGTGCTCGAGACCGCGCTCGGAAGCGTGTTCCGGATCGATGCCGATTCCACTGCCGAGATCTACGGCGGCGTGCCCAACGTGCGCCCGGGCCTGATGCTGGTGCGCGATTACCTGGCCAACCGTGGCCAGGATCCCCTGCTCCCGAAGCTGGCTCTGGCCGTGACCCAGTTGGAACGCCGCTTCGTGCAGGACGACGACATCGCAGGCCGCGTGCACGAGGGCATTCTTGCGGCACGGATCGACGCCGAGCGCCTGGGCAACGCGCACCCTGACGTACTCGCGAAGCTCGGCACGCTGTACGCCGACACAGTCAGCCAGCTGCGTCCGCGCGTGCTGGTGCAGGGCAATCCGCATTACCTGGGGCAGGCTCCGATCGTCGCCGAGATCCGCGCGATGCTGCTGGCCGCCCTGCGATCGGCCGTGCTGTGGCGGCAGTTCGGCGGCAGCCCCTGGGATTTCCTGCTGCGGCGCGGAGCGATGGCGCAGGCGGTGGAGGACCTGCTGGGCTGAGTGCGGCCGGAACGGGTTGGTACTACTCTGGAGGCGCCGGCCGCACCCTCCTCCAGGAGCCTCCATGTCGACGCAGAACATCCTGTCCGGCCTCGATTCCAACCGGGATACCCGGGAGGCGCTGTACAAGCATTTTCACCGGCACCCCGAGCTGTCGCTGCAGGAATACAGGACCGCCGAAAGGATCGAGGAAGAGCTCAAGGCCTACGGCATCGAAGACGTGCTGCGGATCGGCAAGACCGGGATCGTGGCAATCCTGAGGAACGGCGAGGGCCCGGTCGTCGCGATGCGCGGCGACACCGACGGCCTTCCCATGGCGGAGCGCTCCGGACGTGATTACGCCGCCGAGGGCGTGACCCAGGTCGACGAGGCCACGGGCAAGGAAACACCGGTTGCCCACTCCTGCGGGCATGACGTGCACATCGTGTCCCTGCTGGGCGCGGCGCAGGCGCTGCATGACCACCGCGATGACTGGTCCGGCACCTTCCTGGCGGTATTCCAGCCCGGCGAGGAAAACGCCGCAGGTGCCCGTGCCATGGTCGATGCCGGGATCGTCGACAAGCTGCCGAAGCCCGATGTCTACCTGGGCCAGCACGTGCTGGGCTCGCTGCCAGGCGGCGCCGTGGGCATCCGCAGCGGCCCGCTGTTCTCGGCTGCGGCCTCGATCGAGATCACCCTCTACGGAAAAGGCTCGCACGGCTCGATGCCGAACCTCGGCGTCGATCCGATCGTGCTGGGCGCCGCGATCGTGACCCGGCTGCAGACCATCGTCGCGCGCGAGGTCGCGCCGCGGGAGACCGCCGTCATCACCGTCGGCAGCTTCCACGCCGGCACCAAGTCCAACATCATCCCCGACTCCGCCGTGCTGCAGCTCAACACCCGCGCCTTCAACAAGGACGTCGAGAAGCACCTGCACGAGGCGATCGAGCGCATCGTGCGCGCGGAGTGCGAGGCGGCCAGGTCTCCGACGGAGCCGGAGTTCCGCTATTACGACCAGTACCCGCTGACCGACAACCACGAGGCGCCCACCGTCCGGGTCCGCGCCGCGTTCGACGCGTACTTCGGCGAGGACTCCGTCGACATGTCCCCGGTGCCGGCGTCGGAGGACTTTTCGATCATTCCCGATGCCTTCGGCTGTCCGTACACCTACTGGGGGCTGGGGGGCTTCGCCGACTGGAAGAATGCACCGGGCAACCACTCGCCCTTCTTCGCGCCCGACATCCATCCCACCCTGGACCGCGGCATCGAAGCGATCGTCGTCGCCGCGTCCCCCTGGCTGCTGAAGGACCGCTGATGGCCACCGCGACCGCTTCCCAGCCACAGGCGAACAGCTTCAAGGGCAACGACTCCGCGCTGCTGGGCATCGTCCTGGCGGTGCTGACCTTCTGGCTGTTCGCCCAGACCACCATGAACATCGGCCCGTTGATGGCCGAGGACGTCGGCATGCCGATGCCGGTGATGAACATCGCCATCTCGCTGTCGGCGCTGTTCTCCGGCATGTTCATCGTGGTGCTCGGCGGCCTGGGCGACAGGTACGGCCGGGTGCGCATCGTCTTCCTCGGCAACCTCCTGAACATTGCGGGCTCCCTGCTGATCGCCTTCGCAGTCGATGCCGCCGCGACGCCGATGATCCTCCTCGGCCGCATCCTGCAAGGTCTGGCCGCGGGCGCGATCATGCCCTCGACGATGGCACTGCTGAAGGTCTACTGGGACGGAAAGGACCGCCAGCGGGCGGTGTCGATGTGGTCGATCGGTTCCTGGGGCGGCTCCGGACTGACCGCCATCTTCGGCGGCTTCATGGCCTCCACGGTGCTCGGCTGGCGCGCGATCTTCATCATCTGCGCGCTGGTCTCGGTGGCCTCGATCGTGCTGATGCGACAGATCCCCGAGTCCGCGCCGCTGGCCGGGCGTCCCGGAAAGACCGACTGGACGGGCATCGTCTCGATGGCCGTGGGCCTCGCGGCGCTCCTGATCGTGGTCACCCAGGGCTCCAGCATCGGCTGGGCCAGCCTGCTGACGTGGGCGCTGTTCGCGGTCTTCCTGGTGGCCTTCGGGATCTTCGTCAACGCCGAGCTCAAGGCGGACTACCCCCTGGTGGACTTCAAGCTCTTCAGGAACCCGGTGTTCACCGGCGCGACGATCTCGAACTTCCTGATCAACGGCACCGCCGGCGCGCTGACGGTCTCACTTTGGGTGCTGCAGGGCGCGGCCGGCATGTCCGCGGCCACGGCCGGATACCTCACGGTGGGCTACGCCATCTTCATCATCGCCTTCATCCGCGTGGGCGAGAAGTTGCTGCAGCGCTTCGGCCCGCGCAAGCCCATGCTATGGGGCTCGCTGATCGTGCTCGGCTCGATCCTGCTGCTGATGGCCACCCACACCATGCAGTGGCAGTACGCCATCCTGGCGGTCGTCGCCTACTCCCTGTTCGGCCTCGGCCTGGCGTTCTATGCCACGCCGTCTACGGATGCCGCGCTGACCAATCTCCCGGGCGACCAGGCGGGCGCGGGATCGGGTATCTACAAGATGGCGTCTTCGCTGGGCGCCGCGTTCGGCGTCGCGGCCTCGGCTGCCATCTTCACCGCGCTGTCGGAAACCGGCCTCGATGTCGTGGGCACGGTGATCGAATTCTCCGGCCGGCAGGACAACGTCGCGGTGCGCGAGGCCGGCATGGTGGGACTGGCGTTCAATGCGTTGATGGCGATCGCAGCCTTGATCTCCATCACCATCTTCATTCCGAAGCAGAAGAAGGGTGACGCAACGCCCGGGGCGTGACTGCCGAAAGCAGTCCCCGGCGACGGAACCAGTATTCGAGCGGCAGCGTCACCAGCGGCGGTATCGCGGCGAGCACCGCCATCAGCAAGGCCCACATCGGCCAGCGCAGCCTTGTGCCTGCGACAAACGCGACGACCACGTAAAGCAGGAATGCGCCGCCATGGAGGCGACCGAACAGCCAGACGCCGAGCTCGGTCGTGCCGCTGACGTACTTGAGGTACATGCCGACCAACAGCCCCGCCCAGGTGAAGGCTTCGATCAGGGCGACGACGGAGAAGAGCCTGCCGGTGGGTGACAGGGGGTGCTGTGCTGGATGCATGGGTGGGTCCGGGTTGGGTGAGTCGATCGCGGCTGTAGCCGCTCCCACAAGAACAGGGGCTTGAAAAGGAAGCACCCGGCGATGCCGGGCGCTTCCTGTGCTGCAACGGCCGTCTGGATCAGCCGGCAGAAACAGCCTCCGCGACCTCCCGATACTCCTCGATCTGGTCGAAGTTCATGTACCGGTAGATCTCGGCGCCCTTGTCGCTGATGACGCCGACGCCTGCCATGTATTCCTCGCGGGTCGGGATGCGGCCCAGGCGCGAGCAGATCGCCGCCAGCTCCGCCGAACCAAGGTAGACATTGGAGTTGCGCCCCAGGCGGTTGGGGAAGTTGCGGGTCGATGTCGACATGACCGTGGCGCCCTCGCGCACCTGCGCCTGGTTACCCATGCACAGCGAGCAGCCTGGCATCTCCATGCGCGCGCCGGCCGCGCCAAAGGTGCCGTAGTGGCCTTCCTTGGTCAGCTCGGCGGCGTCCATCTTGGTCGGCGGCGCGACCCACAGGCGCGTGGGGATGTCGCGCTTGCCTTCCAGCAGCTTCGCCGCCGCGCGGAAATGGCCGATGTTGGTCATGCACGAGCCGATGAACACTTCATCGATGGTATTGCCGGCGACGTCGGACAGGGTCTTGGCATCGTCCGGGTCGTTCGGGCAGCACACGATCGGCTCGACGATCTCGGCCAGGTCGATCTCGATCACCGCGGCGTACTCGGCGTCGGCGTCGGGCTCGAGCAGCTGCGGGTCCGCGAGCCACTGTTCCATCTTGGCGATGCGGCGCTGCAGGGTGCGGGCGTCGGCGTAGCCTTCGGCAATCATCCACTTCAGCAGCGTGATGTTGCTGGTGAGGTATTCGATGATCGGAGCCTGGTCCAGGCGCACGGTGCAGCCGGCGGCGGAGCGCTCTGCGGACGCGTCTGCCAACTCGAAGGCCTGTTCGATCTTCAGCTCCGGCAGGCCCTCGATCTCGAGGATGCGGCCGGAGAAGATGTTCTTCTTGCCCTGCTTGGCGACCGTCAACAGGCCTGCCTTGATCGCGTACAGCGGGATCGCGTGCACGAGGTCGCGCAGCGTGACGCCGGGCCGCATCCGGCCCTTGAAGCGCACCAGCACCGACTCCGGCATGTCCAGCGGCATGACGCCGGTGGCGGCGGCGAACGCCACCAGGCCGGAGCCTGCGGGGAACGAGATGCCGATCGGGAAGCGCGTGTGCGAGTCGCCGCCGGTGCCGACGGTGTCGGGCAGCAGCATGCGGTTGAGCCAGCTGTGGATGATGCCGTCGCCCGGGCGCAGCGACACGCCGCCGCGGGTGGAGATGAACTCCGGCAGGGTGTGGTGCGTCTTCACGTCCACCGGCTTCGGGTAGGCCGCGGTGTGGCAGAACGACTGCATCACCAGGTCCGAGGAGAAGCCCAGGCAGGCCAGGTCCTTCAGCTCGTCGCGGGTCATCGGACCGGTGGTGTCCTGCGAGCCCACGGTGGTCATCTTCGGCTCGCAGTAGGTGCCCGGGCGTACGCCCTGCCCCTCGGCCAGGCCGCAGGCGCGGCCGACCATCTTCTGCGCAAGCGTGAAGCCGCGACCGGTGTCGGCGGGCGTCGCCGGCTGGCGGAACAGCGTGACGGCCGGCAGGCCCAGCGCCTCGCGCGCCTTCGCGGTCAAGCCACGGCCGATGATCAGCGGGATGCGGCCACCGGCGCGCACTTCGTCGAACAGCACGTCGGACTTCACCTGGAACTCGGCGATCACGTCGCCGTTCTTCAGCGCCGTGCCGTCATACGGACGCAGCTCGACGACATCGCCGTGCTCCATCTTCGACACGTCGAGTTCGATCGGCAGCGCGCCGGCGTCTTCCATCGTGTTGTAGAAGATCGGGGCGATCTTCGAGCCGAGGCAGACACCGCCGAAGCGCTTGTTCGGAATGAAGGGGATGTCCTCGCCCGTCCACCACAGCACGCTGTTGGTGGCCGACTTGCGGCTGGAGCCGGTGCCGACCACGTCGCCGACGTAGGCGACCAGGTGGCCCTTGTCCTTCAGGTCGAGGATGGCCTGGATCGGGCCGCGCTTGCCGTCCTCTTCAGGAACGAAAGGCGCGTCGGGACGCTTGTTCTTCAGCATCGCCAGCGCATGCATCGGGATGTCGGGACGCGTGGTGGCGTCGGGGGCCGGCGACAGGTCGTCGGTATTGGTCTCGCCGGGCACCTTGAACACGGTGATGGTCAGCGACTCCGGGACCTCCGGCTTGCTGGTGAACCACTCGGCATCGGCCCAGCTCTGCATCACGGCCTTCGCATTCGCGTTGCCGGCCTTCGCCTTCTCTTCCACGTCGTGGAAGGCATCGAACACCAGCAGCGTGTGCTTGAGGCCGTCGGCAGCCGCGGCGCCCAGCGTGGCGTCATCCAGCAGCTCCACCAGCGGCGCGACGTTGTATCCGCCCAACATGGTGCCCAGCAGCTGCGTGGCGCGCTCGCGCGTGATCAGCGCGTTCATCTCGGTGCCGAAGGCGATGGCGGCCAGCCAGCTGGCCTTGACCTTGGCCGCATCGTCCACGCCGGCGGGCACGCGGTGGGTGATGAGGTCGAGCAGGAACGCGTCCTCGCCCGCCGGCGGGTCCTTCAGCAGCTCGATGACGTCGGCGGTCTGCTGCGGCGTGAGCGGCAGCGCGGGAATGCCGAGCGCAGCGCGTTCGGCCACGTGGTGGCGATAGGCTTCCAACATGGTGGGGGTACTCCAGGAATGTCGCGGTGGATATGAAGCGTGGGGTCGATCAGGGGACCTTGGGAACGATGATCTTCAGGCCCTTGAAGTAGTCGCGGAAAAAACCGGCGTCGCGCGTGATCAGTGCCGTGCACTGCAGCAAGGCATGGGCGCCGACGATGAAGTCCGGCACGGTGCGCGGTGATGCCTGCCCGCCCTGTGCGCCCTGCCCGGCGGCACGGCGGCGCTGGTTGAAGCGGCGCTGCATCTCCCCCGCGCGGATGGCCGAGCGGCGTTCGACGGGCACGTAGCGCATGCCCATCTCCTCCACCACGTCCATGATGTCGGTGCCGTGGCCGAGGCCGGCGGTGATCTCGCTGACCACCACGTCGCACAGCACCACCGGACCCTGCGCGAGCGCGTCGCGCACGCACTGCTCGGCGGCGTCGGCCATGCCGCTGTCGTCGCCCAGGAGGTCGATCAGGACGGAGGTGTCGATCGCGATCATCGGCGGATCAGGGGTCGACCGGGTCGCTCGGCGCTCGCCCGCGCAGCTCGCGCATGACGTCGTCGGTGCTCACGCCTTCGGGCAGCTTGAAGCGGCCGCGGGCGCGGGAGATCGCATCGTCCACGTTCTTGCGCAGGATGATGCGACCGCCCTCCAGCTCGACCTTCAGCAGCGTGCCCTTGGTCAGCCCGAGGGCATCGCGCACCGCCTTGGGCAGGGTGATCTGGCCGCGTTCGGCAACGGTGGCTTCCATGGGACCTCCTGCGCGGTCGGGTCTGGGTGGAACGGTATGCTGGAATTATACATACTTGCCGATGCATACCCAAGGCCGCATACCGGAACACAGCGGTAACTCATTCATTCGTACACTGGCGGCCTGCCTGCCCGCCACGCCATTCGCACAAGGAGCCCAGCCATGGCCGATTCCTTCTCTACCCGCGCCCGCCTCGACGTCAACGGACGGTCCTATACCTATGCCAGCCTGGCGAAGCTGGGGGAGCGGTTCGACCTCGCGCGCCTGCCCTACGCCATGAAGATCCTGCTGGAGAACCTGCTCCGGCACGAAGACGGCGGGGTCACGGTCGGCAAGGAGCACATCGAAGCCTTGGCGCAGTGGGATGCGGCCGCCGAACCCGACACCGAGATCGCTTTCATGCCCGCGCGCGTGGTGCTGCAGGACTTCACCGGCGTGCCCTGCGTGGTCGACCTGGCCGCGATGCGCGACGCCGTCGCACGCCTGGGCGGCAGCCCGGAGCAGATCAACCCGCTGATTCCGTCGGAGCTGGTGATCGACCACTCGGTGCAGGTCGACGTCTTCGGCCGTGCCGACGCGCTGGACCTCAACGGCAAGATCGAGTTCCAGCGCAACAAGGAGCGCTACGGTTTCCTGCGCTGGGGCCAGAACGCGTTCAAGGACTTCAAGGTGGTGCCGCCCAACACCGGCATCGTCCACCAGGTCAACCTTGAGCACCTCGCCCGCGTGGTGATGGAGCGAGAAGTTGAAGGCGAGACCTGGGCCTTCCCGGACACCGTCTTCGGCACTGACAGCCACACCACCATGATCAACGGCATCGGCGTGCTCGGCTGGGGCGTGGGCGGCATCGAGGCCGAAGCGGCGATGCTCGGCCAGCCCTCGTCGATGCTGATCCCGCAGGTGGTCGGCTTCAAGCTGACCGGCAAGATGCCCGAGGGCGCAACCGCCACCGACCTGGTGCTCACGGTCACCGAGATGCTGCGCAAGCACGGCGTGGTGGGCAAGTTCGTCGAGTTCTTCGGCGAGGGCCTGCAGCATCTGCCGCTGGCCGACCGCGCGACGATTGGCAACATGTCGCCGGAATACGGCGCCACCTGCGGCATCTTCCCGATCGATTCCGAGGCTACGCGCTACATGCGCCTGTCCGGGCGCAGCGAAGAGCAGATCGCGCTGGTGGAAGCCTATGCGCGCGCGCAGGGCCTGTGGCATGAAGCCGGCCAGGCGGAAGCGACGTATTCGTCGGTCGTCGAGCTCGACATGGGCACGGTCAAGCCCTCGCTGGCCGGCCCGCGACGCCCGCAGGACCGGGTGCTGCTCGAGGACGTGAAGCAGAACTTCCACGACAACCTTGGCCCGCTGGTCGCGCGCCGCAACGGCACCACCGATCGCCAGATCAACCGCTTCGACAAGGACGGCGGCGACCAGCCACAGGCCGAACGCCTGGCTGCGAAGCCGGTATCGAAGATCACCATCGACGATGGCGAACACCATCTCGCCGACGGCTCGGTCGTCATCGCCGCGATCACGTCCTGCACCAACACCTCCAACCCGGCGGTGATGCTGGGCGCCGGCCTGCTCGCGCGCAACGCGGTGGCCAAGGGGCTGAAGCCGGCGCCGTGGGTCAAGACCTCGCTGGGCCCGGGCTCGCTGGTCGTGACCGACTACCTGAAGAAGGCCGGGCTGATGGACGAACTGGAGAAGCTCGGCTTCTTCGTCGTCGGCTATGGCTGCACCACCTGCATCGGCAACTCCGGACCGCTGCCCGAAGCGGTGTCGAAGGGCATCGCCGACAACGATCTCGCGGTCGCCGCGGTGCTGTCCGGCAACCGCAACTTCGAGGGCCGCATCCACGCCGAGGTGAAGATGAACTACCTCGCGTCGCCGCCGCTGGTGGTGGCGTATGCGATCGCCGGCACGGTCGATATCGACCTGACCAACGACCCGCTGGGCCAGGACCGCGACGGCAACGATGTCTACCTGCGCGACATCTGGCCGAGCAACAGGGAGATCGGCGACACCATCGCCGCCGCCGTGGGTCCGGAAATGTTCGCCAGGAACTACGCCGACGTGTTCAAGGGCGACGCGCGCTGGAACTCGATGGCGTCGCCTGAAAGCGAGCTCTATCCCTGGGACGAAGACTCGACCTACATCAAGAACCCGCCCTACTTCGACGGCATGACCATGGAGGTCGGCAACATCGAAGACATCCACGGCGCGCGCGTGCTGGGGCTGTTCGGCGACTCGATCACCACCGACCACATCTCGCCGGCCGGCTCGATCAAGCAGGACTCGCCCGCGGGACTGTTCCTGCAGTCGCGCGGCGTGCAGCCGGCGGATTTCAACAGCTACGGTTCGCGCCGCGGCAACGACGACGTGATGGTGCGCGGCACCTTCGCCAACATCCGCATCAAGAACAAATTCTTCGGGGGCGAGGAAGGCGGCAATACGCTGTATTTCGGCAGCAATCCTCCGGAAAAGATGTCGATCTACGACGCCGCGATGAAGTACAAGGCCGACGGCACGCCGCTGGTCGTTATCGTCGGCAAGGAGTACGGCACCGGCTCCTCGCGCGACTGGGCGGCCAAGGGCACCAACCTGCTGGGCGTGAAGGCGGTGATCGCGGAGAGCTTCGAACGCATCCACCGTTCCAACCTGGTGGGCATGGGCGTGCTGCCGCTGCAGTTCATCGAAGGCGAAAGCTCGGATTCGCTGGGCCTGGACGGCACCGAGACCTTCGCGATCACCGGCCTCGAGAACGGTGCTGCGCGGCGCGCGACGGTGACCGCGACCGCGACCGACGGCCGCAGCAAGGCCTTCGAGGCCGAGGTCATGCTGCTGACGCCCAAGGAAGTGGAGTACTTCCGCAACGGCGGTCTGCTGCACTACGTTCTGCGTCAGCTCGCCAGCGGGCACGGGGCCTGATCCGCGATGCGGCGGGTCACGGGGCCCGCCGCCCGTTCAGCTCAACGCAGCGCCGGCGTCCAGTCGGCGCTGGTCATCAGCCAGTCCCCGTCCACCAGGCGCCAACCGGTATCGACCTGCCAGGCACGGGCGTTTTCGGGGAGCACGCGCCCGCTCCCGCCCGACAGCACGGCGCTGAAGCGCACGCGGGCATGGGCGTCCTGCAGTTCGAGGTCGAGCGGACCGGGCAATACGCCAACATCGCCATGGCGCATGAAGTGGAGTGCGGCCAGGCGCCGCGCACCCTCGCGGTCGAGGCCACCGGGACCGATGAAATCCTCGGCCAGGAAGTCGGCGACATCGCCTGCGTCGCGCGATTCGATCGCCACCTGCAGGCCGTCGAAAGCGTTGCGCAGGGCCTGCTCGGGCGGCGTGCGTGCGCAGCCCGCCGCGATCGCGCACAGCAGCACCAATACGCCCGCCAGTCGGAACCACCGCGCTGGGTTTACTTGCCCAACTCCCCGCATGCCGCTTCCCCGCTGCGTATCCGTCCCTGCGCCAGCATAGCTGCACTGCGCCTTGCCGCATGGCGGAGGCCTGTGATCCAATCCAGACGATACGCCACGGCATGGATCGTGGCGGCACACAGCCCGAGGGGGAATGAATGAGCAGTACCGAACGGCCATGGCTGGCGAACTATCCCGACGGAATTCCGGCTGAAATCGACGCGGACGAGTATCCGTCGATCCCCGCCCTCCTGCAGGAAGCCATCGACAAGTACCGCGACCAGCCTGCGTTCTCCAACATGGGTGTTTCGATCACCTATGGCGAACTCGACGAGCTCAGCAACCGCTTCGCGTCCTACCTCCTCGGCGTCCTGCAGCTGAAGAAAGGCGATCGCATCGCGATCATGATGCCCAACTGCCTGCAGTACCCGATCGCCACCTTCGGCGCGCTGCGCGCCGGGCTTGCGGTGGTCAACACCAATCCGATGTACACCGCCCGCGAGCTGCGCCACCAGTTGGTCGACTCCGGCGCGCGCGTCATCCTGGTGATGGACAACTTCGGCGACGTGGTGCAGAAGGTCCTGGCCGACAGCAAGATCGAAAAGGTCATCACCACCGGCCTGGGCGACATGCTCGGCTTCCCCAAGGGCGCCATCGTCAACTTCGTCGTCCGCAACGTGAAGAAGATGGTGCCGGACTATTCCATCCCGGGCGCGACCCGCTTCCGCGACGCCCTCAAGGCCGGCGCGGCGCACCCGGTGCCGCCCGTCGACATCGACCGCGAGGACATTGCCTTCCTGCAGTACACCGGCGGCACGACCGGCGTCGCCAAGGGCGCGATGCTCACCCACCGCAACCTGGTGGCCAACATGCAGCAGGCCTCGGCCTGGGTCAGCAAGCAGGCGACCCCGGGCCAGGAGGTCATCGTCACCGCGCTGCCGCTGTACCACATCTTCGCGCTGACGGCGAACGGCCTGGTGTTCACCAAGTTCGGCGCCAAGAACATCCTGATCACCAACCCGCGCGACATGAAGGGCTTCGTGAAGGAGCTCAAGCGCGAGCCCTTCACCGCGATCACCGGCGTCAACACGCTGTTCAACGGCCTGCTGAACACGCCAGGCTTCGACGAAGTGGATTTCTCGCGCCTGAAGCTGACGCTGGGCGGCGGCATGGCCGTGCAGCGCTCGGTGGCCGAGCGCTGGAAGAAGGTCACCGGTGTCACCTTGGTCGAGGCCTACGGCCTGACCGAGACCTCGCCCGCGGCCTGCATCAACCCGATGGACCTGGCCGACTACAACGGCGCCATCGGGCTGCCGGTGCCCTCCACCGACGCCTGCGTGAAGGACGAAGACGGCCGCATGCTTCCCGTCGGCGAGGTCGGCGAACTGTGCATCAAGGGTCCGCAGGTGATGCGCGGGTACTGGAACCGACCCGAGGACACCGCGGCTGCGATCGATGCCGATGGCTGGCTGCACACCGGCGACATGGCGCGCATGGATGAAGGCGGCTTCTTCTACATCGTCGACCGCAAGAAGGACATGATCCTGGTCTCGGGCTTCAACGTGTATCCGAACGAGATCGAGGACGTGATCGCGATGATGCCGGGCGTGCTCGAGGTTGCCGCGGTGGGCGTGCCCGACGAAAAATCCGGCGAGGCGGTAAAGCTGGTGATCGTGAAGAAGGATCCGTCGCTGACCGCCGACCAGGTCAAGGCCCACGCCCGCACCGAGCTCACCGGCTACAAGCAGCCCCGCTATATCGAGTTCCGTGACGAGCTGCCCAAGACGAATGTGGGCAAGATCCTGCGCCGGGAACTTCGGGATGAGCCGTCCGCCTGACATGTGACCGGGTTCACACTTTTGCCCGCGAGGGGGAGTCCGACTCCCCTTCCTTGGCGCCTCCTGCTTGCCCCGGCGCGGTAAACGGCGCATAGATGCCCGGTATCGGGCATTCATCATTTTTCCAAGGACTCCGCCGGCGGGCCCGGCCGGAGGCGTCCTGCTCGTCAGGGGACCTCCACATGAACGTTGAATTGCTGCACGGCACCACCGCCACCGACCTGGCCACGATCCGCATCTCCCACGATCCGTCAAACGCCTCGCACTGGTGCCATATGCATGCCAGTGAGGCCTTCCGCGACGCCTCCTACCGCCCCTGTTTCTCGCCCCGGCTGCTCCGTGAGCTGCGCCTGTTCGCCCGCGAGGCGATCGAGGGCTGCGAAGCCACGGTTGCCGACGCGACCGGCCCTGCCCCGCCCCTGTCGCACATCGTGATCGGCTCCGACGCGCACGTCTTCAACCTCGGCGGTGACCTGGATCTGTTCGCCCGGCTGATCCGTGAGCGGGATCGCGACGGCCTGCTGCGCTACGCCACCGAATGCGTGGACAGCATCCACCTGCTGCATACCCGCCTGCACCCGACCGCGCACACCATCGCGCTCGTGGAAGGCGACGCGCTGGGCGGCGGCTTCGAACTCGCGCTCGCCTGCCAGACCATCGTCGCCGAACGCGGCGTGCAGATGGGCTTCCCCGAAGTGCTGTTCGGCCTGTTCCCGGGCATGGGCGCCTATTCACTGCTGTCGCCGCGGGTCGGTCCCAAGCGCGCCGAGGCAATGATGCTCGACGGCCTGATGTACAGCAGCGAGCAGCTGCATGAGATGGGCATCGTCGACGTGCTCGTCGAGCGCGGCGAAGGCGTCCGCGCGGTCAACGAGGTGATCCGGCAGAACCGGCGCATTGCCGCCGCCCGGCTCGCCCTGCACCGCGTGCGTGACACGGTCAATCCGGTATCGCACGACGAACTGATGGAAGTCACCCGGATCTGGGTGGACACCGCGCTGCAGCTTGGCGACCGCCAGCTGCGCATGATGGAGCGACTGGTCCGCGCGCAGCTGCAACGCCCCGAGGCGGCAGGAGCGACGGTCGCCCGCGGCGGCCGCTGACCCCGGAATTCCTCAGGCGCTTTCGGGACCGGTCGCGGCCTCACGGACGAGGTCGCCGCGCGCGCGCAGTGCGGTCAGCGCCTGCTCCAGCTGCTGGCGGAGCAGGCGCACCACGCCGGGCCATTCGCGGCCCAGTTCATCACTGTGCATGCGCATCCCCTGGGTTGCGCTTTCCGAAAGCCGCACCGCGCCCATGTTGCCGGCCGCGCCCTTGAGCGCGTGGCAGGCATCGCGGAAAGCGTCCCACTGCCCCCCCGTTCCGGCGGCCTCGAGTTCGGCCAGGCACTTGCGCGCATCGCGCGCGCACTCGCCGAGGAAGCGGTGCACGAACTCCTCGCCCAGCCCCATCTCCCGGAGTTCCTCCAGGATGTGCTGCGAGATCACGCTGCCGTCGCCTTTGTCCGTGCTCGCAGGTTGCAGTTCGGCCATCCCGGCCTGCGGAGCCTCGCCCTCGGCAACCGCCGCAAGACGTTCGAGCAGGCGATCGACGACCACCGGCTTGGTCATGAAGGCGAATGCGCCTGCGCGTTCGCACTCGGCACGGGCCTCTGGCGTGGCATCGGCGGTGAGGACGATGAAGGGCGTGCGCCTGCGGCCGGCTTCCATGAAGTGGGCCTGCTTGAGCACTTCCACGCCGCTGCCGCCGGGCATGTGCAGGTCGATGATCACCGCGTCGAAGGATTGGGCCTCGAGCGCGGCCAGCACGTCCTCGCCGTCGTCGACCACCTGCGCGCGGTGACCCGCCTTTTCCAGCAGGCGCCGCATGACCATGAGGTTGGCGCTCTGGTCATCGGCGACCAGGATGCGCATCGGCCGCACGCGCGCGCGATGGCGGACGAAGGGATCGCTGAAGGCGATGACGTTGCCGTTGTCGACCGCCGGCTCGGCCAGCGCGAAGGGCAGCTCCACCCAGAAGTGCGAGCCGGCGCCGGGCTGGCTCTCCAGCCCGATGCTGCCGCCGAGCTGCTCGACCAACGCCTTGGCGATCGTCGTGCCGAGCCCGGTTCCGCCGAAGCGGCGCTCGCGGCCGCTGTCGGCCTGTTCGAAGGCCTCGAAGATCCGCTGCTGGGCGGACTCGGCGATGCCGATGCCGGTATCGCGCACCGAGAAGCGAAGCCAGGCGAAGCCGTCGTCGCGCGGCATCCGCTCGACCACCAGCGAGACGCGACCGGCGTCGGTGAACTTGATCGCGTTCGACATCAGGTTCACCAGCACGTGGCGCAGGTGGTTGCCGTCGCCGTGCAGGTACGCGGGCACGTTGTCGCCAAGGCGCGTTTCGAACGCCAGCCCCTTCGCCTGGGCACTGGGCTGCAGCATCAGCTGGATACCGCGCGTCAGCTCGGGAAGCGAGAAGTCGGCGTCGGTGCGCCTGAACTTGCCGGCCTCCAGGCTGGAGAGGTCCAGCACTTCGTCCACCACCATCTGCAAGGCGCGGGCCGAGGTGCGGATGACTTCCGCGCTGTCGCGCTGCTCGGCGGAAAGCTGCGTCGCCGACAGCAGTTCGGACATGCCGAGGATGCCGTTGAGCGGCGTGCGCAGCTCATGGCTGATATTGGCCAGGAACCGGCTCTTGGCCCGGTTGGCCGCCTGCGCCGCCTCCGTGGCCTGCACCAGCTTGCGCAGCAGCGAGCTGAGGTACAGCGGCACCGCGGCCAGTCCAAGCAGCAGGCCGTAACCCAGCGGCAGGTTCTCCTGCCAGTACGGCGTGGTGGCCAGCGCCGCGCCGAAGGACACCGCGGCAAAGCCGATCGCGAGGTACAGCCAGCGCGGGCCGTAGCGCAGGCCGTTGCCGACGGTAACCCACAGGATCACCACGTACATCCAGGCCAGCAGGTCGCCCAGCAGGTAGAGCCCGATGCCCATCAGGCTGTAGTCGGCGATCATGCCCAGCACGCGGCGCGGGTACGACACGCCTGGGCGCGCCAGCAGCCAGCCCAGGATCAGGAAGCAGACGCCGAATTCGACTGCCAGCAGTTGCAGCGAAAGCCGCAGCTCCTGCGCGACGTCCGGGCGTCCGCTGACCACCACCTGCAGGTAGAGCACCACCAGCACCAGCATCGCCAGGCGCACCAGCGCCTGTCCGTGCTCGGTGTCGGGGCGGTTCGCCAGGCGTTGCCTGGCCCAGTGCAGGGCGGCGAACACTGCGGTCAGGCCCCGCTGGCCTCGACGGTGGCCACGCCTGCCGCGTAGTGCGCGCAGATCTCCTCCACGCGCGTGCGGCCGGCCACCAGCGCATCGACGCAGCGCGGATCGAACAGACGCCCGCTTTCCCCGGCGATGTAGGCGAAGGTTTCGTCCATGGTCCAGGCGCGCTTGTAGGGGCGCTCGGACAGGAGGGCATCGAAGACGTCGGCCACCGCCACCACGCGCGCCTCCAGCGGGATGGCGTCGCCCACCAGCCCCCCGGGATAGCCGCTGCCGTCGTAGCGCTCCTGGTGGCGCAGGGCGATGCTGGCGCCCATCTGGACGAAACGGTTCTGGCTGTCCTTGAGCAGTTCGTGCCCGATCTCGGGGTGCTTGCGCATGACCTCGAGCTCGTCCTCGGTCAGTGGACCGGGCTTGAGCAGGACGGCGTCGGGGATGGCGATCTTGCCGATGTCGTGCAGCGGCGCCGCCAGTTCGATCGTGCGGACTTCGTCCTCGTTCAGTCCAAGGCCCTCGGCGACGACGCCGGCCACCGCGGCCAGGCGCGCGAGGTTGGCGCTGGTGCCGGCGTCACGGTAGGCGATGGCACGCGCCAGGCGGGTCAGGGTCTCGCGTTCGCGCTCTTCCACCTCGTGCATGCTCGACAGCAGCCGCTGCTCGAGCGACAGCGCACGCTGCTTGACCGACTCCGCCTGCTGGCGCAGTTGCAGCAGGTTGCGGCAACGCGCGCGAAGCTCGCGCGGGCGCACCGGCTTGACGAGGAAGTCGATCACGCCGGCGTCCAGTGCCGCCTGGCGGATGGGCTCGTCGCCGACCACGGTCACCAGCACGATCGGCACGTCGCGGTGCAGCAGCGGGCGCCGGAAGCGGCGCGCGAACTCGAGGCCGTCCATCACCGGCATACGGTAGTCCAGCAGCAGCAGGTCCGGGCGGTTGGCCTCGCACCAGCGCAGCGCTTCCTGCGGCTCGCTGAAGTCGAGCACTTCGAGCTCGGGACTGATGTCCTCGAGAATGTGCCGCAGCATCGTGCGCGCTGAGGTCTGGTCGTCGACGATGACGATGTTCACCTGATCCTGTCCCCAAGCCCGGTCGGTCGCGGCGCGGCACGCAGGTGCCGCCCGATATGGAGGCACGCATATTCCGTGCCCGACGTGGCCACCGACTGGCGGCCCTTGTATCCGGAGAATACGTCAGAACCGGGACGGATCGGGCAAAGCCTGCCCTTGTGCGTCACTCCTGGACAGCGCCCTGCGGGCGCATGTAAGGAAACAGCAGCACGTCGCGGATCGAGGCCGAGCCGGTCAGCAGCATCACCAGTCGGTCGATGCCGACCCCCAGGCCACCGGTCGGCGGCATGCCCACTTCGAGCGCGCGGATGTAATCGGCGTCGTAGTGCATGGCTTCGTCGTCGCCCCCGGCCTTGGCTTCCACCTGCGCGCGGAAGCGCGCGGCCTGGTCCTCGGGATCATTGAGTTCGGAGAAGCCGTTGGCCATCTCCTTGCCGCCGATGAAGAGCTCGAAGCGGTCGGTGATGCCGGGATCGGTGTCCGACTCCCGCGCCAGCGGCGACACTTCCACCGGGTAATGGGTGATGAAGGTCGGTTGCACCAGCCCCTCTTCCACCGTCGCCTCGAACAGCTCGAGCAGCAGCTTGCCCCAGCCCCAGGACGGCTTCACCGACACCTTCAGGCGCGCGCAATGCCCAGCCAGCGCCTCGCGGTCGCGGCAGTCGGCGGCGCTGATTTCCGGGTTGAGCTCGCGCACGGCATCTTCCATCTTCCAGCGGCGGAAGTCCGGCGCAAGGTCGATCGCGTGGCCGTCCCATTCGAAGCGGGTGCCACCGGTGGCTTCCAGGGCGACGTCGCGGATCATGCGCTCCGTGAGGTCCATGATCTCGGTATACGAGGCGTAGGCCTCGTACAGCTCGAGCATCGTGAACTCGGGGTTGTGGCGGGTGCTCACCCCTTCGTTGCGGAAGTTCCGGTTGATCTCGTAGACGCGCTCGAAGCCGCCGACCACCAGGCGCTTGAGGTAGAGCTCGGGCGCCACGCGCAGGTAGAGCTCGAGGTCGAGTGCGTTGTGGTGGGTGGTGAACGGGCGCGCGGTGGCGCCGCCGGCGATGTAATGCATCATCGGCGTCTCCACTTCCAGGAAGCGGCGCGCGTCGAGCCAGCGGCGCATGGCCGCGACCACTTTCGAGCGCACCACGAACACGTCGCGCGCTTCCGGGTTCACGATCAGGTCGACGTAGCGCTGGCGATAGCGCTGCTCGACGTCGGCCAGGCCATGCCACTTGTCCGGCAGCGGGCGCAGCGACTTGGTCAGCAGCCGCAGCGTCGCGGCCTTGACCGACAGCTCGCCGGTGCGGGTGCGCGTGAGTCCGCCCTCGGCGGCGATGATGTCGCCGACGTCCCAGGACTTGAACGCATCGTAGATGTCGCCCAGCGCATTGGCCTGCAGGAACAGCTGGATGCGCCCGCTGACGTCCTGCAGTTCGACGAACGCCGCCTTGCCCATCACGCGCTTGGCGAGCATGCGCCCGGCGACGGCCACGCTGCGACCCGTGGCCTCGAGCGCCGCGGCGTCCCAGGCGTCCGCATCGGCGTACTCGCCCTGAAGGTCGCCGGCATGGTCGCTGCGCCGGAAATCATTGGGGAACGCGATGCCCTGCCCGCGCAGCGTGGCCAGCTTGCCGCGGCGCTCCGCGACCAGGCTGTTCTCGTCCGCGGGCGCTGCGGGTGCGGGGGTTGGGTCGGTCTTCGTCACGTTCGCCTCGAAAGTACAAACCATCTGTGGAAGCAGCCGGAGCTGCGAACACCGGACCGTGGAACGTCCACGGCCGGTCATGACCCGACGTCAGATCGCGTCAAGCCGCTTCGAACCCGCCTCGAGCCCGGACTTCAGGCTGGCTTCGATGAATTCATCCAGGTCGCCGTCCAGCACGTTCTGCGTGTCCGAGCGCTCGATGCCGGTGCGCAGGTCCTTGATCCGGCTCTGGTCGAGCACGTAGTTGCGGATCTGGCTGCCCCAGCCGATGTCGGACTTGGTGGCTTCCAGCGCGTCCTTCTCGACGTTGCGCTTCTGCACTTCAAGTTCGTAGAGCTTCGCCGCCAGCATCTTCATCGCGGTATCGCGGTTCTGGTGCTGGCTGCGCCCATTCTGGCAGGCGACCACGGTATTGGTCGGGATGTGCGTGATGCGCACCGCCGACTCGGTCTTGTTGACGTGCTGGCCGCCGGCACCGGAAGAGCGGTACACGTCGGTGCGCAGGTCCGCCGGGTTGATCTGGATGTCGATGTCGTCATCGACTTCCGGCGACACGAACACCGAGGTGAAGCTGGTATGGCGGCGGTTGTCGGAGTCGAACGGCGACTTGCGCACCAGGCGATGGACGCCGATCTCGGTCTTCAGCCAGCCGTAGGCGTACTCGCCCTCGACGCGCACCGTGGCCGACTTGATGCCGGCGACGTCGCCCCCGCTGGCCTCCATGATCTCGGTCTTCCAGCCGCGGTCTTCCGCCCAGCGCAGGTACATGCGCAGCAGGATCTCGGCCCAGTCCTGGGCTTCGGTGCCACCGGCGCCGGCCTGGATGTCCAGGAAGGCATTGGCCGAATCCATCTTGCCGGAGAACATGCGCTGGAACTCGAGCTTCTCCACCCGGGAGGTGAAGCCGTCGAGGTCGGCTTCGACCGCCTGGGCCGTCTCTTCGTCATCCTCGGCATCGGCCAGGTCAAGCAACTCGGCCGCGCCCACGAGGCCGTCGGTCAGGTCGCGAATGCCGTTGACGGTCTTGTCGAGCAGCGAGCGCTCGCGGCCCAGGGCCTGCGCCCGCTCGGGATCGTTCCAGATGTCGGGATTCTCGAGCTCGCGCTCTACTTCCTCGAGCCGCTCGCGCTTGGTGTCGTAGTCAAAGAAACCCCCTCAGCGCATCCAGCCGACCCTTCAGGTCGGCGATGCGCTGGCGGACGGGATTGAGCTCCATCATGTGCTGGTAGATCCGCGTGGAAAGAGGCGGATTCTAGCAATTTCCGGCTGCCAGCCGGTTTCCTGCGCTCCGGCTATCCGGAGCGCAAGGCCTCGCCTCAGCGGCGCCGTACCTGGATCTGGTAGCGGCCACCCTCGCCGCCCACCGCAGATGACGCCTCGAGCACGTAGTCACCCGGCTGCAGGGTGTCCTCGATGCGGGCGTCCAAACCACCACCGCTATCGTCGTCCTCGGCAAGCAGTTCGTTGTCGCGGTACAGCCTGAGGTGGGCATCCACGCCGTCGTTCGACCCCATCGTGATCGCGTAGCTGCCTGCGCGCGCGATGCGGAAGGTGTAGCGGTCGGTCACGCCCGGGAGCAGCCTGGCCTCGCGCTGCTGGCCCACCTGGAGGACGCCGCCGCCGGCATCGTGAGGCACCGGGGACAGGCGCGCCGCCAGCGTGAACACGCCTGCGCCACCTTCGGCATCGAAAGCCGACGCCTGCACGGTGTATTCGCCGGGTTCGATCACCGAGGCGATGCGGGCGTCCAGGCGCTCGCCGGAGTCGTCGTCTTCAAGCACCACGCCCGCGCCAGCGAGCCGCAGGCGCGAATCAAGCTCGGGGCTGCGCATGTCGAGCTCGAGCAGTTGCCGCTCGTTCACGCTCAGACGATAGGACACCGGCCGACCCTGGTAGAGCGCGGTGATGTCGCTGCCCGGCTCCAGTTCGCCGTCGGCGGCAATCTCGACGCCGGGCGGCAGTTCGCGTTCGGCCACGGAAAGCTCGTACTGCCCTTCCGCCATGCCGCCGAAGCCGGAGGCGACCAGCGTGTACGCGCCCGGCGCCAGCCACGCGGTCAGCTGCGAATTGCTGCCTTCGGCATCGTCGTTGCTGAGCGAGACACCGTTGCCTTCCAGGCCCAGCACCGTGTCGAAGCCGTCGGCGGCCATGCGTAGCGCGTACACGCCTTCGCGTTCGATGCGCAGCGGAATGCGCTTGCTGCCGTCCAGCCAGTCGCTGATCGACGCGCCGGCCGCCAGTTCGCCTCCTGCGTACACCTGCAGTTCGGTCGCGCCGAGGACGAAAGGTCCGTACGCGGAGCCGTCATGGCCGCTGACCGCCAGCACGTAGCGGCCCGCACGCGGGGCGCGGATCGAAAGGTTCGTGGCCTCCCCGTCACCGGACGAGGCGCGCACCAGCTGGCCATCGAGGAACACCGAGAGCTGCGCGCGCAGCGGGCCTTCGACTGCGAACTGGACGGCCTGTCCGGCGTCGAGCGCGAAGGAGAAGAGTTCGCTGCGGGAGCCGTCACGCCAGTTGATCACGTCCGCGCTGGTGATCTCCCCGCGGACCTGCTGTCCCGGGGTGATCCGCGTTGCCGCGGGCTCGGTGGCCAGTGCCGTATGTGCTCCGCCCAGAAGGCCGAGGGAAACGGCCAGTGCCGCCAGTCGCTTGTGTTCCATGCTGAAGAGGTCCCGAAATGCGGCAGGGCCTGATTGCCCGACCAAGCCGCGGGATTATCCGGGGCTATCGTATTCAGCGATAGCCCTGGACCGGCGTCAGCAGGCTTCGAGGTGTTCCACCACCAGCTGGATGGCATCGCCGCCGCGGTAATCGTCGGGCGTGAGCCGATAGGCGAGTCGGGCGCGGGGCGGTGGCGGCTCCCCCTTCCAGGCGCCGAAGTGGATGCCGGCCAGCGTTGCACGCAGTCCATCCACGCCCAGCGTCAGCCGCAGATGTCGCTCGGCGACCACGCGCCAGTCGCGCACCTCGAACTCGCCATCGAACAGGGGCTCTGGAAACCCCTGCCCCCAGGGACCACCATCGCGCAGCGCCTGGGCGTGGGCACGATCGAACTCGGACGGTGCCAGGGCGCCATCGCTTTCGACGGTGGCCTGCAAGGCAGCGGGATCGAGCGTGGCTTCGGCATGGGCGTGGAAGGCGGCTTCGAACGCCTGCAGCCGCTCGGCGTCGAGGCTCAGGCCAGCCGCCATCGCATGGCCACCGAAGCGCTCGATCAGGCCGGGGTGGCGGGCGTCGACAGCAGCGAGCGCATCACGGATGTGGAAGCCCGGGATCGAGCGCGCCGAGCCCCGCAGGCTGGTGCTGCCCGGTTCGGAGGGCGCGAAGGCCACCACTGGCCGATGCAGGCGTTCCTTCAGCTTGGAGGCCACCAGGCCCACCACACCCGGGTGCCAGCCCGGGTCGAAGGTGCAGACCGCGGCAGGCAGTGCCCCGGTCCGCCCCAGCGCGTCCAGGGCCTGCGTCGACAGCGCACGTTCTGCTTCGTCGAGCATTGATTGCTGCACGTTGCGGCGTTCGCGATTGATGGCGTCGAGCTGGCGGGCCAGCTCGTAGGCGCGCGCGGGTTCGTCGCAAAGCAGGCACTCGATGCCCAGCGCCATGTCTTCCAGGCGCCCGGCGGCGTTCAACCGCGGCCCCACGGCGAAGCCGATATCCGCGGCCACCAGCGACTCCGCACGGCGCCCGGCCACCTCGATCAGTGCCTTGAGCCCGGGGCAGCCCTGCCCCGCCCGCAGCCGGCGCAGGCCTGCGGCGACCAGCGCACGGTTGTTCGCGTCCAGCGGCACCAGGTCGGCCACCGTCCCGACCGCGACGAGGTCCAGCAGCTGCCCGAGGTCCGGACCCTTGCCTTCCAGCCGTCCATCGGCGCGCAGCCGCGCCCGCAGCGCGAGCAGCACGTAGAACATCACGCCCACGCCCGCGAGGACCTTGCTGGGAAAGCCATCGCCGTGCCGGTTCGGGTTCACGATCGCATCCGCCGCCGGCAGGCGTTCGCCGGGCAGGTGGTGGTCGGTGACCAGGACCCGCCATCCCAGCGCCTTGGCCGCGTCGATGCCGGCGTGGCAGGCGATGCCGTGGTCGACCGTGACCAGGAGGTCGGGGCGCGTCGGCGCCAGTTCGCCGACCAGCGCCGGGGACAGCCCGTAGCCATGGATCATGCGGTTGGGTACCGCGTGCAGGACCTCGCGCGCGCCGAGCATGCGCAGGCCCCGCACCGCGACGGCGCAGGCGGTGGCCCCATCGCAGTCGAAGTCGCCGACCACGAGGATGCGCTGGCCCTCGGCGATGGCCGTGGCCAGCAGCTTCGTGGCGCGGTCGAGGTCGAGCAAGCCGTCGGGCGGCAGCAGGCCGGCCAGGCGCGGGCGCGCGGCATCGATGTCCGCGGCGCCGCGCGCGGCGTAGATCCGGCGCAGCAGTGGCGGCACGTCCGCCGGCCACTCGGCGCCAGGCTGCACGCCGGGGACCTGCCGGCGGCGGATGGTACGTGGTGGCGTCACTGCGCGGGCCAGGACGTGGCGCGACGCCAGAACCGCAGCAGGTGCCTGCGGCGGAGCGAAAGCCGCCAGCCGTCGCCGTCGTCGAGCCGCAGCTCAGCGATTTGCCCCCCACGCAGCGCCTCGAGCGCCGGGAGCAGCCACTCGCGCTCGATCCACTCGAGATCGCGCGTGCCCTCGATGTCGTACACGCCGGGCGCGCCGGTGAACCGGTCCGGCAGCGCTTCGCCCAAGCCGCCGACCGCTGCCAGTGCGCGCGCAGTGTCGTCGTCGCTGTAGCCGGTCTCGCCCCCGCCGCCGGCCACCGCCGGGAGGCGACCGCCACCCCAGAACCACAGCGCGTTCACGGGCGCCTGCCCGCGCGCGGCGCGACGCGCGTTGAGCGGATGGTTGTGCAGGGTCACCTGGGCCTCGCTGGCGAGGCTGCGCCAGCGCCGGCCCTCGGGACTGGTGTCGAGATGGTCGAAGAGGTCCTCGCCCAGCGCATCGCCCGGATCGGAGAACGCAGGCACCGTCGTGCCGCCGGGCAGGCGCAGGTACCAGCGCGCCGGGTGCGGCGCGTCGAGCGCGAAGCCGGCATCGCCAAACAGCGGCCGCAGCGCGGGCAGCAGTTCGTCGCAGTCCTCGCGCGTGAGCGCGAGCGCCTCGCCATGCGCGAGCAGCCGCACGCCGTTGATGTCCGGACGCAGCCACACTGGATCGGCGCGCAGCCAGGCCGCGCCTTCGGCATCGCCGACCTCGGCCTGTCGCGACAGCGCCGCGATCGGCCAGCCTTCGCCGCGCAGCGGGAAGTACCGGAGCAGCTGCGCGCGTCGCCCGGGCTCGCCGTCGGGCTGCCGCGTGCCGCGCCCGAGCGCTGTCGCGTTCGCGACGGACAGGCGCTGCCGCCCGAGCCTCGTGGCAGCCGGGAGCAGCAGGGTGATGGTGCTGGGGGCCGGCATCGCCGGATCAGCCGTAGCTGACCTCGACGATCTCGTACTCGCTGGTGCCGCCGGGCGCCTCGATGGTGACGACGTCGCCAGCGTGCTTGCCGATCAGCGCACGCGCCACCGGCGACGAGATCGCGATCTGGCCGTTCTTGATGTCGGCCTCGAGGTCGCCCACGATCTGGTAGCGCTTTTCCGCACCGCTTTCTTCGTCGGCCAGCAGCACGGTGGCGCCGAACACCACCTTGTCGCCCACCTTGAGCGTGGACACGTCGATCACCTGCGCGTGCGAGAGCTCGCCCTCGAGCTGCTTGATGCGGCCCTCGATGAAGCCCTGCTGCTCGCGCGCGGCGTGGTACTCCGCGTTCTCCTTCAGATCGCCGTGCTCGCGTGCCTCGGCGATCGCATTGATGACGGCAGGCCGCTGGACGCTCTTCAGCTCATCCAGCTCCGCGCGAAGCCGCTGCGCGCCCTGTGCCGTGATCGGTGGTCTCATGTCTTCTTCAACTCCTCATGCAGTTCGTGCAGTGCCCACACCGGGCCGCTGCCGCGATAATCCAGAGAATGCAGCAAGGCCTTCGCACCGGCAATGGTGGTCGAATAGGTCACCCGCTGCTGCAGCGCCTCGCGACGGATCGAGAACGAGTCCGCGATCGCCTGGCGCCCTTCGGTGGTGTTGACGATATAGGCGATCTCGCCGTTCTTGATCAGGTCGACGATATGCGGCCGGCCCTCGGCCACCTTGTTGACCTGCTCGCAGGCCACGCCGTTCTCGCCCAGCCAGCGTGCGGTGCCCGAGGTCGCGATCAGGGAGAAGCCGCGTTCAAGCAGCGCATGCGCCACCGGCAGCAGCCGCTTCTTGTCGGGGTCGCGCACGGACACGAAGGCCTTGCCCGGCGTCGGCGCGCGGATGCCGGCCGCTTCCTGTGCCCGCGCGAACGCGGCGCCGAAGTTCTGGCCCACGCCCATGACCTCGCCGGTCGAGCGCATCTCCGGGCCGAGGATCGGATCCACGCCCTGGAACTTGGCGAAGGGGAAGATCGCCTCCTTGACCGAGTAGTAGCCGGGCACGACTTCCTCGGTCACGCCCTGCTCGGCCAGCGTGCGGCCCGCCATGCAGCGCGCCGCGATCTTGGCCAGCGGCACGCCGGTGGCCTTGGACACGAAGGGCACGGTGCGCGAGGCGCGCGGGTTGACCTCGAGCAGGAAGATCGTGTCCTCGCCTTCGTCGTCGGTCTGCACGGCGAACTGGGTGTTCATCAGGCCGACCACGTTGAGCGCACGCGCCATCGCCGCGACCTGCTCGCGCAGGCGGGCCTTGGTGGACTCCGACAGCGAATACGGCGGCAGCGAGCAGGACGAGTCGCCCGAATGCACGCCGGCCTCCTCGATGTGCTCCATCAGGCCGCCGATCAGCACCTGGCCGTCGGCATCGGCGATGACGTCGATGTCGACCTCGACCGCGTTGTCGAGGAAACGGTCGAGCAGCACCGGCGAATCGTTCGACACCTTCACCGCTTCGCGCATGTAGCGTTCGAGGTCGGCGTCGGCATGCACCACTTCCATCGCGCGGCCGCCGAGCACGTAGCTCGGGCGCACCACCAGCGGGTAGCCGATTTCCCCGGCCAGCGCCAGCGCCTGCTCGGCGCTGCGCGCGGTGCGGTTGGGCGGCTGCTTCAGGCCCAGCTCGTCGACCAGCTTCTGGAAGCGCTCGCGATCCTCGGCGAGGTCGATCGAGTCCGGCGAGGTGCCGATGATCGGCACGCCGTTCGCTTCCAGCGCGCGCGCGAGCTTGAGCGGCGTCTGGCCGCCGTAGTGCACGATCACGCCCTTGGGCTTCTCCAGCTCGACGATCTCCAGCACGTCTTCCAGCGTCACCGGCTCGAAGTACAGGCGGTCGGAGGTGTCGTAGTCGGTGGACACGGTTTCCGGGTTGCAGTTGACCATGATGGTCTCGTACCCGTCCTCGCGCAGGGCGAGCGCCGCGTGCACGCAGCAGTAATCGAACTCGATGCCCTGGCCGATGCGGTTGGGGCCGCCGCCGAGCACCATGATCTTGTCGCGGCCGGTGGGTTCGGCCTCGCACTCTTCCTCGTAGGTCGAGTAGAGATAGGCGGTGGTGGTCGCGAACTCGGCGGCGCAGGAATCCACGCGCTTGTAGACCGGCTTGATGCCGAAGGCGCGGCGCAGCGCACGCACGGCCTTTTCCTCGACGCCGACAAGCTGCGCCAGGCGGGCATCCGAGAAGCCCATGCGCTTGAGCTCGCGCAGGCGCACGGCGTCCAGTGCATCGACGCCCGCGACCTCGGCTTCGCGCTCGGCCGCGACGATGTCTTCGATCTGGTCGAGGAACCAGGGGTCGATCCACGACAGTGCGAACACGTCGTCCACCGTCATGCCGGCGCGGAAGGCGTCGGCGACGTGGAACAGGCGGTCGGGCTTGGGTTCGCGCAGCTCGCGCCGAAGCGCCGCCAGCCCGTCCTCGGAGCCCAGGTCCAGCCCGGTGGGATCCAGTCCGACCTTGCCGGTCTCGAGGCCACGCAGCGCTTTCTGCAGCGATTCCTGGAAGGTGCGGCCGATCGCCATCACCTCGCCCACCGACTTCATCTGGGTGGTCAGGCGCGAATCGGCCTGCGGGAATTTCTCGAAGGCGAAGCGCGGGATCTTGGTGACGACGTAGTCGATCGAGGGCTCGAAGGACGCCGGCGTCAGGCCACCGGTGATGTCGTTCTTCAACTCATCAAGCGTGTAGCCCACCGCCAGCTTGGCCGCGACCTTGGCGATCGGGAAGCCGGTCGCCTTCGACGCCAGGGCCGACGAGCGCGACACGCGCGGGTTCATCTCGATCACCACCACGCGCCCGGTCTCGGCGTTGATGCCGAACTGGACGTTGGAACCGCCGGTATCGACGCCGATCTTGCGCAGCACGTCGATGGACGCCTGGCGCAGGCGCTGGTATTCGCGGTCGGTCAGCGTCTGCGCCGGCGCGACGGTGATCGAGTCACCGGTATGCACGCCCATCGCGTCGAGGTTCTCGATCGAGCAGACGATGATGCAGTTGTCCGCGGTGTCGCGGACGACTTCCATCTCGAACTCCTTCCAGCCCAGCACCGACTCCTCGACCAGGATCTCGCCCACCGGCGAGAGCTCCAGGCCGCGCTTGGCGATCTCCTCGAACTCCTCGCGGTTGTAGGCGATGCCGCCGCCGCTGCCACCGAGCGTGAAGCTGGGGCGGATGATGGTCGGATAGCCGACGCGCGTCTGGATGTCGACCGCCTGCTCGAAGGTCTTCGCGACCTCCGCCTTCGGGCACTCCAGGCCGATCTCGGCCATTGCCACGCGGAACAGCTCGCGGTCCTCGGCCATCATGATGGCCTCGCGCTTGGCGCCGATCAGCTCGACGCCGTACTTCTCCAGCACGCCGTGGTCGGCGAGATCCAGCGCGCAGTTGAGCGCGGTCTGGCCGCCCATGGTCGGCAGCAGCGCGTCGGGGCGCTCCTTCTCGATGATCTTCTCGACCATCTGCCAGGTGATCGGCTCGATGTAGACCGCGTCCGCCGTGTCCGGGTCGGTCATGATCGTGGCCGGGTTGGAGTTCACCAGCACCACGCGGTAGCCCTCTTCGCGCAGCGCCTTGCAGGCCTGCGCGCCGGAGTAGTCGAACTCGCAGGCCTGGCCGATGACGATCGGGCCAGCGCCGATGATGAGGATGGTCTTGAGATCAGTGCGCCTGGGCATCAGTGCGCCTCCATCAGCGCGATGAAGCGGTCGAAGAGCGGGGTCACGTCCTGCGGGCCGGGCGCGGCTTCCGGGTGGCCCTGGAAGCTGAAGGCCGGCGCGTCGGTGAGCGCGATGCCCTGGTTGGTGCCATCGAAGAGCGAGCGGTGGGTCACGCGCACGGTGTCCGGCAGCGTGGCCTCGTCGATCGCGAAGCCATGGTTCTGCGAGGTGATCATCACCCTGCCCGTTTCCAGGTCCTGCACCGGATGGTTGGCGCCGTGGTGGCCGTTGGCCATCTTCATCGTGCGCGCGCCCACCGCCAGGCCCAGCAGCTGGTGGCCGAGGCAGATGCCGAAGGTCGGGACCTTCGCGGCCAGCACTTCGCGGATCGCCTCGATCGCGTAATCGCAGGGCTCCGGATCGCCGGGACCGTTGGACAGGAACACCCCGTCGGGCTTCAGCGCCAGCACCTCGGCGGCGCTGGTGCGCGCGGGAACCACGGTGACGTCGCAGCCGCGGTCGGCCAGCATGCGCAGGATGTTGCGCTTGACGCCGTAGTCCCAGGCCACCACGCGGAAGCGCGGCGCGACGGTGCGGAACGTGCCGGCGTCGAGGTCGAGGTCGCCCTCGCTCCACTGGTAGCGGCTGTCAGTGCTGACCATCTGCGCCAGGTCCATGCCCTTGAGGCCGGGGAACTTGCGGGCGGCCTCGAGGGCGCGGTCGACGTCGATGTCGCCGGCCATCACCGCGCCGTTCAGCGAGCCGCGCTCGCGCAGCAGGCGGGTCAGGCGGCGGGTGTCGATGCCGGCGATGGCAACCACGCCGCGATCGGCCAGCCACTCGGGAAGCGCGGCGCGGCTGCGCCAGCTGCTGGGGCGGCGCGGCACGTCGCGCACCACCAGGCCCGCCGACCAGACCCGGCCGGACTCGTCGTCCTCGCCGGTGCAGCCGGTGTTGCCGATGTGGGGATAGGTCAGGGTGACGATCTGGCGCGCGTACGAGGGGTCGGTCAGGACCTCCTGGTAGCCGGTCATCGCGGTGTTGAACACGACTTCGCCGACGGAGAGGCCGGGCGCGCCGATGGATACGCCTTCGAAGACAGTGCCGTCTTCGAGCACGAGGATTGCAGGTGGGGTCACTGGCGGTCGCCTAGGTGGGGTTGCAAGACACCGCCGGCCCGGCATCGGCCGGCCCGGAGGCAAGTGGTTCAGGCGAGCGGGAATGATACCGGCGCGGCCCCGGCCGCGCCAGCTTGGGACGTGAACCGATGCTGTTAAAGCAGGTCGCGGAGCCGCCAGGCGCCCGCTTCGCGACCGCGCAGGCGCATGGCGGCGTGCAGGGCCCCGCGTGCGAACACATCGCGGCTGGTGGCACGGTGGATCAGCTCGATCCGCTCACCCGCACCGGTGAACTGGACCAGGTGCTCGCCGACCACGTCGCCGGCGCGGAGGCTGGCGTAGCGCGCCTCCGCCCCACCCCGCCCGGCCGCGGCGCCAAAGGCCAGCGCGGTCCCCGAGGGCGCATCCTTCTTGTGCACGTGGTGGGTCTCGACGATATCGCAGTCCCAGCCGGCCAGGCTTGCGGCCGCGCGCTCCACCAGCTCCTCGAGCACGGCCACGCCCAGGCTGAAGTTGGCCGCCCAGAGCACGGGAATCGCCTCCGCGGCGTCGGCGAGGGCCTGACGCTGTCCGTCGGACAGCCCCGTGGTGCCAGACACCAGGGCTGCGCCGCGCTGCCGGCAGAGCGCGAGCAGCGGATCGAAACCCTCGGGCAGGCTGAAGTCCACCGCGACGTCGAACGCGGGTACGCCCGCAAGCTCGCTGGCGGCGAAGCGCGGCACGCCGTCGACCACGCGCTGGGCGGGCCGGCGGGAGACGGCCGCGACCACGGTGCAGTCGCCGGCCGCGCCTTCCGCGCACAGGCGCAGCAGTGCATGGCCCATGCGACCGCTGGCACCGTGGATCAGGATTCGCGTGGATTCGCCCATGCGCGCAAGGCTAGCCGCGCGCACCGGTCCCGACAAGGAAGATCGCGCGCATCTCCGCGCCCGCTCAGGACGTCATACGCTCCCAGAACCCTCTCACGCCGTCGACGAAGGTGCTGGATTTCGGCGAATGGCGGCGCGCGTTGTCGCCCACGAAGGTCGCCTCCAGCTGGTCCAGCAGCTCGCGCTGCTCGTTGGTCAGGTTGACCGGCGTCTCCACCACCACCTTGCAATAGAGATCGCCCGGGGCGCGGCTGCGCACCGACTTCACGCCCTTGTCGCGCAGGCGGAAGACCTTGCCGGTCTGGGTCTCGGCGGGCACGCGGATCTCCGCTTCGCCGCCGAGCGTGGGTACGCGCACGGTGTCCCCCAGGGCAGCCTGTGAAATCCGGATCGGGACCTCGCAGTGCAGGTCGTCGCCGTCGCGCTGGAAGATGTCGTGGTCGCGGACGCGGACCTCGACGTACAGGTCACCGGGCTGGGTACCGGACGGGCCGGCCTCGCCCTCGCCGGACAGGCGGATGCGGTCGCCATTGTCGACGCCCGCAGGCACCTTCACCGACAGCACCTTCTCCTCCTCCACGCGGCCGTTGCCGCGGCAGGCCGGGCATGGCGACTTGAAGGTCTTGCCGCGGCCATGGCACGACGGGCACGGCTGCTGCATCGAGAAGATGCCGCGCTGGAAGCGCACCTGGCCGTGGCCGTGGCAGGTATCGCAGGTCTCGAGCACGCTGTCTTCGGAACCCGTGCCCTTGCAGGGCTCGCATTCCACCAGGCTGGGCAGCTCGATCCTGCGTTCGACGCCGGCCACGGCGTCCTCGAGGTCGAGTTCCATCACATAGCCGATATCGGCCCCGCGGCGCGGGCCACGGGGCCCGCCGCCACCGCCGAAGATGTTGCCGAAGATGTCGCCGAAGATGTCGCCCATGTCGGCGCCGCCAAAGCCCGGGCCGGCGTTGCCGCCGCCCATGCCGTGCTCGAACGCCGCATGGCCGTGCTGGTCGTACATGCGGCGCTTGCCGCCGTCGGACAGCACCTCGTAGGCCTCCTTGCACTCCTTGAACGCGGCCTCGGCGGCAGCGTCGCCGGGGTTGCGGTCAGGGTGGTGCTTCATCGCGCAGCGGCGATAGGCCTTCTTCAACTCGTCCTCGGTGGCGGTACGGCCGACACCGAGGACGTCGTAGTAGTCGCGCTTGCTCAAGGTCAGGCCTTCTTGTCGTCGTCCTTGACCTCGGTGAACTCGGCGTCGACGACGTCGTCGGCCTGACCGCCTTCGGCCTGGCCCGCGTCACCGGCACCGGCACCGGCCTCGCCCTGGCCGGCGGCTGCGACAGCGGCGAACAGCGCCTGCGCAACCTCTTCCAGCGCCTTGGTCTTCGCTTCGATCTGGCCCTTGTCGTCGCCCTTCATCGCGGTCTCGACCTCGGCGATGGCGGACTCCACGCGGCCGATCACATCGCCCGGGACCTTGTCGCCGTTGTCCTTGATCGCGCTGCGCGTGCCGTGCACCAGCGCGTCGGCCTGGTTGCGGGCACCGACCAGTTCATGGAACTTCTTGTCGTCCTCGCGGTGCGCCTCGGCGTCGGCGACCATCCGCTGGATCTCGTCGTCCGACAGGCCCGAGCCGGCCTTGATCTCGACCTTCTGCTCCTTGCCGGTCTTCTTGTCCTTGGCGGTGACGTGCACGATGCCGTTGGCGTCGATGTCGAACGACACTTCCACCTGCGGCATGCCGCGCGGCGCGGCGTCGATGCCGCTGAGGTCGAACTTGGCCAGCGACTTGTTGTAGCGGGCCTGCTCGCGCTCGCCCTGCAGCACGTGCACGGTGACCGCGGACTGGTTGTCCTCGGCGGTGGAGAAGGTCTGCGAGGCCTTGGTCGGGATGGTGGTGTTCTTCTCGATGATCTTGGTGAACACGCCACCCAGGGTCTCGATGCCCAGCGACAGCGGGGTCACGTCGAGCAGCAGCACGTCCTTGACGTCGCCGGCGAGCACGCCGCCCTGCACCGCGGCGCCGATGGCGACCGCCTCGTCGGGGTTGACGTCCTTGCGCGGGTCCTTGCCGAAGAACTCGGCCACGGCCTGCTGCACCTTGGGCATGCGGGTCTGGCCGCCAACCAGGATCACCTCGTTGATGTCGCTGGCGCGCAAGCCGGCGTCGTTGAGCGCCACGCGGCAGGGCTCGATCGTCTTCTTGACCAGGTCCTCCACCAGCGCCTCGAGCTTGGCCCGGGTCAGCTTGATGTTGAGGTGCTTCGGGCCCGAGGCGTCGGCGGTCACGTAGGGCAGGTTCACTTCCGTCTGCTGCGCGGTCGAGAGCTCGATCTTCGCGCGTTCGGCGGCATCCTTCAGGCGCTGCAGGGCGAGCGGATCCTTGCGCAGGTCGATGCCCTGGTCCTTCTGGAACTCTTCGACCAGGTAGTCGATGACGCGCTTGTCGAAGTCCTCGCCGCCAAGGAAGGTGTCGCCGTTGGTGGCCAGCACCTCGAACTGCTTCTCGCCGTCGACTTCGGCGATCTCGATGATCGACATGTCGAAGGTGCCGCCGCCGAGGTCGTACACGGCGATCTTGCGGTCGCCGCCGTCCTTGTCCAGGCCATAGGCCAGCGCGGCCGCGGTGGGCTCGTTGATGATGCGCTTGACGTCGAGGCCGGCGATGCGGCCGGCGTCCTTGGTCGCCTGGCGCTGCGAGTCGTTGAAGTACGCCGGCACCGTGATGACTGCTTCGGTGACCTTCTCGCCCAGGTAGTCCTCGGCGGTCTTCTTCATCTTTTCCAGGATGCGCGCGGAGACTTCCTGCGCCGACAGCTTCTTGCCGTCGCTGGTCTCGACCCAGGCGTCACCATTGTCGTGCGCGACGATGGAATATGGCACCAGCTCGAGGTCCTTCTTGACTTCGGCATCGGTGAACTTGCGGCCAATCAGGCGCTTCACCGCGTAGAAGGTGTTCTTGGGGTTGGTGACGGCCTGGCGCTTGGCGGACGCGCCGACCAGCACTTCGCCGTCCTTGGTGTAGGCGACGACGGACGGGGTGGTGCGATCGCCTTCGCTGTTCTCGATGACGCGGGCCTTGCCGCCGTCCATGATCGCCACGCACGAATTGGTCGTGCCGAGATCGATGCCGATGATCTTTGCCATGGGTTTGCCTCTGGGTTCGTGTCTGGGGCGGCGGCGCCGCCGATGACTGCTATCTGGGGATGGTCGCCGGCGCCTTCAAGCGCCGGTGGCCGTGGGTTCAGTCGGCTTGGGCGACGGCCACCATGGCCGGGCGCAGCAGCTGTTCGTTGAGCCGGTAGCCCTTCTGGAACAGCTGGGCCACGGCACCCGGACCAACGTCCGGGGCTTCGACCACGCTCATCGCCTGGTGCAGGTCGGGGTTGAAGGCGTCGCCGGCAGCCGGTGCGATCTCGAACAGGCCGTGGTTGCCGGCCACCCGGCGCAGCTCGCGCAGGGTCAGCTCGACGCCGTCGTGCAGCGGGCCGGCGGCCCCGGCGACCAGCGCCGCGTCCAGGCTGTCGAACACCGGCAGCAGGTCGCCGAGGATCTGCTTGTTGGCGAAACGGCAGGCGTTCTGGACGTCACGCTCCATGCGGCGGCGCTGGTTGTCCAGGTCGGCGCGGTCGACCAACGACTGCGCGCGCACCTGCTCCAGTTCGGCGCGGAGGGATTCGATCACGTCTTCCAGGGGACGGTCTTCTGCGGGCGCCTCGGCGGCGTGGTCGGGCGTGGGTTCGGTGGTCATCGCTCTCGTGGGTCCGGAGTGTCTCGGTCCGGACTGAGTGGGGATGCGGGCTCGGGTTTCAAGGCGGCGCCCAGCACTTCGGCCGTCGCCTGCACCACCGGGATCACCCGGTCGTAGGCCATGCGGGTCGGGCCGATGACCCCGAGCACGCCCAGCACCCGGCCGTTGGCACCGTAGGGCGCGGTCACCAGCGACATCCCGGCCAGCGGCGCGATCCCGGTTTCCTCGCCGAAGAACACCCGCACGCCCTGGGCCTTCACCGTGCGTTCGAGCAGCTGCAGGATCTCGCGCTTCTCGGTGAAGGCGTCGAACAGCTCGCGCAGGCGGTCGAGGTCGGCCAGGTCCTGCAGGCCCAGCAGGCGCGCCTGGCCTGCGACCACCATGTCCTCGCCCCCGGGCACCAGCACCTGCTCGGCGATCTCGGTGGTGGCGCGCAGCAGGCCTTCCATCTCGCTGCGCGCGCTCTTCAGCTCGCGCAGCAGGGTGGCGCGGATGCCCGCCAGCGGCTGCCCGGAAAAATGGGCATTGAGGTAGTTGGCCACGCGCTCCAGCTCGGCGGCGTCGTAGGCACGCCGGGTCTGGACGATGCGGTTCTGCACCTCGTTGTCGGCGAACACCACGATCGCCATCACCCGCTGCCCGTCCAGGGGCACGAAGTCGATCTGGCGGAACGCGAACTGCTCACGGCCCGGCACGCTGACCACGCCGACGAAGCGGGTCATGGCCGAGACCAGCTCCGAGGCGCTGCCCAGCAGCGACTGCGTGCCGCCGCCGGGCGCGAGGCTCCCGCGCAGGCGCTCGAACTCGCCCTCGCCCAGCGGGCTGAGCTGCAGCAGCGAGTCGACGAACACGCGGTAGCCGCGGGCCGTGGGCACGCGCCCCGCCGAAGCGTGGGGCGCCGACAGCAGCCCCACCTCCTCCAGGTCGGACAGGATGTTGCGGATGGTCGCCGCGCTCACGTCCAGCCCTGCGTGGCGCACCAGGGTCTGCGATCCGACCGGCTCGCCGTCGCGGATATGGCGGCCGATCAGGGTCCGCAACAGCTGGCGCGCGCGCGGGTCGAGGGGATCGGAAGGGTGTCGGGACATGCCGCGGGTATACGTCCGCGCGGCACTTGTCGCAAGCGACGAGATCCGTCGATGACAGACTTCGCGTCCACGCGTCACAATTCGCAGACCATGCTCAAGCGCCTGTCGATCAAGGATTTCGCCGTCGTCTCCGCCACCGAACTCGAGTTCGGACCGGGGCTGACCGTCGTTTCGGGTGAAACCGGCGCCGGCAAGTCGCTGATCGTCGACGCCCTGGGCTTCCTGTCCGGGCTGCGCGCCGACAGCGGAGTGGTCCGCCATGGCGCCCAGCGTGCCGAGCTCGACGCCGAGTTCGACCTCGCCGACTCGCCCGCCGCGCTCGGCTGGCTGCGCGAACAGGAGTTCGACGACGGCCAGGCTTGCCAGCTGCGGCGCACCCTGCGCGCGGACGGCGGCTCGCGGACCTGGATCAACGGGCGTCCGGCCACGCTGTCGCAGCTCAGCGCACTGGCCGCGCTGCTGGTCGAGATCCACGGCCAGCACGAGCACCAGGCGCTGCTGTCACGCGGCAGCCAGCTCGCCCTGCTCGACGCCTTCGGCCGCCACGAGGCCGAGCTGGCGGCCGTGGCCGCGGCGGCACGCGCCTGGGCCGCGCTGCTGCACGAGCGCGAGCGGCTGAACGCGGCCGGCGACGTCTCCGACCGCATCGATTTCCTGACCCACCAGCATGCCGAGCTCGAGCGCGAGGCACTGGAGCCCGAGGCGATCGAGGAGCTGGTGGCCGGACACCGCCGCCAGGCCCACGCCACCGACCTGGTCGAGGCCTGCGACACCGCGCTCGAGCGCCTGGGCGGCGACGCCGATGCGCTGCCGGGGGCCGTGCAGCAGTTGCGCGGCCTGCTGGCGCGCATGCAGGCGCATGAGCCCCGCCTGGGCGAGGTCGACAGCATGCTCGAGGGCGCGGCGATCCAGCTGGACGAGGCCGCCGTGCTGCTCGACCGCGTCCGCGCCGACCTGGATATCGACCCGGACCAGCTCCAGGAGCAGGAACGCCGGCTCTCGCGCCTGCACGAGCTCTCGCGCAAGCACCGGGTTGCGCCCGAGGAGCTGGCGACACATCGCGACGCGCTAGCCGCCGAGCTGGAGACACTGGTCGGTTCGGCGGCACGGCTGTCGGGCCTGGAAGGCGAAATCGATGTCGCCGCCGCCACGTGGCGCACCGCCGCGACGCGCCTGGGCAAGGCCCGCGCCAAGGCCGCCGCCGCACTCGGCAAGGCCACGACCGCGCTGATCGCGGAACTCGGCATGGGCGGCGGCCGCTTCGAGATCGCGCTGGAGCCCACTGGCGCCGATGCTCCGGATGCACAGGGCGCCGAGCGCGCCGAGTTCCTGGTCACGGCCAACGCCGGTCAGCCGCCGCGGCCGCTGCGCAAGGTGGCATCGGGCGGCGAGCTCTCGCGCATCTCGCTGGCGATCGAAGTCGCCGCGCTCGGCCTGGACGCCGTGCAGACCATGGTCTTCGACGAGGTCGATTCCGGCATCGGCGGCGGCGTGGCGGGGATCGTGGGGCGGAAGCTGCGCGACCTGGGCAGCCGGCGCCAGGTGCTGTGCGTGACCCACCTGCCGCAGGTCGCGGCGCAGGGCCATGCCCACTACCGCGTCAGCAAGGCCGAAAGCGCGGGGATGACGCAGAGCTCGGTGCGCCTGCTCGACGCCGCCGGCCGCCAGGAAGAACTGGCGCGGATGCTGGGCGGGATCGAGGTCAGTCGCGAAGCGCGTGCCGCGGCGCGACGGCTGCTGCGCGAGGCCGATGAAGCGCCAGCCGGCTGAAGAACGCGCGGTCGAGCGCGGGCTCAGCGCTTCTTGCGCACGTAGAGCACCAGCGAGTGCTCTTCCAGGATATAGCCGTACCTGTCCGCGATCTGGTGCTGCAGCTCCTCGATCTCCGGGCTTTCGAACTCGATGATCTTGCCGGTGTCGACGTCGACCATGTGGTCGTGGTGGCCGCCCCGGTCGATCTCGTAGACGGCAGTGCCGCCCTCGAAATTGTGCTTCAGCACGAGGCCGGCGGCTTCGAACTGGGTGAGCACCCGGTAGACCGTGGCGAGGCCGATTTCGTCACCGCCGTCGAGCAGCTGGCGGTAGATGTCCTCGGCGGTCATGTGGTGGTGCGCGGTCTTCTGCTCGAGCAACTGCAGGATGCGCATGCGCGGGTGCGTGACCTTCAGCCCGGCCTTGCGCAGCTCATTGGTTTCCATGCGTATTCCGTTCATTGGCGGTTGCGGCGCCAGCTGCCGTGGTTCGGTCGCGGCGGCCCGGCGAGTGTATCATCGCGTCATGTCCGCCCTGCCCTGGCTCCCGATGCGCAAACTGATCGTTCCCGTCCTCACCGCCTGCCTCGTCACCGGCTGCGGCGTCATCTACAAGCAGCCGATCTACCAGGGCACCCTGGTGACGCAGGAGCATGTCGAACAGCTGCAGGCCGGCATGAACCGCCAGCAGGTGTCGGCGCTGCTCGGCACGCCGTCGATCCAGGATCCGTTCCACCACGAGCGTTGGGACTACACCGCCACCGAGCGCGTCGGCCGTGCCGGCAAGACCGAGGTCCACAACCTCGTGCTGTTCTTCGAGGGCGACTCGCTCGCTCGCTGGGAGGGGGATTATTTCCCCGACCGCGACAAGGAGCTGATCGGCAACGTGCGCCGGCAATTCGGCCCCAACCTGCCCCGCGACAAGGGCAAGCGCGGCCGCTGAGCACCCGCGAGCCTCAGCCGCCCGCGCGTGCGGCGCGGCGCCTCCGCGCTTCTTTGGGATCGAGCAACAGCGGACGCAGCAGCTCCACCCGGTCGCCATCGCGCAGCCCCTGACCCGCCGCGGCGCGCACGCCGTGGATCGCGTACCCGTCGATGCCCTCCAGCGGCAGTCCGCTCGCGGCCACGGCATCATCGACGGTCGCAGGCGCCGCCAGTTCGACGACCACCGCGCGATGGTCGCGGGGCAGCGCCAGCACCACCTCCACCCGCACCGCTCAGCCCCCGGCGTCGGCGACGCGCACGAAGTCGTCGACCATGCGGTCGGCCAGGCCCTGCAGCCCGAGCTTCAGGGCCGGCACCAGCAGGCGGCTGCGCGGCTCGAAATCGAGGCTCAGCGTGACCTTGCAGGCCGATTCGTCGAGGGCGCGGAATTCCCAGCGCCCCTGCAGCCTGCGGAACGGACCGTCGCGGAGGTTCATGTCGATGTGGTGCGGCGGTGACAGCTGGTTCTCGGTGGTGAACCAGGTGCTGATGCCGCCGATGCCGAGCTCCAGGCGCCCCAGCATCCGGCTGTCGTCGGACTCGATCACCTCGGCACCGCTGCACCACGCGAAGCGCCGTGGATAGGCTTCGACGTCGTTGACCAGGAAAAACATGCGTGCTGCCGAGTGCGCGACCAGCGCGGACCGTGTGATGGTGGGCATGAGGGACGTGCTTCCATTACCTGTCGCGCCCGGCGCCGTGGGACAATGGCGCAATGGGCAAGAGCGCAAAGGATAAGGGAAAGGCCAAGGCCGGGGGCACGATCGCGCTCAACAAGCGCGCGCGCCACGAGTACGAGCTCGGGGACCGCTTCGAAGCCGGACTCGCCCTCCAGGGCTGGGAGCTGAAGTCGATCCGCGCCGGCCGCGCCAACATCGGCGAGAGCTATGCCGTGGTGCGCGGCGGCGAGCTGTTCCTGTTCGGCGCCCAGGTCACGCCACTGACCCAGGCCTCGAGCCACGTCGTCGCCGACGAGCGGCGCACGCGCAAACTGCTGCTGCACCGCCACGAGATCGACAAGCTGGTCGGGCTGGTGCAGCGCGACGGCTACACGGTCGTGCCCACCGCGCTGTACTGGAAGGGCAACAAGGTCAAGGCCGAACTGGCGCTGGCCAAGGGCAAGCAGGCGCATGACAAGCGCGAGGCCGCCAAAGACCGCGACTGGCAGCGCGACAAGCAGCGCCTGATGCGTCGCCACAACCCCAACGCCTGAACACCTGATAGCGCGATCGCTGCGCCTGGGGGAGCCGTTATAGCGGCGATCGCGGCCATGGCCGCTCCCACAAACTCAGGCTGGCTCGTCGGGCAGCGTGAAGCGGAACCGCGCACCCGCGCCTGGCGCGCCCTCGCCGCTGATCACGCCGCCGTGGCGCTCCACGATCCGCTTCACCGAAGCCAGGCCCACGCCTTCGCCTGCGAACTCGTCGGCGGCGTGCAGGCGCTGGAACGGACGGAACAGTTTCGAGGCATAGGCCTGCTCGAAGCCGATGCCGTTGTCGGCGACCTCGAACCACGCTTCGCCCGCATGCTCGACGCGCCGGAACGTGATCCGCGCCGGGTCGGTGTCGCGGGTGAACTTCCATGCGTTGCCCAGCAGGTTGCCTAGCATGTTGCGCACCAGGGTGCTGTCGCCCGAGGCCTCGAGGCCCGGCTCGATATCCAGCTCGACCTTCCGCGCGGAGTCGCCCTGCTGCAGCTCGGCGATGATGTCCTCGGCCATCGCCGAAAGGTCCAGCGATTCGCGCCTGAGTTCACCGCGCGACACGCGCGACATCTTCAGCAGCGCGTCGATCAGCTCGCCCATGCGCGCGGTCGCTGCGCGGACCCGGGCCAGGTAACCGGTACCGACATCGTCGAAGGCGTCGGCATGCCGCTCGGCGACCATCCGGCTGAAACCGTCGATCGCGCGCAGCGGCGCGCGCAGGTCATGGGAGATGGTGTAGGCGAAGGATTCAAGCTCTTCGTTGGCGCGCGTGAGCTCGCGCGTGCGCAGCGCCACGCGTGCTTCCAGGGTGCGGTTGAGCGCCAGCACCTGGGCCTCGGCGCGCAGCCGGTCGGTGATGTCCTCGACCTGCACCAGGCTGGCCAGGTCCTGCCCGTGTTCGCCCGGCACCTGGGCGTAGGTCAGGTGCACGTGGCGGATGTCGCCATCGTCGCGATGCAGTTCCCGGGTGACGCGATACACGCTCCCCGACGCCGCCCGTGCACGCGCTTCGGCCTCGTCGCCGCCGCCGGTGACCAGGCTGCCGAAGAACCGGCCCATCAGCTCTTCCGGTGAAGCACGCAGGATGTCGGCCAGGGCCAGGTTGGCGTCGATGATGCGGCCGTCGCGGTCGAGCAGCGCCTTGCCGATCGCCGAGAAGCGGATCGCGCTCCGGAAGCGCAGCTCGCTGCGACGGAAGGAGTCGCTCATCCGCGCCGCGATGCTCTGTGCGCGCGACTGCGTGCGCGCCAGGATCATCGCCAGCGCGAACAGCAGCAGCGACGCCAGCACACCGACGTAGATCGTGCCTGCCGGGCCGAGAAGCCCGGCACCCCCGCCCTGCGCCGGTGCCTGGTGGAAGTCGAGCCGCCAGCGCCTGCCGTACACGTGCTCCACCCTGCTGTGGCGCACGCCTTCGACCTCGGCGCCGGGAAACGTCGCGGGATCGATCGGGAACATCGGCAGTTCGGCGCCTGCACCTTCACCTTCGCCGATGTCGACGATGCGCAGCGACAGGTCTCCGCCCGGGAGCGCCCTGGCAACGAACAGGTCGAGGCGGAACGGCGCGCAGACCCAACCCGCCAGCGCCGCCGTGCGAGCCATCGGGTTACTGGGCACGATCCCGTTGCGATACACGGGCGCATAGATCACCAGCCCCGGCCCTGCGCCCTCCCGCATCCGCGACAGGGGCGCGGTGATGCGTGCGGACGCGTTGGCACGCGCGGCCTCCATCGCAGCGGCCTGCGCCGGCACGGTCAGCATGTCGAAGCCGATGAAGTCGATGGTGTCCAAGGTCTGTGGCTCGAGCAGGACCACCGGTCCGTACTCGGGTCGCGCGCCGGGGGGATCGATCCGGAACAGCGTGCCCGTGGCCTGGCGCTGCTCGAGCTGGAAGTCCTGCAGCTGGGCCGGTGACAGCGCCGCCGCGTAGCAGAGCCCCAGCATGGCCGGGAACCGCGTCGACAGGTCCAGGCCGTCCGCATAATTGCGCCACTGCCGGGCGCTGGGCCGGTCGACGGCGGCAAGCAAGGACACGCCACCACGGGTGATCAGCTCGTACGTCAGCAGTTGCTGGCGCAGCCGCGCGGCCACCTGGTCGGCCTCCGCGGCCAGCCGCGCCTCCGCCAGCGCGAGCTCGCGATTGCCGGCACCGGTTGCATAGACCGCCACCAGGGTCAGCGACGCCACCAGGACCAGGACAGCCAGCGCGTAGCCCTGGCGCGCGGGCAGCGGTTCGCCCGAAGGCATGTCGTGGTCAGGCGTGGCCATGGGGGCGGAGCATAACGCGTGCCCGCCGGCGGGCTGCGCTCAGCCAGCTGAACCCTTGTGCAGCCAACGCGACCGGATCGCTTGCAGGGGCTGCCGCCACGCCTATACTGGTCCGGTCGCGCGTGTTCACTGCCACCCGGCAGGCGCCAGGTTTCCCGATCAACGGGGGTGTACTGGCTTCGACGGGGGTTGCGAAATCGCCTGGCGCATGCCGAGGGGGTAGCTTTCCTCGTAAATCCAGCTGCAAACTTTTAGTTGCCAACGACGACAACTACGCTCTCGCCGCTTAAGGCGTAAGCCCCGAACCCACTTGTGCCCGTACTCGTGGATGTAGGGTCATCATTACGGGAATCCAGCCGCGGCGGCCGCCTGTCTGCCACGGTTGAACTCACAGGCTGGTTCCCTGGTGCGCTTCGCACGCCGTGCTGTCGGGGAACGAGATCCAACGGCGAGCTAAGCATGTAGTGCCGGGGATGGAGTGCCTTCGGACGCGGGTTCAACTCCCGCCACCTCCACCAAACAAGTTCCACGCAAGTCAGGACAGGCCGGAATCCACTTGGATCCCGGCCTTTTCCTTATGGTCCGCCGGTGCGCGGCGCCGAGGTGATGCAGGATGCGGCATCCTATGCGCATGACGCGGCGCCTCGCCTCCACTGCTGACCGCCCCACCGCCACCGGCAACGTCCTGCGCCCGGTCGAGCGCTGGCGCGACGGCGCCGTGCAGCTGCTCGACGACCACGTCGCCGAAGAAGTGCCGGTGGCCTTCGTCTACAACGACGAACCCTTCGCCGTGATGATGGCCACGCCCGTGGACCTGGCCGATTTCGCCACCGGCTTCGCGCTCAGCGAGGGCATCGTGGAGCGCGCCGACGACGTGGCCATCGAGCACATCCGGGAGTTCATCGAAGGCATCGAGATCCGGCTGCGGATCCCGGCCGGACGCGCCGAAGCGCTGGCCCTGCGCCGGCGCAGCATGAGTGGGCGCAGCGGCTGCGGAGTCTGCGGCAGCGAGCTGCTGGAGGCGGCGCTGCGCTATCCGCTGCCGGTGGCGTCCGAAGTGGAGGTCACGACCGCGGCACTGCGACGGGCGCTGGGTGGACTGCGCGCGGCACAGGAGATCACGGCGCTCACCGGCGCGGCGCACGCGGCCGGCTGGGCCGCGCTGGACGGCGAGCTGCTGCTGGCGCGCGAGGACGTGGGCCGGCACAACGCGCTCGACAAGCTGATCGGGGCGATGCATGCGGCAGGCCACGATTCGGCGAATGGCTTCCTGGTCGTCACCAGCCGGGCGAGCTATGAGATGGCGATGAAGGCGGCCAGCGCGGGCATCGGCTTCATGGCCGCGATTTCGGCGCCGACGGCACTGGCGATCTCGCTGGCGGAGCGGGCAAACCTGACGCTCATCGCCTTCGCGCGCGACGATGGGCAGGCGGTGTACGCGCATGGGCGGCGGCTGCTGGCGGCGACCGATGGCGACGGGACCGGCGCGGCATGAGCAAGGGCCCCATTCGCAGCTACGACGGCCCCGCCGGCGGTTGGGACGCGCTGAAGAGCGTCGCACGGCAGCTGGTGAAGGAAGGCGTGGGCGTTGGCGGCGCGAAGACGCTGCTGCGCACCAACCAGCCCGACGGCTTCGACTGCCCCGGCTGCGCCTGGCCCGACCGCGACCACAGCTCGACCTTCGAGTTCTGCGAGAACGGCGCGAAGGCCGTCGCCGCCGAAGCCACCCGGCATCGTGCGGGTCCGGAGCTGTTCGCCCGATACAGCGTCACGCAGCTGGCGGAGTACAGCGACCACTGGCTCGAGAGCCAGGGCCGCCTGACCACGCCGCTGCGCTATGACGCGGCCACCGACCACTACGTGCCGGCCACCTGGGACGAGGTTTTCGCGCTGGTCGCCAGGCACCTCAATGCCCTGCCCTCGCCGGACGAGGCGGTCTTCTACACCTCGGGACGCACCTCGAACGAAGCCGCGTTCCTGTATCAGCTGTTCGTGCGCGAATACGGCACCAACAACTTCCCCGACTGCTCGAACATGTGCCACGAGTCGTCGGGCACGGCCTTGAACAAGCAGGTCGGCGTCGGCAAGGGCACGGTGTCGCTGCAGGACTTCGAGCAGGCCGACTGCATCCTGGTCTTCGGCCAGAACCCGGGCACCAACCATCCGCGCATGCTCGGAGAACTGCGCGACGCGGCGAAGCGCGGCTGCAGGATCGTGGCCTTCAACCCGCTGCGCGAGCGCGGGTTGGAGCGCTTCGCCGATCCCAAGGACACGCTGGAGATGGCGCGCGGCGGCTCGACGAAGATCGCCTCGGACTATTTCCAGCTGAAGATCGGCGGCGACCTGGCCTTGCTCAAGGGCATGGCCAAGCACCTGCTCGAGCGCGATGCGGAGGCGGTCGCGCGCGGCGACGCGTCGCTGCTGGACCACGACTTCATCACCGGGCACACCACCGGATTCGACGCCTTCGCCGCCGACGTGCACGCCGAGACCTGGGACACGATCATCGCCGAGTCCGGCCTCGACGAAGCCCAGCTGCGCCACGCCGGCGAGATCTACCTGCGGTCCGAGCGCGTCATCGCCTGCTGGGGCATGGGCATCACCCAGCACAAGCACTCGGTGGCGACCATCCACATGATCGCCAACCTGATGCTGCTGCGCGGGAACATCGGCCGCGCGGGCGCGGGCCTGTGCCCGGTGCGCGGACACAGCAACGTGCAGGGCGACCGCACGATGATGATCTGGGAGCGGCCGCCCGCGGCGTTCCTCGACCGGCTGCAGCAGGTGTTCGGATTCGAGCCGCCGCGCGCGGACGGCTACGACACCATCGGCGCCATCGAGGCGATGGTCGACGGCCGCGCGAAGGTGTTCTTCGCCATGGGCGGCAACTTCGCCGCGGCGACGCCCGACACCGACGCCACCGCGCGCGGGTTGCGCAACTGCGCGTTTACCGTGCATGTCGCCACCAAGCTCAACCGCAGCCATCTGGTGCACGGCCGCGAAGCGCTGGTCCTGCCCTGCCTGGGCCGCACCGAGATCGACATCCAGGCCGCCGGGCCGCAGGGCGTGACGGTCGAGGATTCGATGAGCATGGTGCACATGTCCGCGGGCCTCCGGCCGCCGGCATCGGACACGTTGCTGTCGGAACCCGCGATCGTTGCCGGGCTGGCGCAGGCGACGCTGGGCGCACGCTCGAAGGTCGACTGGGCGTGGCTGGTGGAGGACTACGACCGCATCCGTGACCTGATCGCGCAGGTGTTCGACGACTTCCACGACTTCAACAACCGCGTGCGCGTGCCCGGGGGCTTCCGCCTGTCCAATGGCGCGCGCGACCGCGTCTGGAAAACGGACAGCGGCAAGGCCCGCTTCATCGCCGCCGGCGTGCCGGTCGACAATCCGATCCACCGCGCCCGGCGCATGGGCGGCACCCGCCCGGTATTCACGCTCACCACCCTGCGTTCGCACGACCAGTACAACACCACCGTCTACGGACTCGATGACCGCTACCGCGGCGTGTTCGGCGAGCGTCGCGTGCTCTTCATCCATGCGGACGACATCGCCGCGCTGGGCATGCGTGCCGGCGACCGGGTGGACCTTGAAAGCCTGTGCGACGACGGCGTGCGCCGGCAAGCCATGGGCTTTCTGCTGGTGGACTACGACATCCCGCGCGGCTGCCTGGCGGCGTACTACCCGGAGACCAATCCGCTGGTGCCGCTGTCGAGCTTCGCAGACGAGTCACGCACGCCGACCTCGAAGTCGGTCCCGGTGGTGATCGTTCCGCACCTCGCCGATGGCACCGCGCCGCGCCATCGCGACATCCCGGCCAGCGTCGTTGGTTGACGAGGCTCTCGTCCGCGCCCTGCTCGCCGAACTCGAAGGCGAGCCCGGAGGCGTGTCCCTGCCCCGCCTGTGCAAGCGCCTGGACGTGCGCATGAGCGTGCTGCTGCGCACGCTCGCGTGGATCGGCGAGGACGAGGTCGGTGGCGTCACCGGCACCGGCTGGGTGCGGACGGTTGAGGACGGTGCGCGGACGCTCGCGATCCTGACCGATGCCGGACGCGCGCTCCCGTAACCACGCCATCCGGCATCCGCCTCCCGCGGTCGCGTATGCGATCCTGTGCCGCCCCGCTCCGTCCGCGAACGCCGCCCCTGCATGGCCCACGACTCCACCCCTTCCCTCTCCGCAGCTTCGTCCCGCCCCAAGGTGCTGGTGGTTGACGATGACGTCGACATCGTCGCCCTGATCGAGCGCTACCTTGGTGCCCACGGCTTCGACGTCGACGCGGCGCACAGCGGCGCCGCAATGCAGGCGGCGCTCACCGGCGGGGTCCCCGACCTGGTCCTGCTCGATCTCGGCCTGCCCGACGCCGACGGCCTGTCGCTGCTGCAGCAGCTGCGCACGCACTGGCACGGTCCGGTGATCGTGGTCAGCGGGCGCGGCGAAGCGGTCGAGCGCGTGGTCGGGCTGGAGCTCGGCGCCGACGACTACGTCGCCAAGCCCTTCGACTTCCGCGAGCTGCTGGCCCGGATCCGCTCGGTCATGCGGCGCGCCGCGCCCGTGGAGCCTCCGTCGGCTCCCGAGCCGCCCCGCCGCCTGGCCTTCGCCCACCTGGTCCTCGACCTGGCCGCACGCCGGCTGCACGGTGCCGATGGCGAGGAGATCCTGCTCACCACCGGTGAATTCGACCTGCTGCGTGCGCTGCTCGAGCGGCCCAACGAAGTACGCAGCCGGGACGACCTGATGAGCGCGCTCTACGGTCGCGAAGCGGGCCCCTTCGACCGCGCCATCGACGTCGGCATCGCACGCCTGCGGCGCAAGGTCGAACCCGATCCTTCGGCGCCCGGGCTGATCCGTTCGGTACGCGGCACCGGCTACCTGCTCGCCACCGAGGTGCGGCCGGCATGAGTGGCCATGCCGATGGCGAGCACGCACTGCCGCCGCTGGGCATCCCCGGCCTGTTCGAGGCCGTGCCCGACGCCCTGGTGGTGATCGACAAGGACGGCCGCATCGTCCACGCCAACGCCCATACCGAGGCCCTGTTCGGCTACGCCCGCGGCAGCCTGGAAGGGCTTGAAATCGAGGAGCTGGTGCCGACCGCGGCACGCGCGCGCCACCGCGACTACCGCGACCGCTACATGGAACACCCGCACGTACGGCCCATGGGGGCGACCGGGCAGACCCTGGTCGGGCTGCGCAGCGATGGCAACGAGTTCCCGATCGAAATCGCGCTCAGCCCGCTGCAGTCCGATCACGGGCCGCGCTACCTGGCCTCGGTCCGCGACATTTCCGGCACCCAGCGCGTACGCCAGGCGCTGGCCCGCGCGCGCTACGACGCGATCGCCGCCCACATCGGACAGCTCGCGCTGCAGGCCCCCACCGGACCCGAGTTCATCGACACCCTGCCGCCGCTTCTCGTCGAGGCGCTCGGGGTCGAATCGGTGGCCGTGCTCGCGCCCGCGCATGGCCACCAGCGCGCGGAGGTCCGTGCGACCGCGGGGCCGGCCTGGCAGGTCGGCGCGACCACGCCGCGCCCCTTCGCCGGCGAACACCGCGACGCCTGGAACATCGACGACATCGCCGCCGACCCCGCCGCGTCCGCACTGTTTCCCCTGCCGCTGCCCAATGCCGGCAGCGCGGTGATGGTGCCGGTCCTCGAGCGCCACCAGGCGTCCGGCGCGCTCATCGCCGTGGCCCGCGAACTGCAGCGCTTCGACCACGACGCGCGACACCTGCTGCAATCGGCCGCGGCCACGCTGTCGGCGTTCGTGCAGCAGCGTCGTGCCGAGGAACAGCTCGCGCATGCGCACCGCCTTGATGCCATCGGGCAGCTCACCGGCGGCGTCGCGCACGATTTCAACAACCTGCTGACGGTGATGTCAGGCAGCCTGCAGCTGCTCGAAACCGAGGTCGACAGCGCGTCCGGCCGCGAACTGCTGGGCAGCGCCCTGCGCTCGGTGGGTCGCGGCGCCGAGCTCACCGCAAAGCTCCTGGCGTTTGCACGCCGCCAGCGCCTGGTACCGCGGGAAACCGACGTGCCGGCATTGCTGCAGGACGTCGAGCAGGTGCTGCGCCGCACGCTGGGCGATTCGGTGCATCTGCGCCTGGAGCTGGCTCCGGACCTCTCGACCGCGCATGTCGACGCCGGCCAGCTTGAAGCCGCGCTGCTCAACCTGGCGCTCAACGCCCGCGACGCCATGCTCCAAGGCGGCGAGATCGTGGTCGCCGCCGCGATCGCCGAGATCGGGGGCGACCGCTCCGGCACCGGACTCGCAGCCGGTCGCTACCTGCGCCTGGCCGTGCGCGACAGCGGCAGCGGCATGCCGCCCGAGATCCTGGCGCGTGCCATGGAGCCGTTCTACACCACCAAGGGCCGCGAGCGCGGCAGCGGGCTCGGCCTGAGCATGGTCTACGGCTTCGCGCTGCAGAGCGGCGGCAACCTCGAGATCGACAGCGCCCCGGGCGCCGGCACCGAGGTGACGCTGTACCTGCCCGTGGAGCGCCCGCCGGCGCCGATGTCCGCCAGGACCATCGCTCCGGACAAGCCTCCGCAGGGATCCGGCGGCCGGGGCGAACGCGTACTCGTCGTCGAGGACGACGGCGCCGTGCGCGCGATCGCCGTGGCCTTCCTCAGCGCCGCGGGCTACGCGATCGAGGCCGTCTCCGACGCCGAAGCGGCGCTCGAGCGGCTGCTGGCCGACGCCGGCTTCGCCCTGCTGTTCACCGACGTCATGCTCGGCCCGGGCATGGACGGCAAGACCCTGGCGCGGCAGGCGCGCGAACTGCGCCCGGGCCTCGCGGTGCTGCTGACGTCCGGCGACGAAGAGCACGCTGCCGGGGCCGAAGGCGATCCCGACCTGCGCCTGCTGCGCAAGCCATGGCGGCGGGAGGAACTGCTCGACGCGGTGCGTGGGGAGCTTGCGGCGCGAGCCTGAGCTGCACCTGCGCGATCAGCTCAGTAGGAGCGTTCCTCGTCACCGGCAAGCACTGCGCGCAGGCCGGCTTCGTCGACGATACGGATGCGGCGGCCGTTGACCTCGATCATCCCGCGGGCCTGCATGCGCGACAGCGCGCGGGTCACGGTTTCCAGGGTGAGGGCAAGGAAGTTGCCGAGTTCGGCGCGCGTCATGCGCAGTTGCAGCAGCTGCGGGTCCAGGCCCATCGCCGCAAAGCGCGCCGACAGGTCGAGCAGGAAGGCCACCACGCGCTGGTCGGCGCCCAGGGTCCCCAGCGCCAGCATCCAGCGCCAGTCGCGACGGATCTCGCCGGCAAGCATGGCGGTCACGCGCTCCTGGAGCTCGGGCAGCATGTCGTGCAGCTTCACGCAGGGCAGCTCCCAGACCTCGGCGGCGTCGAGCGCCACCGCGTCGCAGGCGTGCGCCGGCATGTCGACCGAGTCGAGCCCCAGCAGGTCGCCGCGCATGCGGAAGCCGGTGATCTTCTCCCGCCCGTCCTCGCTCAGCACGCTGGTCTTGAAACAGCCGGCGCGGACATAGAACAGCGAGTGCCTCGGCTGTCCCGCATGGAACAGCGATTGCCGCGGCTCCAGCCGATGCACCCGCGGCGGCCAGCGCAGCAGCAGTGACTCCAGCGCCGGCGCCGCGCGCTGGCGCTGGTCGGCCGACCAGTCACCGGCTGGGCCGCGATGCACGAGCGGGCTGGACAGGGCGTTCTGGAACATGGTGGCACTCCGTTGACACGATGCCGACCACTGTATGGATGCGCGTCTCCCGAACGGGCAGCGCACGGTAACCGTTGGTAACGGTATGTAACGACACGCCACGCGGGGTCGCCTGAAAGAAGAAGGGCCGCTTTCGCGGCCCTTCTTTTGTATCCACGATTTGCGCCGTTCAGCTGCGCAGCGGCACCACGCGAACCTCGACGCGACGGTTCTGGGCACGGCCCTGCTCGGTCGAGTTGTCGGCGATCGGCATGGTCTTGCCGAAGCCCACCACCTCGAAGCGTTCGCGCATCAGGCCCTGGCCGACCAGGTAGTTGGCGACCGACGAGGCGCGCTGCTCGGAGATGCGCTGGTTGACCGCATCACCGCCGACGTTGTCGGTGTGGCCGGCCACTTCCACGATGGTCTGGTCGAACTCGGCCAGCGTGCGCGCGACGTTGTTCAGCGCCGGATAGAACTGCGGCTTGAGCTCGGTCTTGTTGAAATCGAAAGTCACGCCGTCGGGCAGGTTGAGCTTGATGACGTCGCCTTCGCGGTCGACGACGATGCCCGTGCCGGCGGTCTGGCGACGGAGCTCGGCTTCCTGGCGGTCCTGGTACACGCCAACCGCACCGCCGGCCAGGCCACCCACGCCGGCACCGACCAGCGCGCGCTGGCGGCGCTCGGTGGCGTCGGAGCCGCTCAGCAGGCCGGCGACCGCACCGATACCGGCGCCGATCAGCGCGTTGTTGCGGGTGCGATTGGGATCATTCGGGTCGCTGGTCTGGCCGGTATAGGTGGCGCAGCTGGTGAGCATGACAGCACCCGCGACCGCGGTGGCAAGAAGGATTCGGGGCGAATTGCGCATCGTGGGGACTCCTGTGGGGCGGCGTGCGCCCGGTGAATGAACGCCGCCAAGCTACCCGCGATTGCGTCCCTGCAGGGTGACGGCGCCGCGCCCTATTCAGGCTCCAGATAGCCGGCCCCGCGATATTCGCGCGGGATCCTCTCGTTGAGACCCACCAGCACTTCGTAGGGAATCATTCCCGCGGCATGCGCCACGTCTTCCGCACGCAGCCGGCGATCGCCCTGGCGCCCGACCAGCACCACCTCGTCCTCGTTCCACGCGCTGTCGTGGCCGATGTCGACCATGAACTGGTCCATGCACACCCGGCCCACGATCGGGTACTCGCGTCCACGGATAAGCACCGTGCCGCGCGAGGAGAGCGCGCGGGGATAGCCGTCGCCGTAACCGGCGGGCACGGTGACCACGCGGGTGTCGTCCCCGGGCGCCCAGGTGCCGCCATAGCTCACGGCGTGGCCGGCCTCCACCACCTTGAAGTAGACCACCCGCGAGACCAGCGACAGCGCCGGCTGCACGGCCACCGTCGACCGCGACTGCGCGCCCGGAAGCACGCCATAGAGCAGGATGCCCGGCCGCACCATGTCCAGCCGCGCCTGCGGGAAGTGCAGGATGCCGCCGGAGTTGGCGATGTGCCGCGGCGGCACCGGCGCGCCGATGCGCCCGAAGTGCGCGCAGGCGGCTTCGAAGCGTTCCAGCTGCAACGCCGTCACCGGTGAATCGGGCTCGTCCGCGCAGGCCAGGTGGGAGTAGATCCCGGCCAGCTGGATCCATCGTGAGGCCACTGCGGCCTCGATGAAGGGACCGGCCGTCCAGGCATGCACGCCGATGCGCTCCATCCCGGTGTCGACCTTGAGGTGCACGGTGGCACGGCGGCCCAGTGCCTCGGCCGCAGCTTCGACCTGGCGCAGTTTTTCCAACGATGAGACCGTGACCTGCAGGTCGTGGACGATGTACTGCGCCACCTGCGGGCCGTAGATGCCGCCAAGCACCAGGATCGGCACGGTGATGCCGGCGCGGCGCAGCGCGATGCCCTCTTCCGGAAACGCGACGCCGAGGTGCTCCACGCCCTGCGCCTGCAGGTGGCGCGCCACCTGCACCAGGCCGTGGCCGTAGGCGTTGGCCTTGACGATGGCCATCACCGGTACGCCGACGTGGGCGCGGATGGCACCCAGGTTGCCGGCGATGCGGTCGAGATCGACCAGGATCCGCGTCGGGCGCTCGGCGGCGTGCAGGCTCACGCCGCGCTACTCGAAGCTGCCGACCGAATCGTGGGCGAGGTTGTCGAAGCGCGTGTACTCGCCGAAGAACTTGAGCTTCACCGAGCCGGTCGGGCCGTTACGCTGCTTGCCGATGATCACCTCGGCCAGGCCCTTGTCCGGCGAGTTTTCCTTGTTGTAGTAGTCATCGCGGTAGATGAAGACGATCACGTCGGCGTCCTGCTCGATGGCGCCCGACTCGCGCAGGTCGGCCATCACCGGGCGCTTGTCGGTGCGCGTTTCCAGCGAGCGGTTGAGCTGCGACAGCGCGACCACCGGCACGTTGAGCTCCTTGGCCAGGCCCTTGAGCGAGCGCGAGATCTCCGAGATCTCGGTGGCGCGGTTCTCGCTGTTGCCCGGCACCGCCATCAGCTGCAGGTAGTCGATCACGATCATGCCCAGGCCGTGCTCGCGCTTCAGGCGCCGCGCCTTGGCGCGCAGCACGTCGGGCGACAGCGCCGGAGTGTCGTCGATGAAGATCTTGGTTTCCTTCAGCAGCCGGATGGCGCTCGAGATCCGGCTCCAGTCCTCGTCTTCGAGCTGTCCGGTGCGCAAGCGGGTGGCGTTGACCCGGCCCACGGACGAGATCAGGCGCAGCGCCAACTGGCTGGCCGACATTTCCATCGAGAACACGGCCACCGGCTTCTTGGTCTTCATGGCCGCGTACTCGGCCATGTTGAGCGCCAGCGTGGTCTTGCCCATGGCCGGACGTGCCGCGAGGATGATCAGGTCGGTCGGCTGCAAGCCGGCGGTCATCTCGTCGAATTCCGTGTAGCCCGTCGGCAGGCCGGTGATGCCGCCGCCGTTGGCGTAGCGGGTCTGCAGCACGTCGAAGGCTTCGGCCATGGCCTGGTTGACCGCGGTGAAGTCGGTGCGCCCGCGGCTGCCGGCCTCGGCAATCGCGAACACCTCCTGCTCGGCCTTGGCCAGCAGCTCCGCGCTCTCGCGCCCCTCGGGCTGGAAACCGTCATTGACGATCCCGGTGCCGACCTCGATCAGCTGCCGCAGCACCGCCTTGTCACGCACGATCTCGGCATAGGCGACGATGTTCGCGGCCGAAGGCGTCGTGCTGGCCAGCTCCACCAGGTAGGCACCGCCCGCGACCAGCTCCGACTGGCCCAGCGACTCGAACCATTCGCCCAGCGTCACCGCGTCGAAGGGGCGGTTGCGTTCGGCCAACTCCTTGATGGCGCGGAAGATCAGCTGGTGGTCGCGGCGGTAGAAATCGCCCTCCACGAGCTGGTCGCCCACGCGATCGTAGGACTCCGGCGACAGCATCAGGCCACCGAGCACGGCCTGCTCCGCCTCCACCGACTGCGGCGGCACCCGCAGCTGCTCGACCCGGGCCTCGCCGCGCTCCTGGAAATCGCGGCCTTTTTTCTGGAAGCCCGGTCGTAGGCTCATCGGTATCGGAACTCCCCTGGCAGGACCGTCGCGGCGGCCCCTGATGATGTGTCGGACTGTCATCCTAATGGCCTCCGGGGGGGAAGCGTTGCAGACAACCCTGTGGATAACCGGTGGGCATCTCAGGAATCGAGACGGGCCACCGGAAACGAAGACGGGCGCCCCGAGGCGCCCGTCAGAAGCCCTGCCTGGATGGATCAGGCTTCGGCTTCAACCACCACCTTGACCGTGGTCTCGACGTCGGCATGCAGGTGCACGAGGACGTCGTACTCGCCGACGGTGCGGAACGCACCCTCGCCCATCACCACCTCGGACTTCTCGACCGGGGTGCCGGCCTTGGTCAGCGCTTCGGCGATGTCGCGCGGGCCGACCGAGCCGTACAGCTTGCCCTCGGTGGAGGCGTTGGCGTAGATGGTGACGCTGGCGTCGGCAAGCGCGGCGAGGCGCTTGTTGGCGTTGTCCAGCGAACCCTGGGCCTTGGCCTCGTACTCGGCGCGACGCGCCTCGAAATCGGCCAGGTTGGCAGCGGTGGCCGGAACGGCCTTGCCCTGCGGCACCAGGAAATTGCGGCCGTAGCCCGGCTTCACGCTGACCTTGTCGCCAAGGTTGCCGAGGTTCACGACTTTCTGCAGGAGGATCAGATCCATGGGTTTGCTCCGTGTTCGTTAGCGGCGCACGTGCGCGCCGCAACTTGTGGCTGTCCGAACGGACGATGCCGCGCCGCCCGCTGGGGCGGCCGCGGGATCAGACGTTGTGGTTGTCGGTGTACGGGATCAGGGCCAGGAAGCGCGCGCGCTTGACGGCGGTCGCGAGCTGGCGCTGGTACTTCGACTTGGTGCCGGTGATGCGGCTGGGAACGATCTTGCCGTTCTCGGTGACGTTCTGGCGCAGGGTGTTGAGATCCTTGTAATCGATCTCCTTCACACCCTCGGCGGTGAACTTGCAGAACTTGCGGCGGCGGAAGAACTTGGACATGTCGGTGATCCTCAGGCGGCTTCGGAGTTGTCGTCGGACTCGGTGGCGGCGGGCTTCTCGCCCTCGCCCTCGGCCTCGTCGTCACGGCGGCGGCGCTCGCCACGCTCCGGACGGTCGGTCTTCTCCGGCTTCTCGTCCTTGTTCTTCATGATCAGCGACTGCTCGGTCTCGGCCTCTTCGCGACGGATCACGATGTGGCGCAGGACGGCGTCGTTGAAGCGGAAGCCCTCGACCAGCTCGTCGAGCACCGGCTGGCCGACCTCGATGTTGAGCAGCACGTAGTGGGCCTTGACCAGGTTGTCGATCGGGTAGGCCAGCTGGCGGCGGCCCCAGTCCTCGAGGCGGTGGATCTTGCCCTCGGCACCTTCGATCAGGGTCTTGTAGCGCTCGACCATGGCCGGCACCTGTTCGCTCTGGTCCGGATGGACCAGGAACACGATCTCGTAATGACGCATGTGTTGTTCCTTCTGGATATCGGCCGCGGCAGCGCGCCGGGGCCCGGATAGCCCCCGGCAGGTCCGTGGCGGACGCCGTGGGGCAAGGTCTCCCGCAAAACGGGAGCCGCACAGTATTGCACTGGCACGGGGCTCCGGCAAGGCGCATGGCTGGCTGAAGGCCGGGCATGGCCGGCGCTGGCGCGGCGGACTGGTGGGGCTGCTTACGCTGGCGCGCGGAACGGCGGGCTGGTGGGTACTCCGTGGGCTGTCCCGCTGCGCGGGCCTTCATGCCCACTCCGTACCCCCCAACCCGCCTCGCAGCGGTTTCCCGCGGCCCGCCGGGAAAAGCGGAAGCCCGACGCCCTTCCCCCACCCCGCCTCAGCGCTGGCAGCCAACGCAATCCCTCAGACCTTGTCGGCGTCCGTCGTGAAGCTCTCGCCGCAGCCGCAGGCGGCGGCGGCCTTGGGGTTGCTGAAGGTGAACTGCTCGTTCAGGCCCTGCTTGAGGAAGTCCATCTCGGTGCCGTCGACCAGGGGCAGGCTGTCGGCGTCGACGAAGATGCGGACGCCGTCCTGCTCGAACACCGTGTCGTCGGCGCGCTCGTCGCGCGCGAGGTCGACGGCGTAGCCCCAACCGGAGCAGCCGGTGCGGTTGACGCCGAAGCGCAGACCGAGGGCCGCGGGAGAGGATGCGAGATAGCCCTTCACGCGTTCGAGGGCGGCGGGTGCAAGGGTGATGGCCATGGCGTCATTCTACTCCGTGGGGGCGCCGCGTCCGGCGGCGTCCGGTAAACTGCCCTCCTTCTATCTGTCCCTTCCCCTGAGGATTCAAGGCATGACGGTGGTCAGCGTCGAACACGCGCTCGCGGGCAGGATCCCCGCCGGCGGCGAAGTCACGGTCCGCGGCTGGGTGCGCACCCGCCGCGACTCCAAGGCCGGGCTGAGCTTCGTCAATGTCAGCGACGGCTCGTGCTTCGCGCCGATCCAGGTGGTCGCGCCCAGCAGTCTCTCGAACTATGACGACGAGGTGAAGCGCCTCACCGCCGGCTGCTCGGTGGTCGCCACCGGCACCCTCGTACCCTCCCAGGGCCAGGGCCAGGGCTTCGAGATCCAGGCCTCGACGATCGAAGTGGTCGGCTGGGTGGACGATCCGGAGACATATCCGATCCAGCCCAAGGCGCATTCGCTCGAGTTCCTGCGCGAGGTTGCCCACCTGCGGCCGCGCACCAACCTGTTCGGTGCCGTCACCCGCATCCGCCACTGCCTGGCACAGGCCGCGCACCGGTACTTCCACGAGAACGGCTACTACTGGGTCAACACGCCGATCATCACCACCTCCGACGCCGAAGGCGCGGGGCAGATGTTCCGCGTGTCCACGCTCGACCTCGCCAACCTGCCGCGCGGCAAGGACGGCAGCGTGGACTTCGACCGCGACTTCTTCGGCAAGGAAGCCTTCCTGACCGTATCGGGCCAGCTCAACGTCGAGGCCTTCTGCCTGGCGATGAGCAAGGTCTACACCTTCGGTCCGACCTTCCGCGCCGAGAACAGCCACACCACGCGCCACCTGGCCGAGTTCTGGATGATCGAGCCGGAGATCGCCTTCGCCGACCTGGCCGAAACCGCGCGCATCTCCGAAGAGTTCCTCAAGTACCTGTTCAAGGCGGTGCTCGACGAGCGCGGCGACGACATGGCCTTCATTGCCGAGCGCGTGCAGAAGGACGCGATCACGCGCCTGGAATCCTTCATCAACGCGCCGTTCGAACGCATCGAGTACACCGACGCGGTGGAGCTGCTGCAGAAGTCCGGCCACAAGTTCGACTTCCCGGTCGAATGGGGCCTGGACCTGCAGACCGAGCACGAGCGCTGGCTGACCGAGCAGCACGTCGGCCGCCCGGTGGTGGTGACCAACTATCCCGAGCACATCAAGGCCTTCTACATGCGCCTCAACGACGACGGCAAGACCGTTGCCGCGATGGACGTGCTGGCCCCGGGCATCGGCGAGATCATCGGCGGCTCGCAGCGCGAGGAGCGCCTGCACGTGCTCGATGCGCGCATGGACCAGTTCGGGCTGGATCGCGAGCTCTACGACTGGTACCGCGACTTCCGCCGCTACGGCACGGTGCCGCACGCCGGCTTCGGCCTGGGCTTCGAGCGCCTGATCGTCTACATCTGCGGGCTGTCCAACATCCGCGACGCCATCCCCTACCCGCGTGCGCCGGGCACGGCGGAGTACTGAGGCCGTGCCGCTGTTCTTTGCCCTGTGCTTCGTCGGCGTCGCCATTGCCGGCGCCTGCGCGTACATCATCTTCTGGCCGCTGTCGCTGGTGCAGCTGCGCGACCTGCATCCGGCCGTGCGCGAGCGCCTGGGCGAAGGCGCGTTCCTCAAGCCTCGGGTGATGTGGTGGCTGCTGTCGGGCGGCTATCGCGAGACCGCCGATCCCGCGTTCACCGGCCTGGCGACGCCGGCCCGCGTGGCGCTGTCGACGGTGATTTTCGGGCTGTCCGGCGCCGCGATCATGTGGCTCTGGTCGGTGGCGCTGTCATGACCTTCGACGACGGTCGCCAGCGCGACGAATGGTGGCTGGCCACGCTTGGACGCATGGTCATCTGGGCGCGGTTGCGCGTGCGCGAGGGCGGCACCGCCGAGGTGCTCGACAGCGATGGCAACACCCTGGGCTACGACAGCGAGGACACCGCGCGCGCCATGCTGATGGACGCCGAGTTCGTGGCCTTCGACGGCCTGGACGACGCGGATGCCGCCGAGCGCGGCTTCCTCCCCGGCGAACTCACCCCGCCCCAGGGCGACGACGACGGCGTGCTGCAGGCCGGCATGGTCCAGACCTTCGGCGGCAACGCCTGACGGGGCCACGCCCCACCCCAGCAAGGAGACAGCCATGGACCTCGACCTCACAGGACGCCACGCACTGGTCTGCGGTGCGTCCGAAGGCATCGGCCGCGCCACGGCGATCGAGCTGGCCGCGCTTGGCGCCAGCGTCACGGTGCTCTCCCGCCGCGAGGATGCGCTGCGCGAGGTGGTGTCGGCGCTGGCGGGCGGTGGCTCCCGCGAGCATGCGTTCGTGGCGGCCGACAGCGCAGACACCGACGGCCTGGCCAAGGCCGTGGCCTCGGTGGTCGCGCAGCACCCCGTGCACATCCTGGTCAACAACACCGGCGGTCCGCCCGGTGGCCCCGCGGCCGACGCGCCGCTGGACGCTTTCGAAGCCGCCTTCCGCCGCCACCTGCTCGCCAACCAGGTGCTGCTGCAGGCCGTGCTGCCGGGCATGCGCGAAGCGCGCTGGGGCCGGGTGGTGAACGTGGTCTCGACCTCGGTGCGCGAGCCGATCGCGGGCCTGGGCGTGTCCAACACCATCCGCGGCGCAGTGGCGGCCTGGGCCAAGACGCTGTCGCGCGAGCTGGCGCCCGAAGGCATCACCGTCAACAACGTCCTGCCAGGCTTCACCGAGACCGGGCGCATCCGCCAGATCATCGGCGACCGTGCGAAGAAGGAACGCCGCAGCGAGGACGACGTCCGCCGCGAGATGGAGGCCGCGATCCCGGCCCGCCGCTTCGCCACCGCGGACGAGACCGGCGGCGTGATCGCCTTCCTGTGTTCGCCGGCCGGGTCCTACGTCAACGGCGTCAGCCTCGCGGTCGACGGCGGGCGCATGGCCTCGATCTGAGGCCGTGCCCGAAGGCCCGGAGATCCGCCGCGCCGCCGACCGCCTTGTCGAGGCGGTGGCGGGCGAGCCACTGGTCCGCGCCTGGTTCGCATTCCCCGCACTGAAGCGCTTCGAAGCCGGCCTTGCAGGCCGCCGCATCGAATCGATCACCTCGCGGGGCAAGGCGATGCTGGTCCGCTTCGAACACGGCTGGACGATGTACAGCCACAACCAGCTGTACGGCGTCTGGAAGGTGGCCGCGCCCGGTGAACGACCTGGGACGAAGCGATCGCTGCGCGTTGCGCTCGAGACCGCACACGGTGCGATCCTGCTGTACTCCGCATCGGATGTGTCGATGTGGCGCAGCGACGAGGTCGAGTCGCACCCGTTCCTGCAGGGTCTCGGGCCCGATGTGCTCGACCCGGCGCTGGACGCCGCCGCGGTCGCCGCGCGACTGCAGTCCGCACCCTTCCGCGGCCGTGCGCTGGGCGGCCTGCTGCTCGACCAGGGCTTTCTTGCGGGCATGGGCAACTACCTGCGCTCGGAAGTGCTGTTCGCCGCGGGGCTGCGGCCGGCACGGCGACCGAAGGACCTGGAGCCGGAGGCGACGGCGCGGCTGGCACGGGCGCTGCTCGACATCCCGCGCCTGAGCTACGCCACCCGCGGCATCGCGCCGGCCGACCGCATGCGCGACGACTACCTCACCGATACGCCCGACGCCTTCCGCTTCCAGGTCTTCGGCCGCGAAGGCCAGCCCTGCCCCGCCTGCGGCACCACGATCGAGCGCATGAGCGTCGGATCACGCCGGCTCTACGTCTGCCCGGCCTGCCAGTCCTGACGGCTCGGGCCGGCGCGGGTAAGCTTGCGGGATGCGACGCTACGCACACGTCATCGGCAGCGCCAGCCGCGAAGCCGCCAGCGGTCGCTGGCGCGATGTCTTCGAGCCGGCGACGGCCAAGGCGTACGCCGAGGTCGCCGATGGCGATGCCGGCGACGTCGAGGCCGCGGTCGCAGCCGCCAGCGACGCCTTCCCGGCCTGGGCCGGCCTGCGCAACAGCGAACGTTCGCGGCATCTGGAACGGTTCGCAGCCGCGTTGGAAGCGCGCATCGACGACTTCGCCCACGCCGAGGCCCGCGACGGCGGCAAGCCCTTCGCCCTCGCCCGCGACGCCGAGATCCCGCGCGCGGTGTCCAACCTGCGTTTCTTCGCCCACGCCGCCACCCAGTTCTCCAGCGAATCGCACCACGGCGAGGCCGGGCTGAACTACACCCTGCGCCAGCCGCTGGGCGTGGTCGGCACGATCTCGCCCTGGAACCTGCCGCTGTACCTGTTCACCTGGAAGATCGCGCCGGCGCTCGCCGCGGGCAACACCGTGGTGGCCAAGCCTTCCGAGGTGACGCCGGCAACCGCGACGATGCTGGGCGAACTGGCGCTTGAAGCCGGGCTGCCGGCGGGCGTGCTCAACGTGGTGCACGGCGGCGGCCCCGAAGTCGGCGAAGCCATCGTGCGCCACGACGCGATCAAGGCGATCTCGTTCACCGGCAGCACCGCGGTCGGCAAGCGCATCGCCGGCATCGCCGGGCCACTGCTGAAGAAGGTCTCGCTGGAACTGGGCGGCAAGAACCCCACCCTGGTATTCGCCGATGGCGACTGGCGGGACCACCTCGACACCATCGTCCGCTCCGCGTTCCAGAACAGCGGCCAGATCTGCCTCTGCGGCTCGCGCATCCTGGTCGAACGCAGCGTGCATGCCGAATTCCGCGAGGCCTTCGTCGCACGCACGCTGGCGCTGCGCCCGGGTGATCCGATGGACAGCGACGCCAACTTCGGGCCACTGGTGTCGCAGGCGCACTTCGACAAGGTGGTCGCGGCGATCGCCCGAGCCCGCGACGAGGGCGGCAGCGTGCTTTGCGGCGGCACGGTGCTGGAGCGCCCGGGCTGGTTCGTGGCGCCGACCGTGATCGAAGGCCTCGGCCCCGACTGCGCCAGCAACCGTGAAGAGATCTTCGGCCCCGTCGCCACGCTGCAGGCATTCGACGGCGACGACCACGCGCTGGCGCTGGCCAATGCCGGCGACTACGGCCTGGCCGCTTCGGTCTGGACCCGCGACCTGGCACGCGCGCACCGCTTCGGCGCGCAGCTGCGCACGGGCATCGTCTGGATCAACGCCTGGCTGATGCGCGACCTGCGCACGCCCTTCGGCGGCATGGGCCAGTCCGGCCTTGGTCGCGAGGGCGGACTGGAAGCGATGCGCTTCTTCACCGAACCGCGCAACGTCTGCATCGCGACCTGAACGCCCGACCCCCTTTCCCCCAAGCACGACGGAATCCCATGCACCGAATGCACGACCTCCTCGAACGCAACCGAATCTGGGCCGAACGCGTCGAAGCCGAGGATCCCGGTTTCTTCACGCGCCTGTCGAAGATCCAGAAGCCGAAGTACCTCTGGATCGGCTGCTCCGATTCGCGCGTGCCGGCGAACCAGATCATCGACATGGCCCCGGGCGAAGTCTTCGTGCACCGCAACGTCGCCAACGTGGTGGTGCACACCGACCTCAACTGCCTGTCGGTGATCCAGTACGCGATCGACGTGCTCGAGGTCGAACACATCCTCGTGGTCGGCCACTACGGCTGTGCCGGCGTGGGCGCGGCGCTCGACGGCCAGCGCGTCGGCCTGGCCGACAACTGGATCCGCCACGTCAAGGACGTCAAGCACAAGCATCGCGCGATCATCGAGGAGCTCGACGACGACGCCATCCGCCACGACCGCCTGTGCGAGCTCAACGCGCTGGAGCAGATGATCAACGTCGCCGAGTCGACCGTGGTCCGCGAGGCCTGGGCGCGCGGGCAGAAGGTCGCGTTGCACGCGTGGGTGTATTCGCTGCGCGACGGCCGCGTGCACGACCTGGGCCTGTCGATCGATTCGCCCGCGGCGCTGCCTGCACAGTACGAGCCGGCGGTCGAGCGCATCCGCGACGACCGCGAGGACCGCTGAGATGGACGGCCGCATCGTCCGCACCGACACCGCGCCCAAGCCGGTCGGCGCCTATCCGCACGCACGGCGCGTGGGCGACCTGTTGTTCCTGTCAGGCATCGGACCGCGCGACCCGTCCACCGACGCCATCCCGGGCAACGAGCATGACGGCGGCGGCCGCCTGCGCGCATACGACATCACCGCCCAGGCCCACGCCGTGTTCGCCAACGTCCGCGCGGTGCTCGAAGCCAGCGGCGCGCGCTGGGAGGACCTGGTGGACGTGACCGTCTACCTGACCGACATGGCGCGCGACTTCAAGGCCTACAACGCGGTCTGGGCAGCCCATTTCCCCGACCCCGCCACCGCGCCCTGCCGGACCACGCTCGGCATCACCGCGCTGCCAACGCCGATCGCGATCGAACTCAAGTGCATCGCCGCCTTCCAGGGAGACCCGCCATGATTCCCGCGCCGCTGAACTTCCAGAAGTGGATCGAGGACCACCGGCATCTGCTCAAACCGCCGGTGGGCAACAAGTGCATCTACGACGGCGAGTTCATCGTCATGGTGGTCGGCGGTCCCAACGCGCGCACCGACTACCACTGGGAGGAAGGCCCCGAGTGGTTCCATCAGCTGGAAGGCGAGATGGTCCTGCGCATCCAGGAGGACGGAAAGGTCCGGGACATCCCGATCCGCGCCGGCGAGACCTTCCTGCTGCCGCCGCGCGTGCCGCACTCGCCGCAGCGCGCCGAAGGGTCGATTGGACTGGTGATCGAGCGCCGCCGCCTGCCGCACGAGGACGACGGCCTGATGTGGTTCTGCGACAACTGCAACGAGAAGGTCTACGAGGAGTTCTTCCACCTCGAGGACATCGAGCAGGACTTCTTCCGCGTGTTCGAGAACTTCTACCGCAGCGATGCGCTGCGCACCTGCAAGGCCTGCGGGCATCTCAATCCGCGGCCGACACGCTACGAGATGCAAGCCGACTCGCAAGCCGACATCACCTGAGGGCGACATGCTCAAGATCGACATCCATGCCCACTACCTGCCCCGCGACTGGCCCGATCTCGCGCGCAAGTACGGCGACGACCGCTTCCCGGTGATCCACCACACCGAGGACGGCCGCCACCGCATGTACAAGGACGGCCGATTCTTCCGCGAGATCTGGTCCAAGACCTGGGACCCGCAAGAGCGCATCGACGACTACGCGCGCTTCGGGGTGCAGGTGCAGGTGATCAGCACGGTGCCGGTGATGTTCAGCTACTGGGCCAAGCCCAACCAGGCGCTGGAGCTGCACCAGGCACTCAACGACCACATGGCGGAAACCTGCCGCGCGCATCCGCGCCACTACGCCGGCATCGGCACGGTACCGCTGCAGTCGCCGCGGCTGGCGGTGCAGGAGCTCGAGCGCTGCATGGACGAGCTTGGCCTGCAGGGCGTGCAGATCGGTTCGCACGTGCAGGTATCGGCCGACACGCACTGGAACCTGGACGCGCCCGAACTGTTCCCGTTCTTCGAGGCCGCGGCCGACCTGGGCGCGGCGATCCTCGTGCACCCCTGGGACATGATGGGCACCGACACCATGCCCAAGTACTGGCTGCCCTGGCTGGTCGGCATGCCGGCCGAGCAGTCACGCGCGGCCTGCTCGCTGGTCTTCGGCGGCGTGCTTGAGCGGCTGCCGAAGCTCAAGATCTGCATGGCGCACGGCGGCGGCAGCTTCCCCTACACCATCGGCCGCATCGAACACGGCTTCAACATGCGCCCCGACCTCGTGGCCACCGACAACCCGCGCAATCCCCGCGAGTACCTGTCGCGCCTTTACTTCGACTCCTGGGTCGCCGACTCGAAGGCACTTGAATACCTGATCGACACCTGCGGCATCGACCGCGTGATGCTCGGCACCGACTACCCCTTCCCCCTGGGCGAACAGCAACCTGGCGCCGGCATCGACGCACTGGGCCTGGACGACGCGGGCCAGGCGCGCCTCTACCACGGTACTGCGCTCGAATGGCTGGGCCTGCCGAGGTCGAGGTTCGCGTGAAGAGCATTTGGCCACGGATTTACGTGGATAAACGCGGATCAGAAGCGAAGAGCTTTTGAAGTTGGCCTCTACATCTGTTCGCTTCTGCTTTATCCGCGTCTATCCGCGTCAATCCGTGGCAAAAGAGGCTTCTTCTCCATGACCGAGCTGTACACCGACCAGCACGCTGCAACCCTTGACGCCGCCGATCCGCTGCGCGGACTGCGGGCTGAGTTCCATCTGCCGCGGCATGGCGAGCGGGAGCAGGCGTACTTCTGCGGCAATTCGCTGGGGCTGCAGCCGAAGTCGGCGCGCGCGCACGTGGTCGATGTGCTCGACAAGTGGGCCGCCGAAGCCGTCGAAGCGCACTTCACCGGCACCACGCAGTGGATGCCCTACCACGCGCTGCTGCGTGAGCCGCTGGCACGGGTGGTGGGTGCCGAGCCTTCAGAGGTGGTGGCGATGAACTCGCTGACCGCCAACCTCCACTTCATGATGGTCAGCTTCTACCGGCCCACGCGCGAGCGGCCGGCGATCCTGATGGAGGCCGGGGCGTTTCCGTCGGATCGCTATGCGCTGGAATCCCAGCTGCGCTTCCACGGCTTCGACCCGGCCACCGACCTGATCGAGCTCGAGCCCGACCTGGCCGAAGGCACGTTCTCGATGGAGGCCATCGCACGCGCCATCGAAATGCATGGTCCGCGCCTGGCGCTGGTGCTGTGGCCGGGCGTGCAGTACCGAAGCGGCCAGGCGTTCGACGTCGCGGAGATCACGCGGCTGGGGCACGCCGCAGGTGCGGTGGTGGGTTTCGACCTGGCGCATGCCGCCGGCAACCTGCCGCTGCGGCTGCACGACGACGATCCGGACTTCGCCGTCTGGTGCCATTACAAATACCTGAACTCCGGGCCGGGCGCGGTAGCCGGCTGCTTCGTGCATGCGCGCCATGCGCGCACCGACCGCCCGCGCTTTGCCGGCTGGTGGGGACACGACGAGGCCTCCCGCTTCCGCATGGCGCCGAGCTTCGAGCCATCGCCCGGCGCGGATGGCTGGCAGCTCAGCAATCCGCCGATCCTGGGCCTGGCGCCGCTGCGCGGCGCGCTGGAGCTGTTCGATCGCGTCGGCATGCAGGCATTGCGTACGAAGTCCGAATCGCTCACCGGCTACCTGGAGGCGCTGATCGACGCGCGGCTGTCGGACACGCTGCGCATCGCCACCCCGCGCGACTCCGCGCAGCGCGGCGCGCAGCTTTCGCTGCGGGTGCTCGAGGGCCGCGGCCTGAGCGGTCGTGACGCCGGACGATCTCTGTTCGAGTCGCTGTCGGCGCAGGGCGTGGTCGGCGACTGGCGCGAGCCCGACGTGATCCGGATTTCGCCGGCGCCGATGTACAACAGCCACGCCGACGTGCTGCGCTTCGTGCGCGCCACCGAAGCCTGGCGCGAGGACCAGGCATGAGCTCGGCGGCAACCACGGCGGGAGCGGGCGCCCAACGCGAAGCCACCATCGTCGGCGCGGGCCTGGCCGGCGCACTGATGGCCGCCCTGCTCGCCCAGCGCGGCTGGAAGGTCGAGGTCTATGAAAGCCGGGGCGACCCCCGCATCCACGGATTCGCCGGTGGCCGCTCGATCAATCTCGCGCTGGCCGAACGTGGCCTGCACGCCCTGCGCGCCGCCGACGCCGACCGCGACGTCCTGGCGCAGGCGGTGATGATGCGCGGGCGCATGGTGCATCCCCTCGACGGCGCGCCGCAGCTGCAGCGCTACGGTCGCGACGACAGCGAGGTGATCTGGTCGGTCAGCCGCGGCGAACTCAACATCACCCTGATCAACGCCGCCGAGGCCGCGGGCGCGGTGCTGCACTTCGACCGGCGGCTCGAGGCCGTGGACTTCGCCGCACGGCGGGCGTTCTACCGCGGCGACGGCGAGCTGCACCGTGTCGGCTTCACCACCCTGATCGGCTGCGACGGCGCCGGCTCCACGCTGCGCGCACAGATGGGGCAGCGCGGCGACCTGGGCGAGCGCACCGACTGGCTCGGCCATGGCTACAAGGAGCTGGAGATCCCGCCGGCCACCGACGGCGACTTCCGCATCGAGCCCAACGCCCTGCACATCTGGCCGCGCGGCCGCTACATGTGCATCGCCCTGCCCAATGACGAGCGCACCTTCACCGTGACCCTGTTCATGGCGATGCGTGACGAAGGGGTGGGCGACCCGAGCTTCGAAACGGTACCGACATCCGTGGAGGCGCGCGCGTTGTTCGAGTGCGATTTCCCGGACACGCTGCCGCTGATCCCCGAGCTGGAGCACCATTTCGACTCCAACCCGATCGGCACCCTCGGCACGCTCTACCTCGACCGCTGGCACCTCGACGGCGACGCCGTCCTGATCGGCGACGCCGCGCACGCGATGGTGCCCTTCCACGGCCAGGGCATGAACTGCGCGTTCGAGGACTGCGTGGCGCTTGCGAAGCAGCTGGACGCATCGGTTGACCTGGCGACGGCCTACGCCGCCTTCGAAGCGCAGCGCATGCCCGATGCCGCGGCCATCCAGCGCATGGCCCTGGACAACTACATCGAGATGCGCGACCTCGTCGACGACGCCGACTTCCTTCTCCAGCGCGAACTCGAACTGGCCCTGCAGGCAAGGCACCCCACGCGCTTCATCCCGCACTACGCGATGGTCACCTTCATGCGCATCCCCTACTCGCTCGCGCTGGAACGCAGCGAAGTGCAGCGGCGGATCCTCGAGGACGCGACCCGCGGGCTGTCAACCTTGGAGCAGGTCGACCTCCCCGCCCTGGACCCGGTGGTTGAACAGGCACTCCCCCCGCTGGAGAACACCCCGTGACCCGGTCCACCCCCACCAGCGGGAGCCGCATTTGTAGGAGCGGCTACAGCCGCGATGACGTGCCCTGCCGGGCAATCACGGCTGTAGCCGCTCCCACAATGTGCGCAGCCGCTTCCACAATGTGCGGGGCGGCGCCAACAATGTGCACAGCCGCTCCCACGATATCGGGCGAGGTCGCCAGGGCATGAGCGACAGCTTCCTCTTCTACGACCTCGAGACCTGGGGCATCGATCCGCGGCGCACCCGGGTCGCGCAGTTCGCCGCCATCCGCACCGATACCGAACTCCGCCAGCTCGGAGTTCCGATCGAGTTCATGGTCCGCCCGGCCGACGACCTGCTGCCATCGCCAGGCGCGTCGATGGTGACGGGCCTGGCACCGCAGGCCACGCTGCAGACGGGGCTCGGCGAGTCCGAGGCATTCGCCCGGATCGTCGACGAAATGGCGCGCCCGGGCACCTGCACGCTGGGCTACAACTCGCTGCGCTTCGACGACGAGTTCGTGCGCCATGGGCTGTTCCGCAACTTCCACGATCCCTATGAGCGCGAGTGGCGCAACGGCAACTGCCGCTGGGACCTGCTCGACGTCATGCGCCTGGCGCATGCGCTGCGGCCCGAGGGCATCGCGTGGCCCATGCGCGAGGACGGTGCCGGCGTTTCGTTCAAGCTCGAGCACCTGGCCGAGGCCAACGGCGTGCGCAGCGGCGACGCGCACGAAGCCCTGTCCGACGTCCTTGCGCTGATCGGGCTCGCGCGGCTGTTCCGCGAAGCGCAGCCACGGCTGTGGGAGTACGCGCTGGCGCTCCGCCACAAACGGCATGTCGGCAGCCTGCTCGACCCCATGGCGATGACCCCCGTGCTGCACGTCTCGCAGCGCTATCCCGCGGCGCGCATGTGCGCCGCCGCCGTGCTGCCGTTGGCGACGCACCCCCAGATCGGCAACCGCGTGATCGTGTACGACCTCGACGCCGAGCCCGACGACCTTCTGGACCTGCCAGCCGAAGAGATCGCCGCCCGCCTCTATGTACGCGCGGCCGACCTGCCCGAAGGCGTATCGCGGGTGCCGCTGAAAGAGGTGCACACCAACCGCTGCCCCGCCCTCGTGCAGTGGAGCCACCTGCGGCCGGCGGACTTCGAGCGGCTCGGAATCGATCCCGCCGTCGCCGAGGCCCGCGCCGCGCGCATCCGCGCCCAGGGGCCGGCGATCGCGGAGAAAGTGCGGCGCGTGTTCGTCCGCGATCGCGATGGCGAACGGGCCCCGCCGGATGTCGACGCCGCGCTGTACGACGGCTTCATCGGCGACGGCGACAAGGCCCGCCTCGCGATGGTGCGCGCCACGCCACCGGCACAGCTGGGTGCGCGCGAGTTCGGTTTCCAGGACCCGCGCCTGCCGGAGCTGCTGTTCCGCTACCGCGCCCGCAACTGGCCCGAAACGCTCGACGCCGGGGAGCGCACCCGTTGGGACGATTACCGCCGCCTGCGCCTGACCGGCGACAGCGGACTGTCCGAACTCACCTTCGACGACTATTTCAACGACATCGCCCGCCTGCGCACGGAACACGCCGGCAACGCGGACCGCCAGGCGCTGCTCCAGCGGCTGGAGCAGTGGGGCCGCGACCTCGCGGCAGGCCTCGCACCCGCCACGCCGCCAATGTTCGACGCACCTGCATGAGCGCTTATTTCTCCGACAAGACCTTCCGCTTCCTGCGCGCGCTGGCCCGGAACAACGAGCGCGCCTGGTTCCACGCCCACAAGCACGACTACGACGCGCACGTGCGCGACCCGCTGCAGCGCCTGGTCACGGACCTCGCGCCCGACCTGGCCGAGGTCAGCCTGCAGTTCCGGGCTGATCCGCGCACGGTCGGGGGATCGCTCTACCGCATCCAGCGCGACACCCGCTTCGCCAACGACAAGCGCCCCTACAAGACCTGGCAGGGCGCGCGCCTGTTCCATGCCCGCCGCAAGGAGCTCGCATCGCCGCTGTACTACCTGCACATCCAGCCCGGCGGCTGCTTCGTCGGCGCCGGCATCTGGCGACCGGAGTCGCCAACGCTGCGCGCGATCCGGCAGTTCATCGTCGACAACCCCGCGGGCTGGAAGGCGGCCGCGCACGCGCCGGCGTTCCAGCGCCGCTATGCGCTGGACGAAGAGGACATGCTGGTGCGTCCGCCGCGCGGGTTCCCGGCCGACTTCGCCTTCATCGACGACCTGCGCCACCGCAGCTTCGTGGCCTGGCGCGCGCTGGACGACGCGACCGTGACCGGCCCGCGCCTGCGGCAGGTGCTGGCGAAGGACCTGCGTGACCTCGCGCCCTTCGTCGACTACCTCTGCGCCGCGTTGGACCTGGAGTTCTGAGCATGGCCGACACCCGCAGGCTGCGGTGGTTGCCCTGGATCGTGGCGGCAGTGCTGGTGGCCTTGCTCGCGTGGGCGGCCACTGGCCCATGGCGCGCCATCGAGGGCATCCGCCAGGCGGTCAAGACCGAGGATGCGCGCGCGCTTGCGCGCCACGTCGATTTCCCGGCCCTGCGCGCGAGCCTGAAGCCCCAGGTGCAGGACCGCCTGGTACGCGCCGCGGGCGTCGATGCGCAGACCGGCCCCTTCGCAGCCTTCGGCCTGACCGTGGCCACCGGCGTCGCCGGCGGCCTGGTGGACGCGATGGTGACGCCCGTCGGCCTGGGTGCGCTGATGGAAGGACGCAAGGCCTGGAACCGGGTGGGCGGCATTCCTCCCCCCACGCGCAGCGACACCGGCGCGCAGCCGGAACCGATCCCGGCCCCGCGGCTGCGCTTCGAATCACTCTCCCGCGCCACGGCCACGGTCACCATGGACGACGGCAGCGAACTCGGCCTGGTGCTGACCCGCACGGGCCTGCGCTGGCGGCTGGCGGAGATGCGATTGCCGCCGCCAGCCGACCTGCCCGGTTGATCAGGCCCGCGCGAGCTCCCTTTCGGGTGCTGGCGCTGGCACCGGTGCAGCTACTGCCCGCTTTGCAGGCACGTCGTCTGGACGCATCTCCGGGGCCGTCGATGCTGCCAGGAACGCATCCAGCGAGTCGACGCGATCGGGCGGCCGAAATGTACGCACGGAAGGCAGCGCGAAGCGACTGCAAAGCCGGCAAACGTCATCGATCGGACGCAAACATGCGGCTATAAGCGTGTAACGACAGCAATACCAACACGCACAGCCTGCCGTTCCGACCCTTCAGCCGTGATTGGCGACCCCGTGCGGCACATGCCCGGTGGTCACGTGCTGGCGCGCGCTGTCGATGTTGTGCTGCGAATCGTCGAAGAAGATGTCCGCGCCGAACACGTCCAGGAACGGGCCCTTGGCGCGGCCGCCGAGGAACAGGGCCTCGTCCAGGCGCACGCCCCATTCGCGCAGGGTGCGGATCACGCGCTCATGCGCCGGCGCCGAACGCGCAGTGACCAGCGCGGTGCGGATGGGCGATGCCTCGCCCGGCGGATAGGCCGCCTGCAGGTGGTGCAGGGCGTCGAGGAAGCCGCGGAACGGGCCACCCGACAGGGGCTCGCGTGCGCGCTCGAGCTCATGGCGGTGGAAGGCTTCGATGCCGCCCTCGCGCGAGACGCGCTCGCCCTCGTCGCCGAAGATCACCGCGTCGCCGTCGAAGGCGATGCGCAACTGGTCGTGCCGGTGCGCCGGGGCCTTGGCCGGCAGGATGGTCGCCGCCGCCACGCCATTTTCCAGCGCCGCGCGCACGGAATCAGGGTTGGCCGACAGGAACAGCTGCGCGCCGAAGGGCCGGATATACGGCCAGGTCGGTTCGCCCGACGTGAACGTGGCGCGCGCGATCGCCAGGCCGTGGTGCTGGATCGAATTGAAGATGCGCAGCCCGGTGTCGGCGGAGTTGCGCGACAGGAGGATCACTTCCACGCGCGGCGCGTCGGCGGCGGCGCCATCGTTGAGTCCCAGTAGCTTCCGCACCAGCGGGAACGCGATGCCGGGCTCGAGGATCTCGTCTTCCTTGGTGCGCTGGTGCTCGGCATAGGCCTCGATGCCGTCGCTTTCGAACAGCGCGTGGCTGTCCTCCAGGTCGAACAGCGCACGGGAGGAGATGGCGACGATCAGCGGTGGCAGGACATCGGAGGGCATGCGGACAGTATGCGCGACCGTCGTCGCAGACAGCGAGACGCGCGGGAGGGCACGTGACTGCAGGCACTGGTTGCGCCGCGCCCGGGATTGCGAGGCTGGGGGCCCGCCAACCCGACAGGCCCTTCATGGAAGCCCGCATCCGCAAGCATCCACGCGCCGCGATCGTCCTTGCCGCCCTGCTCGCCTTCACCGCGACGGCGGCGGCGTCGCCGCCACCTCCGCCCGGCGATGAACCGAACGCCGAAGCCAAGCGCATCCTCGCCGACTTGCAGCGGGTGGTGACGCCCGATGGCGTGCAGACCCTGGAGCAGGTGCGGCTGGGCGGCATCGACCAGTGGATCTCGGTGCGCGGCGCCGACCGCGACAATCCTGTCCTGCTGTACCTGCATGGAGGTCCCGCGCAGCCGATGATGCCGGCCAGCTGGACCTTCCAGCGCGCCTGGGAAGACTATTTCACCGTGGTGCAATGGGACCAGCGCGCCTCCGGCAAGACCCATCGGGCGAACGACCCCGCCGCGGTCGCCGACACGATCCACATCGAGCGCTACGTCGAGGACGCCATCGAGCTGATCGCACTCCTTCGCGCGCGCTTCGGCAAGGACAAGGTCGTGTTGATGGGCCACAGCTGGGGCACGATCGTCGGCATGGAAGTGCTGCTGAAGCGCCCCGACTGGCTGCATGCCTACGTCGGACTGGGACAGATCATCAGCATCGAGGAGAACGAGAGCCTCGGCTACGAATATGCCCTGCGCCGCGCACGCACCGAGGGCAATCGCGAGGCCATCGCCGAACTCGAAGCACTCGCGCCCTACCCCGGATCCGAGCCGCTGCACCGCGACCGCATCGGCATGCAGCGCAAATGGAGCATCCACTACGGAGGTCTCAGCGGCTATCGCAGCAACGCCGACCAGTACTTCGCCTCGCAGCGACTGTCGCCCGATTACAGCGAGTCCGATCGCCGCGCGATCCACGAGGGCAGCATGCTGACGCTGGACCGGATCATGGCGGAGTGGAACGCGGTCGACTTCCGCGCCGTGCGCGAGGTCGGCGCGCCGGTGGTGATGTTCATGGGGCGGCACGACTACACCACGCCTTCGCAACAGGCCGCCGACTGGGTGGCCCGGGTGGACGCGCCGGGCAAGGACGCGGTGTGGTTCGAGCACTCGGCGCACCTGGCGCCGCTGGAGGAGCCCGGGCGGGTGCTGATGGCACTGGTGAATCGGGTGCGGACCTTCGCGGTGGCCAACGGCGACGGGGCGCCGGCGCGCTGAGGCGCTCCGGCCCGACCGCAGCTACGCTCAGGCCTCGAACTGCTCGCTGAGGATCCGCTCTTCGAGATTGTGCTCGGGATCGAACAGCAGGGTCACGGTGCGTTCGCGCGACTCCTGGATGGTGACTTCGACCACGTCGCGCACTTCGTGCGAATCGGCGGTGGCGCTGACCGGGCGCTTGTACGGATCCAGCACGCGGAAGCGCACCACGGTGTCGGCCTTGAGCAGCGCACCACGCCAGCGCCGCGGCCGGAACGGCGCGATCGGCGTGAGCGCGACCACGCTGGAACCCAGCGGCAGGATCGGGCCGTGGGCGGAATAGTTGTAGGCGGTGCTGCCGGCGGGCGTGGCCAGCATCACGCCGTCGCAGACCAGTTCGTCCAGGCGCACCTGGCCGTTGAGTTCGATCGAGATGTGGGCGGCCTGCCGCGTCTGCCGCAGCAGCGAGACCTCGTTGTAGGCCAGGGAGCCGACGCTGGCACCGGACTCGGTGGCCACCACCATTTCCAGCGGCCGCAGCACGGCCGGCTCGGCGGCTTCCAGCCGAGCCATCAGGTCGGGCACGGTGCCGCCCTCGCGCTGGTCGTGGTTCATCAGGAAGCCGACCGTCCCCAGCTTCAGGCCATACACCGGCTTCCCCAGCGCCCCGTGGCGATGGAGCGTCTGCAGCATGAAGCCGTCGCCGCCGAGCGCGCAGATGATGTCGGCGTCCTCGGGCGCGTGCTGGCCGTGGCGCGCGGTGAACTGCGCGAGCGCCGACTGGGCATCCGGGGTGGGGCTTGCGAGGAAGGCGATGCGCGGCGATCCGGTCATGCGTTCAGCATACCGCGCACCGCCGGCCGGTAAAGCCGGGCCACGCACCCCCGACCCTCCCCCGCAATGCGGGGAAGGGCGGGAACCCGGTCAGGCGGCGCTGGCCAGCTGGGCAAGCCTCCGCACCGCCACCGACGCCGTCGGGTAATCCAGCGTCTTCTGCGCCGCCAGCTCCGCGAGCATGCCGAGCGTGAACTTCAGCGCCGCATCCTCGCGGCCGATCCACTGCGCGACCTTGGCGTCGGCATCGCGGCCCGGCATCGACAGCACCTGCCCGACCAGGGCGCGATGCTGTGCGGCCAGCTCGTCGCGCAGCGCGCCGTGGGCGACCGCGTGCCAACGGCCATCCACCTGCAGCGCGTCGATCTGCTTCACGAGCCACGGCAGGTCGAGCGCATCGGCCAGGCGGAAGTGCACGCGCGCCACGTCGACCGGCTTGCGCTTGCGCTCGCGGGCCAGCTCGATGATGTCCGGGCTGGCTTCGAGGTAGGGCAGCGCGGCCAGCTTGCCGGCAAGCTCGGCGGGGACGCCCTTCGCGCGCCAGTCGGCCAGCGACTGCTCGTACGCCGGGCGCTGGGCGGCAGTGAGGATCTCTTCGCCGGCGTGGATCGCCTGGAAGCCGTCGTGGTAGCGCTCCACGGCGCTCGTGATCGTGGGCAGCGTCCCGGGACGTGCCAGCAGCCAGCGGGTGAAGGAGCGCTGCAGCGCCCAGATCACCTGCAGGGCGTCGATCTGCACCGACTCGGCCACCTTGCCGTCGAGCGCGTCGATCTGCGCCCACATCGCACGCGCATCGAGCGTTTCACGGGTGACCGTGAACGCCTTCGCGACCTCGGCCGCCGTGCGCCCGCTGTCCTCCTGCATGCGCAGGAGGAAGGTCGCACCCATGCGGTTGATGGTGGAGTTGGTGACCGCGGTGGCGATGATCTCGCGCTTCAGGCGGTGCTGCTCCATGGCCTTGGCGTACTTCGCCTGCAGTGGCTGCGGGAAGTAGCGCTGCAGTTCGCGCGACAGGTACGGATCTTCCGGAATGTCCGATTCCAGCAGCTGCTCGAACGCCACCAGCTTCGAGTACGACAGCAGCACCGCCAGCTCCGGCCGGGTCAGGCCCAGGTTGCGCGCCTTGCGATCGGCGATCTCGGCATCGCTGGGCAGGAACTCGATCTGGCGGTCGAGCAGGCCCTGCGACTCCAGGGTGCGGATGAAGTGCTGCTTGGAACCCAGGCGCGGCACGCTCATCCGCTCCATCAGGCTCAGCGCCTGGTTCTGGCGGTAGTTGTCGTTGAGCACCAGGCCGGCGACCTCGTCGGTCATGGCCTTCAGCAGCGTGTTGCGGTCGGCGAGCTTGAGCTTTCCGGCCTGCACCTGCGCGTTGAGCAGGATCTTGATGTTCACCTCGTGGTCGGAGGTGTCCACGCCGGCGGAGTTGTCGATGAAGTCGGTGTTGAGGATCACGCCGGCCTGGGCCGCCTCGATGCGCCCGCGCTGGGTCATGCCGAGGTTGCCGCCCTCGCCCACCACGCGGCAGCGCAGTTCGCCGCCGTTGACGCGGATGGCGTTGTTGGCGCGGTCGCCGACGTCGGCGTGGGTTTCACCCGCGCCCTTGACGTAGGTGCCGATGCCGCCGTTCCAGAGCAAGTCGACCGGCGCGCGCAGCACCGCCGACATCAGCTCGTTCGGGGCGATCGCGGTGACGCCGTCTTCGAGGCCCAGCGCCACGCGCATCTCCGGCGACACCGGGATCGACTTCAGGCTGCGCGCGAACACGCCGCCGCCCTTGCTGATCAGGCCCTTGTCGTAGTCGTCCCAACTCGAGCGCGGCACCTTGAACAGGCGCTGGCGCTCCTTGTAGGAGCTCGCCGAATCCGGGTTCGGGTCGACGAAGATGTGGCGATGGTCCATCGCCGCGACCAGGCGGATGTGCTTCGACAGCAGCATGCCGTTGCCGAACACGTCGCCGGACATGTCGCCGATGCCGACCGCGGTGAAGTCCTGCTTCTGGGTGTCGTGGCCAAGCGCGCGGAAGTGGCGCTTGACCGACTCCCACGCGCCGCGCGCGGTGATGCCCATGCCCTTGTGGTCGTAGCCCACCGAGCCGCCGGACGCGAACGCGTCGTCAAGCCAGTAGCCGTAGTCGCGGGCGATGCCGTTGGCGATGTCCGAGAAGGTCGCGGTGCCCTTGTCGGCGGCCACCACCATGTACGGATCGGGATCGTCGTGGCGCACCACGTTCGCCGGCGGCAGCACCTTGCCGTCCACCGTGAGGTTGTCGGTGACGTCGAGCAGGCCGCTGATGAAGCGGCGGTAGCAGGCGATGCCTTCGGCCTGCACGGCGTCGCGGTCGCCGCCCATCGGCGGACGCTTGACGATGAAGCCGCCCTTGGAACCGACCGGCACGATGACGGTGTTCTTCACCATCTGCGCCTTCACCAGGCCCAGCACCTCGGTGCGGAAATCCTCGCGGCGGTCGGACCAGCGCAGGCCGCCGCGCGCCACCGGGCCGAAGCGCAGGTGGGTGCCTTCGACACGCGGGCCGCAGACGAAGATCTCGCGGTACGGACGCGGCTTGGGCAGGTCGGGCACTGCAGCGGAGTCGAACTTGAAGGCGATGTAGTCCTTCGGCGTGCCTTCGCCGTCGACCTGGTAGTAGTTGGTGCGCAGCGTGGCCTCGATCACGCCGACGTAGCCGCGCAGGATGCGGTCCTCGTCAAGGCTCGCGACGCCCTCCAGCATGTCCTTGATCGCGGCGTGCGCTGCGGCCATGCGTGCGGCCCGCGCCTTCTCGGCGGCGGGGTCGAAACGGGCTTCGAACAGCTCGACCAGCTGGCGCGCCAGCTGCGGGTGGCGGACCAGGGTCTCTTCGACGTAGCTCTGCGAGAACGGCACGCCGACCTGCAGCAGGTACTTGCAGTAGCCGCGCAGCATCGATACCTGGCGCCAGTCGAGCGCCGCGGCGGCCACCAGCCGGTTGAAGCCGTCGTTCTCGGCCTCGCCCTGCCAGATGCGGGCGAAGGCCTCCTCGAAGCGGGCGGCGTCGGGCTCGGCGCCGCCGACCACCTCGACTTCGAAGTCCTGGATCCAGGCCACGTGGGGGGCCGTGGCCGCCGACGACTGCCCCTCGAGACGGTGTGGATGCTCCGCGATCACGCGCAGCCCCATGTTCTCCATCATCGGCAGCACGTCCGACAGCGGAACGTCACGGCCGGCGCGGTAGAGCTTGAGCCGCAGGCTGCCCTCGTCGGGCTGGTCGAGCGCGGAGCGGCGCAGGCTCAGGCGCAGGTCGTCCGGACCGGCCAGGGCGTCGAGGTGCGCGACGTCCGCGGCAGCCACGGCCGGTGTCGCGCGTTCGATGTAATGCACAGGCAGCGCGCGTCCCCAGCCCGAGGCCAGCGCAAGGCCGCCGGCCTCGCCGTGGGCGGCGATCAGGGTTTCGCGCAGGTCGTCCTGCCAGTTGCGCACGATCGCGTCCAGCCGCACCTGCAACGCGGCTTCGTCGACGTCCACCGCCTCGCCGGTGCGCGGACGCACGAGCATGTGCAGCTGCGCCAGCGGCGACTCGCCCAGCGCGACGTTGGTGTCGACGTGGTCGGCGCCCAGCACCTCCCTGAGCATCGCTTCCACGCGCAGGCGGACCTCGGTGTTGTAGCGGTCGCGCGGCACGTAGGCCAGCACGGAATAGAAGCGGCCGTAGTGGTCGCGGCGCAGGAACAGGCGGCTGCGCACGCGCTCCTGCAGGCCGAGGATGCCGCTGGCCACGCGCTGCAGCTCGCTGCTCGACGCCTGGAACAGCTCGTCGCGCGGCAGCGTCTCGAGGATGTGCTTGAGCGCCTTGCCGCTGTGCCCGGTGTCGGCCAGGCCTGATGCGCCCATGACCTGCTCGTGGCGGTCGCGCACGATCGGGATGTCCCAGGGACGGCGGTTGTAGGCACCGGAGGTGTACAGCCCGAGGAAGCGCTTCTCGGTGGTCGCCTTGCCGCCCTTGCGGTCGAAGCCGAGCAGGCCGATGTAGTCCATGTAGCCGGGGCGATGGATGGTCGAACGGGCGTTGGTCTTGGTCAGGATCAGCGGCTCCACGGTGCGCTCGGTGCGCTGCGCGCCGACCGTGCTCAGCAGGCGCGGCTTGCCGACGTCGCGTCCGCGCAGCAGGCCCAGGCCGCTGCCGTCGACCGCCTGCAGGACCTCGTCGCGACCGGTCTTCACCACTTCGTATTCGCGGTAGCCGAAGAAGGTGAAATGGTTGTCCGCGGCCCAGCGCAGGAAGGCCTGGATCTCGGCGCGCTCTGCGTCGGACACCGGCAGCGGCTCGTCGTCCAGTCCTTCGGCGACCTGTTCCATGCGGGTCTTCATCGCCCTCCAGTCCTCGACGATGACGCGAACGTCCTCGAGTACGCCTCGCACGGCCGCCTCGATGCGCGCGCAGCCCTCGGGCGACTGGCGATCGATCTCGATGTGGATCAGCGACTCCGACCCGCCCGTGCCGACGCCCTTCAGCTTGCCGCTGCGATCGCGGTCCAGCGCCACCACCGGGTGGCCCAGCACGTGCACGCCCACGCCCAGCTCGGCAAGCGCCATGCTCACCGAATCAACCAGGAAGGGCATGTCGTCGTTGGCGATCTGCAGCACCGTGTGCTGCGTCTCCCAGCCGTGGGTGGCCAGGGTCGGATTGAACAGGCGCACGCTGGCCGTGCCCGGCTTGCGCTTGCCGAGGAAGGCGAGGAAATCGGCGGCCAGCGCCGCCCAGCCGTCGGCTTCGTGCAGGCCGATCTCGTCGTCGCCCATGCGCTGGTAGAACGCGTTCGCGAAGGCGGTGGCATCGTCGCCGCCGGCCTTGCCCACGCGCTTGCGCAGGGCGGCCAGCACGGGGTCGAGCAGCGTGCCGGCGCGCGACCCGGCGCGGCGCTCGGCGGCCTTCACGGTCTTCACGGACTTGCCGGTCTTCGCGGTCGCGGCGGTGGAGGTACGGGCGGAAGCCTTCTTGTTGGGGGTGCTCATGTCGTCATCCGGATGCAATGAGGCCCGCGCACAGGCACGGGCCAAGGGGTCGTTTTCGTCAGGAACCAGGAGCCGCCGTCGCGTCCGCGCCCGGGATCGGGATCGGCACGTGACGCGGGCAATGGCAGGGTCTGGGCACGGGCTGCACGGTCGTTGGATGCGTCAGCGCAGCCCGGTCTCATGCCGGGCGATCACCAGCCTCTGGATCTCGCTGGTGCCTTCGTAGATCTCGGTGATCTTGGCGTCGCGGAAGTAGCGCTCGATCGGCATTTCCTTGGAGTAGCCCATGCCGCCATGGATCTGCAGCGCCTGGTGGGTGATCCACATCGCGGCCTCGGACGCGGTGAGCTTGGCGATCGCGGCCTCGTTGCTGAAGCGCTTGCCCTGCCCCTTCGTCCACGCCGCGCGCAGCGTCAGGAGCAGGGACGCATCGAGCTTGCACTTCATGTCGGCGATCTTGGCCTGGGTCATCTGGAACGCGCCGATCGGCTGGCCGAAGGCCTTGCGCTCCTTCACGTATTCAATGGTGGCCTCATAGGCCGCACGAGCGATGCCAATGGCCTGCGACGCGATGCCGATGCGACCGGCATCGAGCACGCCCATGGCGATCTTGAAGCCCTGGCCCTCTTCGCCCAGCACCTCGTCGGCCTGGACGACGTAGTCGTTGAACTCGATCTCGCAGGTGGCCGAGGCGCGGATGCCGAGCTTGGGCTCGGTCTTGCCGCGGCCGAAGCCCTCGCGGTCGCCGTGGACCAGGAAGGCGGTGATGCCGCGCGCGCCCTTGTCGGGGTCGGTCATCGCGAACAGCACGAAGTACTTCGCCACCGGACCGGACGTGATCCAGCTCTTCTTGCCGTTGATCACGTAGCTGCCGTCGGCCTGCTTCACGGCGCGGCAGCGCATGGCGGTGGCGTCGGAGCCGGACTGCGGCTCGGTCAGTGCGAAGGCGCCGATTTCCTCGCCCTCGGCGATCGCGCGCACGTACTTCTGCTTCTGCGCTTCGGTGCCGTGGGTCAGGATGCCGTTGCAGAACAGCGAATTGTTCACCGACATGATCGTGGAATGCGCGGCGTCGCCAGCGGCGATCTCGATCATGGCCAGCACGTAGGCCACCGGGTCCATGTCGGCGCCGCCGTACTCGGTCGGCACCTCGATCCCCATGAGTCCGTTCTCGCCCAGCAGGCGGATGTTGTCGAGGGGGAATTCACCGGTCTGGTCGTGGTGCTCGGCGCTCGGCGCGATCTTCTCCTGCGCGATGCGGCGGGCCACGTCCTGGATCATCAACTGCTCTTCGGTAAAGCTGAAATCCACGCGCTGCTCCTGGTCGTGCCGCGTATGCGCGCGGCAGCTGTTGGCAAGGCCGCTATTCTAGCCTGCCCGCCGCGGGGCTTCGACAGCCTGCAGCCATCGCGCTTGACCCTGCCCGGATCCCGTCGGACAATGCATCGCTATATCGCGATGGGAAGATATATATGGATCTGGAAGCCTGGTCGAGCCACCTCAAGGTGCTGGCCGACGCCACGCGCGTGCGCCTGCTGGCGCTGCTCGACGGCGAAGAGCTGACGGTCGCCGAACTCTCGGCCATCACCCGCCTGGCGCAGCCGCGGGTGTCCACCCATCTCGCGCGGCTCAAGGAGGCCGGCCTGGTGCGCGACCGGCGCGCCGGTGTCTCCGCCTACTACCGTTTCGACGAGGATCGCCTCGACCCGGCACAGCGTGCACTGTGGCAGACGCTACGCGAAGGCAGCGACGATCCGCTGCTGCGCCAGGATGCCGAGCGCGTGGCCGGCGTCCTCGCGATGCGCGCCGCCGACCAGAACTGGGCCGACTCGGTGGCCGGCGACATGGAGCGCCATTACTCCCCGGGCCGCACCTGGGAGGCCATGGCGCGCTCGGCGCTGCCGCTGCTGGAAACCGGCGATGTGCTCGACATCGCGTCCGGTGACGGCGTGCTCGCCGAACTCCTGGCCCCGCACGCCAAGCGCTATGTCTGCATCGATACCAGTCCGCGGGTGGTCGCGGCGGCGCAGGAGCGACTGAAGCGCTACCGCAACGTCGAGGTGCGCGAGGCCGACATGCATGCCCTGCCCTTCGACGACGCCAGCTTCGACCTGGTAGTGCTGATGCACGCGCTGACCTATGCGGGCAAGCCCGCCGCCGCCGTGTCCGAAGGCGCCCGCGTGCTGCGGCCGGGTGGCCGGCTGCTGATGACCAGCCTCGCGCGCCACGGCCATCGCAGCGCGGTCGAGGCCTTCGGCCACATCAACCTGGGCTTCACCGACAAGGAGCTGCGTCGCTTCGTCGACAAGGCCGGGCTCCAGCTGCAGTCCTGCGAGACGGTCACGCGTGAGAAGCGGCCGCCGCACTTCGAAGTCATTTCCCTGATCGCGGGCAAACCATGAGCACCCTTCCCTGGCTCCATCCCGATCGCGTCGCGCTGCTGGACGCCGCGCTGGCCAACCGCATCCTCGTCATCGACGGCGCCATGGGCACGATGATCCAGGGCTACCGGCTGGACGAGGCCGACTACCGTGGCGAACGCTTCGCCGACGGCTTCGACAGCCTGCATCCCGGCGACGGCGTCGGCCACGACCTCAAGGGCAACAACGACCTCCTGAGCCTGACCCGGCCCGACATCATCTCCGCCGTGCACGCCGCCTACCTGGACGCGGGCGCCGACCTGGTCGAGACCAACACCTTCAACTCCACCGCCGTCAGCCAGTCCGACTATCGCCTGCCGCACCTGGTGCGCGAACTCAACGTCGAAGGCGCGCATCTGGCCCGGGCCTGCTGCGACGCCGCCGAGGCCGCGACGCCCGGCAAGCCACGCTTCGTGATCGGCGTGGTCGGCCCCACCAGCCGCACCGCGTCGATCAGCCCCGACGTCAACGACCCGGGCTTCCGCAACACCAGCTTCGATGCACTGCGCGAGGACTACCGCGTGGCCGTGGACGGACTGATCGATGGCGGCGCCGACGTGCTGATGGTGGAAACGATCTTCGACACGCTCAACGCCAAGGCCGCGCTGTACGCGATCGAGGAAGCCTTCGACGCCCGCGGCGCGCGGGTGCCGGTGATGATCTCGGGCACGATCACCGATGCATCCGGTCGCACGCTGTCGGGGCAGACCGCGGAGGCCTTCCACATCTCGGTGACGCACTCGCGGCCGCTGTCGATCGGCCTGAACTGCGCGCTGGGCGCGAAGGAGCTGCGCCCGCACGTGGAGACCCTCGCCCGCGTGGCCGACTGCCACGTCAGCGCCCATCCCAATGCCGGCCTGCCCAATGCGTTCGCCGAGTACGACGAGACGCCGGAGGAAACCGCCGCCATCCTGGAAGAGTTCGCCCGCGCGGGCCTGCTCAACCTCGTCGGCGGCTGCTGCGGCACCACCCCGGCCCACATCCGCGCCATCGCCGATGCTGTCCGCGGCATTCCCCCGCGGCGGCTGCCGGGGTTGGTGGAGGCTGCGGCGTGAATCCGGAGAGCGTTCTTGCCACGGATTTGCGCGGCTGCGCGCGGATTTTCGCGGTTAGAGCGAACAGCTTTGGCCACGGATTTGCGCGGATAAACGCGGATAGAGCAAGAGCAAGAGCAATTTTTTGCCACGGATTTGCGCGAATTGGCGCGGATTGGGCTGGAGCCTTGTCGGCTGCATCCCCGCGGGCCTGCAACAGCTCGCGGACGATCCCCGGTTCGTCAAAAAGCCCCTGCAAAAAATCTCCCAAGACTTGCCTCGGCCAGATCCGCGCAAACCCGCGCAAATCCGTGGCCAAAAAAAGCTTTTTCTCCTGCTCCCGCCTCTGCTCTATCCGCGTTGATCCGCGCAAATCCGTGGCAAAAAAGGCTTCCGCATGAACACGCCTCGCTATACCCGCCTGTCAGGCCTCGAGCCGCTGGTGATCACCCCGGAGTTGCTGTTCGTCAACGTCGGCGAGCGCACCAACGTCACCGGCAGCGCGAAGTTCAAGAAGCTGATCAAGGACGACCGCTTCGAGGAGGCGGTCGAGGTCGCGCGGCAGCAGGTGGCCAGCGGGGCGCAGATCCTCGACGTGAACATGGACGAGGGGCTGATCGATTCGGCCAAGGCGATGACGCGCTTCCTGACGCTGATCGCGTCGGAGCCGGACATCGCGCGCATCCCGGTGATGGTCGACTCTTCGAAGTGGGAAGTGATCGAGGCCGGGCTGAAGTGCCTGCAGGGCAAGGGCGTGGTGAACTCGATCTCGCTCAAGGAGGGCGAGGAGCAGTTCGTCGCGCAGGCGCGCATGGTGCTGCGCTATGGCGCCGCGGCGGTGGTGATGGCCTTCGACGAGGACGGCCAGGCCGATACCGCCGAACGCAAGGTCGCGATCTGTACCCGCGCCTACCGCATCCTGGTCGACGAGGTCGGGTTCCCGCCCGAAGACATCATCTTCGACCCCAACATCTTCGCCATCGCCACCGGGCTCGACGAGCACAACAACTACGCGGTCGACTTCATCGAGGCCACGCGGATCATCCGGCAGACGCTGCCGCACTGCCACGTCTCCGGCGGCGTTTCCAACGTCTCGTTCTCGTTCCGCGGCAACGAGACCGTGCGCCAGGCGATCCACTCGGTGTTCCTGTACCACGCGATCAGTGCGGGCATGGACATGGGCATCGTCAACGCCGGCGGGATGCCGATCTACGACGACCTCGACCCGGAGCTGCGCGACCACGTCGAGGACGTCATCCTCAACCGCCGCCCGGACGCCACCGAGCGCCTGCTCGCGCTTGCGGAGCGCTACAAGGGCAGCAAGGGACAGAAGACCGAAGAAGACCTGTCCTGGCGCGAGAAGGACGTGCGCGCGCGCCTCAGCCACGCACTCGTGCACGGCATCGACCAGTACGTGGTCGAGGACACCGAAGCGGCGCGCCAGCTGAGCAGCCGCCCGCTGGATGTGATCGAAGGCCCGCTGATGGACGGCATGAACGTGGTCGGCGACCTGTTCGGGGCCGGCAAGATGTTTCTGCCCCAAGTCGTCAAGTCGGCACGGGTGATGAAGAAGGCGGTGGCCTACCTGCTGCCCTTCATCGAAGCCGAGAAGCTGCGCACCGGCGATACCGGGAAGAACAACGGCAAGATCGTGATGGCGACCGTCAAGGGCGACGTCCACGACATCGGGAAGAACATCGTCGCCGTGGTGCTGGCCTGCAACAACTTCGAAGTCATCGACCTCGGCGTGATGGTGCCGGCGCAGAAGATCATCGACACCGCGATCGCCGAGAACGCCGACATCATCGGCGTCTCCGGCCTGATCACGCCGTCGCTGGAGGAGATGGGGCACGTGGCGCGGGAAATGCAGCGCCAGGGCATGACCATCCCGCTCATGATCGGCGGCGCCACCACCTCGCGCGCGCACACCGCGCTGAAGATCGATCCGCACTACAAGTCGCCCACGATCTGGGTGAAGGACGCCTCGCGCGCAGTCGGCGTGGCCCAGTCACTGGTGTCCGCCGAACTGCGCGCGCCGTTTGTCGCAGCCAACGAGTCCGACTACGCCGAGATCCGCCAGCGCCACCGCAACCGCGGCGACGCCAAGCGCCTGGTGCCGCTTGCAAAGGCCCGTGGCCAGCGCTTCGACGGTGGCTGGGACAGCTACGTGCCGCCGCAGCCGGCGAAACCCGGCATCACCGTGTTCGACGACTACCCGCTGGCCGTCCTGGTCGACACCATCGACTGGACGCCCTTCTTCCAGGCATGGGAACTGGCCGGGCGCTATCCCGCGATCCTCACCGACGAAGTCGTCGGAACCGCCGCCCGCGAGCTCTATCGCGACGCGCGCGAGATGCTCGACACCATCATCCGCGAGAAATGGCTGACCGCGAGGGCTGTCTTCGGTCTATGGCCGGCCAACAGCGTCGGCGACGACGTCGAGCTCGAACTCGGCGACGGAAGCAGCGCCGCCGTGCACTTCCTGCGCCAGCAAGTGGACAAGCCAGTCGAGCGCCCCGACTTCTGCCTGGCCGACTTCATCGCACCGAAGGACACCGGCCTGCGCGACTGGATGGGCATGTTCGCCGTCACCGCCGGCATCGGCATCGAGCCGCACCTGGAACGTTTCCGCGCCGACCACGACGACTACCGCAGCATCCTGCTGAAGGCACTCGCCGACCGCCTGGCCGAAGCCCTGGCGGAACACCTGCACCGCCGCGTGCGCACCGACTACTGGGGCTACGCACCCGACGAGGCCCTGGACAACAACGCCCTGATCGCCGAAGCCTACCGAGGCATCCGTCCGGCACCGGGCTATCCGGCCTGTCCGGACCACAGCCCGAAGGAACAGCTGTTCCGCGTGCTCGACGCCACCGGCAACGCCGGCATGGAGCTCACCCACGGCTTCGCGATGCTGCCGACCGCCGCCGTGTCCGGCTATTACTTCAGCCATCCCGGCAGCAAGTACTTCGTGGTCGGACGCGTGGGCAAGGACCAGGTCGCGGACTATGCAAAGCGCCGCGGCGTATCGGTGGCGGACGCCGAACGCTGGCTGGCCTCCAACCTCGATTACGATCCGGACTAGTCCCCAGGGCGACGGCTGATGGTCCAGGTTCCGCACCCTCCAGCGGCGGCCGTCCCGATGGTGCGGCTGTCGAGTTTCTACTTCGCCTACTACGCGGCGCTGGGCGCATTCACGCCCTACTGGGCGCTGTACCTGCAGTCCCGGGGCATGTCCATCACCGCGATCAGCGTGATGATGAGCCTGTGGTACGCGACCCGCGTGGTCGCACCCACGACCTGGGCGACGCTGGCCGGGGCCTCGCCGCGCCCGATCCGCTGGCTGCGCATCGGCAGCGTGCTCACGGTGGCGAGCTTCGCCTGCTTCCTTCCGCAGCAGCCGGAATGGACGCTGTTCGCGGTGATGGTGGCGTTCTGCTTCTTCTACAACGCGGTGATGCCGCAGTTCGAGGCGATCACGCTGGGGCATCTCGGTGCCAACGCCCACCGCTACGGAACCGTGCGGGTCTGGGGCTCGATCGGCTTCATCCTGGTGACCTCGGGCTTCGGCTGGCTGATCGAGCACCGCGGCGCCGCCATCCTGCCGTGGGCGATGCTGCCGCTGTTCGCGCTGATGGCGCTGAGCGCCTTCGCCAACCGCGACGCCGGCCATGTCGGTCCGCGTGGTCCGGCGGGCGCCGGCTTCTGGAAGATCGTGCGGCAGCCGCGCGTGGCGGCGTTCCTGGTCGCGGCGTTCCTGGAGCAGCTTTCCTTCGGGCCTTACTACACCTTCTTCTCCGTCTACATGGACGGCCTGGGGTACTCGACCTCCATGCTCGGGCTGATGTGGACGGTGGGCGTGGTATTCGAGGTCGCGGTGTTTTTCACCATCGCCAGCGTCTTCCGCCGCTGGGACGCGAGCTGGCTGCTGCTGGTCTCGATGGCCAGCGCCGTGCTGCGCTGGTGGGCCACGGCGCTGTGGCCGGAGAGCCTGCCGGTGATGCTGGTCGCGCAGGCCACGCACGCCCTCAGCTTCGCGGCCTTCTTCGCCGCCGCCATGCAGCTGCTGGCACGCCACTTCCCGGGCCGCCTCAACGGCCACGCCCAAGGCCTGTTCTACGGGTTCTCGTCAGGCCTCGGCGGCGTACTCGGCGCCCTGATCGCCGGCCAGCTCTGGCCCTACGGCGACGGCCGCGTGGCCTTCCTCGCTGCGGGCGGCTTCGCCCTGGCCGGCTGTGTGATCGCCTGGATCTGGGTCGTGCCGAGGCGGGTGGGTTCCGGATAGGGCAAGAGCTTTTTCGGCCACGGATTCACGCGGATCACGCGGATCTGGCCGAGGCAAGTTTGGAAGGATTTTTGGAGTGGCTTGCACGTACCAGGCCAGACCCTGCGTAGCGCCCCTTCCAACAGCTTTTGCTTGATCCGCGTGATCCGCGTGAATCCGTGGCAAAAAGGCTCGTCGCCCTACCAGATCAGGTCGTCCGGCACCTGGTACTTCGGATCGGCATACGGGTCGTCGGCGGCCGGCGCGTTCGGGTCGACCCGGAGGGCGACGGCCTGCGGGAACACCGCTTCGGCTTCGGCCAGCGTGTCGAGGGTGACCACGAGGTAGCGGCCGTTGAGCTGCACGACGCCCAGTTCACCGGCGTTGATCGCGCGCAGCTGCGCTTCGGTCACGTGTACGCGCTTGATCTTGCCGCCGTACTCGAAGTGGCGGACGTGTTCGGCCTCGGCCACATTCAGGCCCTTGCCCTGCAGCAGCGTGGCCAGCTTCGCCTGCGCTTCGCGGCGCTGGCGCGCGGCTTCCTGCTTCTCCTGCTCGGCACGGATGCGCTCTTCCTTCTCGCGCTGCGCGCGGATGGCAAACGCCTTGGCAAGATCGATGTCGCCTTCGGCACGAGGCCCGCGCTGGCGACCGCCGCCACCGGGTGTCGACGCGCCCCTGCCCTCCTTCCTGCCCTGGCGGTCGGCCGCTGCCGGCCCCCTGCCCGGACCGCGCTCGTTGCGCGCGCCCTTGCCGCCGCCACGGTCGTTGCGTGCGAACTTCCCGGCGGGCGGCGTTCCGTCATTGCGACGCGGACCCTTGGGGCGCTCGGCAACGGGGGCCGGCTTGAAGCCCAGGCCCAGCAACTGGTCTTTGAGTGAATCGCTCATCGTCATTCAGTAGTGCGGCGGAGGTGGCTCATCGGCCGGGTTTCCGGTCGGGCCGGGGCGATCGGCGCGCAGCTCCTCGAGTGCGCGCCGCAGCAGGACATCGTTGCGCGACAGTTCCATGCGGGCTTCCGCCAGGGCGTCGTTGAGCTCGGCCAGCGCCTGCTCCTGGAAGGCCAGGCGCGTTTCCAGCTCCACCACCCGCGCCTCAATATCCGATGCCATGCTCAGGACACCTGCACCGAACGCCCGCGCCCGATGCCGTAATAGGCCAAGCCGGCGTCCTCGGCATCCCCGGGGGCATAGATGTTGCGGCCGTCGAACACCACGGCGTCGGCCAGCTGCGCGCGGATATGGGCCAGGTCGGCGCTGCGGAACTGCTTCCACTCAGTGACCACGACCAGCGCGTCGGCGCCCTCGAGGGCCTCGCTCGCCGAGCCGCACAGGACAAGGTCCTCGCGCTCGCCGAAGACCCGCCGCGCTTCGCCGGTCGCCTCTGGATCGTAGGCGCGGACGCGGGCGCCCGACGCCCACAGCTGCGCCAGCAGGCGCCGGCTGGAGGCCTCGCGCATGTCGTCCGTATCGGGCTTGAACGCCAGGCCCCAGACCGCGAAGGTCTTGCCGGCGATGCCGTCGTCGCCGTAGTGGCGCTGGATCAGGGCGTGCAGGTGGCCCTTCTGGCGTTCGTTCACCGCCTCCACCGCGTCAAGCAGCAGCGGCTGGTGCCCATGCTGCTGAGCGGTGCGTGCCAGCGCCTGGACGTCCTTCGGGAAGCAGGAGCCGCCGTAGCCGGCACCGGGATAGATGAAGTGCCAGCCGATGCGCGGATCCGAACCGATGCCCTTGCGCACCATCTCCACGTCGGCGCCCACGCGCTCGGCGATGTTGGAGATCTCGTTCATGAAGCTGATCTTGGTCGCGAGCATGGCGTTGGCCGCGTACTTGGTCAGCTCCGCCGAACGCACGTCCATGATCACGAAGCGGTCGTGGTTGCGGTTGAACGGCGCGTACAGGCGCTTGAGCTTTTCCGCGGCGGCGGCGCTGTCGACCCCGAGCACGATGCGGTCGGGACGCATGCAGTCCTCGACCGCCGCGCCCTCCTTCAGGAACTCCGGGTTGGAGACCACGTCGAAGGCGATGTCGACGCCACGCCCGGCCAGCACCGCGGAAATCGCCTCGCCCACGCGGGCGGCGGTACCGACCGGCACCGTCGACTTGTCGACCACGATCACCGGGCGCTCGAGGTGTTCGCCGATGGTGCGCGCCACCTCCAGCACGTACTGGAGGTCGGCGCTGCCGTCCTCGTCGGGCGGCGTGCCCACGGCGATGAACACCACTTCGCCGTGCGCGACCGCGCGCGCCGCATCGGTGGTGAACTCGAGCCGGCCGGCAGCGTGGTTGGCCTTCACCATCGGTTCCAGGCCCGGCTCGTAGATCGGGATGATGCCCCGCTTGAGGCCCTCGACCTTGCCGGCATCCACGTCGACGCAGACGACATCGTGCCCGACCTCCGCCAGGCAGGTGCCGGTGACCAGGCCGACGTAACCGGTGCCGAAGATGCTGACCCGCATGGCTTACTCCGCCGCCGCGTCCACGATGTCGAGCAGCTCGACCTCGAACACCAGCGCGCTGCCCGGCGCGATCGGACCACCCGGCGTGCCCATGTCGCCATAACCGAGGCTGCTCGGCAGCCAGAGCATGTACTTGCTGCCCGCCGACATCAGCTGGAGGCCTTCCTGCCAGCCGGGCACGACGCTCGACAGCGCGAACACAGCGGGCTCGCCGCGATCGTAGGAGCTGTCGAACACGGTGCCGTCGACCAGCGAGCCGCGGTAGTGGACGCTCACGCGGCTGTCGGGACCGGGCTTCGCGCCCTGGCCTTCCTCGAGCACCTTGTACTGCAGGCCGGACGCGGTGACCTGCACGCCTTCCTGCTTCGCGTTTTCCGCGAGGAAGGCCTCGCCGGCCTCGCGATTGGCGGCGGACATCTTGGTCTGCATGCGCTGGCCGAAGGCCTCGAAGGCCTGCCGCGCCTGCGCCTCGTCCATGAGCGGGGTTTCGCCATCCAGCGTGGCGCGCATGCCCTTGACCATGGCATCGACGTCGATCTCGTCCTTGACCTCGTCCAGCGTGCCGCCGATCTGCAGGCCGATGGCGTAGCCGGCCTGCTGCTTGGCGGTGGGCAGGCCAGGGATCCCGAGCGCGTCGGCGCTTGCGTCGGCGTCGGCGTCGGCAGACGCGGGCTTGGCCGCGTCGGGGTCGATCTTCTTGCAGGCGCCCAGGGCGACGAGGAGCGAAGCGGCCAGCAGGCTGGTCGCGATGGTGCGGACGGCAGTGTTCATCGATGTACCTCGGAAAGGGGGGCGGACAGCGGCGATCAGCGCAGCTGCAGGAGTTCGACGTCGAAGACCAGGGTGGCGTTGGGGGGAATGCTGCCGGGCGAGCCGTTACGACCGTAGGCGAGTTCGGAAGGGATCCAGAAGCGGTACTTCGCGCCCACCGGCATCAGCTGCAGGCCTTCGGTCCAGCCGGCAATCACCTGGCCCAGCCCGAAGGTCGCGGGATCGTTGCGTTCATAGGAGCTGTCGAAGACGGTGCCGTCGAGAAGCTTGCCCTCATAGTGCACGCGGACCTGCGAGCTCGCGGTCGGACGCGGGCCCGAGCCCTGGCGCAGCACCATGTACTGAAGTCCCGAGGCGGTGGTCACGACGCCCTTGACGCTGCGGTTGCCGGCAAGGAACGCGGCACCTTCGGTGGCATTGGCCTGGGCTGCGGCTTCGCTCTCGGCACGGGCGCGATCCTGAATGCGCTTGCTCAGCGCTTCCCGCACCGCGATCAGCTCCGCCTCGCCCAACAGCGGCTTGGTGCCGTCGAGCACCGTGGCCACGCCACGACCGAACACGGCCAGGTCGAGCTCGTCCTTGACCGGCGCCAGCGAACGGCCGACATCGGCGCCCACCAGCAGGCCGACCTTGCCGGCGTCCAACGACGGTGGCTGGCTGCCCGGCGCCATGCCCGGGATCTGCTGGCCGCCGCGCACGGCCACGCGCTGCATCAGCACAGGGGCGATCGCGGCCGCCTCTTCTTCGGTGACCAGTGGGTCGCCGCCCTCGAAGGCATGGGCCACCGCGCGCAGGAAGGCCGCGCGGTCGATATCGGGTCCCACGGCCTGGATCGAGTTACCGACGTCCATGCCGATCATGTAGCTGTTCTTTTCGCGCTCGGTGGACGGCACGGCGTTCTCCTGTGCAGATGCGGGGGCCAGCGACAGGGCCGCGGCAAATGACAGCGCGACCAGGCCGCGCAGCAAGGGTTTCATCGGGGATGCTCCTGGATACCGGCCGCTTCCACGCGGCGTCGAAGCGCCTATTGTCACGGCACGGGCCGCCTCGGGCAATCGCGGGCGACCCCTGCCATGAGTTGGGGACATCGGCGCTTGACGGGGTGTGTGGTGGTGTTATAGTTGCATACAACACCAGTCACCCCGAGCAGGACCCAAGCCATGGACCGCAAGCTCAACCACAGCCTGATCGCGCTCTCCGCTGCCGGCCTGGTCTTGGCCGCAGCCCTGCTGGTCGGCACCCCCCCCGACAGCAACGGCCTGTCCGGCGGCCCCGCCCAGGACGCATCCCCGGCCAGCGGCCTTGACGATGCGGAGGCCGCGCGCCGCGACCGTCGCAGCGCCCGGGGCGGACGGCGGGGACTGGCCATGCCCTATTTCTCGTTCGCCCGCGGCATGCGCCGTATCGGAGGCTGAGCCATGTCCGGCATCCAGTGGAGCGACAGCGCTCCCATCTACCGCCAGCTGAAGGAGCGCGTCATCGCGATGATGCTCGACGGCCAGCTCAAGCCCGGCGACGCCCTGCCCTCGGTGCGCCAGGTCGCGGCGGAGTACCAGCTCAACCCGATCACCGTGTCGCGCGCCTACCAGGAGCTCGCCGACGAGGCGCTCGTCGAGAAGCGCCGGGGCCTGGGCATGTTCGTGACCGAAGAAGCATCGAAGAAACTGCTCGGCAACGAGCGGGACCGCTTCCTGACCGAGGAATGGCCGCTGGTGCTTGAACGCATCCGGCTGCTGGGCCTCACGCCCGGGGAATTGCTGCGCGAAGGAGACGCCGCATGAACATGCAAGACACCGCCGTCATCGATGCCCGCGGGCTGCAGAAGATCTACAAGAACTCGCGGGCCCTCGACGGGGCCGCGTTCCGCGTCGAGCGCGGCCGCATCGTCGGCCTGATCGGCCCCAACGGCGCCGGCAAGACCACCGCGCTCAAGGCGATCCTCGGGCTGATCCCCTTCCAGGGCGACCTGTCCGTGCTGGGGCGCGATCCGCGCAGCCAGCGCAACCTGCTGATGAACGATGTCTGCTTCATCGCCGACGTCGCCGTGCTTCCCCGGTGGATGAGGGTCCGCGAGGCGATCGCCTTCGTCGAAGGCGTGCATCCGCGCTTCGACCGCGCGCGCTGCGAGCGCTTCCTGGCCAACACCAAGCTCACCCCGAAGATGCGGGTGCGCGAGATGTCCAAGGGCATGATCGTGCAGCTGCACCTGGCCCTGGTGATGGCCATCGACGCCCGCCTACTGGTGCTCGACGAGCCCACGCTGGGCCTGGACGTCCTCTATCGCAAGGAGTTCTACCAGCGCCTGCTGGAGGACTACTTCGACGAAGAGAAGACCATCGTCATCACCACCCACCAGGTCGAGGAAGTCGAGCACATCCTCACCGATGCCCTGTTCATCCGCGACGGCCGGATCGTGCTCGATGCGCCGATGGACGAGCTCGCCGCGCGCTTCACCGAGGTGCTGGTCGATGCAGGCCAGGCCGACGACGCGCGCGCGCTGTCGCCGATCGACGAGCGCAGCCTGCCGTTCGGCAAGACGGTGATGCTGTTCGACGGCGTCGAGCGCAGCGCCCTGGCCGCCTTCGGCGAAACCCGCACGCCGGGGCTCGCCGACCTCTTCGTCGCCACCATGAAGGGAACCTACTGATGAACGCGACAGTCGACACCCTGCCGGTCGCCAAGGCCCCGGCACACCGGACCCACCGCTTCGCGCTGCTGCTCAGGCGCGAATACTGGGAGCACAGGGGTGGCTTCTTCTGGGCGCCCACGATCGCGGCGGTGATCTCGCTGCTGCTGACCGCGATCCTCTTCGCGATCGCCCTGGTCGGCATGCGCAACGCCGACAGCGACGCGAAGGTGTTCCTCGACGATGGCAGGTCCATGTCCATCAACGGCCTCGACCTCGGCGTCCTGGCCGGGCAGCTCAGTGCGGAGGACAAGCTCCAGCTCGCCACCGGCATCGACCTGACCATGCTGCTGTCGTCGGCCTGGCCGTTCATCGTGATGGTGTTCGTGATGTTCTTCTACTGCCTGGGCGCGCTGTACGACGAACGCAAGGACCGCAGCGTCCTGTTCTGGAAGTCGCTGCCGGTGTCGGACGGCGAGACGGTGCTGTCCAAGATCGTCGCCGCCACGCTCGTCGTGCCCCTGCTGGCGACGCTCATCGCCATCGCCACCATGCTGGTGTTCCTGGTGCTGCTCAGCGCGGTGGTCGCGTACCACGGCGGCAATCCCTTCGAGCTCATCTGGGGTCCGGGCCATGCGCTGACCATTTCGCTGTCCCTGCTGGCAGTGATCCCGGTGTACGCGATCTGGGCACTGCCGACCGTGGGCTGGCTGATGCTCTGCTCGGCGTGGGCGCGCAGCGTGCCCTTCCTGTGGGCAGTGCTGGTGCCGGTGCTTGCCGGTGTATTCGTGACCATGTTCAGCGTGATGCGGCTGTTCGACCTCGGCGCCGAATGGTTCTGGAGCCACATCGTGGCGCGGATGCTGTTGGGCGTGGTCCCGCTGACGCCGTACGACCTGTCGCGCATGGACAGCGCGCACATCGAAAGCGCGGGCCTGGTCCACCTGATCGAGCCCGCGGCGGTCTACGGCAACCTGCTGCAGCCCGCCACCTGGATCGGTGCCGCGGCGGGCGTGGCCATGCTGCTGGTCGCCACCCGCCTGCGCCGCTGGCGCGACGAGGGCTGAACCCAGCCCGCCGCAATCCATGACACGAACACGAGGTGCCACCATGCGAATGACCCCGAACACGTTCTTCATCGCACTCTGCGTGCTGGGCCTGGCCGCTGCGCCGGCGCAGGCCGATGACGACCGCGCCTGCAAGCACAGCACGGCGCAGTCCCTGACGCTCGACATCGGCGACGCCCGCGTCATCGAGTTCGACGTCGGTGCCAGCAAGTTGCGCCTGGACGGCAAGTCCGGCAAGGCCGGCAGCCTGCAGGGCCGCGCCTGCGGTTCGAGCGAAAGCGAGCTCGCGCGCCTGAGCCTCGAGCAGTCACGCGAAGGCGACCGCCTGGTGGTGCGCCTGGCCCGCGAGGAGCGCGTTGGATTGAGTTTCGGCAACCGCTACGCGTACTTCGATCTCTCCGGCACGGTGCCTGACAACATGCCCATCGTGATCGGGGTGGGTTCGGGCGATGCCTGGGCGACCGGTCTCTCCGAACTCGGCCTCACCGTCGGCTCCGGCGATGCCGATGCGCGCCGGATCGCGGGCGAAGTGGATGCACGCGTCGGCTCCGGCGACATCGTACTGGCCGACATCGGCAGCCTGAACGTGGGCTCGATCGGCTCCGGCGACCTCGAAGCGCGCGGCGTCCGCGGCGACGCCCGCGTCGGCAGCATCGGTTCCGGCGACCTGGGCCTGCGTGATGTCCGCGGCAGCGTGGACATCGGTTCGATCGGCTCGGGCGATGCCGACCTCGAGCGCATCGGCGGCAGCGTCGATATCGGCTCGGTGGGTTCGGGGGACATCGACGTCAGTGGCGTCGCCGGCGACCTGCGCGTGCGCGCGCTGGGCAGCGGCTCGGTCGACCACGATGGCGTCACCGGCAAGGTCGACCTGCCGCGCAAGCGCTGAACCCGTCGCGTGCGGAACCCCGCACGCGGCATCGCGGCTAGACTCGCTGCAGCCACGCCGCAGGACGCGGCGTCGCCCCCGCCAGCCGAGGCCGCCATGCACGACACTGTCTGGGACGCCGGCGCACCACGCGCCATCCTCCTCGCCACCGACCTCGACGGGCGCTGCGACCGCGCGCTCGACCGCGCCGTGGCCGTGGCCCGGCAGTGGCAGGCGAAGCTCGTCGTGCTGACCGTCGTGGAACCCCCGGCGGCGCCACCGCCGCGCATCGGTACCCCCGCCCCGCCACGCGCCAGCGAAGCCGCGTTGCGCGCGGCGGCGCGCCTGCGCCGCGACGTCGGCCCGGCCGCGAGCGGACTGGATTTCGAATTGCTGGTGCGCGAAGGACAGGTCGGCAGCTGCATCGAAGCGGTCGCCGCGGAAACCGGCAGCAGCCTGCTCGTCACCGGCGTGGCCCATGACGCCCTCTTCGGGCGCCACCTGCTCGGCTCGACCGTCACCTGGCTCGCGCGGCAGGGACGGCTTCCACTGCTGATCGTCCGCGACCGGGCGCACGCGCCATACGCACGCATGGTCGTGTCGAGCGATTTCTCGCCGTCCTCCGCACGCGCGCTGGACGTCGCCCGCGAGCTCTTCCCGGACGCCGGGGCCACGCTGTTCAGCGCATTCGAGGTGCCCTACCTCGGCCTCCGCGACGGCGATCGTGACGAAAGCGTGGCGCAGGTGCATGACGACACGTTGCGCGCGGCGGCCGGCTTCCTGGCCGAGCACGGCCATCCCGGCCTGCCCGTGGCCGCGGCACACGGCGACGCCGCCATCCGCCTCGCGGAACATGCCCTCGCCACCGCCGCGGACCTGGTGGTGGTGGCCAGTCACGGCCGCAACGCGCTCTTCCACCTGGTGATCGGCAGCGTGGCACGCGAGATCCTGGACGCGAGCCCCTGCGACACCCTGCTGGTACCGCAAGCGAAAGCGCGCAGGGCCGCGTCCGACTGAATCCGCTGCCGCGCGCGCCCGGGCTCAGCCCTGGATCCCGCCTCGCGTCAGCGCCAGCGGATCAAGCAGCGCGCGCAGCTTCGCCTCCGGCATCCCGGTCGCTTCAACCGCGACCTCCAGCACCGGCCGCCCCTCGCGGTAGGCCTGCTTGGCGATCGCCGCCGCCTTCTCGTAGCCGATCACCGGGTTGAGCGCGGTGACAAGGATGGGATTGCGCTCCACCGCCGCGCCGACCACGTCGCGCCGCACCTGCAGTCCGGCGATGACGCGATCGGCCAGCAGCCGCGATACCGCCGACAGCAGCCCGATCGACTCCAGCAGGTTGTTCGCGATCAGCGGCAGCGCGACGTTGAGCTGGAAGTTCCCGCCCTGCCCGGCCACCGTGACCGCGACGTGGTGCCCCATGACCTGGGCACAGGCCATCACCGTGGCTTCGGGGATCACCGGATTGACCTTGCCCGGCATGATCGAGCTGCCCGGCTGCAGCGCAGGCAGTTCCACTTCGCCCAGTCCCGCCAGCGGTCCCGAGTTCATCCAGCGCAGGTCGTTGGCGATCTTGGTCAGCGCCACGGCCAGCACGTTGAGCTGGCCCGACAGCTCCACCGCATCGTCCTGCGACGCGATGCCTTCGAACTTGTCCGCGGCCGACTCGAAGCGCGTGCCCGTCGTCGTCGACAGCCCCCGGCTCACCGCCTTGCCGAAGCGCGGATCGGCATTGATGCCGGTGCCGATGGCGGTGCCCCCGATCGGCAGCCGCCGCAGGCGCTTGAGCGCATCGGCCAGTCGCGCCTCCGCCGACGCAAGCTGTGATGACCAGGCGCCGAACTCCTGGGCGAAGGTCAGCGGCATCGCGTCCATCAGGTGCGTGCGACCGGTCTTGACCACCTTGCCCAGCGAGCGCGCGCGACGGTCGATGGTCCGCCGCAGGTGTTTCAGCGCAGGCAGCAGGTCCTCGACGACCGCCAGCTGCGCCGACACCCGCAGGGCAGTCGGGATGACGTCGTTCGAACTCTGGCCGAGGTTGACGTGGTCGTTCGGATGCACGCGCTTCTTCCCCGCGCGCGTGGCGAGGGTCGCGATGACCTCGTTGGCGTTCATGTTCGACGAGGTGCCCGAGCCGGTCTGGTAGATGTCGATCGGGAAATGGGCATCGTGCTCACCGGCGGCGACGGCGTTGGCCGCCTTGCGGATCGACGCCGCCAGGCCTTTGGGCAGCAGGCCGAAGCCGGCATTGGCATCGGCGGCGGCAGCCTTCACCAACCCCAGCGCACGGATGAACCCGCGCGGCATCGGCCGCCCGCTGACGGGGAAGTTGTCCACCGCGCGCTGGGTCGACGCGCCCCACAGCGCATCGGCGGGCACCTGCAGTTCGCCCATGCTGTCGTGCTCGGTTCGAAAGCCCGTGTTGGCCATGTCGTCCTCCAGTCCGTTTCACTGGAGGATACGCCGCGCCTCGTGTGGGCCTGCGCCTCGTGGGGGTTGGTGCCTCAGGTGGAGCCGGCCTCGGGCAGGTCCGCGCCGCAGGAGACGGCTGGCGGGGGGAGAGGCCGTTCCCTAAGCCACGCGGCCCCCCTGTGCGCCGATGCTCAACGAAAGCAATCTCTCCCGAAGCCGCACAACCGCACACCCGCGAAAGCGTGCCGCTGCGCGGTGGGTATGGACAGCGCACATGGATGTGCGCGGTAGGCGATTCAGCCATGGACGGCTGCTTCGCCGGTCCATACCCACCGCGCAGCGGCACGCTCCCACACGAAGCCGGCACGCCAGGAAGCCTGGAAAGCCCCGCACAACCATCCGGCAACCCCAACACCCGCCGAGTAGAATGTCCGGCCTCACAACGCCGAAGCCCGCCATGCCCGCCCTCGACCCGCTGCTCGCCCTCTCCCCGCTCGACGGCCGTTATGCCGGCAAGGTGGAGGCGCTGAGGCCGGTGTTCTCCGAGTTCGGGCTGATCCACGCCCGCGTGCGCGTGGAAGTGGAGTGGCTGCTGGCGCTGGCCGCCGAACCCGGCGTTCCGGAACTGGCCCCGTTCGACGAGGCCGCCACCGCCCGCCTCCACGCCCTGGCCCAGGGTTTCTCGCCCGCAGACGCCGCGCGGGTGAAGGAAATCGAGCGGACCACCAACCACGACGTCAAGGCGGTCGAGTACTTCATCAAGGAGCGCCTGGCCGACGAGGCAGCGCTCGGGCCGGCGCTTGAGTTCGTGCACTTCGCCTGCACCAGCGAAGACATCAACAACCTGTCCTACGGCTTGATGCTCGACGCCGCGCGCCGCGAGGTGATGCTGCCGGCGCTGGACGACGTCACTGCCACCCTGCGCGGCATGGCGCACGAATTCGCCGCGCTGCCGATGCTCTCGCGCACGCACGGCCAGACCGCCTCGCCGACCACCGTGGGCAAGGAGATCGCCAACGTGGTGGCGCGGCTGGAGCGCCAGCGCGCGCAGCTGGTGGCGGTGTCGCTGACCGGCAAGGCCAATGGTGCCGTGGGCAACTACAACGCCCACGTGGCCGCCTACCCTGATGTCGACTGGCCGGCGTTCTCGCGCCGCTTCGTCGAATCGCTGGGCCTGGACTTCAATCCGTACACGACCCAGATCGAGCCGCACGACTGCATCGCCGAGATCGCCGACGTGCAGAAGCGCATCGCCACCATCTGCATCGATCTCTGTCGCGATGTCTGGGGCTATATCTCGCTGGGCTATTTCAAACAGGCCGTGAAGGCCGGCGAAGTCGGCAGCTCGACCATGCCGCACAAGGTCAACCCGATCGACTTCGAGAACGCCGAGGGCAACTTCGGGATCAGCGTGGCCCTGTTCGAGCACTTCGCCACCAAGCTGCCCGTCAGCCGCTGGCAGCGCGACCTCACCGATTCCACCGTGCTGCGTGCCCTGGGCACGGCCTTCGGCCACGCGCTGGTCGGCTTCGACGCGCTCGGGCGCGGGCTTGGCAAGCTCAGCACCAACCCCGAGCGCCTGGCCGCGGACCTCGACGCCGCCTGGGAAGTCCTGGCCGAAGCCGTGCAGACGGTGATGCGCCGCCACGGCCTGCCCAGCCCCTACGAACAACTCAAGGCGCTCACGCGTGGCCAGGGCATCACCGCCGAGTCCATGCGCGCGTTCATCACCGGCCTCGAGCTGCCGGACGACGAACGCCGGCGCCTGCTCGAACTCACTCCGGGTGCGTACACCGGACTCGCTGAAGACCAGGCACGTGCGGTCTGACCGCCGCCGACCGACACAGGAACCGACCATGGCCAAGCGCGCCACCACCCTTCCCTTCGAAGTCCGGGCCAAACCGGGCCAGCCGCTGGGAATGGCATCCCGCGTCTTTCTGCGCGACTACTGGCAGAAGCGCCCGCTGCTCATCCGCGGCGCCTTCCCGGGCTACGTCTCGCCGATCGAACCCGACGACCTCGCCGGCCTGGCCTGCGAGGAGGGCGTGCTCGCCCGCCTGATCCAGCACGACCGCGCCACCGATGCCTGGACCGTGGGTAGCGGGCCCCTTCCCGAAGAGATCTTCGCGGAGTTGGGCGACCGCGACTGGACGCTCCTGGTCCAGGACATGGACAAGTGGGACCCGGACATCGCCGACCTGCTGCCGGCCTTTGCCTTCCTGCCGCGCTGGCGGGTGGACGACGTGATGGTCAGCTTCGCCGCGACCGGCGGTTCGGTTGGCGCGCACGTCGACCAGTACGACGTCTTCCTGCTCCAGGCCATGGGCCACCGGCGCTGGCAGATCGACGCCTCCGACGCGATGGGCCGCGGCAAGCCGCCGCTGGACTTCCGTAACGACGTCGAGATCAAGCTGCTGCGCGAGTTCACGCCCACCCACGACTGGGTGCTGGAACCGGGCGACATGCTCTACCTGCCGCCCGACGTGCCCCACCACGGCGTGGCCGAGGATCCCTGCCTGACCTTCTCGCTGGGCATGCGCGCGCCCTCGGTCGCGGAGCTCATGGGCGACTACGTCGATACCCTGGCCGCCGAAGCCGACGAGGCCCTGCGTTACAAGGATGCGGACCTCGATCCGGCCCGCGACCCGCACGAGATCGACGCTGCCGCAATGGCGCGCGTGGTCGAAGCGCTCAACGCCGTGCGCATGGCCGATGCCGATGCGCTGGGCGACTGGTTCGGGCGTTTCATCACCGTGTATCGCGCGGCCGCCGGCCCTGGACACGGCGACGGCCAGCCGCTGGCGACCGACGAACTGTCCCGTGCACTGGCCGGTGGGCTGCTGCTGCAGCGCTACCCGTGGACCCGCGTCGCCTGGCGCCGTGCCGCGAAGGGCGCCCGCCTCTACGCCGCCGGCCAGGCCTGGCCGCTGCCGGTGGCCGATGCGAAGCGCCTCGCCGCCAACGCATGGCTGGATGCCGGCACCTGGGTCGCGCTCTCCGCGGCCGGGCGCGACTGCGTCGCCGGACTGCTGGCCGAAGGCCACTACCGGCTGGAAAGTCCGGACGACGAAACGCCATGAACACCCGCGGCGCCGCGGGAGACACGCTCGCCATCACCGATCGCGAAGAAGCGGTCGAGGCCACGGTGAGCCTGGTCACCAGCGCCCGCCGCCGCATCCGCATCCTCAGCCGGGTGCTCGACCCGGGCCTGTATGACGACCCGCGGGTGCTGGAGGCCTTGCGCGTCTTCGCCACCTCGACCACCGACGCCGAGGTGCGGCTACTGGTCCTGGACGCCACCGCCATCCAGCGTGCCCATGCCCCGCTGCTGGCGCTGGCCCAGCGCCTGCCCAGCGTGTTCCAGTTCCGCGAGCTGGCCGATCCCGTCGACCGCGCCCGCGCCGATGCCTTCATCGCCACCGACAACGGCGGCTGCTACCACCGCGAATTCGGCCATCGTTTCGACGGCGAGGCGATGCCGTCGGGAGCCGGACGCGCGCGCCAGCTGGTGGAAGCCTTCGACCCGGTCTGGGAGCGTTCCCGGCCCTGCAGCGAGCTGCGCGCCCTCGGCCTCTGAGCCGCGTCCCTACGCCCCGCAGGCGGAACGCTCAATGACCGGTACGTGATGCGTCGCAAGGGCGCGTCCGGCTATAATTGCGCTTTCCCCCCGCCCCCGCGCCGCGGCCGCATTCATCAATGCGGGACTGGCGCGCGCCAATCCTGAAAGAGCCCGCCCAACCGACGTGGACAGTCTTCTGAAGCAGTTTGCGCAGTCCTCCCAGCTCGGCGCCAATGCCGCCTTCATCGAGGACCTGTACGAGCAGTATCTCGTGGACCCCGACAGCGTCGGCGACAAGTGGAAGGCCTGGTTCGACGGATTCAAGGGTCGCGAAGCGGGGGACGTTCCCCACTCCGTGGTCATGGATGCCGTGGCCCGCGCCGGCCGCGAGGCCCGCAATGGCGTGGTGGTCTCCGCCGGCGGCGGTGACCTCGAGGCCCAGCGCAAGCAGGGCTCGGTGCTCAAGCTGATCACCGCCTACCGCTCGCGCGGCCACCTTCGCGCGGCCACCGATCCGCTCGGCATGTCCGAGCTGCCGGAGGCGCCCGATCTCGAGCTGCCCTTCCACGGGCTGTCCGATGCCGACCTCGACGCCGAGTTCGCCACCGGTCCCGGCGGCGGCACCAGCACCTTCGGCGGCGCGCCGCGCATGCGCCTGCGCGAGCTGCTGGGCCTGCTCCAGGCCACCTATGCCGGCCCCATCGGCGCCGAGTTCATGCACATCCCCGAAGCCGCGCAGCGGCGCTGGATGTACGAGCGCATGGAAACCGCCGGTGGCCGCTACAGCCACACCCCGGACGAGCAGCGCCGCATCCTCGAGCGCCTCACCGCGGCCGAGGGCCTGGAGCGCTACCTGCATACCAAGTACGTCGGCCAGAAGCGCTTCTCGCTGGAAGGCGGCGACTCCCTGATCCCGCTGCTCGACACCGTGATCCGCAGCGCCGGCAACGACGGCGTCAAGGACATCGTGATCGGCATGGCCCACCGCGGCCGCCTCAACGTGCTGGTCAACACGCTGGGCAAGAGCCCGCGCAAGCTGTTCGACGAGTTCGAGGGCAAGTTCGAGTACGACCCGCGCGCCCACGCCGGCGACGTGAAGTACCACATGGGCTTCTCCGCCGACGTCGTCACCGACGGCGGCCCGGTGCACCTGGCGCTGGCCTTCAATCCGTCCCACCTCGAGATCGTCGACCCCGTGGTCGCCGGCTCCGTGCGTTCGCGCCAGGAGCGCCGCCACGACGAGGACCGCCGCCAGGTGATGCCGATCCTGATCCACGGCGACGCGGCCTTCGCCGGCCAGGGCGTGGTGATGGAACTGTTCCAGATGTCGCAGGCCCGCGGCTTCGCGGTCGGCGGCACGGTGCACGTCGTGGTCAACAACCAGGTCGGCTTCACCACCAGCAACGTGGCCGATGCCCGCTCCACGCTGTACTGCACCGACGTCGCCAAGATGATCGGCGCGCCGGTGCTGCACGTGAACGCCGACGACCCCGAAGCCGTGGCCTTCGCCGCGCGCCTGGCCTACGACTTCCGCCAGGAATTCCGCAAGGACGTGGTGATCGACCTGGTCTGCTATCGCCGCCACGGCCACAACGAGGCCGACGAGCCGGCGATCACCCAGCCGGTGATGTACCAGGTCATCCGCCAGCACAAGACCACCCGCGAGCTCTACGCGACCACCCTAGAGGAACGCGGCGTGCTGCCGGCCAAGGGCGGCCAGGCACTCGTCGACGCCTTCCGCGACAAGCTTGATTCCGGCGAGGTCACCACGGAGCTTGCAAAGGTCGAGAAGACCCCTCGCGAGAGCCGCCTGTTCGTCGATTGGCCCGGTTTGCTCGAGGGCAACCTCACCGACAAGGTCGACACCACGGTGCCGGCGAAGAAGCTCAAGGCGCTGGCCCAGTCGATCACCACCATCCCCGACGAGGTCAAGCTGCACTCGCGCGTGGCCAAGGTCTATGACGACCGCCGCAAGATGGCCGCCGGTGATGCGGGTGCCGACTGGGGCTTCGCCGAGAACCTCGCCTACGCCACCCTGCTCGACGAAGGCTACGGCCTGCGCCTGGTGGGCCAGGACGTCGGCCGCGGCACCTTCACCCATCGCCACGCGATCCTCCACGACCAGACCACCGACGGCTATTACCTGCCGCTGCGCCAGCTGGTCGACCGTCCGGAGCGCGCCACCGTGATCGACTCGCTGCTCAGCGAGGAGGCGGTGATGGCCTACGAGTACGGTTTCTCCACCACCGACCCGAGCACGCTGTGCATCTGGGAGGGCCAGTTCGGCGACTTCGCCAACGGCGCGCAGGTGGTGATCGACCAGTTCATCGCCTCGGGCGAAGCCAAGTGGGGCCGCCTCAGCGGACTGACCCTGTTGCTGCCGCATGGTTACGAAGGCCAGGGCCCCGAGCACAGCTCGGCCCGCCTGGAGCGCTTCCTGCAGCTGTGCGCGCTCGACAACATGCTGGTCTGCGTGCCGTCCACGCCCGCCCAGGCCTTCCACATGCTGCGCCGGCAGATGCGGATGAGCACCCGCAAGCCGCTGGTGGTGATGTCGCCGAAGTCGCTGCTGCGCCACAAGCTGGCGGTCTCGAGCCTGGAAGAACTCGCCAACGGCGAGTTCCGCCACCTGATCGGCGACGCCTCGGCGGATCCGAAGAAGGTCACGCGCGTGGTCCTGTGCTCGGGCAAGGTCTATTACGACCTGCTGGAGGAAAAGGAAAAGCGCGGCCGGGACGATGTCGCCCTGGTGCGCGTCGAGCAGCTCTATCCCTTCCCGCGCGCCGCGCTGGTCGAGGAACTCGGCCGCTACGACAAGGCGACCTCGGTCGTCTGGTGCCAGGAAGAGCCGCAGAACCAGGGCGCGTGGTACCAGATCCGCCACCACCTGCAGGCCTGCGTGCCGGCCAAGCTGGAGCTGCACTATGCCGGCCGCCAGCGCTCGCCCTCGCCCGCCGTCGGCCACTTCGCCGACCATGTCGTCGAGCAGCAGCAGCTGGTCGACGATGCCCTCGCCTCGCCCGTCGGCAGCGTTTTCGCCGCCGACTGACCCCACACACGCTGACAGCCACGACCAGGACGCATCAAGACCATGGCCACCGAGATCAAGGTACCGGTACTCCCCGAATCCGTTTCCGACGCCACCATCGCCACCTGGCACAAGAAGGTGGGCGACGCCGTCGCGCGCGACGAGAACATCGTCGACCTCGAGACCGACAAGGTGGTGCTCGAGGTCCCCTCGACCGTCGAGGGCGTGATCAAGGAACTGAAGTACGCCGAGGGTGACACCGTCACCAGCCAGCAGGTGCTGGCGGTGATCGAGGAAGGCGCCGCCCCGGCGAAGGCTGCCGACGCGCCGAAGGAAGAGCCCGCCGCCGGCGCGCAGGAAGTGCAGCCCAAGGCCGCCGCCGCCAAGGCCGAGGCCAAGGCACCTGCCTCCACGCGTCCAGACCCGGCCTCGGGCACCGACAGCCTTCCCCCGGGCGCGCGCTTCACCGCGGTGAAGGACGGCATCGACCCCGCGCAGGTCGAAGGCACCGGCCGCCGCGGCGCGGTGACCAAGGAAGACCTGGTCAACTACGCCTCGGGCAAGACCGCCGGGGTCTCCGGCGGCGCACGTCCGGAAGAGCGCGTGCCGATGACCCGCATCCGCAAGCGCATCGCCGAGCGCCTGATGCAGTCGAAGGAGTCGACCGCGATGCTGACCTCGTTCAACGAGGTCAACCTGGGCAAGGTCATGGCCATGCGCAAGGAGCTGGGCGAGTCCTTCCAGAAGCAGCACGGCGTCAAGCTCGGCTTCATGAGCTTCTTTGCCAAGGCGGCTGCCAACGCGCTGCAGAAGTACCCGGTGGTCAACGCCTCGGTCGACGGCGACGACATCATCTACCACGGCTATGCCGACATCTCGATCGCGGTGTCGACCGAGAAGGGCCTGGTGACGCCGGTGCTGCGCAACGTCGAGCGCATGGGCTTCGCCGACATCGAGCTGCAGATCGGCGACTACGCGAAGAAGGCGCGCGACGGCAAGCTGTCGCTGGACGACCTGCAGGGCGGCACCTTCACGATCACCAACGGCGGCACCTTCGGCTCGCTGATGTCGACGCCGATCGTCAATCCGCCGCAGTCCGCGATCCTGGGCATGCACACCATCAAGGAGCGCCCGATCGTCGAGAACGGCGCCGTGGTCGCCGCGCCGATGATGTACATCGCGCTCAGCTACGACCACCGCATCATCGACGGCAAGGACGCGGTGCTGTTCCTGGTGGACATCAAGGACCAGCTGGAAAATCCGCACCGCATGCTCCTGGGCATGTAAGAAAAAGGAACCGAAATGGCTGAACAGTTTGATGTTGTCGTGATCGGTGCCGGCCCTGCCGGCTACCACGCCGCGATCCGCGCCGCCCAGCTGGGCATGAAGGTCGCCTGCATCGACGCGGGCCTGGGCAAGGACGGCAAGCCGGCGCTTGGCGGCACCTGCCTGCGCGTGGGCTGCATCCCGTCGAAGGCGCTGCTGGACTCCTCGCGCCAGTTCCACAACCTGCAGCACGTGTTCGGGCAGCACGGCATCACGGCCAAGGATCCGCAGATCGACGTCGAAAAGATGGTCGGCCGCAAGGACGCCATCGTGAAGCAGTTCACCGGCGGCATCGCGCAGTTGTTCAAGGCCAACAAGGTCGCGCCGTACTACGGCTTCGCGACCCTGCACGCCGACCGACTCGTGAAGGTCAAGCAGCACGACGGCAGCGAGGTCGAGCTCACCGGCACCAACGTCATCATCGCCGCGGGCTCGGACTCCATCGAACTGCCGTTCGCGAAGTTCGACGGTGACACCATCGTCGACAACGTCGGCGCGCTGGACTTCCCCGAGGTGCCCAAGCGCCTGGCGGTGATCGGCGCGGGCGTGATCGGCCTGGAACTGGGCAGCGTGTGGAAGCGCCTGGGCGCCGAGGTCACGGTGCTCGAAGCCCTGCCCGACTTCCTGGCCGCGGCCGACGCCGAGGTGTCGAAGCTCGCCGCACGCGAATTCAAGAAGCAGGGCCTGGACATCAAGCTTGGCGCCAAGGTTTCCAAGGCCGAAGTCACCGGCAAGGGCAAGAAGAAGGAAGTCCAGGTCACCTTCGAAGACAAGAAGGGCGAACAGACGATCACCGTGGACAAGCTGCTGGTGGCCGTGGGCCGCAGGGCCGCGAGCAAGGGCCTGCTGGCCGACGACAGCGGCGTGAAGCTCAGCGAACGCGGCCAGATCGAGGTCGACGAGCACTGCCACACCGGTGTCGACGGCGTCTGGGCGGTCGGTGACTGCGTGCGCGGCCCGATGCTGGCGCACAAGGGCTTCGAGGAAGGCATCGCGGTGGCCGAGCTGATCGCTGGCCTCCCCGGCCACGTCAACATGGACACCATCCCCTGGGTCATCTACACCGAGCCGGAGCTGGCCTGGGTCGGCAAGACCGAGCAGCAGCTGAAGGAAGAAGGCATCCCGTACAAGTCGGGCAGCTTCCCCTTCGCCGCCAACGGTCGCGCCGTGGCGATGGTCGAGCCGGCGGGCTTCGTGAAAGTGCTGGCGCATGCCGAGACCGATCGCGTGCTCGGCATGCACCTGGTCGGCGCCAACGTGTCCGAACTCGTGCACGAAGGCGTGCTGACGATGGAGTTCAAGGGCTCCGCCGACGATCTCGCCCGCATCTGCCATGCGCATCCGAGCCTGTCGGAAGCGATCCACGACGCCGCCATGGCGGTCGACAAGCGCGCGATCCACAAGGCGAACTGATCGCGCGTGCAGGGCGTCCCTGGCGCCCTGCACCGATCCAGCAACACCCAGCGCCGGGCACTGCCCGGCGCCGTCCTTTCCGGCCCATACCGATGACCTGTCCATGAAAAGCCTGTGCGTCTACTGCGGTTCCAACAGCGGCATCCGCCCCGCCTACGCCGAGCGCGCGATCGCGCTGGGCACGCGCATGGCGCGCGCCGGCATCCGCCTGGTCTACGGCGGCGGCAACATCGGCCTCATGGGCACGATCGCCGACGCGGTGCTGGCTGCAGGCGGCGAAGTCACGGGCGTGATCCCCAAGCAGCTGCTCGACATGGAAGTGGCGCACCTGGGCCTCACCGAACTCGAAGTCGTGGGTTCGATGCACGAGCGCAAGTCGCGGATGTTCGACCTGGCCGACGGCTTCGTGGCCCTGCCCGGCGGCTTCGGCACCCTTGAAGAGATCATCGAGATGCTGACCTGGCGCCAGCTCGGCATCGGCGACAAGCCCTGCGGCATCCTCGACATCGAAGGGTATTACCAGCCGCTGGTCGCGATGATGGACCGCATGGTCGAGGAGCGCTTCCTGCACCCCGGCCAGCGCGAGGACCTGTGGACAGGCCAGGACATCGACGCGATGCTCGACTGGATGCGCGACTACCAGCCTGCGTCGGCCTCGAAGTGGCTCGACGAGAAGCGCAGCCGCGAATTGCGCTGAGGCAAGCCGCGCCGCGCCTTTGCCCCTTTTTGTGGGAGCCGGCCATCGCCGATAATGGCGCTGGCCGCAGCCTGCGCGGCGCTTTCGAGAGCACGGCATGACGATCCCCCACAGCTTCCGCGCCTTCCGCATCCACGACGACGACCAGGGCTACCGCTCCGGCATCGAGCAGGTCGGCATCGACCAGCTGGCACCGGGCGAAGTGGTGCTGCGCACCGCGTTCTCCTCGGTCAACTTCAAGGATGCGCTGGCCGGCACCGGCCAGGGCAGGATCCTGCGCCGCTTCCCGCTGGTGGGCGGCATCGACGTCGCCGGCCACGTGGTCGCGTCCACCGATCCTGCCTTCCGCGAGGGCGACGCGGTGCTGGTCACCGGCTGCGGCCTCAGCGAGACCCGTGACGGCGGTTATTCGGAGTACGCGCGCGTGGAGTCGAGGTGGACGATCCCGCTGCCCGCGGGCCTCTCGTTGCGCGAGTCGATGGTGCTCGGCACCGCTGGCTTCACCGCCGCGCTGGCGCTGTTGCGCATGACCGAAAACCGCCAGCATCCCGATCTTGGCCCGCTGGCCGTCACCGGCGCCACGGGCGGCGTCGGTTCGCTGGCCGTGGACATCTTCTCGAGTGCCGGCTACGAGGTCAACGCGGTCAGCGGCAAGCCGGAACAGGCCGCATATCTCAGGGAGATCGGCGCAGCCGAGGTCATCGGCCGCGACGCGCTCACGACCACGCGGCCGATGGAATCGGCTCGCTTCGGCGGTGGCCTCGACAACGTCGGCGGCCCGATGCTGGCCAGCTTGCTGGCGCAGACCACGCCTTACGGCAACGTCGCCAGCGCCGGGCTGGCAGCCACCCATGACCTGCCGGCCACGGTGATGCCTTTCATCATCCGCGGCGTGTCGCTGCTGGGCGTGGCCTCGGCCGGCACCGCGCGCGACATCCGCGACGAGGTCTGGCGCCGCCTGGCCGGCGAGTGGAAGCCCCGCCACCTGGACCGCATCTGCACCCGTGAAGTGGGCCTCGATGAACTGCCCGCGGTATTCGACGGCATGCTGGCGGGCGGGTCGCTGGGCCGCACCCTGGTCAAGCTCTGAAACCCGGGCCGCGCTTGCAGCGCTGCCCGCGACGGCTACAATCGGCCAGAATCCAACGGGGGACACCATGGCGCGCATCCTGATCGTCGACGACTCACCGTCGCAGCTGATGGGCATCCGTCGCATCGTCGAAGGCCTCGGCCACGAGGCGCTGACCGCGGAGGACGGCGCTGCCGGCGTCGAGGCGGCCAAGCGCGAGCTGCCCGACCTGATCCTGATGGACGTGGTGATGCCGAACCTCAACGGCTTCCAGGCCACGCGTTCGATCACGCGCGATCCGGCCACCCGGCACATCCCGGTGATCCTGGTGACCACCAAGGACCAGGAAACCGACCGGGTCTGGGGCATGCGCCAGGGCGCGCGCGCCTACCTCACCAAGCCGTTCAGCGAGACCGAGCTGTCGGAGACCATCACCAAGGCGGTCGCCACCGAGCCCACGCCGCCCACGGCGGCCTGAGCCGGCGCGGCGCTACTCGCGCCGCCACTCCCCGGAGAAGGCATCGCGCAGCGCCTCGTAGGCGGCTTTCTGCGCATCGTCCCGTGGCGCCGGGGCCTGGACCTCGAGCTCCACGATCTGGTCGCCGTCGCCCTGGCCACCGCTACCGGGCAATCCGCGTCCGCGCAGGCGCAGGCGGCGTCCGGCCTCGGAGCCGGCCGGCACCTTGATTTCCACCGTACCGCCCAGCGTCGGCACGCTCACGCTCGCGCCCAGCGCAGCCTCCCAGGGCGCGATCGGCAGCGCGTACAGGATGTTGCGGCCGTCGACCTCGAAGCGCGGATGCGTGCCGTACTCGACCTCGAGCAGCAGGTTCCCTCCGTGCTCGCCCTGCCCCGCCAGCCGGATCACCTGGCCCGGGCGGATCCCGCGCGGCACCTTGACCTCGAGCGTGCGGCCCTTGACCGCGATGCGCATCGCCCCGCCCTGGTGCACGGTTTCCAGCGGCACCACCAGCCGCGCGCGCGTATCGCCGCGCGGCGGCGCGCCGAAGCCCGGTCCGCCACGCTGCTGCGCCTGGCGCCGGAACAGGCTTTCGAAAAAGTCGCTGAAGCCGCCGTTGCCACCGCCGCCGCCGCCGAAGACCTCTTCGTAGTCGAAGCCCGGCCCGCCGCCGTTGCCGCCGAAGCCACCCGGCGGCGGATGGATGTCGTCACCCGGCCGGTAGCCACGGCTGCGCAGCTGGTCGTAGGCCTTGCGGCGCTCCGCATCGCGCAGCGCCTCGTAGGCCTCGTTGACGGACTTGAACTTGTCCTCGGCGCCGGCCTCCTTGCTGACGTCGGGATGGTACTTGCGCGCAAGCCGCCGGTAGGCGGTCTTGATCTCGGCGTCGCCGGCGCTGGGTTCGATACCCAGGATGGCGTAGTAATCCTTGAACTGCATGCGATCTCCACTCGCGCCGCCGCAGGTCGTGCGCGGCGGCGGCAGGTTAGCAATATCGGGGCGGTGCCGGGCAAGGCAAGGCCGCATTTTCCACGGCGCATGGCACCATGGGTACGCTGCGGCCCATCCCGGTCCCGCCCTGCCCACACGGAGCCCCCAATGCCCATCCAGATCGGCGATGCCATCCCGGAAGTCACGCTCAAGCACATCGACGACGGCGTGCAGACCATCGATACCCCGACCCTGTTCGCGCACAAGAACGTGGTGCTGTTCGCGGTGCCCGGCGCCTTCACGCCGACCTGCTCCGAGCGCCACCTACCCGGCTTCGTCGAACGCTTCGGCGAATTCAGGGAGCGTGGCATCGAGGTCGCCTGCATGGCGGTCAACGATCCGTTCGTGATGCAGGCCTGGGGCGAAAGCCAGCACATTCCCGCGGGGCTGCGCATGCTGTCCGACGGCAACGGCGACTTCGCCCGCGCGCTCGGCCTGGAGATGGACGGCACCGCCTTCGGCATGGGGATGCGCAGCAAGCGTTTCGCGCTCTACGCCGAGGACGGCGTGGTGAAGCAGCTGTTCGTCGAGGCGCCGGGCGAGTTCAAGGTGTCTTCCGCCGAGCACGTGCTCGGCGCCATCTGAGGTTCAGCGCCCGACCTCGAAGGACAGGCTGGCCCAGGCGCCGCCCTCGGCCAGAGCGGTCAGCTGCTGGCGGCCGGGTTCGCCGAACTCGCGCCACAGCACCTGGCCGCCGCGGGTCCTGCCGACCAGGCGCCCGTTGAGCAGCCACTGCACCTCGCCATCGACCCCGACCGCGCGCAGCGCCAGCCGCGGCGGCCGCGATGATCCCGGCGCGCGCAGCAGCAGCGCGCCCTCGTTGACGCCCTCGATGTGCATGGCGACCGTGGTTCCGCGTCCGTCGTCGGCACAGTCCGGCGCCAATGGCGGCAGGCGCGACGCGCTGCGTTCGGTCGCGCCCAGCCAGGGCGATGCCAGCGCAGGCCAGCGCGCGATGCTGCGCAGCCGCCGCTCGTGCGGTCGCGAACAGTCGGCCGTGAGCCGCTGCCCGGTGGCGGCATCCACCTCGATCCGTTCCAGCCGCGTCGCCCAGCTGCGGATGTCGCGCTCGGGCAGCGTCGGCGGCGCCGCGCCGTCCAGCACCCATGCCTGCATCCGCCGCTGGCAGGCGTCCCCGGGCTGCGCGCTGGCGGCCGTTCCCAAGGGCCAGCACACCTCGGCTTCGCCCACGCTGGCCGGACGCGGCAGGCGCGCGCCGTCGCCCGGGCGCTGCGGCAGGCTGTCCACGACTTCGAACAGCAGCGGCAGCGCGGTGACCGCGCCGTACTGGCCCGGCAGCGGCGTGCCGTCGGGACGTCCCACCCAGACGCCGACGGTGTAGCGCCGGGTGGCACCCAGCGCCCAGGCATCGCGGAAGCCGTAGCTGGTGCCGGTCTTCCACGCCACCCGCGGGCGACGCCCGGTGTCGAAGGTGTCGACGCGCTCGCCGGGCCGCGGATTCGCGGCCAGGATCTCCTGCACGATCCAGGCCGCGCCCGGCGACAGCAGGCGGCGCTCCACCAGCGGATCGTCGGCGGCGTAGCGGACGCGCCCTGCGATGCCCCCACGCACCAGCGCCGCATGCGCGCCGACCAGGTCTTCCAGGCGCGCACCGGTGCCGCCCAGGATCAGCGTGAGGTTCGGCTTGGCACCACGGGGAAAGCGCAGGCCGATCCCGGCGTGGTCCAGGCGCGCCGCGAAGCGCGCCGGCCCGACGCGGTCGAGCAGGTCCACGGCCGGCACGTTGAGCGACAGGCGCAGCGCATCGGCCACCGCCACCGGGCCATTGAAGGCGGCGTCGAAATTGCCCGGGCGGTAGCCGCCGAAGGACTGCGGCGCATCGAGCAGCAGGCTCTGCGAATGCACCAGGCCGTCATCCAGCGCCATGCCATAGACGAAGGGCTTCAGGGTCGAACCCGGCGAACGCCAGGCCTGCACCATGTCGACGTGGCCCAGGCGCGCGGCGTCGCCGAAGGCCGCGGTGCCGAGATAGGCTCGCGCCTGCATGGTCTCGTTGTCGATCACCAGCAACGCCGCCGAGGTCCGCTCGGGCAGGCGGCCGACAGAGGCGCCGAGGCGCTCTTCGAGCGTGCGCTGCAACGCGGCGTCGATGGTGGATTCGATGCGCTCGGCGCGCGGTCGCTGCGAGCGCAGGCGCTGTGCCAGCAGCGCCGCCGACAGCGGCGGCTTCAGCGCGCGCGAGACGACCGCTTCGACCCGTGCGTCATCCACCTCGGCGCGGCTCCAGTGGCCACGGTCGACCATGCGCTGCAGCACCTTGTCGCGCGCGCGCCGCGCGGCCTCGGGCGCGCGGTCGGGCCGCAGTCGCGTCGGCGCCTGCGGCAGCACCGCCAGCAGCGCGGCCTCGGCGTGTGACAGTCGTGCCGCCGGCTTGCCGAGATAGGCCCAGCTCGCCGCCTCCACGCCTTCGATGGTGCCGCCGAAGGGCGCGCGCTCCAGGTACAGGGTGAGGATCTCGTCCTTGGACAGGTGCGCCTCGAGCTGCAGCGCGCGCAGCATCTGCCGCAGCTTGCCCGCCGGCGTGCGCGCGTGGGGTTCGAGGATGCGCGCCACCTGCATGGTCAGCGTGGAGCCGCCGGACACGATGCGCCTGCTGGCCGCGGCCTGCCACGCGGCACGCAGCAGCGCCACCGGGTTCACTCCCGGATGGCGGCGGAACCAGCGGTCTTCATAGGCCAGCAGTGCTTCGACGTAGAGCGGCGAGACGGTGCTTTCGGACGCGGGATAGCGCCACACCCCCTCGGCGTCGGCGAAGGCGCGCAGCGGCGTGCCGTCGCGCGCGGTGACCAGGGTGGCGTGGTCACGGGCTTCGGGCAGCGGCGGCGGGAACGCGAGGTCGAGCACGAGCAGCGACAGCAGCAGCGCGACCGCGCCCCAGCGCAGCGTTGGCAGCAGGCGTGCGCGCCACTTCGGACGGTCTACGCCCGACCCCACGCCGCACCGCCCCAGCTCACGGCTGCACCACCGTCATGCGCGCCGGCTGCGCGCGGCCGACGCCGCGCAGCTCCGGGCGGTACATGTCTTCCACCAGCGGCGGCGGCACGGTGTATTCGCCGGGCGTGACCGCGCGCACGAGGTAGAACACGTCGGCGGCACGGCCCGCATCCAAGCGCAGGGCGGCGACGTAGCGGTCGTCGCGGAACTCCTCGTGCAGCAGGTCGGCAGCGTGGCCGCGCTCGTTGAGATGGATACCCCCCACGACCACGTCGGCCCAGGCCGAGGCGTCGCCGAGATTCATGTTCTCGACCTCGAGTCCCGCCGGCAGCAGGTCGGTCAGCAGCGCGTCGGGCATGGCGCGGTCGGCGGTCACCGTGACCCGCACCACCAGAGCCTCGCCCTCGCGCAGCGCACGCGGTGCCCAGGGCTTGCCGTCGGTGGTGTACCAGCTGCGCTCCACCTTCAGCACGCTGTCATCGGGCGTGGGCGCGGTGCGCGGGATGCCGGCGACGTCCATGCTCGCGTACAGCGGCGGCTCGCCCGTCGGTGCAAGGCGGACGCCGGCCGCAAGGGCCTCGTAGCCGTAGCTGCGCGAGAAGCGACGCATCGGCTCCAGCGCCTCTTCCACGCCACCTTCGACCAGGGTGCCGCTGAAGCTGCGGCCGGGCGTGCCCGCAAGCGCGTGGCCCAGGCGCGCGAGCGCGGACTGCTCCTGGGTGCTCAGGTAGAACCAGCGTGCCTTGCGGCGGGCGTCGAGCTCGAGGCCGAGCGTGCGCAGGCCGCTGCTGCGCTGAGGCGTGGCCAGGTCGTGCTCCTGCACCAGGGCCTGCATCAGCGCGGCGTCGCGCAGCGGCGTGCCGAAGTCGCCCAGCCAGCCGGGGCGGTCGCCGCTCCACGCGAAGGCTTCGTCCAGCGCTTTGTTGCCGCGGGTCACGTCGCCCTGCAGCGCCAGCGCCAGGCCCAGGTGGGCCAGCGGCATGGCGCTGCGCGCGGACTTGCGCTCGCCGTCGTACAGCGCGCGCAGCGTGCCCAGCGGCGCGCGATCGAGGCGCGCCAGCACGTAGCCCGCGTGCGCCTTGTACGCCAGGCGCAGGTGGCTGCGGTTGTCGCGGCCGTAGAACTGCTCGCCGTCGGACAGCAGGTCTTCGGACATGCGCGACAGCGCCTTCTGCAACATCGCGTCGGGCACGTCGAAGCCACCGTCGCGCGCATCGAGCAGGAACTCCGCGATATACGGGGTCAGCATCGGCTCGGTGCGGCCGCTGCCGCCCCACATGGCGAAGTGGCCGGAGCCGGCCTGCAGCGCGGCCAGCCGCCCCAGCGCACTTTCCATGCGTCGCAGGCGGTCGTCAGCGGGGAGCGGCGACATGCCGTAGGCCTCGGCGGTGGGCGCGTCCAGCATCAGCGCCGCATAGCCCTTGCTCGCGGTCTGTTCCGCGCAACCATAGGGATAGCGCAAGACCCCCTCGAGGGCGGCGGCAAAGGCGATCGGCGGCGTGGCGCTCAGGCCCAGGCGCGCGTTCACCGAAGACGGCAGCATGCCCTCGGCCAGCGCGGCTTCGAGCACCACCGGGGCCAGCGGATCCAGCACCAGGCTGCGCGAGCGCAGCACCTGTGGCCACGGCGCGCGCACCGGCAGGTCGTGGCTGCGATCGACCGCGACCCCGGGGCCGTCCACGCGCAAGCGGACCTTGGCGACCTCGTGCCCGTCGAGCGCACGCAGCGGGAAGGACAGGGTCGAACGTCCGTCGGCTGCGAGCTTCACCTCGCGCGTGCCCTCCTCCACCTGCAGCGGCCCGATGCCTTCCACGCGCACGCGGAAGTCACCGGCCTTGCCGGTGAAGTTGCTCAGGTCGAGCGTCACCGTGGCGCGGTCGCCGGGCGCCATGACCCGCGGCATGCTGGCCTCGGCCACCAGCGGCGCGCGCACCAGCACTTCGGTGTCGCGGTTGCCGTAGCGGGCGTCGCTGAAGACCAGGGCGGACACGCGCAGGGTGCCGTTGAAATCGGGCAGCGGGAACTCGACGGTGGCATTGCCCTGGCCGTCGAGCGTCACCGGACCCGAGAACAGATCCACCGTTTGCACGCGGGCGGTCGGCCGCCGCGCCTGCGGCAGCGCTTCGATGCCGGCGTCGCCGCCAAAGCGCAGTCGCGCAGTGCCGCCGTCCAGGCTTTCGATCACGCGCCCGTAGATGTCGTACGCGTCCACGCCCAGCCTGCGCTGGGCAAAGAAGTGGCGGTTGGCATCGGGTACCGGGTAGCGGGTGATGTTGAGGATGCCCACGTCCACCGCGGACACCGTCGCGCGTGCGGTCGTGCCCGCCAGCTCCGGCACCGCCAGGGTCACGCGCAGGGTCTCGGCGGGCTTGGACTGCTTCGGCACCGACAGCCCGACCGCCACGCGCCGGTCGTCGCGCGCCATCGGCACGTGGGCCACGCCCACCGCGCGCGCCGGCGTCACCTTGCTGGCGGCACTGCCGCCGCGGAACACCAGTGCGGTGACGTAGACATCGTGCCGCTCCCAGTCCTCGGTCACCGGGATGCGGAAGCTGCTGCCGGCCCTGGCGTCGATCGCCTGCACGTAGAGCAGCTTGTCGCTCTCCACCAGCAACAGGCCCTTGCCGGGGTGCGGCGGCGTGACCGTGACTTCCAGGGTGTCGCCGGCACGGTAGCCGGTGCGGTCGAGGGCCAGCTTGACCTTGTCGGGCCGCGCATCGAGGCCGCGGTTGTCGTCGTTCCAGCTCCAGCCGGCGTTGAAGGGATAGCGGGTGACGAGCCCGGTCTGCGGATCGCGGACCTCGACCCGGTACCCGCCCCACTCCACCGGGAAGTCCACGCGCAGTGCGGTGGATCCGGCATCCACGGTCCGGGTCTCCACCACTTCGAAGCGGCTGGTGTGGTTGTAGTTCCAGCCGCTGTCCTCGTCGAAGTTCCAGTGGTAGTCGCGGCGCTCGCGCACCAGCTTGAGCTCGAGGCCGGCCAGCGGCGCCGGCGTACCTTCCGCATCCACGCGGAGGATCTCGAAGCCGGCATTGGCGTTGGCGTCGCTGCCGTCCTTGTCGTCGAACAGCGGACGCACGCCGACCAGCGCCTCCGCGGGCCAGAGCACGCGCTGGAGGCTGCGGTTGACGGTGCGACCGCCGGTTTCGTACAGGCTGCCCGCGAGCACCACGGATACCGGCGTGTCTCCGCGCACCTCGGCGGGCAGCGGCAGTGCCTGCATCAGCGTGCCGGCGTCGTCGAGCGTCGCATCGACCACGTCGCTGGCCTCGCGCGGCAGCGACACCGTGGGATCACCGAAGAACCAGCCGGGTAGCGACACCACGGGGTGCTGCTCGACGGTGACCGCGAGCCGCGCCGTGAAGCGGTTGCCCGCCGCCGGTGCGCCGTACAGATAGGCACCCGTGACCTCCACGCGCAGCGGATCGCCCTTGGCCAGGCGCACCTGGGCGCTGTCGAGTTCGAGCTTCATGCGCTCGGGCAGGAACTCCTCGATCCGCAGCGCCATGCCCTGCACCGCCTCCTTGCTGGCGGGATCGGTGCGGAACTCGACCTGCCAGCGCCCGGTAGGCGCCTCGACCGGAATCTCCTTCTCGAAGCGGTAGTAGCCTTGGGCGTCGGACTCGAGCCGCGATTCCACGAAGGTCTTGCCGTCGGGCTGCTTCAGCCGTGCGAACAGCGGCTGCGCCTTGCCGTCGGCCGCAGCCGGCACCGGCTTGCCGTCGGCGTCGCGCAGCAGCGCCGAGACGCGCACCGTTTCGCCCGGGCGATAGAGGTCGCGCCCGGACCAGGCGAAGACCTCGAACCAGGCCTGCCTGCGACCGGCGACCGCGAATTCCGACAGGTCCAGCGCAGGCTGGTTGAACGGCAGCATCGACACGTCGCTGCCGCGCGTGGCCACCAGCACCTGCGCGGCGTCGAGCCTGTGGTCGAGCACGGCGTTGCCGTTGCCGTCGGTCTCCGCCTTGAACACGGTGCCGCCGTCGTCGCCCAGGACGCGCAGCTCGACACCACCAAGCGCCCCGCCGCCCTGCAGCGATGCGGTATGCACGAACAGTTGGTCGGCATAGGCGCGCACGTGCAGGCCGATGTCGCTGACGGTGAAGAAGGCGGTGTCGTACATGCCATCGAAGCTGCCGGCGCGCTTCATGGTGGCGAAGTACAGCCCCGGCTGCTGCAGCTCGGCGATGTCCTGCAGCGGCAGGTAGGTCACCGCACGCTCGTTGCGCTGGCCACCGAGCACGAAGCGGTTGACGTAGACCGGCTCGGCCATGCGCGCAAGCGTGGGCCTGCCGCGGTAGCGGTTGTCCAGGTCCCAGTTGCTTCGGCGCCCGCCGCGCTGGTACTGGGAGAAGAAGCGGGACAGCTCGGAGTCGCGCACGCGCAGGAACTCGACGTCGACCTCTTCGACGTTCACCGACACCACCGGCAGCCCGCGCGACTCGCGTGCCGGCAGCACGCTGCCCTGCGAGGCGAAGCCGGCGGCGGGCTCGAGCTCGCCGGTGTAGACCTTCTGCTCGATGTCGCGGCCCAGGGTGCTGCCGTCGGCAGCGGTGAGCGCGGCGGAGATGCGCAGCGTGTACTCGCGGTCGGCCTGCGCGAAGGGGAAGCGCAGCACGCGGCCGTCGTCGTCCAGGCTCCAGCCGCTGTCGGCGGCCACCGGCTCGGCAAAGGTCAGGAGCGCGTCGAAGTCCTGGGTGCCGACCAGCGGCTGCGAGAATTCGACTGCCAGCGCGAGCGAGCCCTGCTCCTGGTCGGGCCACGCCCGCACCAGTCCGAATCCATCGATTTCAGTCCGCTCGGCGACGATTGCTTCGCCGCTGGGCGCGGGCATCTGCCCGCCTTCGTTGCGCTTGCAGCCCACTGCCAGCAGCGCCAGCACCATCATTGCCGCGGCGCAGAGCCGCAGGCCGAGCGGACGCCCGATTCCATTCATTGCGTGCATGCCTTCCCTCCCGAGTCGCCGGCAGTATAAGCAGGGCCGGGCGTCGGGAAGGGCGGCGCCCGCCTTTGTAGGAGCAGCTATAGCTGCGATTGCCAGGTCAGGCCATCGCGGCTTTAGCCGCTCCCACGAAGGGAAGGGGGCGGGGGATCGCGGTGCTGCCGCTTGTGCCGACTCAGTCGGCTGCAGCTTCGCCGCTGCCACCTGCACCGGCATCGACGGCAGCGGTACCGGCCTCGGCATCGCTGTCGCCCTCGTCATCGTCGCTGCCGATCGAGCCGTCCACGCGCTCGATGGCCTGCAGGCGCTCACCCACGCCGAGGCGGATCAGGGTCACGCCCTGGGTATTGCGGCTGACCACGGAGACCTCGGCGGCGCGCGTACGCACCAAGGTGCCGCCATCGGAGATCAGCAGCACCTCGTCCTCGCGGCTGAGCAGCACCGCGGCCACCAGCGGGCCGTTGCGCTCGGTGGTCTGGATGCCGATCACGCCCTGGGTGCCGCGACCCTTGCGCGGGTATTCCGCCAAGCGCGTGCGCTTGCCGTAGCCGTTGGCGGTGGCGGTCAGGACGTAGGCGTCCGGCTCGCCCTCGCGCTCGTCCTGGACGACCTCGGCGGTGCCGTCGACAACGACATCATCGTCCTCGGACTCGTCCAGGCTTTGCGCGGACTCGGCCACGATGAGGCCCACCACCGACTCGCCGTCGGCCAGGCGGATGCCCCGGACGCCGGTCGCGGTGCGACCCATGGCGCGCACGGCGCTTTCGTCGAAGCGCACGGCCTTGCCGTTGCTGGCGAACAGCATGATGTCGCGCGAACCGTCGGTCAGCTCGGCGCCGACGAGCGCGTCGCCGTCCTCGAGGTTGATCGCGATCTTGCCGCGCGCCAGGCGGTAGGCGAACTCGGTGAGCGGGGTCTTCTTGACGGTGCCGCGGCGCGTGGCGAAGAACACATACTGATCCTCGCGGTACTCGCGCACCGGCTGCACGGCCTGCACCTTCTCGCCCTCTTCCAGCGGCATCCAGTTGACCAGCGGGCGCCCGCGCGCGTTCGCACCGGCCTCCGGCAGCTGGTGCACCGGCAGCCAGAACACGCGCCCGCGGCTGGTGAAGGCCAGCAGCGTGTCATGTGTATTGACCAGCCACAGCTGGGCGATGAAGTCCTCGTCGCGGGTGGCGGCGGCGTTGCGGCCACGGCCGCCGCGCTTCTGCGCGCGGTAGGCGCTGACCGGCTGGCGCTTGGCATAGCCGGCCTGCGACACGGTGACCACCACGTCCTCGGGCTCGATCAGGTCGAGGATGTCGAGGTCTTCCTCGCTGGCGCGGATCTCGCTGCGGCGCGCATCGCCGAACTCTTCCTTGACGTTGCGCAGCTCGGTGCGGATCACCTCCAGCAGCACGTCCGGATCCTCCAGGATCTCGATCAGGCCGCGGATGACGTCGAGCAGCAGCTTGTACTCCTCGGTCAGCTTCTCCTGCTCCAGCCCGGTCAGGCGGTGCAGGCGCATTTCGAGGATCTGCTGCGCCTGGATGTCGGTGAGCTGGTAGCCCGTGCTGCCATCGGCATGGACCAGCAGGCCGACGCCATCCGGCAGGTCCTCGGGACGCGACGCCTCGGCGCCGGCGGCACCCAGCAGCGCGCCGACCAGGCCCGGCTGCCACAGGCGCGCGAGCATGCGTTCCTTGGCGACCTGCGGGTTGTCGGACGTCTTGATCAGCTCGATCATCTCGTCGATGTTGGCGAGCGCGACCGTCAGGCCTTCCAGGATGTGCGCGCGTGCGCGCGCCTTGCGCAGCTCGAAGATGGTCCTGCGGGTGACCACTTCGCGGCGGTGGCGCACGAAGGCCTCGAGGAAGTCCTTGAGGTTCAGCAGCCTCGGGCGGCCGTCGACCAGCGCCACCATGTTGATGCCGAAGACCGACTCCATCTGGGTCTGCTGGTACAGGTTGTTCAGCACCACATCGGCGGAATCACCCCGCTTGATCTCGATGTAGATGCGCATGCCGTCCTTGTCGGACTCGTCTCGCAGCTCGCTGATGCCCTCGAGCTTCTTCTCCTTCACCAGCTCGGCGATCTTCTCGATCATCCGCGCCTTGTTCACCTGGTAGGGAATTTCGGTGACGATGATCGACTCACGGCCGTTGTCGGCGATCTCGATGTCGGCCTTGGCGCGCATGCGCACGCGGCCACGGCCGGTGCGGTAGCCGAGGTGGATGCCGCCGACGCCGTTGATGATGCCGCCGGTGGGGAAGTCAGGGCCCGGGATGTATTCCATCAGGCCGTCGATGTCGATGTCGGGGTTGTCGATCAGCGCGATCAGCGCGTCGACCACTTCGCCCAGGTTGTGCGGCGGGATGTTGGTCGCCATGCCGACCGCGATGCCGGCCGAGCCGTTGACCAGCAGGTTCGGGAACCGGGTCGGCATGACCGTCGGCTCCAGCTCCTTCTCGTCGTAGTTGGGCTGGAAATCGACCGTGTCCTTGTCGATGTCGGCCATCAGCTCGTGCGCGAGGCGCGACATGCGCGCCTCGGTGTAACGCATGGCCGCGGCGGAGTCGCCGTCGATGGAGCCGAAGTTGCCCTGCCCGTCGACCAGCATGTAGCGCAGCGAGAACGGCTGCGCCATGCGCACCAGGGTGTCGTATACCGACTGGTCGCCGTGCGGGTGGTACTTGCCGATCACGTCACCGACGATACGCGCCGACTTGTAGTAGGGCTTGTTGCTGTGCGCGCCGAGCTCGGTCATGGCGAACAGCACGCGCCGGTGCACCGGCTTGAGTCCGTCGCGGACGTCGGGGAGCGCGCGGCCCACGATCACGCTCATGGCGTAATCGAGGTAACTGCGGCGCATCTCGTCCTCGAGATTGACCGGGATGATTTCCTTGGCGAGCTCGGCCATTGCGACCCTTTGCAGTGATTCGGGAAGCCGCCGGAGGGCGCGCATGGGCACGCCACGCACACACCTCGGCGGAACCCTAGGATTCTATCACAAAACGCGAGTCTTCAGGCGACCAATCCGACCTGAAATCAATGGCTTGCGTGCGCTCAGACGGTGGCGAACAGCGCCCGCATCGCATCTTCGCCTGGACGTTCCACGATCCCCTTCTCGGTGACGATCGCATCGATCAGTCCGGCAGGGGTCACGTCGAACACCGGGTTCCAGGCCTGCACGCCTTCGGCGACGGTGCGACTGCCCGCGGCGCCCAGCAGTTCGCCCGGATCACGTTCCTCGATCTCGATCAGGTCGCCCGATGCCGTCGCCATGTCGACCGTCGACGATGGCGCCACCACCATGAAGCGCACGCCGTGGTGGCGCGCGGCGATGGCCAGCTGGTAGGTGCCGATCTTGTTGGCGACGTCGCCATTGGCACAGATGCGGTCGGCGCCCACCACCACCCACTGCACATCGCCCCCTTTCATCAGGTGCGAGGCGGCGGCATCGGCGATCAGGGTGGCGTCGATGCCGTCCTGCTGCAGCTCCCACACCGTCAGCCGCGCGCCCTGGTTCCAGGGCCGGGTCTCGCCGGCGAACACGCGGCCGACGCGCCCCTGCGCCACGCCGGCGCGGATCACGCCCAGTGCGGTGCCGAAGCCCGCGGTGGCCAGCGAGCCGGTGTTGCAATGGGTGAGCACGCCGCTGCCGGGCGCGATCAGCGAGGCGCCCAGCACGCCCATGGTGCGGTTGGCGGCCAGGTCCTCGGTCTCGATCGCACGTGCCTCGGCCTCGAGCGCGCCACGCCAGTCCACATCGCCATCACCGGCCTGCGCGCGCACGAGCGCGGCACGCATGCGCCCCAGCGCCCAGGCCAGGTTGACGGCCGTCGGACGCGCGGCGTTGAGACGCTGGAACGCGGGCTCCAGGCGTTCCGCGGCGTCGGCGGCGTCGCGCGCCTCGATCGCACGCCCTGCCAGCACCGCCCCCCACGCGGCGGCAATGCCGATCGCGGGCGCCCCGCGCACTGCCAGTCCGTGGATCGCTTCGGCGACGGCGTCGCTGTCGGTGCAGGTCACGTACCCGGTCGCGAACGGCAGCTTGCGCTGGTCGAGGAGTTCAAGCGCGTCGCCGGTCCAGCGGATCGGGCGGATGCGGTCGTAGCGGGCGTAATCGATGGCGGTGTCCATCCGCCAAGTTTACCGCCCCGCGCATCGCGGCCGATTCGCATGACAGCTGTCAGTACGAATGGCGCCGTGCATGCTCGACAATCGCGCCATGGACCTGCCTCGCCCCACCCGCACCCCCTGGATTCCGGCCGTGCTGCGCGTGGCGATACTGCTGTGCGTGATGGCGGCCTGCTGGCGCTTCGGGATGCCGCTCTCGACCGGTCGCGGCACCGGGGGCCACGTACTGCTCGGCTTGGCGCTCTCGGCCGTGGTGCTGGCCACGGTGCTGCTGCTTGCGCGCCGGGAGCGGCTGGCGGCATGCATGCTCGGCCATCACTCGGCGGGCGCGAATGCCCGGGCGTTCTTCCTCGGTATAGCGCTATGGACGCTGCCGGCCGCCATCGGACTGGCGCTGTGCACTGCAGCCGGTTGGACGACGGTCGCCGTGCACGCCTCCCCCACGGAAGTGCTCGCCGCGATCCCGGTTGCGGCGCTCGGCGTGTTCCTGGTCGAAGCGTTTCCCGAAGAACTCGTGTTCCGCGGCTACATCCAGGGACGGGTCGGCCGGACCCGTGCGGCCTGGGTCGCACTGCTGGTGCAGGCCGCACTGTTCATCGCCTTCGCGTGGGCGGTGGGTGCACTGGCGTCTCTCCAGCAGTGGATGTTCCTGCCCGGACTGGCGCTGATCCTGGGCTATGCCCGCGCCGTCGGTGGCAGCGTCTGGCTGGCCATGGGCGTGCATACCGCGTGGATGACGGCCACGGCGCTCCTGCTTTCGCCGCAGCACGGCGTGGCCACGGTGGGAGGCGTGGAGACGCTGCAGTTCATCGCGTTCGCGCTGCTGCCGTCGGCCACCATCGGCACGGTGCTGGGCATCCGCGCCCCTGGGTTTTCGTGGCGCGCTCAGGCCTGCGCGAAGTCGTAGGCCAGCACGTCGGCGATGGCGCCGGTGCCGAGCATCGCCATCAGCAGGCGGTCGATGCCGAGGGCGACGCCGGCACTATCGGGCAGGCCCGCGGCCAGCGCCGCCAGCAGTGCTTCGTCGATCGGCGGCAGCACGTCACCGCGTGGTCGACGCACGCCGTGGTCGCGCGCGAAGCGTGCGCGCTGTTCGTCGGCGTCGGTGAGTTCGTGGTACCCGTTGGCCAGCTCCAGCGGGCCGAGGTAGAGCTCGAAGCGCTCGGCGACATCCACGCCATCGCGCCGCACGACCTTGGCCAGCGCGCACTGCGTGGCCGGATAGTCATGCATCGCCAACAGTTGGCCCGGCGGGAACGCCGGCTGGATGCGATGGGTCATCAGCAGGTCCAGCCAGTCGTCGCGGGTGAGGCCCTTCGGGTCGACCTGGCCGGGGAACGCCGCCTGCAGCTCGGCCAGGGACGCCGTCATCGGGTCGATGTCGAGCGCTTCGCGGTAGACCTCGCGGAACGAGACCTTGCGGAAGCCCGCCTCGCGACCGACCAGCGCGAGGGCTGCGCGCACCAGTTCCGCGGTTTCATCGATCAACGGATCCAGCGTCCAGCCCACGCGATACCACTCGAGCATGGTGAACTCGGGGTTGTGGCGGCCGCCGGCCTCACCGTCGCGGAACACGCGGCCCAGCTCGTAGCAGTCACCGATGCCTTCGGCGAGCAGGCGCTTCATCGGGAATTCCGCGGACGTGCGCAGCCAGCGCGTGCGTGGCGCACCGTGGGTGCGGCCGCCGAACTCGACGGTGAACGAGGCGATGTTGGGATCGGTGTTGCCGCCGCGCGACATCACCGGGGTCTCGACTTCCAGCACGCCGCGGGCGTCGAAGAAGTCACGCACCAGCCGGTTCAGGCGCGCGCGCAGGCGCAGGGCGTCGTGGTTCACGCGTCCACCGGCGCGAGCGCGATGCTGAGGATGTCGCGATCGTCGTCGCGGAAGCCGGCGCGCAGGTACAGCGCCTTCGCACGCGGGTTGTGGCGATTGACTTCCAGGCGCGCGACCTCGGCACCGTGCTGGCGCGCCCAGTCGCACGCGCTGGCCAGCAGCGCTGCGCCCAGCCCGCGACCACGCGCGGCGGGCTCGACGTACAGCTCGTCGACCAGCACGTGGCGGCCGCCCTGCTCGATGCTGAAGCACCACCCCAGCACCAGGTAACCCACGCAGGCGCCGTCGGCTTCGGCCAGCAGCACCGCGCCGAGCGAAGCGTCGGCGATCAGCTGCCCGAGCCCGCGGCGCACGCGGGATTCATCCAGCGGGATCCGGTCCTCGGCGTAGAAGCGACGCAGCATGTCGAGCATCCCGGGCAGGTCTTCCGGCCCCGCGGCGCGCAGCGACAGCGGTGCATCCGGCAGTCGGCTCATGCCTGCGCCCCGATGAAGGCCAGCAGTCGCGCCTCGTCCCAGACGTCGACGCCGAGTTCGGTGGCCTTGACCAGCTTCGAGCCGGCCTCGGCACCGGCGACGACGAAGCCGGTCTTCTTCGACACGCTGCCCGACACCTTGGCGCCGAGCGCCTCGAGCTTCTGCTTCGCCTCGTCGCGGCCCATCGATTCCAGCGTGCCCGTCAGCACCACGGTCACGCCTTCCAGCGGCCCCGCCGCCGCGGTGTCCTCGGGCAGCGCGGCCAGCAACTCCGCCTGCATCGCCCCCGCGGCCAGCAGCAGGCGCGCGTTGGCATCGACGGACAGCCACCCGGCCACGGCGGTCGCCGTGTCGTCGGGCAGGCCTGCCATCACGAAGTTGTGGCGCTCCTGGTCGAGCAGCCTCGCGGCATCCGGGAAGGCATCGGCCAGCTGCTTCGCCCGCAGGGGCGTGAGCCTGGGAATGCCCAGGTCGGCCAGCAGCGTCTGCAGGTCGAGACCTTCGCGCAGCTTCGGCGAAGGCGCCCGGGTATCGGTGATGTGCACGCCCGCGGCCAGCAGCCCGTCGATCACCGCCTGGTTCCCGGGCTGGTCCAGGAAGTGGCCGAGCGCGCGTGCGACTTCGTCGCCGATATCGGGCACGCGCTTGAACAGCGGCCACGGCGTCCGCCGGATGCGGTCGAGGTCGCCGAACGAGGCGGCAAGCGCCTTGGCCGTGCTCTCGCCCACGTGTTCGATGCCCAGCGCGAACAGGAAACGCTCGAGCGTGGTCTCCCGGCTGCGCTCGATCGCGGCCACGAGGTTTTCCGCCCACCTGGTCGCGACCTTCCCCGACTTCACCGTCTCCGGCGTGGTGCCATCGCGCTCGTCCGCGCGGCGCCGCATTTCAACGAAGTCGTCCACGCCAAGGCCATAGAGGTCGGCGATGCTCTTCGCGTAGTCGAAGTCCACCAGCGCCTGGATCAGCCGTTCGCCCAGGCCATCGATGTCCATTGCACGGCGCGACGCGAAATGGAACAAGCCCTGCACGCGCTGCGCCGGACACACGAGCTCGCCGCTGCAGCGCGCCACCACCTCACCCTCCTCGCGCACGATCTCGGAGCCGCAGACCGGGCAATGCTCCGGCATGCGCCAGGCGGTGGTGCCCTCCGGCCGACGCTCCGGGATCACCCGCAGCACTTCCGGAATGACGTCGCCCGCGCGGCGCACGATCACCGTGTCGCCCACGCGCACGTCGAGGCGCGCGACCTGGTCGGCGTTGTGCAGCGTCGCCCGGGTGACGGTCACGCCGCCCACGTGCACCGGCCGCATCAGCACCCAGGGCGTGACCGCACCTGTCCGGCCGACATTCACCTCGATCGCCTCGACGACGGTCGCCTCTTCCTGCGCAGGGAACTTGTGCGCGATCGCCCAGCGCGGCGCGCGCGAGACGAAGCCCAGGTCCGCCTGCAGCTCGTGGCTGTCGAGCTTGTAGACCACGCCATCGATGTCGTACGGCAGCCCATCGCGCGCCTCGCCGATGCGACGGTAGTAATCGAGCACGCCCGCCAGGCCCGTGGCGCACTCCACCAGCGGCGACACCGGCAGCCCCAGCCTACGCAGCCACGCGAGCACGCCCGAATGCGTGGCCGGAACGCGGACGCCCTTCACCTCGCCCAGCGAATAGGCGAAAAACGCCAGCGGCCGCTTCGCCGTGATCGCCGGATCGAGCTGCCGCAGCGACCCTGCCGCCCCGTTGCGCGGATTCGCCAAAGGCTTGGCCCCGTGCGCCAGCGCCCACTGGTTGTAAGCCTCGAAGCCCGCGCGCGGCATATAAACCTCCCCACGCACTTCAAGCACCTCCGGGATACCCGGGCCACCCGCTTCGCTGCCATCGTCCCGCAGCCGCAGCGGGATCGCCTTCACCGTGCGCAGATTGGCAGCGACATCCTCCCCCGACGCACCATCCCCACGGGTCGCCCCCCGCACGAACAGCCCATCCTCGTAACGCAGGCTGATCGCCAGCCCGTCGAACTTCGGCTCCACCGAAAACACCGGCATTTCGTCACCGGTCTCGCGCACGATACGGGCAACGAACTCCGCCACCTCCCCATCGCTGAAGGCATTGCCCAGCGACAGCATCGGCACCGTATGCCGGACCGTCGCGAACTTGCCCGAAGGCACGCCGCCCACGCGCAGCGTCGGCGAATCCGGTGTCTGCAGCGACGGATCGGCGGCTTCGAGCGCAACAAGCTCGCGCAGCAGCCGGTCGTACTCCGCATCCGGCAGCGCCGGATCGTCAAGCACGTGGTAACGATGGTTGGCGTCGTCAATCAGCCGGCGCAGTTCGGCGGCGCGCTTCCGGGCGTTCTGTGGCATCCGCAGATTGTAAGACGGCCACGCGTTCCCGAGGCACCCGTCCATGCGTTGAGGCCAGTGCTCGCGCCGGCACTGCTCCTCCCGGCGGCCCGCGGCACAGCGCCGCAAGGCGGGTGGGCGGGTACGCAGTGGGCATAAAGACCACCACGTGGTCAGCCCACGGAGTACCCGCCCACCTGCCGTACCGCGCGCCTCCAAGGCACGCCCTTCCGCCTTTGGCGTTATCGCCCTCCGGCTACCAGTCCGGACTGCGCGTAATCGGCACATCCTGCTCGCGATCGTACGTGCGCAATTCCTCACGCAGGTGCGAGATCCGCTGGCGCCCGAGCGCATTGCGGTGCTCGTCCAACAGCACCCCGTCCAGCAGCTCCGCCATGCGCTCCGCCGTCGGCAGCATCGCATCCCACGCATCGAGCGCCGACACCGGCGCCGGCAGCGTCAGGAAGAACGCGATCGCCGGCGTCTCCAACGACTGGATCTCGGCCATCTCGAAGCTCCCGGGACGGCGGATGTTGGCCACGCTGAACACCGGCCCCCGCTCCGGATGTCCGTTGACCAGCCGATGGAACACGCTGAGATGACCATAGGTCAGCCCCGCCTTCTCGGCCGCCACCACGATGTCCGGGCCGCGCAGCACGTTGCCCGCGCGCGCCGCGATGTACAAGGTCACGATCTTGTCGAAGTCGTCGCTGACGCGCTGGCCATACTGGCTGACCGTCGCCCCCGCAGTCCCGCCGACGGCCCCGTCGAGCAGGTCCATCTCGCTCTGCACCGCTTCCTCGGCCGGAAACGCCTCGCCCTCGCCGAGTTCGCGCTCGAGCTGCGCGCCCAGGGTCGGCTCCATGCGCTCCTCGCGCACGGCGGACGCGGCCTTCGCCGGCACGCGGCGGCCCTGCGGGCTCCGCGGACGGGTGCCGAAGTACCAGATCGCCGCGAACAGCAGGACGCCCGCGACCAGGATCCCGATCCGCAGCAGCCAGGTATCGCTCATTCCACTCTCCCGTGTTGGTTCAGGCGGCGCCGGCCAGGCGCGCGGCTTCCGCAAGGTCCACCGACACCAGCCGGCTGACGCCGGGCTCGCGCATGGTAACGCCCGACAGCTGCCTCGCGGCTTCCATCGTCGCCTTGTTGTGGGTCACGAACAGGAACTGCACCTTCTCGCTCATCTCGGTGACCATCGCGCTGAAGCGGCCGACGTTGGCCTCGTCCAGCGGCGCATCGACCTCGTCGAGCAGGCAGAACGGCGCCGGGTTGAGCTGGAAGATCGCGAACACCAGCGCCACCGCGGTCATCGCCTTCTCGCCGCCCGACAGCAGCGAGATGTTGGACACCCGCTTGCCCGGCGGGCGCGCCATGATCGCCACGCCGGTGTCGAGCAGGTCCTCGCCGGTGAGTTCGAGATAGGCGTGGCCGCCGCCGAACAGGCGCGGATAGATTTCCTGCACGCCGGAGTTGACGCGGTCGAAGGTGTCCTTGAAGCGGCCGCGGGTCTCGCGGTCGATCTTGCGGATCGCATCTTCCAGCGTTTCCAGCGCCGAGTTGAGGTCGGCGTCCTGGCTGTCGAGGTACTCCTTGCGCTGCGCGGCCTCGACATGCTCCTGGATCGCCGCGAGGTTGACCGGCTCCAGCCGGCGCAGCTTCGCGTCGAAGTCGGCGACCATGCGCCCCCAGGCGGTGGCCTCGGCATCGTCGGCCAGGCCCGCGACCACGTCGTCGAGCACGAAACCGGCCTCGACCACGGCCGCGCCCAGCTGCTCGGCGTGGATCACCAGTGCCTGCTGGTCGAGGCGGCGCTGGGCGATGGCCTCGCGCTGGGCGATGGCCTGCTCGTCGCGCTGGTGGCGCACCTGTTCGTATTGCCGCAGGCCGGCGTCGACGCCATCGAGCGCGCTGCGTGCCTGCGCCAGCACCTGCTCGGCGTTCACCCGCTCGGCAAGCGCGGCCTGGCGCTGCTGTTCCAGCGTGTCGACCGGGGTGTCGCCGGCGGCAAGCTGGGTGCTGATCTCGCCGAGGCGGCTGTCGAGCTGGCCGCGCTGGCCACCCATGCGCTGCAGGGCCTGGCGCAGGCCATTGGCCTGGGTGCGCTGGGCTTCCAGCTGCAGCGCCAGCGCATGGGCCTGCTCGCGGGATTCGCGGGCGGCGGTGCGGGCTTCGTCGCGAAGCGCGGACAGGCGCGCGCGCTCGGCGTCCAGCTCGCGGCGGCGGCCTTCGAGTTCGGCCATGCGCGAGACGGCGTCCTCGAGCCGCCCGCGCGACTCGCGCGCCTGTTCACCGCTGCCGGTGATGGATTCGCCAAGCTGCGCGAGTTCGGCGTCGATGCGTTCGATGCGGTTGCGGGCCGCGTCGAGCCGACCCTGCTGGCCTTGCAGCCGGCCGGCAAGCTCCGAAACGCTGCGGTGTGCGTGGTAGAGCTGGCGCTGCGCGTCCTCGCGCGCCTGCTCGGCGGCCAGCAGGCGCTCGCGGCCGTTGGCCAGCGCGGCTTCGAGTTCGGCCTCGCGCGCCTGCAACTGCTCGATGCGTTCGCGCAGGCCCTGGATCTCGCGCTCGCGCAGCAGCGCGCCCTGGCGCGCCGCACCCGAGCGCAGCACCCGCAGCCAGCCGGCGCCAAGGCGCTCGCCATCGCGGGTGATCACCGAATCGCCCGGCTCCAGCCGTGCCTGAAGCGCACGCGCATCGGCCAGCGAATCGGCCACGTGCAGCCGCGCCAGCAGGCGGCGGATGGCCAGCGGGCCGCGCACGCGCGCGGCGAGCGAGGTCGGCGCGAAATCAGCGTCGCCGGCGTCGGCCGACACCAGCGCGATGCGGCCTTCCCCCAGGTCGGCCAAGGCTTCCACCAAGGCTTCCGGGCTCTCGACCAGCACGCCCTCGATCATCTGCCCGAGCGCGCCCTCGACCGCGTTCTCCCAGCCCGGATCGACCTCCAGCGCCTCGCCCACGCGAGTGGCCGAGTCCAGGCCGCGCTGGCGCAGCCAGGCCACCGCCGCGCCCTGCTCCTGGCCGAGCGCCGCATGCTGCAGGGTTTCAAGCGAGGACAGGCGGCCGCGGGCCTCCTGCGCCAGTTTGCGCACCTCGGAAATTTCCTGCTGGGCCGCACGCTGCTGGTCCTGCAGGTCGAGCGCGGCCTGCTTGCGCGCTTCCAGGCCTTCGTTGAGGCCGTCCAGCGCGAGCTTCTGCGTCTCGTGTTCCTCGGCGACGCCGGCAAAGGCTTCGGCCAGCGCATCCAGGTCCAGGCCGGCGCGCTCGGCGGAGAGCGCTTCGCGGCGCCGGTCGGCTTCCAGCGACTGCCGGTCGAGATAGTCGACGCGGGTGCGCTCGACCTCGGCCGCACGCGCCGCCTCGCTGGACTCGCCGCTGTGCGCGTCCCAGCGCTCCTGCCAGTCGGCCAGCGCGCCTTCGGCATCGCGCAGCGCGTCCTGCCGCGTTTCGTCACTTTCACGCAGGGCTTCGAGCGCCGGCTCGGCCTCGGCGATCGATTCCTCGAGGATCGCCAGGCGCTCCTCGTCGCCGCTGATGTGCTGCGCCAGCTCGGCGATCGCGTCCTCGGCCTCCTCGCGGGCACGCAGCAGGCGCTGCGAGAGTTCGCGCTGGTGCGCGATCTGCTGCTCGATGCGCGCCAGGGTGCCGCCGACCTCGTAGCCCGCGGCCTGGGCGCGGTTGAGCGCGTCCATCGCCTCCTCGCGCCTGACGCGGCCTTCCTCGAGTTCGCGCTCGGCTTCGCGCTGCTCGGCGATCAGCTGCTGCAGACGGGTCTCTTCCTGCGCCAGGCCCTCGCGCAGCCTGGACAGCTTCGCGTCGAGCGCACGGTATTCAAGCCCCTTCCACTCGGCGTCGCGCACCCGGCGCTCTGCCTGGATCGCGGTGTACTGCTCAGCCTGCCGCGCCTGGCGCGCGAGATGCCCGAGCTGCTTGCCGACCTCGTCGCGCAGGTCGCCAAGACGATCGAGGTTCTCGCGCGTGTGGCGGATGCGGGTCTCGGTTTCCTTGCGGCGCTCCTTGTACTTGGAGATGCCGGCGGCCTCCTCCAGGTACACGCGCAGTTCCTCGGGCTTGGCTTCGATGATCTGGCTGATCATCCCCTGCTCGATGATCGAGTAGCTGCGCGGCCCCAGGCCCGTGCCAAGGAACAGGTCGGTGATGTCGCGGCGGCGGCACTTGGCGCCGTTGAGGTAGTAGCTGCTCTGGCCGTCGCGCGACACCAGGCGCTTGACCGAAATCTCGTTGAAGGCCGCGAATTCGCCGGTAATGGCGTGGTCGCTGTTGTCGAAGATCAGCTCGACCGTCGCCTGCGACACCGGCTTGCGCGAGTTCGAGCCGGAGAAGATCACGTCGGTCAGCGAGTCGCCGCGCAGGCGGCTGGCCGAACTCTCGCCCATCACCCAGCGCACGGCGTCGATGATGTTCGACTTGCCGCAGCCGTTGGGCCCCACCACGCCGGTCATGTTGGTCGGCAGGTGCAGGGTGGTCGGATCGACGAAGGACTTGAAACCCGAGAGCTTGATCGTGGACAGGCGCATGCGGCGGTCGGTTGCCTCGGCGGCACACGGGCGGGCCGTGGCGGCGGTCGGTTTCGGGGAAATGCAGCGGGAATGCGGCCCGGAGGCAGCAGCACCGCAGTATAGCGGCACCCGGCTGGGCCGGATGCCGCCACCCCCAAGCCTCAGAAGACGACGTACAGGCTGACCCCGGCGAACGCCTGCAGTCCGGTGACACGGATGTAGTGGAGGCCCGGCTCCGGCGCCTGGATGCGCAGGCCACGGCCGCTGGTCGAACCATCGGCGGCGCCATCCTCCGGCACCGCCTGGTGGCGGGACTCGATGCGCAGCTGACCACTGCCACCACCACCGCCCCTGAGCACCGTCAGGTTGCGCACGCCGGCCGGCACCCGGACGGCGAACAGGAACGAATCGCCTTCCGCACCGGACAGGCCCCGCACCGTTTCCCCGGCGCGCAGCAGGCGGGCATCCGGACCCAGCACGTGGACGCCGGTGTCGCCGCCCAGGGCCAGGAGGCGCTGGTCTCCGGTGGCCAGCAGGCGCTGCGGCGCGGCACCGCCCAAGGACGTCAGCTTCCGCAGCTCCGGGCTGGTGGGATCGCTGACGTCAAGCTCGTGCAGGCCTTCCGCGTCCGCGAACCACACCAGTTCGCCGGCCTGAGCCACGCGGGTGTAGTCCCCCAAGCCGCTGCCCGGGGAGTAGCGCCCGATCACCTCGGGCGCCGCCGGATTGGCGATGTCGACCACGCGCAGGCCCTCTCCGCAGGCGAGGTAGGCCAGGTCCATGGCCTCGTCGACGGCGAGATCGAAGGCCGCGCCGCAGCCGTCGTCGACGTGGGCAAGCTGCCGCGGCGCCCCACTGCCGGACACGTCGAAGACGATCATGCCGCCCGGGTATCCGGATTCGATTTGCGCGCCCTGGGCCATGTAGAGGTAGCCATTGCCGGCATGCAGGCGGTACGGCTGGTTGGCGAGCGGGATCTCCGACAGCAGCGCCGGCGCGCCGGGCTTCGCGATGTCGACCGTCGCCAGCCCGCCTTCATTGGTCCAGCGGCCGACCCAGGCACGGGTTCCTTCGATGGCGATGGTCGCGGCGAACTGGTACGGAAGCCGCGAGACCTCCTTCGGCCCACCCTGCGCGCCGAGATCCACCGCCACCAGCCCGTAGCCCCAGGCCGCCATCCAGGCGATGTCGCCCGCCATGGCCATCTGTTCGAAGCTGCGGCCCTCCAGCAGTTTCGGCAGGCCGGCCTCCACGCGCGCCAGCGGCGCCAGCGTATCCGGGTCGTTGACCGTCAGGCCGTAGTTTGCCTGCAGCAGCACCGTCTTTCCGTCATGGATCGCGGCGTCCACGGCGCGGACGCCGCCGGGGAGCCAGCCGGTGGCCACCAGCTGCGGCTTGCCGGGCTGGCCGACGTCCAGCGCATGCATGAGATCGGTGCCGGTCTGCAGCAACATGCCCTGTTCGCCCAGCGGCACGGCCCGCCTGCCGGCGAAGGCATCGATCGTGGACTGTGCCACCGCCTGCGGCGCGTCCGGGTCGGCCACGTTCCAGATCCCCATCCCGGGCCCGTAGCCGAAGCTGTAGACATGGTCGCCCAGGCGGGCGCCGGCGGTGGCGGCGGGAATCTCGATCGAGCCACGCTGGGCCATGCCCGCGGCCGTGTCGAAGACCGACAGGTTGTTGCCGATGCCGACCGTGGTCTCCGGGCCGCTGACGACCCGGAATGTGTCGAGGCCGTCCAGGCCGTGGCTCGACGCCACCACCGGGGCTCCCGGCGCGGACACGTCGTACAGGGTGTAGACCGTATTGCCCAGCCAGCCACGACCGCTGGCGTGGATGGTGTCGCCGTGGACCGCCAGGTCCGTGAATTGGGCCGGAAGGCTGCCCACGGCGCTGGCCGCGAAGACCGGCGCCTCCGGATCGTCAAGCTTGCCGACCAGCAGCCCGTGGCCATCGTCGAACAGATAGAGATGGTCGTTGGCCGTGGTCAGGCCGAGGGCGCGCAGCGTGCGATCGCTGTCGAGGTAGGCCTCGTCATCGCGCACCAGGCGCGGGACCCGCGGGTCGGCCAGTGACCAGGTGGCGACGCCGCTGCGACCGTTGTCGCCGCGCCAGCTGGCGTAAAGGTGGTCGCCCACGCGCACCAGGCCGTTGATGGGGCCACCCACGGCGTCCGAGGTGTCCAGCCGCACCGGTCGATCAGGTCGGGCGTAGTCCCAGGTCGCGATCACGCGGCCGGTCGGGACGTAGGCAAGCGCGCCGGAAACGACCGGGGCAGCCGCGATCCCGCCGCCGCGCAGCAGCTTGAGCTTGAGCGGCTCGGCGGCTTCGACGCCCGCGGCAAGGGTGCAGGCCATGGCAGCCGCAAGCGCGGCAGTGAGAAACGGATTCGGCTTCACGTACGGATCCTCTGTCTTGCTGGGGTGGATCACCGACCTTGGGACCCGACCTGCTGCCGGACACTCCAGACGCATGACTGTTACATGATCATTACGCTTGAAATCAGACACTTGCGGGCGAACTCCACCGTCATCCGGCGATCGCGGCAGCGACCCGCGCCTGCAGCTCCGCCAGCGACGGGACGGCGGGCGCCCAGATCGCCACGCGCCCCGCGAGCGCCGCGGCCTCGGCCTGCCGCCCCTGCTCCAGCAGCCAGCCGGCGTAGGCGAGCACGACGTCGGCGATGTCGGACGGCACGCCCTCGCGCTCGGCCAGTGACAGGGCGTCGGCAAATGCGGCGTCCACCTCGGCTGCTGGCCGTCCCGCCTGTTGGACGCCCAGTGCGCGCCGCAACCGGTCGGGCACGAACGCCCCCAGATCGGCCTCCGCCGCCATGCGCACCGGCCGATCGAGGCGCAGCGCGGCCTGCTCGCGGCGCAGCAGCAGCCAGGCGCGGGCCTCCGGATGCACGCCGACGGGAACGGCGGCGAGGGCCGCATCAGCCAACGCAAGGGCCTCGTCCGGCCGTTCGCGGTCGAGGGCCAGCGCAACCTCGTGCCGCGCCGCCTCGAGCTGCAGCGTGAGACCGGGGCCTGGCGGGCCACGGCTCGCGAGGATGTCCGCCGCCTCGTCCAGCCGGCCGGCGACCCGCAGCGCCCCGGCCCGCGCCTGCAGCAGCGCCCGCGCCTGCGCCGGGTCGGCGACGCGGTCGCGCAGCGCCAGGCCGCGCCCGCTTGCAGCCAGCGCCTGCTCCACCCGCAGCAGGCCGAGTTCGGCGTCGGTGCGCGCTGCCAGCACGGTCGCCAGTTCGTTCACCGCCCCCATTGCCGAAAACGCCTGTTCGGCTTCGTCCAGGAAGGCCAGGGCCTGGGCCGGCCGGCCGCGATCGGCTTCGAGGATGCCCATGTTGGCGTCGACCCTCGCGACCGCCAGGGCATCGCCGGTCCGCTGCAGCGTCACTCGGGCACGGCCGAAGTCGGCCAGGGCCGCGTCGAAGCGTTCGTCCATCGCGTACACCACCGCGCGCCCGCTGAGGGCCTGGCCGAGCTCGGCCGGGTACTCCGCGGCCAGCGCGATCGCGGTGTCATACGCCGCCTCCGCCTCGTCAAGCCGCTCCAGGCGCAGCAGCATCGCGCCGCGCGCGTTGAACACCTGCACGCGGAACACCGGATCGGGCACGGCATCCTCTTCCAGCAGGCGCTCCAGGCGCGCCAGGCCCCGCGCGTGTTCGCCGGCGCGGAAATCCACCCGCGCCAGCTGGTACTGCAGCCGCGGCTGTGCGCGCTGCAGCTCGGGCGCGGCAAGCAGGATGCCGCGTGCGGCCTCGAGCTCGTTGGCCAGCATCGCCGCTCGCGCACGCTGCAGGCGCTCGGCCAGGTCCGTGGCCTCGGCATCCGCCAGCGCCGTTCCGCCGAGCCTCGGGGCCAAGCGGTCGACCGCCAGGCGCGCGGCTTCGAGCAGGTCGCCGGCCTCTCCGGCCGCGGCGTGGGTCATGCCCCCGCCGTCCCCTGCAGTCAGGCGGACACCCCACGCCGCGCCGTTCCGCGCCACCTCGCTTTCCACCCGCCAGCCGCGTCCCAGCATGGCGCGGAACCGGGCGGGCCCGTCGCCCCCCTCGCGTGCGTCCGCCGCCAGCGCCGACTCACTCGACAGCACCACGAGGCCGCTGCGCCGCAGCCGGTCGCCAAGGTAGTCCATCAGGCCAAGCCGCACCCAGGCGACATCGTCGCCGTCCTCCACGCGGGTCGGCAGCACCAGCAGCGCGTCCTGCACCGGCACCGTCGCCCCACTGCCGGCGACAACCGCGTCCAGCGGTCCTGCATGAGGTCGCTGGCGCGTCGCCCACCATGCCGTGGCCGCGAAGACCGCCAACAGGAGGAGCGCGAACGATCCGACAGCCCACCGTTGGCGTAGCCGGCCGGGCCGGCCGGAATCGCCCGGGCGGGGCGGGTCCGGCGGTGGAGGTCGAGGGGGCGGCTCCATGCTGGCCGGAACGGGAACGGGAACGGGAACGGGAACGGGAACGGGGGCCGGTGTCGGCGTGCCCTGTTCGACGTCCACCTGCATCATCCAGCGGAAACCGTAGCGCGGCACCGTGCGCACGGTGTGCTGGGACTGGCCGTCGTCGCCGACCGCCCGCCGCGTGCGCACCATCACCTGCCCGAGCTGGGCATCGGACACGTCGGCGCGGCGGAACACCGCCCGCACCAGTTCGTCGCGCGACACCGCGCGGTCGCGGTGGGCGATGAGGCACAGCAGGCACTCGTACACGCGCGCCTGCAGCACCACCGGCTCTCCGTCGCGCCGAAGTTCGCGCGTGGCCGTGTCCAGCAAGTGGCGCCCGAAGCGGTAGCGCGGGCTCATGGGTTCGATCGGATCTGCACGCTGCGATGATCGCCGATTCGACGCCCCTTGGCCGGATCCCGGCGCAGTACCCGGCATCGTCACGGGCAACTCACCGATGCAGGCTTGGCCGTCGCGCCGATATGCAGGGTGGGCACGAGGCGGGAGGCTGGCCTGCCTTTCCCGAGGATGGACCATACCGATGACCACGGCTCCGACACTTGGAACAGGCGTGTTCCTTCGCGGCGCGCTCGCCTGCGCATGCATGTCCGCACCGGCCTTCGCCCCCACGGCCATTCACGCGCAGCCAGCCGATCTCATGCACGCCGCGCCCGCGGTGCTTGCGCCCGGCGCGATACCTGCCGGGCCCATTGCGGACTACTGGCTGAGCGAAAAGCTCGACGGCGTCCGCGGGCGCTGGGACGGTCGGCGGCTGTGGACGCGCGGTGGCCTGCCGGTGGACGCGCCGCCCTGGTTCACCGTGGGCTGGCCAGAGGAGCCGATGGACGGCGAACTGTGGTTGGGCCGCGGCCGCTTCGAGGAGGCCAGCAGCCTGGTACGCAATCCGCCGGCCGATGACGCGCCGTGGCGCGCGATGCGCTTCCTCGTGTTCGACCTGCCGGACCACGCCGGTCCCTTCGAGCAGCGGGTCCAGGCCATGCGCGCGCTCGCCGGCCCGGACACTCCCCCTTGGCTGCGGCCGGTGGCGCAGTCAAGGGTCACTGACGACAAGCAGCTGCAGGCCCGCCTGCGCGCTGTGCTCGACGCCGGCGGCGAGGGCCTGATGCTGCAGCACCGTGACGTCCACTACATGCCCGGCCGCAGCGACGGCCTGCTGAAGCTCAAGCCGCACGACGATGCCGAAGCGCGCGTGGTCGCGCATCTGCCAGGCCGCGGCAAGTACGCCGGCATGGTCGGTGCCCTGCTGGTGGAGCGCGAAGACGGCGCGCGTTTCCGCCTCGGCAGCGGCCTCAGCGACGCCGAGCGCGACGTGCCGCCGCCACTCGGCAGCCTGGTGACCTATCGCTACAACGGCCTGACCAGCAATGGATTGCCGCGCTTCGCACGCTTCATGCGGCTGCGCGAGCCGCCGCCCGATGCCGTCCCCGAGCGCCAGGCAGGCGCCCTCCCTCGACTGGATTAGCGCTGCAATCGGCGTCCGTCGCCGATATCGAAGAAGTGCAGGTGGGCGACTGCGACCCGGAGGGACAGTGACTCGCCCGGACGTGGCAGGTCGCCGGGCGGCAGCCGCGCCACCAGCGCATGCCCGCCCAGGTCCAGGTTCACGAACACCTCGCTGCCCACCGGCTCGACCACTTCCACCAGCGCTTCGAAATTGGCGTCGCCACTCCCAACGGCTTCCACGCCGGCCGGGGCGTCCGCCCGCAGCAGGTGCTCGGGCCGCAGGCCCATGTCCAGTTCGCGGCCCTCCCAATCGCCGGGCACCTGCAGCCCGGGCAGCGGTACGCGCAGCTCGCCATCGGCCAGCAGCGCGGGCGCGTCGCCAACCGACACCAGCCGACCGCGAATGACGTTCATCGCCGGACTGCCCAGGAACGTGGCCACGAACAGGTTCGCCGGCCGCTCGTACAGGGCCATCGGCGTGTCGACCTGCTGGATGCGGCCGCCGTCGAGCACCACGATGCGCTGGCCCAGGGTCATCGCCTCCACCTGGTCATGGGTGACGTAGACCATGGTGGTGCCGAGGCTGCGGTGCAGGCGCGCGATCTCCACCCGCATCGCCGCGCGCAGGCGGGCGTCGAGGTTGGACAGCGGCTCGTCGAGCAGGAACACCTGCGGCTGCCGGACCAGTGCGCGCCCGAGTGCCACGCGCTGGCGCTGGCCGCCGGAAAGCGCCGCCGGCTTGCGCTCCAGCATGTCCTCCAGCCCCAGCGTCTTCGCCGCGCCCGCAACCCGCTCCGCGATCGCCGCCTTGTCCATGCCGCGCAGCTTCAGGCCGAAGGCCAGGTTCCCGGCCACGCTCATGTGCGGGTACAGGGCGTAGTTCTGGAACACCATGGCGATGTCGCGGTCGCGCGGCGCAACGTCGTTCACCACCCGCTCGCCGATCGAGATCGTGCCGCCGTCGACCGTCTCCAGGCCCGCGATCATCCGCAGCAGGGTCGACTTGCCGCAGCCCGACGGTCCGACCAGCACAAGGAGCTCGCCGTCGCCGGCTTCGAAGCTTGCGTCATGGACGGCGATGAAGCCGTCGGGATAGACCTTGCGGACGTGTTCGAGCCTGACCTGCGCCATCGTCACTCCGGGTTTCCCCGTCATGCGGCTGCGGGGCCTGTGCGTTATCCTCGCAATGTAACCGTTTTCAACGCATTCCTACGCGCCGATCCGCCCGGAGCCCCTTGTCCATGTCCGATTCCACTGGTCCTGCAAGAGACCTCGTTTTCCCCGAAGGCTTCCTCTGGGGTGCCGCCACCGCGGCCCACCAGATCGAAGGCTCGCCGCTGGCCGACGGCGCCGGCCCCAGCATCTGGACGCGCTTCGCGCACACCCCGGGCATGACCCTCAATGGCGATACCGGCGACGTCGCCTGCGACCACTACGGGCGCTGGAAGCAGGACGTCGCGCTGATGCGCGAACTCGGACTGAAGGCCTATCGCTTCAGCGTGTCATGGTCGCGCATCCATCCCGAGGGCACCGGCCGCGTCAACCAGAAGGGCCTGGACTTCTATTCCCGCCTGGTCGACGAACTGCTCGCCAACGACATCGAGCCCCTGCTCACCCTGTTCCACTGGGACCTGCCGGCGGCGCTGGACGACCGCGGCGGCTGGCTCAACCGCGACTGCGCCGACTGGTTCGCCGAATACGGCACCACGCTCTACCGCGCGCTCGACGGCCGGGTGAAGAAATGGGCCACGATCAACGAGCCCTGGGTGGTCACCGACGGCGGCTACCTGCACGGCGCGTTGGCGCCCGGCCATCGCAGCCGCTACGAAGCGCCGATCGCCGCGCACAACCTGATGCGCGCGCACGGCGCCGCGGTGCAGGCCTACCGCGCCGAGGGCAAGCACGAAATGGGCCTGGTGGTGAACATCGAGCCGAAGTACCCGGCCAGCGACTCGGCCGAGGACGCCGCCGCCGTGCGCCGCGCGCATGCCTACATGAACGAGCAGTTCCTGCACCCCGCCCTGCTCGGCCACTACCCACCGGAACTCAAGGAGATCTTCGGCGACGCCTGGCCGGACTGGCCGGAGGAAGACTTCAAACTGATCCGGCAGCCGCTGGATTTCGTCGGCATCAACTACTACACGCGCAGCGTGACCGCCGCGGGCGACAGCTATCCGCTCAAGACCGCCGTGGTGCGCCAACCCCTGGGCACCTACACCGAGACAGGCTGGGAAGTGTTCCCGCAGGGCCTGACCGACCTGCTGGTCTGGTTCAAGCAGACCTATGGCGACCTGCCGGTCTACATCACCGAGAACGGCGCGGCGTTCTTCGATCCGGCCGTGGCCGAGGAGGGCCGCGTGCGCGATCCGCTGCGCATCGATTACCTTCGCAAGCACCTCTCCGCCATCCGCGACGCCATGGATGCCGGCGTCGACATCCGCGGCTACATGGCCTGGTCGCTGCTGGACAACCTGGAGTGGTCGCTTGGATACTCGAAGCGCTTCGGTATCGTGCACGTGAACTACGGCACGCAGGAGCGCACGCCAAAGGACAGCGCACGCTGGTATTCGAAGGTCATCGCCAGCAACGGACGCACGCTCTCCGATCCACTTCCCTACTAGCGAGGACAACGTCGCCGGCATGCACGATTCCCGACTGCAGACCGACGCCGGCACCCGCGTGCTGCTGGCCGACATCGGCGGCACGAATGCGCGCTTCGCGCTCGCGGACCCGCGTGCGACCGCGCCGCTTCTCGTCGACAGCGTGCGTCGCTATGAGGTGGCGGCCTTCGCCTCGCTGGGCGACGCGGCGCTGCGTTATCTCGCCGACATCGGCAGCGCCAGGGGCGCGTTGCGGACCGGCGTGTTCGCCGTGGCCGGGCGCGTCGACGGCGACGACGCACGCATCACCAATCATCCCTGGCTGGTCTCGCGCCCGCGCCTGTGCGCCGCGCTCGGGCTCGACGACGCGCTGCTGGTGAACGACTTCGCCGCGCAGGCGATGTCGATCCCGCTGCTCGGCGCGTCCGATCTTGCGCAGATCGGCAGCGTCATGCCACGCCCGACCGCGGCCGCATCCGGCGACCGCACCTTCGCCATCATCGGTCCCGGCACCGGGCTGGGCGTGGGCGCACTGCTCCTGCGCGACGGCCGGGCCATCGCGCTCGAGACCGAAGGCGGCCACGCAGGCTTCGCCCCGGCGACGCCGGTCGAGGCCGGCATCCTCGAGCAGCTGTCGCGCGACCACGGCCGGGTATCGAACGAGCGCCTGCTCAGCGGCCCGGGGCTGGTCAACATCCATCGTGCCCTCGCGGCGATGGCCGGCACCGACGCCGTGCCGATGGATCCGGCCGACGTGGCCGCAGGTGCGCAAGCCGGTGACGCACGCTGCATGCAGGCGGTCGATGTCTTCTGCGCAGCGCTCGGGAGCGCAGCCGGTGACCTCGTACTCACGCTCGGGGCATGGGACGGCGTCTATCTCGCCGGCGGCGTCACCCTGGAGCTGCTTGAAACGCTGCGGCACTCCGGCTTCCGCGAGCGGTTCGAGCACAAGGGACGCTTCGCGCCGGTGATGTCCACCGTGCCCTCGCTGGCCGTCCTGCATCCGGAAGCCGGGCTGCTGGGTGCCGCGGCCATCGCACGGCAGCGCCACGGAGCGGCCGCGTGAGCCCCACCATGGCCGGTTCCGTTCCACTGCGTCACGGCGTCGAGTTCCAGGCCTTCCAGGACAGCACGCAGTGGGCGTGGGCGGCGGCCGTCACCCTGGCTGCGGCGCTTGGGCGCGCGCTCGAAGCCGAGCCCCGCGCGCGCCTGCTGCTCTCCGGCGGCCGCACGCCCGGTCCGGTCTACGCCGCGCTGGCCCGTGCACCGCTGGACTGGAGTCGCGTCGACGTCGCCCTGGTCGACGAACGCTGGCTGCTGCCCGACGACCCCGACAGCAACGCACGCCTGGTCCGCGAATCGCTGCTCGCCGACCGCGCCGGCGCCGCGCGCTTCGAAGCGATCACGCGGCCGGGACGCAGCATTGAAGAAGCGGTGACCATCGCCAACATGCACGCCGCCCACCCTGCGGGCGTCGTCGTGCTGGGCATGGGCGAGGATGGGCACGTGGCCTCGCTGTTCCCGAAGATGCCCGGCCTGGCCGACGCCCTCAGGTCGTCGCGGCCCTACGTGGCCGTGGACGCCACCGGCTGTCCCGGCGCCGGCGCCTGGACGCGTCGGGTGAGCCTCACGCCGACGGGCCTGGCCCCAGCGCATACCCGCCTGCTGCTCATCCGCGGCGCCCGCAAGCGCGAGCTGCTCGACGACGTGCTCGGCGGCGACGACCCGATGGAGTTTCCGGTGCGCATGGCGTTCACCACGCCGGGTGCGCCGCTGCGGATCCTTTGGTGTCCCTGATGGCGCCCCGTTCCGGAACCACTGACATGCACAAGCGCCTCCTCGCCCTCCTCCTCGTCCTGGCTGCGCCGCTGGCGCAGGCACAGCACGCTGCCACGTTCGACATGCACGTCCACCTGCGCGAGGGCGAAGCATCGCTGCTCGAATACGAAGCCGCGCTGGAGGCGGCTGGCGTCGGGCCCACCCGACTGGGCGCGATGTGGTTCGGTGGCCCGCGCCAGGCACTCGAAGGCGACCTGGAGGCGATCAGGGCGGGTAATGATTCGGTCATCGCGCTTGCGGTGAAATACCGGGAGGTGCTGCCGATCGCTACCGTGCATCCCTATGACGGGCGCGCCGCGCAGGAAGAACTCACCCGGGTCGCGGCGCAGGGGGTGAAGGTGCTCAAGATCCATCCCCACACGCAGAAGTTCAATGCCGCCGACCCGCGCGTGCTTGAACTGGTGCGCAATGCCGGCGAGCTCGGCATGACCGTGCTGATGGACAACGCCGGCATCCTCCCAGGCGACAGCGAAACGCTCTTCAATCTCGCCGTCCAGGCGCAAGGTACGCGCCTGGTCTTCGCCCACATGGGCGGGATGGATTTCCGCTTCTGGAACATTCTCGCGTTGGCGCGCACCGCCGACGGCTTCTTCATGGACAACGTCCACTTCGACATTTCCGGGATCGTGCTGCTGGCTGCCGGCTCACCGATCGAGGCCGAGTTCGTCTGGACCCTGCGCAATGTCGGCATCGACAAGGTGGTGCTCGGTTCGGACTACCCGCAGATGTCGTTTGCGAAGCACCTGGAGGCCCTGGAGCGACTCCCGCTGACCCCTGAGGAGAAGGCGAAGATCCGCTCGGACAACGCGCGCAGGTTGTTCGGCCTCGACTAGCGCGCCACCCTGTCCCGCCGCTGGCGCACCTCGGCGCGCGCCTGCCCCGCCGGCCTGTGGCTGCCGGGCTCCAGGGCCAACCCGATCCGATAGCCGCTGCAGCGCCACAGCCAGGCCTGCAGCAGGTACCAGCCGACAAGCAGCACGCCCAGCTGCCACTCCAGCGCGTTCTCGATCCGGTCCTTCAGCAGAGGATCCTCCACTGCCGCAGACGCCGCCACGCTGCCGACGCCGATGGCCAGCATCAGGCCGCAGATCGCTACCATCGCCGTGCGCAGCCGCCCCTCCGGCGCCCCCGCCACGCGGCCCATGCGCAGGAACAGCAGCTGCGCGAGATAACTCGCACCGAAGTAGACGATGACGCCATAGCGGCGCATGAAGCGGTACCCGGCGCCGTCGGTGCCCAGGAACGTGGCGTACACCGCCAGCGCCACCGCGGCGGCGATGCCCAGCACGACCAGGCAGCGCGCGCCACGCATTGCGCCGCGCAGCGCCAGCCACCGCGCCGACAACCACCAGTGCAGGGCCAGCAGTGCCGTGCACGGCAGCACCAGGAGGCGGAAGACGTGGTTGCCCAGCCCGTGTCGCGCGGCGCGGCTGATCGACGTGCAGCCTTCCACGTAGGGGATGCACGCCGGCACGTGGCCGTCGCGCACGGAGAGCCACCACGCCAGGTGCACGGCGGCCACCAGCAACGCCGCGATGGACAGCGGCAGCGGCCAGACGGGGACGGCCGCGGATCGCGGGTCCGGCATCGCGATCACCCGCGTGGCGCGGCGCCCGCCGGGCGCGCGGGACGCTCGATCTCGACGCGCGCGGGCAGGTGCTGGATACGCAGTTCATTCCCCTCCCACGTGGCGGGGCGACCGTCGATGGTCGTCGCACCCGGAGCACCGCCGACCCAGGGCCAGGGCAACACCAGCCCCCCGGCCGGAAGCGCCAGGCCGTCTTCGACCTCGAGCACGAGCACGTCGTCGTCGCGCCGGAACGCGTAGGCCAGCGCGCCGCCTGGCGTTCGCAGCCCGCGCAGGCCGAAGCCCTGGTCGAACCAGTCGGCGGGCACGCCCGCGGCCAACACGATGCTGTCGTCGGACTCGCGCACGTGGGCGAACATGTCCAGCGCCGAGCGCACGAAGTCCGAGGCCACCCAGGCATGCGGCAGGTCACCGAGGAAGAAGGGCTTGCGCGGCGTCGGTGTCACCACTTCCGCCCACTGGTTCCAGGCGGGCGGCGCGCGGTCGGCCATCAACCAGTCGGCGGCCTCCCAGGCACGCTCGCGCCAGCCCAGGCGGACGAAGGCGCCGACGTTGCGCCACTCGTAGGGCGTGTAGGCATCCCATTCGCGCTGGCCATCGCGACGGGCGACGAACTCGCGCCAGTAGCGCTCGAAGGTCTTGTGCAGGCGGTCGGGCGGGAGGTTGGCGAGCTCGCCGCCCGGCGCCAGGGCGATGGTGGTGGATGTGGCGTCGAAGTCGCCGAGCTCCGCCGCACCGGGGAGGTAGTCGATGCCGTGCCGCGCCGCCGCGGCATCCAGGGATGCCATGAGGTCGGCGCGGAAGCGGTCGCGCGATGCCGCCATGCGCGCGGCATCGGCGTCCTTCCCGAGTGCCTCGGCCACCTGCACCGCGTCCTTGTAGCCGCGCAGCGCCCAGAAATTGTCCCAGTACGAGTGCATCGGCTTGGCCGAATAGCCCTCATGGCTGATCGAGGCCGGCATCATTCCGTAGAAGGCGGGGTCGATCGCCCGGTTGGCTTCGGTGCGTTCGCTCAGCGCCAGCGCTTCCATGTACTCGTAGGCCGCGAGCACGTGCGGCCACATGCGTTCGAGGAACCCATCGTCGCCGGTATAGCGCCAGTACTCGGCGATATTGAAGATCAGCTCGCCGTGGCTGTCGTTCTCGGGCACTGGATCGCTGCCGCGGTCATCCACGCAGCAAGGCACCTTGCCGTCGTCGAACTGGAAGGGCGCATACCACTCGACGTAGTCGCGCACGGCGTCGGCGCGCCCCAGGCGCAGCAGGCCTTCGGAGATCATCGCGCCGTCACGGATCCAGCTGCGCGAGTACGAACGCGTGCCCGGCTGCAGTCGCGGGCCGACCCGCGAGATGAGCATGTGCGCCAGCGCCGTGCGCAGGCTGTCGGCCAGTGCCTGGCCCTGGGGCGGCAGGTCCAGGCGCACCTGGTCGAGCTTCGCGCGCCACTGCGTCGCGACCTGCTGCTGCAGCTGCTCCGCGTCCCACCACCGTCGCGCCGGACCGCTGCCACCGGTCATCGGCACCATCACTTCGACGCTGCCGACCTCGCCCGGCCCCAGCCGCATCCTGTAGACCAGGGCCGCCGACGCCAGGCCTGTCGGATCGTCCACCACGCGCGTGGTGGCCGGCAGCTTGCCGCCGGCCAGGTGCTGCACCGCGTCGCCGGCATCGAAGGCCGATGCGAACGACGCCTGCGGAATCTGCTTGGCAAAGACCCGCGGCACGCCCGCGACGGACACCATGCCGCCGTCGACGGCGATGTCCTCGATCCGGCTCACGCCGCCGATGGTGTTGAGGAACTGCGCCGGTGGATTCACCTGCAGCGGCCGCGCGGCGAGCGCCAGCTGGAGCTCCTGCGCGCGCCCGCTGACATTGGCCAGGCGGTAGCGGAGCACCAGCTGCGAGTTCCCGGCATCCCCCGTCGCGAATGCGGTGACACGCAGCGAGAAGTCCCGGTGCCGCCAGTCGACGCTGGGGATCGGCAGGTAGCCATCCTGCAGTGACTGTCGGGGCGTAGCGTCGGCCCAGCTGACCAGGCGGCCGTTGGCCAGCACGAAGGGCTCGACGCTGAAGCCGCCGCGCGCGACCTCGACCGCGCCGTCCTCGCCGATCAGGCCCTGCTGCAGGCCACCGTCGATGCCGAGGATCGTCCAGTAGGGCTGCTCTCCGCTGAACCCGCGAGGGAAACGTCCACGCGGCAGGTCGGCGGCCACGGCGCGCACGAAGTCATTGGGATGCGCGCTGAATCCGAGCGGCTGCACCGCGACCTCGCCGAGCGCGAACTCCGGACCGGGCCCGGCGATGAGGTCGAGGGCGACGTAGCGCGCTTCCGACTCCGGCAGCGCGATCCAGTCGCGGGCGCCATTGCCCCGTTCCACCTTGCGGACGTTCCGCCACCCTGCCCCATCGTCGGACAGCTGGATGTCGTAGTGCGATGCCTGCGCACCCGGCAGCCAGTCAAGCACCAGCCCGCCGAATTCACGGACGCTGCCGAGGTCGAGCACCAGCCGCTGGCCGCCGGCAATCGCTGGCGCACGCCAGGCCGTCGCGACATCCCCATCGACCGCCAGGGCCGCGTTGCCGGCGATGGCGATGGCGGTGGCATCGAGCGGACTGTCATCGGCCGGCGCCAGTTCGCTGAAGGTCAGTTCGTCGAAACACACTGAACCCCGGCCGCCGACCCGGTTGTAGACCACGAACTCCAGCGTCGCGCTGGCCCGCAGCACCGGATCCGGATCCGGACCCCAGGCCTTCACGATGTGCCTCGCCTTGTGCCGCAGCGGCGTCCAGTGCGCCGGAGGCTCGACCGACGTCCGGTTCACCCACCAGACGTTGTCGCCGCTGGCGTCGACGAGCTTGAACTGCAGGTCGTTGGCCGGTGCGTCACCGCGCAGGCGAAAATCGAAGCGGTAGTTGCCCGGGAAATCGAGCGGCAGCGCGCGCTGGATACCGGCGTGCCCGGAGACGCCGTTGAAGTCGTAGTCCAGGCAGAGTGCGCGCCCCGCGTCGCCGTCGACGACGCGGATCGAGGCGCTGACCTGGTCGGAGGCCACCGTGCTCCAGGCGAGTGGGCTTTCGAAGTCGTCGATCACGCGGGTGGAAACGACCTCCTGCGCGGCAGCCGGCGCGGCCACCACGCTCGCGGACAGCACAAGCAGCTTCGCCACGGTCCAGCGCATCGGCCGGCAGCGGCGCCTCGCACCGCGCCCGCACATCCGCACCGTCTCCTCGAAAGCCATCACCCGCATCTCCTCAACCCTTGACGCTGCCCAGCAGCAGCCCCTGCATGTAATACCGCTGCAGCGACAGGAACAGCAGCAGCACCGGCAGCACCGTCACCACGGCGCCGGCCATCATCATCTCCACGTCCATGATGTGCTCACGCGACAGCGCCGCCAGCGCCACCGGCAACGTGTACTGCTGTTGCTCGGCGAGCACGATCAGCGGCCACATGAAATCGTTCCACGCCGCCATGAAGGTGAAGATCGCAAGCGTCACCAGCACCGGCTTCAGCAGCGGCAGCACCACTTGGAAGAAGATCCGCAGCTCCCCGGCGCCATCGATGCGCGCGGCCTCGATCAGCGCGTCGGGGATGGATCGCGCGTACTGCCGCACCAGGAAGATGCCGAACACGCCCGCCAGCGACGGCACCACCACGCCGCCCAGGCTGTTGACCAGCCCCAGCTCCTTCATCAGCAGGAACAGCGGCAGCATCGCCACCTGCGCCGGCACCACCAGCGCCGCCAGCATCAGCTGGAACAGGCGCTCGCGGCCACGGAAGCGCAGCTTGGCGAAGGCGTAGCCAGCGGCGGTGTTGACCAGCAGCGAGCCCAGCGTGATCGCAAGCGACACGATGAGGCTGTTGGCGAAGGCGCGGCCGAAGCCGGTGCGCGCGAACAGTTCGCGGTAGTTGTCGAGCGTGACCACGGCCGGCAGCAGCGGCGGCGGAAAGCGGCTGGCCTCGCCCATCGGCATGAACGACACCGAGACCATCCACGCCAGCGGCGCCAGCGCCAGCAGCGCGAATGCCGCCAGCGCGCCGTTGACCAGCAGCACCTCCAGCCGCGAGCCGCCCACGGGCCCGCTCATACCAGGTCCCGCTTGCGGCCGGCGCGCAGCAGCAGCGTGGTCGCGCCCAGGATCACCAGGAACAGCAGGAAGGCCACGGCCGATGCGCGACCCAGGTTCCACCACTTGAAACCTTCCTCGAACATGAAATACAGCACGCTCACCGTCGACTGCAGCGGGTCGCCGCGGGTCATCACATAGGGCTCGGCGAACAGCTGGAAGTAGCCCGACACCGTGATCACCGAGACCACCAGCAGCACCGGCCCCAGCGACGGCAGGGTGATGTGCACGATCTGCCGCCAGGTCGAGGCACCGTCGATGCGCGCGGCTTCGTACAGCTCTCGCGGAATGGCCTGCAGGCCGGCAAGCAGGATCACCATGTTGTAGCCGAAGTTCTTCCACACCGCGAAGCCGATGATCGTCGGCATCGCCCACAGCGGGTCGCCCAGCCAGTCGATCGGCGCGATGCCCACGTGCCCGAGCGCCCAGTTCACCAGCCCGTAGCTGGTATGGAAGAGGTAGCGCCAGATCACCGCCACCGCCACCAGGGTGGTTACCACCGGCGCGAACAACGCGGTGCGGAAGAAGGCCTTGGCGCGTGCCAGCTGCGAGTCGAGCAGCAGCGCGGCGGCCAGCGAGACCGCGATCGACAGCGGCACGCCCACCACGACGAAGTACGTGGTGTTCCACAGCGCCTTCCAGAAGATCGGCGTGCGCAGCAGCTCGATGTAGTTGTCGAGCGCGACGAAGCGCAGGTTCGCCGGATCGGCCAGTGCGTAGAGGTCGAAATCGGTCAGGCTCAGCAGCAGCGCCGAGGCCACGGGCAGTGCGAAGAACAGGCCCAGCACGAGCAATGCGGGCGCCACGAACATCCAGCCGGCGATGCCGCCGCGCATCAGCGCCCCTCCTGTTCGACGATCCAGCGGCGCTTGGCGAGGATCGCGTCGACGCTGGCGTCGAGTTCGCGCACCGCCTGGTCCTGCGCAAGGCCGCCGCGCACCACGCGCTCGGTCACCAGGCGGATCTCCTGCGCGATACGCTCCCACTCCAGCACCTTGGGCGTCGGGCGCACGCGCTCCAGTTGGTCTCGGAAGGCGGCCGCCAATGGATCACCGGCCAGGTCCGGGTGCTCCCAGGTGCTGCGCCGCGGCGGCAGGTTGCCGCTGAGGGCATGGAAGCGCCGCTGCACCTCGGGCCGCGACAGGTACTCCACCAGCAGCCAGGCGGCGTCGGCGTTCGTGCCGCCCCGCGGCAGCACCAGGCTGGTGCCGCCAGCGATGCCGGCGCCCGGGCCATCGGGACCCGGCAGCGGCATCGTGCCCCACTGCTCGGCCAACTCCGGCGGCGCACGCCGGCGGAATTCGCGGATGTTCCATGGGCCCGAGAGGTAGAAGGCGTTGAAGCCGCGGAAAAACTCGTCCCAGACGTTGGAGATCTGGGTTTCCGACAGCACCGGCGCCCAGCCCTCGTCGAAGATACGAGCGTAGAAGGCCAGCGTTTCGCGGAAGCCCGCGCTCTGGAAATTCCCTCTGGTGCCGTTCTGCCGCAGCAACGGGTCGGACTGCTGCAGGGCGAGCGAGAGCTGCGGCTCGAATTCGTTCAGCGGCAGCAGGATCGCGTAGCGCTCCGGCCCGACATGGCGCTGGATCGCGTCCATTGCGGCAGCCCACTCGTCCCAGGTCCGCAAGGGAAGCGCGACACCGGCCTCGCGCAGGATGTCCTTGCGATAGAACAGCAGCCGCGTGTCCACGTACCAGGGCACCCCCATCAGCGTGCCGTCGACGAGGTTCGTGTCCCAGATGCCCGGGAAATAGTCGGCGGCACTGATACCGGCCGAGCGCTCGACGCGCTGGCCGAGAGGCTCCAGCGCATCGAGCGCCGCGAACTCGGGGATCCAGGTATTGCCCAGCTGCAGCAGGTCGGGCATCGCCTCGGCGGCATAGGCGGTCAGCAGCTTCTCGTGGGCGGCGGTCCAGGGAATCGCCTGCACCTCCACGCGCAGACCGGGGTGCTCGCGATGGAAGTCCGGCAGCAGCGTCCCGACGACTTCCGCCTCGCGACCCATCGCCCAGAAGCGGATCGTGGTCGTGTCGTCGGCGTCCTTGCGCGCGCAGCCCGCGAGCAGGCTTCCCACGACCAGGACGGCCAGCAACAGGCCGCAGCGGATGCTTCGGGGACCCGACCCGGGCATACCGCGTCAGCCCGCCCGCGGCGGCGGCGCGGGTGCAGTCGCCGGGCTCGGGCTGGCTTCCGCCGGCCCGTCCGGGTCGCCGGCCCCGCCCGCCGGCTCCGCTTCGTCCGCCGCGCGTTCCGCGGCCCCCGCCGCGTCACGCGCTTGCAGCTCCGCCAGCCAGCCGCCGGTGAAGCCCGCGCGCTCCAGGCCCCTGCGGATATGCGGGTTGCGCTTCATGACGTTCCAGACGAAATCGTTCCGGTAGTTCGCGATGCCGATCAGGATCGGCCCCTGGTCGATGCCGATGTAGTCGCTCGCCACCCAGCCCCTGCCCGGGACCAGGCGGCCGGTCTTGAGCGGGATGTCGAAGTCGAAGCTCGGGTTGAAGGCATCCAGGAAGCCGTAGCTCGAATACAGATACTCGCCGTACTGGTCCACCAGCGCCTGGGTAGCCGGGATCACGATTTCCGGCGCATACGGCAGCGAGCCGATCGCCGCGGTCGGCGCGATGGTGCCGTCGTCGAAGGCCACCGCGATGCCGGCGCCGCGCGCACTGTAGTGGCGGAACTCGCGCAACTCGCCGTTGAACTCCTGGTCGGTACGCTGGGGACCGTCGCTCGCGGTCAGCCCCCAGATATCGGCGCCGTAGCCCTTCCAGCCCATCGGGTTCTCGATCGCGTAGGAACGCTGGGCATAGGTCGCACGCCGCGAGTTCTCGAAATAGTCGATGCCGCGGCCGCGCATGTAGGCGTCGCGGATGCCGCGGAAGTCGATCCAGGCGTGGCTGTACTGGTGCCCGAAGTGCGGCGCGAAGCTCAAATATTCCTGGCCCTGGAAAATGCCCCAGCTGTCGTCATAGGTCTGCGTCCAGGCGGTCCAGGCCTCCGGTTCCACCGGATGCGTCGGCGAACCCAGTGCCAGGATGTAGACCAGCATGGCCTCGTCGTAGCCGGTCCAGTCGTGCTCGATGAAGCCGCGCTCCGGATACCAGCCCATCGAGATCAGCGGCGGCCGCTGCTGCAGCCAGGGCCACTCGATGCGCCCGTAGAGTTCGTCCGCGAGCTCCCGGATGCGCTGCTCGCGCGGGTCGTCGCCATCGTAGTAGCTCTGCGCGAACAGCACGCCGAGCATCATCAGGCCGGTGTCGACGCTCGACAGCTCCACCCAGGGCTCGTACCGGTGGCCGGTGCGCATGTCGAGGAAGTGGTAGAAGAAGCCGCGATGGCCGATGGTGCCGGTCGCCTCCGGTCCCTGCGGAGACTCCAGCAGGAACTCCAGCGTCAACAGCGTGCGATCCACCGCCTGTCGCCGGCCGATCCATCCGTTCTCGATGCCGACCGGATACGCGGTCAGCGCGAAGCCGATGGCCGCCACGCTGGCGAACGGCCGCGACGGGAAACGGTCGGGCGTCATGCCGTTGCGCTCGTCGGTGGTATCCCAGAAGAACTGGAAGGTGCGCTTTTCGATGTCGCGGAACAGCTGCGGCAGCGGCATCTTCGCGGGCATCGCGGCATCGGTCGGCGGCGGCGCGGTGACCACCACTTCCTCGATCGGCCCCGGCCGGGGCGGTGCCACTTCAGAGTCGGGTGCCTCGCGCCCGCATCCGGCAAACAGCAGGACGGCCACCAGCGGCAGGAGCAACCAGGGACGGCGGGGTGGCACGGATCGCATTATCGGGAAGTACTCCAGTACGGACGCCGCGGCCGGCATGCCACCGGCCGTGGCGGATGGCTCAACTACCAGTCAAAGCCCAGGGACAGTTTGAACATGCGCGGCGGCCACACGGTGCTGTTGCCGTTGCGGTCGCCAAACGTCGGGTTTGGATTGCCAGGGTCGCCCCGGTTGGTGTTGTAGTCGATGTAGTTGTTCCAGTTGAAGACGTTCAGGAGATCACCGCGCACCCGGAAGCGGATGTTGGTCCCCGTGTCCCAGACCTTCTGGATCGCGACGTCGAACTGCTTGAAGCCGATCGTCCCATCGGGAGTGAAATCGTCGAAGAAGCAGTTGCCCGGCAGGTCGACGTCGCGGCAGTTGATCGAATCCTTCGGTGACGGGCTTGCCAGCGTCAGCTTGCTCGAGAACGTGACCCCGCCCCATTCGGCAATGCCTGTCGCCACCAGCCTGTGCCTTGGGACGCCCACCGCGGTCAGGAAGCGCTGCCCGTCCAGGTCCGGGCCGTCGAACAGGTAGTGCTCGTCCTCACTGGCGGCCTTGAACCGGTTTTCCTTGGCGTCGCTGTAGGTGTAGGCAAGCGTGACGCCCCAAGGTGAGTCGCTGCGGAACGGCTTCTCGAGCGAGAACAGGAGCGAGTTGAGCCGGGTCTCGATGCCGTTGTCGGCGATGATCAGCGTGCCGAAGCCGGGAATCGGGTGGCCCCACGGCTGGCCGCCCCAGGTGGCATCGGGATTGGCCGGGTCGCGGAAGCTTCCGTCGGGCCAACGATTGCCGAGCGTGAACAGGATGCCGTCGTAGCTGCGGATGTGCGCAAGCGTCGTCGACGTGCTCCAGTCCACGCCGCCCAAGGTGAAGCTGTTGCGCATGCCGATGCTGAACTGGTCGGAATATGGCGTCTCGAGGTCATTGTTGATGAGGTTGACCTCGGCCCCCAGGTTGGGGCTGTCCGCGACCAGCGCATACAGGTTCTCGATCTCGAAATAGGACGGATCCCACGCAAGGCAGGTCGGTCCCGAGCTGGAGCAATCGTGTTCGGGCGTATCGAAGAAATACGTGTAGCCCGGGAAGGTGTTCTTCTGCTGCTCCAGCGCCAGGTAGTCGAACAGGTTGCGGTCGTACGATCGCCCGATGCCGCCGAACAGCACGTGCCGCTGGTCGGCGAACAGGTCGTAGGAGAACCCCAGGCGTGGCGCCCAGTTGTCCTTGTCGGGTTCGCGGTTGCGCCCGTTGCTGATGTAGTCCTCGATGTCGTAGTCGACGTTCGGACCCTGGAGATTGGGCCAGGCCCGCAGTGCGGCTACCAGGGCTTCCGGGGTCACGAAGTCCTCGTAGGCCGGCGTCTCCTCGTAGTCGTAGCGGATACCGATGTTCAGGATCAGCTTTTCGTTCACCTGCCAGTCGTCCTGCAGGTAGATACCGAACTGCTTGTTGTTCGAACTGACCGTGCGGTCGTCGATTCCCGGCAGCGGCGCGCCGAATTCCACGCGCCACGGGATGAAGGCGTCGACGGTGTCGCGGCCGGCGGCAAGGTTCTCGTAGTAATCGACCCGGTACTGGGCGTTGTAGGGCTGCTGCTGGAACGACTCCACGTCCACCGACTTCAGCTTGATGCCGGCCTTGATGGTGTGGTCCAGGAAACCCGTGAACGTGAAGTCGTTCTGCAGCGAGTAGCCTTCCTGTCCCTTGTTCTGGAAGTCGGGGCCACCGCCAAGGTTGAGGATGGTGCTCCCGTCGACCTGGTTGACCAGGTTGTTGCGGATGTCCAGGCCGGGTCCGATGGTGATCGGGCGGGGACTCCAGAAATCGTCCTCGGACGTGAGGTGGAGATCGTTCAGCCACGTCTCGCCGGTCCACTGCCAGCGCAGGTCGATGCGCGTGCTGTCGTTGGTCTTGCTGGAGCCGTACGAAGGCGTGTTGGGGCCATCGCCGATGGCCTGCAACTCTTCCTCGTCGCGGCGCCGGACGGACAGCTCCAGAAGATGGTCGTCCCCGGCGAACCAGGTGAGCTTGCCGAAGTACAGGTCCTGCGCGAACGGTGCGGTGAAGGACCCGAGGTTCGCAGCCAGTTCGGGAGTGAGATCGGCCGGGTTGAACGCGCTGTCTCCGATGCGCACGTCACGCGGACGATCGATCTCCTTGGCCTCGTAGGTGACGAAGAAGAACAGCCGGTCCTGGATGATCGGACCGCTGAACGCTGCGCCGTACTGCTCCTCGCTCGACGGAACCTTGGCGCCATCCGCGGCTTCGCGGACGGTCTCCGACCGCCAGCCATCGGAGGTGTAGTCCCAGAAGAAGCTTCCCTCGAACTCGTTGGTGCCCGACTTGGTCACCGCCGTGATCGCGGCGCTGCTGATCTGGTCGTACTCCGCCTTGTAGTTCGACGTGATGACCTTGTACTCGCCGATGGCGAGCTGCGGGAAGGGATTGCCGCTGGTGGAATCCTGGCCGCTCACGCCGCCCTTGAGCACGTAGTTCTTCTGGCCCACGCCGTCGATGAAGACGTTGATGCCGTTGGAACTCTGTGCGCCGCCGCGCAGCTTGGTGGATCCGTCCGAGGCGGTTTCGAAGATCATGCCCGGCACGGTATCGGCAAAGGCGAGGAAGTTGCGCGACGCCTGCGGAAGCGCCTGGATCTGCCGCTGCGACACATAGGTGGCCACCTCGGAGGTCCGGGTCTCGACGAGGGACTGTCCGGTCACCACGACCGCAGCGATGTCCGTGGCCTCGCCCACGGGCGCGGCTTCAGCTACCCCGCCCGTGCGCAGGTCCAGCGTGGCCGTCTGGCCGATGCGCAGGGTGACGTCCTGGCTGCTGGCCTGGCCGCCGGCTTCGACCTCCACCCGATACGGCCCCGGCGGAAGGCCCGCGAGACTGTAGCTGCCGTCGCTGGTCCGCACGCTGCGCTCAAGCCCGGTCGCGGTGTTGGTGGCGGTGACCGTGGCGTCGTCCGCCGGGGCCGAGTCGACCATGACCTGGCCACGCAGGGTGGCGCCGGTCGACTGTGCCATGGCGGCCGGCGTGGACAGCAGCATGGCTGCCGCGAGCGCGCAGCACAGCAGCGAACGCTGCGCCTGCGTGGTCCGTCCATTCCGCGGATGGTTGTGGTTCGAATTCATGACATATCCCCTCCCAGGGCGCTCAAGCGATGGACCCGTTGCGGTGCTCGGCCACGAGGGCCGCGTGGGGATGTTCACGGACGACCATTCGCAATGGCGTGAATGCGAGGTGGACGGGTGGAGTCGCGCACGATCAGTTCCGGCGGCAATGGCACCGCAGGCGCACCGGCCGCGCCCGAGGGAATGTGCTCGAGCAGGGTCCGCAGCGCCCCGCTCCCGAGTCCGGCGATGTCCGTGCGCATGGTCGTAAGCGCCGGACGCACGTGGCGGGCGAGCGGGATATCGTCGAATCCGGCCAGGGCGATGTCGCCGGGCACGTCCACGCCCGCATCGACGAAGGCACGCAGGCAGCCGATGGCCATGGCGTCGTTGGCCGCGAACACGGCGTCCGGGCGGTCGCCCTCAAGCAGGCGGAGACCGGCACGCGTGCCCGACGCCTCTTCGAAGTCCCCGGAAAGCACGAGGGGCGCGACACCCGGGACGCTGGCCACGAGCTCATCCTCGTAGCCGCACCGGCGCTCGCGGGCGTCGCGGTTGTCCGCGGGTCCCGAGATGAACGCGATGCGGCGATGGCCCATGGCCACCAGGTGCCGGACCATCGCGCGTGCACCGCCATAGCCGTCCACGGCCACGCTCGGCCTGCGGCCTTCGGGGTCGGCCGTATTGATCAGCACCGCGGGCAGCGTCGGCGCCAGGTGGTCCGCCAGGAAGCGGATGCCCTCGTCGGTGGGCGCCATCAGCAGCACGCCGTCCACGCGACCGCGCATCGCCAGCAGCGCAGCACCCTGCTCGGCGGCGTCGCCATGGTCGCTCGACACCAGCAGGTGCAGGCGATGCGCACGCGCGGCCTGGCCGATGCCCCGGATCAGCTCGGAAAAAAATTCGCCATGGAGATCCGGCAGCACCACGCCGATGGTGTGGGTGCGGCGGCTGCTCAGCGCGCGCGCCGCCTGGTGCGGGGCGTAGTCGAGTGCACGCACCACGGCCAGCACGCGTTCGCGCACGGCGGGAGCGACGTTGCCCTGGTCGTTGATCGCGCGCGATACCGTGGCGACCGACACCCCGGCTTCGCGTGCCACGTCCTTGATCGTGACCGCCATCGACCCCTCGCATCCCTTGGCCCGACTCGAATGTAAACGTTTACATCGCGGCCGGCAAAGCACGTCCGTGCTGCACCACAACGCGTGTCAGGGCAACACCTTCCGGAACGGCCGCACCTCGACGCTGGCGTACACGCCGGCTGCGACATAGGGGTCGGCATCGGCCCAGGCGCGGGCGTCATCGAGCGATTCGAAACCGGCAATCACGATGCTGCCGCTGAACCCCGCCGGGCCCGGATCCTCTGCATCGACCGCGGGACAGGGACCGGCCAGCAGCAGCCGGCCTTCGTCACGCAGGGCATGCAGTCGCGCAAGATGCGCCTCGCGCGCCGCGCTGCGCCTGCCGAGCACATCGGCGCCATCACGTCCTTCAATCGCGTACCACATCCGCCCTGCTCCACTGTCTTGAATGCACTGGCGGATATCCTAGCCGCAACCCGCAATGAAGCCGCCCTGCGGCCGGGCTGGACAAGCCGTATCTCCTGCCCGTACCCTGAAGCCCGGTTCCGAGGCCGGAACGCAGCGGCGGCGATCTGCCCGCCCGTCCTGTCCCCACCGGCCCGACCACACCTCACCACCATCGCGCCGCCTCGGCCGCTTGCCGTCGCGCGCGGCCGGGCATGGTCAGGCTGCAATGCCGCGGCGTCCAGCCGCACAGACGTGGACCGTGGCTCCCACCCGAGCCCGGCCCTTGCCGTCCAACGTTCCAGTGGCCCGGAGGGGGCCGCCAACCGATGACCCAAGCCGGTCCAGACACCGCCGCCGCACCCGCGTCGGACGCCCCGGCGTCCGGAAGCCACCCGATGCAGCAGGAGTTCGCGCTGGCGACGGTGCACGGCCAGCCGCTGCTGCAGATGCCGCAGGACCTGTACATCCCGCCGGATGCGCTCGAAGTCATCCTCGAGGCGTTCGAAGGCCCGCTGGACCTGCTGCTGTACCTGATCCGCCGCCAGAACCTCGACATCCTGGATATCCCGGTGGCGGAGATCACCCGCCAGTACGTCACCTACATCGACGTGATGCAGGAGCTGCGTTTCGAGCTGGCGGCCGAGTACCTGGTGATGGCCGCGATCCTGGCCGAGATCAAGTCGCGGATGCTGCTGCCGCGGCCGCCGCTCGAGGAAGGCCTGGAGGACGACCCGCGCGCCGACCTCGTCCGCAGGCTGCAGGAATACGAGCGCTTCAAGCAGGCCGCCGAGGACATCGACACCCTGCCGCGCCTGGACCGCGACACCACGCCGGCGAAGGCTTTCGTGCCCGAGCGCAGCGTGCATCGCGAGCCGCCCCCGGTCGAGCTGCGCGAGATGCTGCTGGCGCTGCACGACGTGCTCAAGCGCGCCGACCTGTTCACCGGGCACGCGATCAGGCGCGACGCCCTGAGCGTCCGCCAGCGCATGGGCGAACTGCTTGCCCGGCTCGAAGACGGTGCCTTCCACCGCTTCGAGCAGCTGTTCGAGCCCCGCGAGGGCCGGCTTGGCGTGGTGGTCACCTTCCTGTCGATCCTCGAGCTGGCCAAGGAGCAGCTGCTCGACGTGGTCCAGGAGGCGCCGCTGGCGCCGATCTACGTCAAGTCGCTGGCGGTGGCGCGCGAGGACGGCCCGCCGCTGGAGTTCGCCAGCGAGTTCGACGACGACATCGCACCCGCCAACGACGACGACGCGGCGCGCTGACGCACCGCTTTCCGCCACAGGACGCACATGGATCCACAACTGATCAAACGCATCGTCGAAGCCGCGCTGCTGGCCGCCAGCCAGCCGCTGACCGTGGTGCAGCTCAACGCCCTGTTCCCGCTCGATGAGCCGGCGCCCGAAGGCAGCATCGCGCAGGCGCTGGAAGCGCTGCGGGACGACTGCGCCGAACGCGGCGTGGAGCTGGTCGAGGTCGCGTCGGGCTGGCGCTACCAGGTGAAAGCCGACGTCCATCCCTGGGTGGCGCGGCTGTGGACCGAGCGCCAGGTCAAGTACACCCGCGCCACCCTCGAGACCCTGGCCCTGATCGCGTACCGGCAGCCGATCACCCGTGGCGAGATCGAACAGGTCCGCGGCGTGTCCACCAACAGCAACATCATCAAGGCGCTGGAAGAGCGCGAGTGGATCCGCGTCGTCGGCCACCGCGACATGCCCGGCAAGCCCGAGCTGCTCGGCACCACCAAGGGCTTCCTCGACTACTTCGGCCTCAAGCGCCTGGACGAACTGCCGCCGCTGTCCGAGCTCAAGGACTTCGGCGAACTGGAACCGCAGCTGCGCTTCGAGCGCGACGGGGACGGCGCCCCGGATGCGATGCCGCTCGGCGACATCGAAGCCGACATCGAAGCCGACGACGAAACGCACGAAAACGACATTGAAACCAACGCCGTGGACTCCACGGATACCGACCCAAGCCCGCCGCACGATGCGGCACGACAAGAAGATGCCCTCGCCGTCGAAGGCGACAGCACCGGAGTGGAAGAAGAATGACCCAAGACAAGACTGGCGGCCGCAAGCTGTCGCTGAAGCGCAGCACCGACGCCACCACCACCGCGGGAGCCGAGGCCCCGCGCCTGGAAGAACGCCTGCACAAGGTCCTGGCACAGGCCGGACTGGGCTCGCGCCGCGCGCTGGAACAGCGCATCACCGAGGGCCTGGTCAAGGTCAACGGCGAAGTCGCGCAGGTCGGCATGAGCGTCGGCGGCGGCGACCGCGTTGAACTGGACGGCAAGACCTTCGTCGCCAGTGCGCTCACCGAGCCCGCCCGCGTGCTGCTCTACAACAAGCCCGAAGGCGAAGTGACCACCCGCGAAGACCCCGAGGGCCGTCCGACGATCTTCGATTCCCTGCCCGCGCTCAAGGGCGCGCGCTGGATCGCGATCGGCCGCCTCGACATCAACACCACCGGCCTGCTGCTGCTGACCACCGACGGCGAGCTGGCGAACGCGATGATGCACCCCTCGTTCGAGATCGAACGCGAGTACGTCTGCCGCGTGCGCGCACCCGAAGGCGCGGAGACCGTGCCCGAGAACATCGTCGACCGGCTGCGCCGCGGCGTGGCGCTCGAGGATGGCCCGGCGAAGTTCGACGAGATCAAGCGCATCGGCGGCACCCCGGCCCAGGACAATATGAGCAACGAGTGGTTCCAGGTGCTGCTCAAGGAAGGCCGCAACCGCGAAGTGCGCCGCCTGTGGGAATCGCAGGGCTGCCAGGTCAGCCGCCTCAAGCGCGTGCGCTACGGGCCGGTGCAGCTTCCGCAGCCGCTGCTGCGCGGGCAGTCGCAGGAGCTTGCCGACGACAAGGTGCAGGCGCTTCGCACGAAGCTCGGCCTGGAAGACGGCGCCCCCGCCGCCCTCACCCTGCTGCCTGTGATCGGCCAGCGCCGCGCCGCGAAGTCCACCGTGCACGTGGGCGGACAGCACCGCAGCGCCGGCTACGTCGGCGGCCACAGCACCGCCGACGAAGGCCGCGAACTGCGCCGCTTCGACAACGTCCGCGAAGACCGCGGCCGTCGCGGCGGCCCGCGCAAGCCCTCGGGCGGCCTGACCGTTACCGGCGAAGCCGCTGCGCGCCAGTCGCACAACCCGCTGAAGGCGCGTAAGGACAAGCGCGCGCTGCCAGAAGGCAATCCGGCCGCGTTCCGCAGCTGGTACGTGCCCGATGGCGTCGACACCGGCCCCTCGGGCCACCGCAACGCGGGTCCGGCGGGCGCCCGCGGTCCACGCAAGCCGGCGGGCGCCGGGCGCCCTGGCGGTGGCGGCGGTCGTCCAGGTGGCGCGGGCCGGCCCGCGCGCGCGGCGCACCCCTATGGCCATCCCGGCAACGCGCCGGTGTTTCCCTCCGATCACGCCACGCCCGGCGGCGCCCATGACCGCCCCCGCGGTCCGCGCCCGGCGCGTCCCGGCGCTGGCAAGCCGGGTGGCGGCAAGCCCGGTGGCGGTCGTCCCGGCGGCGGCCCGCGCCCGGGCGGCGGCGCCCGGCCGGGCGGACGCCCGCAGGGTGCGGGTCCCCGCGGACCGCGCAGCGGCGGCGGTGGGGGTCGGCGCGGCGCCTGAGCAGCACCCGTTGAACCGGGTCGGACTCCGACCCGGCTCGATCCCGCTCAGCCCTCGGCGAGCATGAACACATCCCCGTCGCGCAGCGCGGGGAAGTGTTCGCGGTGGGCCGCCAGCGTGTCGGCGAGCAAAGTAGTGGTCACCACCACCTCTTCGTCGGTGCACTCGCTCAGCGGCGCACCGAGGAAGTCGATCACCGCGCTGTCGCCGCAGTACGCCAGGCCGTTGCCATCGCGCCCGACGCGGTTGAGCCCGGCGACGTAGCACAGGTTCTCGATCGCCCGCGCGCGCAGCAGCGTCTTCCACGCATAGGCGCGCGCGGCCGGCCAGTTCGCCACGTACAGCTGCAGGTCGAACGCCGGCCTGCCCGCGGCATCCAGGGTGTTGCGCGCGAACACCGGGAAGCGCAGGTCGTAGCAGACCAGCGGATTGATGCGCCAGCCCTTGAGTTCCACCACCAGGCGATCGCGGCCGGCGGCATAGCGCTCGTGCTCGCGCGCGTAGGTGAAGAGATGGCGCTTGTCGTAGTGCTGCAGCCCACCGTCGGGCGTGGCCCAGAGCATGCGGTTGAAGACGCTGTCGCCATCACGCAGCTGCACGCTGCCGGTCACCACCACGCCCAGCGCGGCGGCCTGGTCGCGCATCCAGCGCACGGTGGGGCCGTCCATGCCTTCGGCCTGTTCGATGGCGTCGTTGCTGAAGCCGCTGGTGAAAGTTTCCGGCAGCAGCACCAGGTCGGTGATGCCGCGCAGCGGCGCGATCAGTCCACCGTAATATTCGCGGTTGCCGGCGGGGTCGTGCCAGAGCGTGTCGCCCTGGACAAGGGAGATGCGCAGGTTGTCCATGGCTTTATCCTAGCCTCGCCAGCCGCTCGATGGCCGCGTCCAGGGTCGGCTGCGCCTTGGCGAAGCACAGTCGCGCCAGGCGCTGGCCGGGAGGCGGGGTTTCATAGAACGGCGACAGCGGGATCGAAGCCACGCCGTGCTCGATGGTCAGCCAGCGGCAGAATTCGACATCCGGCAGGTTGCTGACCGCGGAATAATCCACCAGCTGGAAGTAGCCGCCCGGCACTGGCAGCGGCCGCAGCCGCGTGGCCTTGAGCTGCTCGCGGAACGCGTCGCGCTTGGCCTGGTAGAAGTCGCCCAGGCCGAGGTGGTGCCCTGGCTCCTCGCGCAACATTTCAGCGAACGCGTGCTGCGCCGGCGCGAAGGTGCAGAACACGTTGTACTGGTGCACCTTGCGGAACTCGAGCGACAGCCCCGGCGGCGCGATGCAGTAGCCGACCTTCCAGCCGGTGCAGTGGTAGGTCTTGCCGAAGCTCGACACCACGAAGGCCCGCTCGCGCAGCGCCGGATACCTCAGCGCCGATTCGTGGCGAGCGCCATCGAACACAATGTGCTCGTAGACCTCGTCCGAGATCAGCCAGACGCCGGTGTCCTGGACGATGGCGGCGAGCTCGGCCATGTCGTCGGCCGTCAGCGTCGCGCCCGACGGGTTGTGCGGCGTGTTGACGATCAACATCCGCGTCTTCGGGCCGATGGCGGCGCGCACCCGCGCCCAGTCGGGCGCGAAGGTCGCCGGGTCCAGCGGCACGTGCACGGCGCGCGCGCCGGCCAGGTCGATCGCCGGTTCGTAGCAGTCGTAGGCCGGGTCCAGCACCACGACCTCGTCGCCGGCGCGGACCACGGCGTGGATGGCGTTGAAGATCGCCTCCGTGGCGCCGCTGGTCACGGTGACCTCGGCGTCCGGATCCGGGCGATGGCCGTACAGCGCCAGGGTCTTGTCCGCGATCGCCTCGCGCAGGGCCACCACGCCGGTCATCGGCGCGTACTGGTTGTGGCCGGCACGCATCGCGCGATCCAGCGAATCCACCAGACGGGAGGGTACGTCGAAGTCGGGGAAGCCCTGCCCCAGGTTGACCGCGCCGTGTTCGGCCGCCAGCTGCGACATCACGGTGAAAATGGTCGTACCGACCCTGGGAAGCTTGGTACCGGGCATGCGAGTCCTCCGTCCCGGCCACCTGCCGGCGGAGCCGAGTTTACGCAGCGCCCCGGCTGGCGTTAAATCCCGGGTATGCCGACGCCGACGCCCGATGTCCCCGAGGCCGATGTCCAGCGCCTCGCGACCGCCTACCTCGAGGCGACCTATCGCTGGGCCCGGGATGGCGACTGGCATGACATCCACATCGGCCTGCCGGTACCGGGGCTCGAGCTCCTGCATCACCGCGTGCGCAGCTTCGGGCTGCTGTCGGCCTGGAACCCCTACTCGAAACCGCGCGAGGAGTCCGCGAACCGGCGCGCTGACGTGGCGCTTGAAGCGGAACTCGCCGCACGCGGGCTGGAACACATCCCGGCGTTTTCCTCGGCGACCAACCGCAGCTGGAGGGAGCCGGGCTGGGTGGTCTTCGACATCACCGCCGACGAACTCGACCAGCTGTGCAGCGAGTTCGGGCAGCTCGGGGCCCTTTGGTGGCCGCGTGGCCGCGCGGTGCGTCTGCGCATGCAGTCCACGCGTCCCCGACGGTTCCGGCGCGACGCCCCGATCGACTGGCTAGAATAGCCGCCACCCGGTCGCCGTCGCGGCCCGTGCCGCACGATGCCCGAACCCGCCAACTCCGTTCCCACGCTGCTTTCTGCCCGGGCCTTGCGCTTCACGCGCAACGGCATGCCCGTGTTCGGGCCGATCGATTTCGAGGTCGCGGCCGGGGAAGCGCTGCTGGTGCAGGGCGACAACGGCGCCGGCAAGACCACCCTGCTCAAGGTCCTTGCCGGACTGCTTCGCGCCGACAGCGGTGACATCCGCCTGCAGGACCAGGCCGCCATGCCGGCGCTGCGGGCGCGCGTGGTCGGCTACCTCGGCCACCTGCCCGCACAGAAGGCGGACCTCAGCGCATTGGAGAACCTGCGTTTCCTCTGCGGCCTGCACGGCAGCCGCCCGGGCATGTCGCTCGAGGACGCGATGGACACCGTCGGCCTGGCCGGCTACGAGGATGCGTTGGCGCGGCAGATGTCCGCCGGCCAGCGCAAACGCCTGTCGCTGGCCCGGCTGTGGCTGTCGCCCGCACCGCTGTGGCTGCTCGACGAACCCTACGCAAACCTCGACCTTGACGGCATCGAACTGGTGAACCGCATGGTGCAGGCCCACCTGCGCGAAGGCGGCGGCGCGATGGTCACCACGCACGGCGCCTACTCCGCGCCGCCGGTGCGCACCCGCCTGCTGGTGCTGGAGCGGCCTTCGTGATGTGGTCGGCGGCGCGGGCACTGGCCGTGCGCGATCTGCAGATGCTGTGGCGCAGGCGCGGCGACGCGCTGCAACCCGCCCTGTTCGCCTTGCTGGTGCTGGTGCTGTTCGCGCTGGCCCTTGGCAACGACCCGGCGACGCTGGCGCGCGTGGCGCCCGGCGCGCTGTGGGTGGCCGTACTGCTGTCCGGCCTGCTCGCGCTGGACACCCTGTTCCGCGGCGATGCCGAGGACGGTTCGCTTGAACAGTGGCTGCTGGCACCCGTGCCGCTGGCCTGGCTGGTGCTGGTGCGCGTGGCCACCCACTGGGCGACCACCGCGCTGCCGCTGGTGCTGGCGATGCCGGTGCTCGCAGAGCTGATGGGGCTCCCGCGCGAACACTGGGGCGTGCTGTTCGCTTCGCTGGCGCTGGGCACACCGCTGCTCGCCCTGCTCGGGGCAGTGGTCGCCGCGCTGACGGTGGGCATGCGCCGTTCGGGAATCCTGGTCGCCCTGCTGGCGCTGCCGCTGTACGTGCCCGTGCTGGTGTTCGGTGCCGGTGCCGTCACCGCTTCCGCGCAGGGCTTCGATCCGATTGGCGGATTGCTGCTGCTGGCCGCGGGACTGGTGGCCGCTGTGGTGCTGGCGCCACTCGCCGCCGCGGCGGCGATCAGGATCGCGTTGTCCTGACGGCCGCCACGCGGAACACTGCGTTGACCTGCGTCAGCCCGTGTTTGCCGCAGCGCGGCTAGAATCGTGCTTGGCCCGCATGTCCAAACCTGAAAGAATGCGCCGACGGGCACTGACGTGGCCCGTCGAGGCCTTGAGCCGGCCCATCCCCGGCCTGCCCACCTCCTGCCAGCGAAGACCAGATGTCCGACATGAACCCGGTGATCCGCTGGTTCCACCAGCTTGGCTCACCGCCCTATTTCGACCGTTTCGCCGCCAGGTGGTCTCCCTGGGGATATGCGCTGGGCGCGCTGGTGATGGCCTGGGGCATGTACGGCGCGCTGTTCCAGGTGCCTGCCGACTACCAGCAGGGCGACAGCTTCCGCATCCTCTACATCCACGTGCCGGCGGCCTGGATGAGCCTGCTCGTGTTCGGCCTGATGGCGCTGTACAGCGCGATCGCGCTCATCTGGCGGATCAAGCTGTGCGAGATCCTTGCCATGGCCTGCGCGCCGATCGGCGCCGCCTTCACCTTCGTCACGCTTGCCACCGGTTCGATCTGGGGCAAGCCGATGTGGGGCACCTGGTGGGACTGGGACCCGCGCCTGACCAGCCAGCTGGTGCTGCTGTTCCTGTACCTGGGCGTGATCGGCCTGTACCACGCCATCGACGACCGCCGCACCGCCGCGCGCGCCGCCGGCCTGCTGGCGCTTGTCGGCGTGGTGATGCTGCCGATCATCCGCTACTCGGTGGTGTGGTGGAACTCACTGCACCAGGGCCAGACCATCCGCGTGTTCGGCGAATCTTCGATGGACCCGAGCATGATCCCGCCGCTGGTGTGGATGCTGATCGGCACCAAGCTCTGGTTCGCCGGTTCGCTGCTGGCGCGCGCGCGTGCCGACAACCTGCAGCGCGAGGCCGGCAAGGACTGGGCCCGCCGCATCGCAGGGACGAACGAATGAGCTATCGCGAATATGTCATCGCCGCCTACGCGGTGTTCGTCGTGATGCTGGTCTGGGACTACCTGGCGCCACGCTTCGCCATCGCGCGCCAGGTGCGCGCCGCGCGCCGCCTGGCCACGCGCAAGGCCGCACGCCCCGCCCGCAATACCCCTCCCACGGAGCTAGGTCGATGAATCCCACCCGCCGCAGGCGCCTCTGGTTCGTGCTCGCCGTGGTCGTCGCCGCCTCCCTGGTGGCGGTGCTGGTGGCCATGGCCCTGCAGCGCAACGTCGCCTATCTGTTCACGCCCGCCGAGGTGCTCGATGGCCGTGCCGGCATCGACGTCGCTTCGGGCGAAACCCGCTTTCGCCTGGGCGGCATGGTCGCCGACGGTTCGTTCGAGCGGCCCGCCGGCTCGATGGAAGCGCGCTTCCTGGTGAGCGACGGCGATGCACTGATGCCGGTGGTCTTCTCGGGCATCCTCCCCGACCTGTTCCGCGAGAACCAGTCGGTGGTCGCCACCGGCCGCATGCGCGCCGACGGCACCTTCGTCGCCGACGACGTACTGGCCAAGCACGACGAGACCTACGTACCCAAGGAAGTCGCGGACAAGATGGGCCTGGCGCACGAGAAGCACAACGTCGAGATGCCTGCCCCGCCGCCGGAAGGCGCACTCTAGGTGCTGCCGGAGATCGGCCAGGCGGCGCTGGCGCTGGCGCTTGTGTTCGCCGTGCTCCAGGGCATTGCCGGCCTGGTTGGCGCCGCCCGCGGCCGCGAGGACCTGGCGGCTGTCACGCGCCCGGCCGCGCTCGCGCAGCTGGTGCTGGTGCTCGGCGCCTACGTGCTGCTGACGCTGGCCTTCGTGCTGCAGGATTTCTCGGTCAAGTACGTCGCCGACAACTCCAACTCGCTGCTGCCGCTCATCTACCGTTACACCGCCGTCTGGGGCGCGCACGAGGGCTCGCTGCTGCTGTGGGCGATGATGCTGGCCGTCTGGAACGCGGCGGTGGCGGCACTGTCGGGCCGCATCCCCTGGAGTTTCCGCGCGCGCGCGCTGGGCGTGATCGGCCTGGTCGCGGTCGGCTTCCTGTCGTTCATGGTGTTCACCTCGAACCCCTTCGAACGCCTGCTTCCGGCGGTGCTTGAAGGCCACGACCTGAATCCGCTGCTGCAGGACCCGGGGATGATCATCCATCCGCCGCTGCTGTACATCGGCTACATCGGTTTCGTGGTGCCGTTCGCGTTCGCGATCGCCGCGCTGCTGGAAGGGGTGGTTGACGTGCGCTGGCTGCGCTGGTCGCGGCCCTGGACCAACGTCGCCTGGGGCTTCCTCACCATCGGCATCGCGCTGGGCAGCTGGTGGGCCTACTACGAGCTCGGCTGGGGCGGCTGGTGGTTCTGGGATCCGGTCGAGAACGCCAGCTTCATGCCCTGGATCGTGGGCGCGGCGCTGATCCATTCGCAGGCGGTCACCGAGAAGCGCGGCAGCTTCAACAGCTGGACCATGTTGCTGGCGATCGCGGCGTTCTCGCTGTCGCTGCTGGGCGCGTTCCTGGTGCGCTCGGGCGTGCTGACCAGCGTGCACTCGTTCGCCGCCGACCCCTCGCGCGGGCTGTTCATCCTCGCCTTCCTCGGCGCCGTGATCGGCGGCGCGCTGGCGGTCTACGTGCTGCGCGCGCCGAAGCTCGCCGACGGCAAGCCGTTCGCGGCGTACTCGCGCGAGACCCTGCTGCTGGTCAACAACCTGCTGCTGGCATCGGCCTGCGCGATGGTGCTGTTCGGCACGCTGTATCCGCTGCTTGCCGACGCGCTCGGCCTGGGCAAGGTCTCGGTCGGCCCGCCCTACTTCGGCACCCTGTTCCTGCTGCTGATGGCGCCGCTGGTGTTCCTGGTGCCCTTCGGCCCGCTGACGCGCTGGCAGCAGGACCAGGCCTCGAAGCCGCTGGCGATGCTGCTGCCCTGGCTGGGCCTGGCCCTGCTGCTGGGCGTCATCGCCTGGTACAGGGCGCCCCAGGGCGCGCTGAAGACCGGCCTGGGCGTCGCCGGTGCGGCCTGGGTCGCGCTGGGCACGCTGCGCTTTGCCTGGACCCGGCTCCGCGCCAAGGGACGCAGCTTCACCCCGGAGATGTTCGGCATGGTGCTGGGCCACCTCGGCGTCGCCGTGTTCGTGGTCGGTGCGATGCTGGTCGAAGCGCAGAACGTGCTGCGCGAGGTACCGATGGCGCCGGGCGAGACCCAGACGATCGGCCGCTACGCCTTCCGTTTCGATGGCGTCGAGCGCGTGCCGGGCCCGAACTACATGGCCGACCGCGGCCATGTGCAGGTGTTCCGCGACGACAGGCCGCTGGTCCTGCTGCATCCCGAGAAGCGCGCCTACGCCAGTGGCGGCCAGGTCATGACCGATGCCGCGATCCACGCCGGCGTGCGCGCCGACCTCTTCGTCGCGCTGGGCGAGCCGCTGGGCGGCGAGTCCTGGGCGGTGCGCCTGCACGTGAAGCCCTTCATCCGCTGGATCTGGGCCGGTGCGCTGCTGATGGCGCTGGGCGGCTTCGTCACCGCCGCCGACCGCCGCTTCCGCCTGCCGCTGAAAGCCAGGGAGGCGGAATGAACGCCGCCCAGCCCCCCGGAGCCCCTCCCGCGCGCAGCGGACGCATGCTGCTGGCCGTGCTGCTGGGGGCCGGCTTCCTGGCCTTGGTGGTGCTGCTGGCCTGGGGCGTGCGCCAGTCCGACCGCCCCGACCGCGAAGCCCTGCCCTCGCCGCTGATCGGCAAGCCGGCCCCGCAGTTTTCGCTGCCGGTGCTGCACGATGCCAACTACAGCGTCGGTACCGCCGAGCTGCAGGGCCAGCCCTACCTGCTCAACGTCTGGGGCAGCTGGTGCCCGGGTTGCCAGGTCGAACACCCGGTCATCGCGCGCTACGCCGAGACCAAGGTGATCCGCGTCGTCGGCTACAACTGGAAGGATGAGCCCGAAGACGCGCTGCGCTGGCTGGAGCAGTTCGGCAATCCCTACTGGGTGGTGATCGCCGACTACGAAGGCGGCACCGCGATCGAATGGGGCATCTATGGCGCGCCGGAGACCTTCCTGGTCGACGCCGAAGGCATCGTGCGCTGGAAGCACGTCGGCCCGCTGACCGACGACATCATCGACAACGTGGTGGCGCCGATGGTCGAGCGCATGGGGACCGGCGGATGAGCGCGCACGGATTGCCGTCGCGCGCAGCGGCCGCACGCACGTCGTCCCGCACGACCTTCAGCGCCATCGCCGGTTCGGCCATGTTGGCGCTTCTCCTGGCCGCGATGACCGCACTCGCCCTGTGGCCGGCTCCTGCCACCGCGCAGGCCGTGCGCAACGTGCAGCCGCTCGAATTCCGCGACCGGGCCGAGGAGCAGCGCTTCCACGCGCTGACCCTCGAGCTGCGCTGCGTGATGTGCCAGAACCAGTCCCTGGCCGACTCCGACGCGCCGATCGCCCACGACCTGCGCCGCGAAGTCTTCAACCTGATGCGCGAGGGCCGCAGCGACGCCGAGATCAAGACCTTCCTGGTCGACCGCTACGGCGAGTTCGTGCTCTACCGCCCGCAGTTCGGCGGCAGCACCCTGCTGCTGTGGCTGGGGCCGGCGTTCGTGCTGCTGGCCGGCGCAATCGTGCTGGTCGTGGTCGTACGCAAGCGCGCCGCCGGCAACCGCGCCGCGATCGATCCCGTCGACGACGGGCAGGAGTGGTGATGTCGACCCTGTTCTTCCTCGCAGTGCTGTTCGCATCCCTGCTGGCGGCGGCGCTGGTGGCCGCGCCGCTGCGCCGCAACTCGCCGCGCACCTGGCTCACCGCGCTTGCCGTGGTCCCGCTGCTGTCGGTCGGCCTGTACCAGGTGCTGGGCACGCCCGCCGCCCTGGACCCGGCCGCACGCACCACTCCGGACGTGGCCGGCGGTGATCCCCACGTCGATCCAGCGGACTTCGCCGAAGCGGTCAGCCAGCTGCGTGCGGAGCTCGAGCGCAATCCGCAGCAGCCGGAGGGCTGGGCGCTGCTTGCGCGCTCGCTCTCGGTGCAGGGTGACCACGCCGGCGCGCGCGACGCCTACGCCAAGGCGCTGGAGCTCGTTCCCGACGAACCCGCCCTGATGGTCGAAGTCGCCCAGGCCAGCGCCCAGGCGCATCCGCAGAACCTGTTCGACGACGAGGCCCTGGCGCTGCTCGAGCGCGCCGTGGTCCTGCAGCCGGCCAACCAGCGCGCGCACTGGTTCGTCGGCGTCGCCCAGCGCCAACGCGGCATGGACGCCGAAGCGGCCGCGACATGGGAGGCGCTGCTGCCAACGATCGATCCGTCCACCGCCGCCAGCCTGCGCAAGCAGATCGCGGACGCCCGCGAGGCCGCGGGGCTGCCGGCGCTTGCGGCCGGTCCGGCGGGTGCTGGAGCCGCGGCCGCCGGGGCGACGCCTGCCATCGCGCAGCCTGGCACCGATACCGCCGCCGCTGCGGACAACGCACTGCGGGTGCGCGTCAGCCTCGCTCCCGGCGTGGCTGAAAGGCTCGGCGGCAAAGGCACGGTGTTCGTGATGGCGCGCGCCCCCGACGGTCCGCCGATGCCCGTCGCCGCCGAACGCCACGAGGTCTCCACGCTGCCGCTGGAGATCGTGCTCGACGACGGCGACAGCCCGATGCCGACGCGGCTCCTGTCGCAGTTGGACGTGGTGCTGGTCTCGGCACGGATCTCCGCCAGCGGCACGGTCGAACGCAGCGCCGACGACGTGGAATCCGCGGCCGTTCGCGTGTCCCTGCCGAACAGCGGCATCGTGGAACTGGTGATCGGCGCCGATTGACCGCCCTGCGGTCCGTGCGCCGCGACCGTTAAACTTGCGGCCATGACCGAATTCATCCCGCCCGGCACGCGCTTCCTCGAACTGCCCTCGCCCTTCGCCATGAAACGCGGCGGCGGTCTGCGCGACGGCCGCATCGCCTACGAGACCTGGGGCCGCCGCAGCGCCGCCGGCGACAACTCGATCCTCATCCTCACCGGCCTGTCGCCGGACGCGCACGCCGCGGCGAGCGAGGCCGACCCCACCCCCGGCTGGTGGGAGGCGATGGTGGGCCCCGGAAAGGCCATCGACACCGACCGCTGGCACGTGGTCTGCGTGAACTCGCTCGGCAGCTGCAAGGGCTCCAGCGGCCCGGCCACGATCAACCCTGCCACCGGCCAGCCCTGGCGCATCGCGTTCCCCGACGTCGCCATCGAGGACATCGCGGATACTGCCGCACACGTGGTTCGTGCGCTTGGCATCGAGCGCCTGGCCTGCGTGATCGGCAACTCCATGGGCGGCATGGCCGCGCTGGCCCTGCTCGCCCGGCACCCGGGCATCGCCCGCAGCCATATCAACGTGTCGGGTGCCGCGCGCGCGCTTCCGTTCTCGATCGCGATCCGCTCGCTGCAGCGCGAGGCGATCCGCCTCGATCCGCACTGGAACAACGGCGACTACGACGATGCGCGCTATCCCGAGAGCGGCATGCGCATGGCGCGCAAGCTCGGCGTGATCACCTACCGGTCCGCGCTGGAGTGGGACGGCCGTTTCGGCCGCGTGCGCCTGGACTCCGACCGCCGCGACGACGAGGACCCCTTCGGCCTCGAGTTCGAGGTGGAGAGCTATCTCGAGGCCCACGCCCGGCGCTTCGTGCGCAACTTCGACCCGAACTGCTATCTGTACCTGAGCCGCTGCATGGACTGGTTTGATATCGGCGAGTCCTGCGGCGGCACCACGGCCGATGGCCTCGCGCGCATCCACGTGGAGCGTGCACTGGCGATCGGCGTGCACACCGACATCCTGTTCCCACTGCAGCAGCAGGAGGAAATCGCCGACGGTCTACGCGCCGGCGGTGCCGAATCCACGCTGCTGCCGCTGGAATCGCCGCAGGGCCATGACGCCTTCCTGGTCGACTTCGCCCGTTTCACGCCCGCGATCGGCGGCTTCCTGGCAGCGCTCTGAAGCCGGGCATCGCACCCGGCAGGATGCTGCACCGCGGCGCGAGGGCGGCGCGGGGCGTCGTACACTCGGGTGCATGACCCAGACCCGTGAGGACGCCGATGGCGTCCTGTCCGACATCGACTTCCCCGGCCGCGAGCACCTGATCGCCGGCATCGACGCCGCGCTCGGCGCCGGCGACTGCCACGCGGTCACCGCGGCCCTGCGCAACGTGATGTGCGGACTGATCCGCGATCCCGCGGTCCGTCTTCCCGACTGCGTGCATTCGCCGATCGCCGACCATTACGCCCGCCGCGAGCTGTATCGCAGCCCGGAGCACGGGTACAGCGTGGTCGCCATGACCTGGGGGCCAGGCCAGGGCACGCCGATCCACGACCATGCCGGCTGCTGGTGCGTGGAAGGCGTGTGGGCAGGCGAGCTTGAAATCACCCAGTACGAGCTGCTGGAGAGTGACGGCGACCGCTTCCGCTTCCGCTGCGCCGGCGGCCTGCAGGCCGGTCCCGGCAGTGCCGGCAGCCTGATCCCCCCGCACGAGTACCACACCATCCGCAACGCCGACGCGGACGCGATCGCCGTGTCCCTGCATGTCTACGAAGCACCGCTGGAAGCGTGCTCGCGGTTCGAGCCGGTGAGCGGCGAATGGCATGTACGCACGGAGAACGTGCTGCCTACCGACGCGGCGACACTTGAATCGGACTTTTCCTCATAAGAGACAGGCGGGTACCTGTAACCGGCGAGCTTGACGGTCCTCGAGCAGATGCGATCACATCAATGCGCTGTGACGCAGAACTGCAACACGGGGAACGGTGAACATGGACGTGAGTCGTGAACTGCTATTCCTTATCAATCGCACGATGGTTGCGTTGAGAGGGCATTCCGACCTCAAGCGATACCGGCATGGCACACACCGACGGATCTCCGGAAATCCCTTGGCGGTTGCCGATCGGCCGCTATACTTGGCGCCCGCGCCGGAATGGCGGAATCGGTAGACGCAGCGGACTCAAAATCCGCCGGGCTAAACACCTGTGTGGGTTCGAGTCCCACTTCCGGCACCACTGTAGGATTTTTCTGACCCTTTTGCCGGGTCTGCGCTGATACCGCGGGCCCGCGCGCTGCCGGATCATGTGGGTCCGGCAGCACAGCGCACCAACGGACGGCGCGCCGCCTACAGGGAGTTTGGCCGTGGCCATCGGCTACGGTGCTGGGCCGGGAACTTCAGCTGCTACGTCTGACGCACGATCCCTTCCGGGTGACTCCTGCCCCGGGCCGCTACCATGGCGGCATGTGCCTGATCGCCCTCGCCTGGCAACTCCATCCCCGCTACCCGCTGGCCATCGCCGCCAACCGCGACGAGTTCCACGGGCGTCCCACGGCCGCGGCCAGCCTCGACCCCGACGCGCCCGGCGTTTACGGCGGCCGTGACCTGGTGCAGGGCGGCGGCTGGCTGCAGGTGTCGCCATGGGGCCGGCTTGCAGCCGTGACCAACGTCCGCGATGGTCGCGGCAGCGGCATGGCGCAACGGCCCTGCTCGAGGGGATGGCTGGTCCGCGACTTCGTGCGGGGCCGTGCCACGTCGGAGAACTTCGCCGCGACGCAGGCGGCCGCCGACGGCTATGGCCTGTTCAACGCGCTGTTCTGGGATGGCCGCTCACTCGTCCACGCCAGCAACCATCCCGCGACCTCCCGGGTCGAAGTGGCTCCGGGCATGCACGCCATGTCCAACGGGGCCTTCGACGCGCCCTGGCCGAAAAGCATGGTGGCCACGCGCGCGCTGGAGGCCTGGCTGGATACGCCGGATGCCGCTGCCGATCCCCTCGGCGCACCCGAGGCCCTGGATCCGCTGTTCACGGCCCTGGCCGACACTCGGCCGGCCCCCGATGACAGGCTTCCCGACACGGGCGTTGGACTCGAGCTTGAACGCGCACTCTCGCCTCCATTCGTGAGCGGACCCGAATACGGCACGCGCTGCAGCAGCGTGGTGCTGGTGGCACGCGACCACGTGCTGTTCGCCGAGAGGCGTTACGGTCCCGCTGGCGCGCGCCGCGGCGACAGCATCACCTTGCTGCCCCTGGTCACTGCCTGATATCGCGGAAGCGGCCGCCATCGGCGTTCCTGTCAGGGAGAGCTGGCGCGGCAGCGCAGCGGCACGTTCTCTTCGAGTCCCTGCTCCCAGCCGTTGGGGCGCCGCAGGGCGATCGTGTGGTTGATGCAGGCGCGCTCGGCGCCATCACGCATCGCGGCCACGGGTCCCGGAAGCAGCACCAGGTCGCCGCCGCTGGACTGGCCGACCTCGACCGCGCCCGCACCTTCGGCCAGCGGGCCCTCTTCGAAGTCGTCCCGGACCGCGCCGACCCGCGGCGCATCCGCGGTGGCCACGACAGGCGTGTCGTCTGAACCGAAAACCGCACCGGCCACATGGGCGACCACATCGGCTGCGAGGATACCCACGGTCACCGCGAGCATCGTGGGAAGGAAGAAGGACCAGGGCGTGACGTCGTCACGCAGGCGGACTGGACTCATGGGCATGGCCTCCGATGTAGCGGCCAGACTAGCGCGTCCGTATCGGCGCGGCGCCCCGGGTAAACCCCAGGGGACGGCGCCAGCCCCACAAATGAAAGGCCCAGTCGTCCGGGTTTCCCCGGTCGGCTGAGCCTCCCGTTTGTCGAAGCGATTGCGTCTGGCTGTGAGGCCTTCCGCTTTTTCTTCGACGCATCGACAGTAGCGCCCGTGGCGTTAAACGATCGTCAATCCACGCGACCGTCCGTCGGCGGCGTCGGCCAGGGCCACCATCCGCGGCCGGTGAGCGCGTAGCGATCGGCAGCGCGCTCGAAGCGGTTGCGCACGCTGATCCCGCCGCACAGGAAGTACAGGGGCAGGAACAGGATTCCGAGCGCCATGTACTGCAGCACGTGGGCGCGCTCGTGGTCGGCAAGGCGCACCGCAGGGTGCTCGCACAGCCCTGCACGATGCGCGTACGTCAGGCAGTCGCAGTCGATGCTGTCGCCGGTGTGGAGGATCACGTTGCCCAGCGTGAGCGCCCCGCCCGGCCCCCAGGGCACGGCGTCGAACACCAGCGCAAGGTCGCGCCTGCGCAGGCACACGCGCGCGCCGAACGGCAGCGCGGCCAGCCCGACCGCGAGGCCGGCGAGGGTATTGGGCAGCGTCCAGGCGATGCCGAGCGCACCGAGCATGCCCCGGAACGCGAGCACGTCGCGCGCGCTCACCCGTCCTCGGGCATCAGCAGCCACAGCACCAGGTAGACGATGATTCCGGGGAAGGCCGCCGACAGCACCGAGAACACCACGTACAACACGCGCAGCAGGGTGGAACTCCAGCCGAAGCGGCGCGCGATGCCGCCGATCACGCCCACCAGCACGCGGTCGTCGAGTGGCCGGCTGAGGCTGGGCTTCACCGCGTTCACCGCTGCGCCAGCCAGTTGTGGATCGCGTCGGGCACTTCCTTCTGCGCCCGTCCCGACACGTAGATGCCGATATGGCCCCCGCGGAACGACAGCTCGGAATAGTCGCTGCCGCCGATCAGCCCCCCCAGCGGCTTCGAGGCCGACGGCGGCACCAGGTGGTCCTGTTCGGCGTAGATGTTGAGCACCGGCATCTCGACCAGGCCCAGGTGCACCTCGCGCCCGCCGATCTCGATGCCGCCTTCGACGAAGCCGTTGCCCTGGTAGAACATCTTGATGAACTGGCGGAAGGCCTCGCCGGCCTGGTCGGGCGAATCGAAGATCCACTTCTCCATGCGCAGGAAGTCCTCCATCGCCGCCTTGTCATCGAGGATGTCGGCCATGCCCACGTACTTCTGCACGAACAGCCGCCAGGGCTTGAGCGTGAGGTAGCACATGTTCATGAGATCGGCCGGCACGTTGCCGAGCGTGTCGACGAGCAGGTCGACGTCCATGCCGCGCGTCCAGTTCGACAGCATGTTGTCCGGCGTGTGGAAGTCCACCGGCGTGACCATGGTGATCAGGTTGCGCACCTTGGCGGGATTGAGCGCGGCATAGCTGAGCGAGAACGCCCCGCCCTGGCAGATGCCGAGCAGGTTGATGGCATCCAGCCGGTGCCTGTCGCGCAGGTGGTCGACGGCGCCGCCGATGAAGCGCTCGATGTAGTCCTCGAGGTCGAGGAAGCGATCGGAACGGTCGGGGTAGCCCCAGTCGATGATGTAGACGTCCTCGCCGCGCGCGAGCAGCTGGCGCACCAGCGACTTGTTGTCCTGCAGGTCGACCATGTAGGGGCGGTTGACCAGGGCGTAGGCGATCAGCAGCGGGACGCGCGCGGTGGGTTCGCGATCGCCGATGAAGCGGTAGAGCACGACCTTGCCGTCGCGCCAGACCTCCTGGCGGTGGGTGGCGCCGAAGTCGACGTCATCGACTTCGCGCAGCACCTGCAGGCCCGCGGCAAGTTTCTGTTGCAGGCGCATCGCCTCTTCGGCGAGCCCCGCGGGGGTGATGTTGAGCGGACCGTACATGTCAGCGCGTCCCCTTCTTCACGGATTTCTTCGTCGTCGACGCCATCGGCGCGGGTGCCCGTGGCATCGCGCCGGCGATCGCGCCGCCGAAGCTCCTGCCGGCGGAGGAGCGTCCGCCGCTCGCCTTCGTGGCGCGCTTGGCGACCTTCCCGGCCGGACGCTTGGCAGCGCGCGTCGTGGCGGCCTTTGCAACGCGCTTCACCGCCCTCTTCGCTGACTTGGCTGTCTTGACCGCCTGCGTAGTCTTGGCCGTCTTCGCAGGCTTGGCTGTCTTGGCTGTCTTGGCAGGCTTCGCGGCACGGGCCGGCGCGCTCTCCGATACGCGCTTGGTCACACGCTTCGTCGCCTTCTTCGCAGCACGCGCGGGAGCGCGCTTCGTCGCAGCCTTCGTCGTGCTGCGTGCGGCCGTCTTCTTCGGCGCCTTGGACGTGCGCCTGGCCGCCACAGCGGGTTCTCCAGCGGACACCGTCGGCGCCGCAGGCTCTGATACAGGCATCGAAGCAGTCGCAGACGCCTGCCGACGCTGTGGCGCCGCCGACGCGCGCGCACCACCACCCGTCCCGCCCGCCACCGCATCGCGGAGCCGCCGTACCTCGCGCTCCAGCTGCGCCAGCTTGCGGTGCGCGCCATCAAGTTCGCTGCGGGTGGGCATGCCCAGCTGCGTGCAGGCGTCTTCGACCATGCGCTGCACGCCGCCGCGCACGCGCATCTGCGCGTTGACCAGGTTTCCGTACACCTCGCGGAACTCGGGCGACAGCGCGATCTCGGCGTAGGCCTCCTCGGCGGCATCGATCCAGAGGTCGAACAGGGCGCGCGCCGACTGGATCTGGCGGCCCGGTTCCTCGTGGTCGATCAACCTGCTTTCGAAGATCACGAACGCTTCCTGCTGCGCCTTCAGCATCAGCGCAGCGTAGGCACTGGACGCCTGCTGGTACTCGGCCACGTGGCCGGCCAGCGCCTGCAGGCGCTCCTGCTGCTCTCGCCCGGAGCCGAAGGCCGGCATCCGCAGCAAGGCCATGCCCTCGCCGCGCACCGCGTCGAGCCAGGGCGAGGCATCCTCGACCCACTGCTCCAGGCCCTGCAGTCCGTGGCCGCGCATGCTGCGCAGCATCTCCGGGAACGGGTTCTCGCCGCTGGCGCCCAGCGCTTCCTTCCAGGCGCGCGCGACGTCGACCGCACTGGCTTCCTGCCCGGCGAAGCGCGCGGCGACCTCCTGCATGCGCCCGTACCAGCGGCGCGCCTGGCTGTTGAAATGCGTGAGCGCATCATTGGCTTCGGTGCGGCCGCCGTGGGCCAGCTGCGTCCACCAGTCCAGCAATTGCTGCCAGGCCTCCGCGCCCTGCGGCGATACCTGCGGTCCGGACATGCCCGGCATCGCACCCATTCCGGGCACCGCGCCCAATCCGGGCATCGCACCCATGCCAGGCATTGCGCCGAATCCAGGCATCGCGCCGCTGCCCGGCACCGCGTCGCGCAGCGCATCGCCCCAGGCAGCCCAGTAGCGCCGTGCCAGTGACTCGAAATCGTCCCGTGGATTCACCGACATCGCGCACCTCCATCTGTTCCACCGATCATAGCAATGCGCGATGTCGGCGCCAGCGCGGATCAGGGCTTGGGGATGCGGATCGTCTTGCTGATCATCAGCGAGCCCGAAAGCGCATAGACCAGCACCAGCGGATGCAGCTGCCAGGGGCCGAGCTGCCACTGCCCGAACCAGATCGCGTCGCCGAGCGCGCCCTGCCAGGCCGCCACCGCCAGCAGCAGCACGATGGCCACGCTGCTGGGGATCGGGGTGCCCTCGAAGTACTTCACCTTGTCGCCGCCATCGGCGAGCGTTTCAGCGGTGACGTTGTAGCGCGCCAGGCGGCTCACGCCACAGCCGACGAAGTAGCTCAGGACCACCCAGTCCCAGCCGCCCTGGAGACCGCAGGCATAGCCGAGCGCGGCAGGGGCGACGCCAAACGAGATCACATCGGACAGCGAATCGAGCTCACGGCCGAGCGTGGAGGCCACTTTGCGCCAGCGCGCGACGCGGCCGTCGAGGGCATCGAACACGAAGGCCAGTGGGATCAGCGCCATGCCCAGCATCAGGTCGCGGATGCCGCCTTCCTGCAGGTAGCGCATCGCCGCGAAGATGGCACCGGTACCGCAGACGGCGTTGGCGAGCGTGAACCAGTCCGCGAGCTGGAAGTCGCGAATCATCGAGAAGTGTCGCTGGCGGGTCATCGCCGTTCCTGTCGCGGTTGGGAGGCCAGCATGCCAAACCGGCCGTCACGGTGGAGCAAGTGGTTCCTGCCGGGCGCCGGATCGCGGCTATAGCCGCTCCCACAACGGCGCTTTTTTTGTGGGAGCCGCCATAGCGGCGACAGGCATTGCCGCAGGGCCATTCAGCGCGGAATGGCCAGGTGCGAGGCCTCCAGCGCCGCCGTGCCGCGCGGCGTCGTGTCGATCACCGCATCGGCGGGCAGTGCCGCGCCATCGAGATGCGCATCGACGCGGTCGAGTGCTTCGTACACATAGGGCAGCAGGGGCAGGTAGCGCGCGGCGTAGTCGGGCAGCGCCAGGAAACCATCGAAATGCTGCACGTTGCGCACCTGCCAGTAGCGCACGTCGCGGCCCGCGGTGCGGGAGTGGGCGACGTAGGGCGCACTGCTGAACGCGACCGGGATCAGGCCGTCGTCGAGACCGTGCACCACCACCACCGGCAGCCCTTCGCGCGGCGGCGCGGCGCGGGTGGCGGCGATGCCGGCACGCACGCGATCGGCATCGGCGCCCTCGCCCGTCCACAGCTCGCGCAGACACTGCAGGCCCTTCAGGGTGAGGTCCGGCGGGGCCATGCCCGCATCGACGAGGCCGACGCCCGAGCCCGGCGGGATGCCGCTGGCATCCGACCACCAGGCTGCGCGCTCGGCGGCGGTTGCCGCCCGTGGCAGGAAGTCGGTGCCTTGGGCGGCGAAGGAGAAGCCACAGGGACCCTCGCCAACGCCGTAGCGGCCATAGGCGCTTGCGTAAGTCGCGGCCACCGCACGCCACAGGTCGAAGCCCGCGGACAGCGCACCGGCGCGCAGCGCCTCGTCGGTCCAGCCGGCGTCGCGCAGTGCGTCGTGGGCCTCGCGCGCCTGTGCGGCGGTGTCGGCACCGGACAGCAGCCCCCCGGCGGCAAGTGACGCGCAACGCGCGGCATACAGCGGCTTGACCTGGGTGAGCAGCGGCGGCTGCGGCAGGTTGTCCATGTCGAGCAGCGCGCAGGGCATCAGCAGCGCGGCTTCGGTGGTGTAGTCGTAGAGCGTGCGTCCACCCTGCCCTTCCACGTAAACGCTGGGCTCGCCGGCGACGACGGCATCGAGCCAGTCGCCCTCCAGTTCCGCCGCGCGCAGCACCGCGCCGCCGCCGTTGGAGATTCCGACCGCGATCACGCGGGTGTTGTCGAAGGTGAAGGGCGCCTGCGCGGGCAGCGCGTCGTCCAGCGCCTGCAGCGCGAACTCCGCGGCCTGCTTCACGTGGCGGCCCCAGTCGGCCTCGGGGTTGTCCCGCGAGTGCGCGTGCTTGAAGGCGACGCCGGTCGCGCCTGCGGGCGCATCGGGTACGAAGGCGAGGTCGCTGGCCGTATCCTTCGCCGCGGCGCGACCATCAGCCCCGAAGCCGATGCCCGCATCCAGGTCGAAGTAGTCGCTGCCCGCGCCCTTGTCGGTATAGGCCACGGCGCAGCCGCGCGGCAGGCCCCAGGCGCCGGCCACGGCGATCGATCCGTAGATGCCGCGCGAACCCGAAGACGCGGTCACCACCACGCAGCGCTTTGCGGCATCGAAGCCGTCGGGCAGCTGCAGCAGCACGCGGTGCGGATGCGTCGCGCCCGGCACCGTGGCGTAGGCCGAGAACTCGCGCCCCGGCACAGCGTCCATGCTGCCGTACAGCACGCCGTAGCCGCCGCCGGGACCGAGATCTGCGATGCCGCGCCAGTTGCTCCACAGCGCACGGCGACGCAGCTCGGCGGCGGTCGGCGCTTCGGCATCGGCGAACGCGGGCGGCACCATCTGGCGCAGGCCGTCGATGCCGAGTCCGGCGGTGAGCAGGTCGTCGCCATCGCGGTGCATGCTGCTGCGCTGGTATTCAAACATCACGGCCTCCGTGGTGGCGTCGCGCGTTGACTGCGAAGCGCAGCCGGCAATCGCCGCGGTCACGGCCAGCGCCACCGCGGCGGAGCGCAGGCGCGCCCTGGGCGCAGGCAGGATCCGATGCTGTGTCTCGCGCACGTGCGCCACCTTCTGGTACGGGGAATGGCCTGCACCGTAGCAGTCGACAGCGCCGCCGGCATCGTACTTTTGTACGCAGGGATGCGGGGTGGCGATTTGCTACCGTGGACGTCCTCCCCGCACCCCGCAGCCGACGCCATGACCGACACCTTCCTTTCCGGCCGCACCGCGCTGGTGACCGGCAGCACCTCGGGCATCGGCCTGGCGATCGCCTGCTCGCTGGCCCAGGCCGGCGCCCGTGTGGCGATCAACGGCCTCGGCGACGAATCCCAGGTCAACGCGGCGCTCGACGCCGTGCGCGCCGCGGGCGGCCGTGACGTCCGCCACTTCGACGCCAACCTGCTGGACCCGGACGCGATCAGCAAGATGATGGCCGACATCGACGCCTGGTCGCCGATCGACGTGCTGGTCAACAACGCCGGCATCCAGCACGCGGTGCCGCTGGCCGAGATGCCGGTCGGCAAGTGGGACGCCATCATCGCCATCAACCTGAGCGCCGCCTTCCACACCATGCGCCTGGCGATGCCGGGCATGGCGGCGCGCGGCTACGGCCGGGTGGTGAACATCGCCTCGGTGCACGGCCTGGTGGCCTCGAAGGACAAGGCGCCCTACGTCGCCAGCAAGCACGGCATCGTCGGCCTGTCCAAGGTCGCGGCGCTGGAATACGCCGCCGTCGGCAGCCGCGATGGCGGCGGCGTGACCGTCAACTGCATCTGCCCGGGCTGGGTGGAGACGCCGCTGATCGAGCCGCAGATCGAAGCCCGCCGCAACGGCGGCAGCCGCGACGATGGCGTGCGTGCGCTGCTGGCCGAGAAGCAGCCCAGCCTGCGCATGACGCTGCCCGAAGAGATCGGCGCGCTGGCGACGTGGCTGTGCCGCCGCGAAGCGCACAACGTCACCGGCGCCTCCTTCCCGGTCGACGGCGGCTGGTCGACGCAGTAACGGCCGCGGACGACCAAGCAGCATCATGGCCACCCTGCTCATCGCCGACGACCACCCGCTGTTCCGCGCCGCCATGCGCGGCGCTGCTGTGGAAGCCGAGGCCGGCACCGAGACGCTCGAGGCCGGCACGCTCGACGCGACCCTCGCCCTGCTGGAGTCACGTCCGGACATCGATCTGGTACTGCTCGACCTGCACATGCCGGGCAACCACGGACTGGCCGGGCTGGCCGCGATCCGCGCCCAGTTCCCGGCGGTCGCCGTGGTGCTGGTGTCGGCGAACGAAGATCCGCAGGTGGTACGGCGCGCGCTCGACCACGGTGCTGCCGGCTACATCCCCAAGAGCGCCGGCCTGGACGAAATGCGTGACGCGATCCGCACCGTGCTGGCCTGCGAAGAGTGGCTGCCACCGGCGCTGCGCGGCGCCGTGTCGCGCGCGCACTCCACGCCCGGCGACGCCGACCTGGCCGCGCGCCTGGCCAGCCTCACGCCGCAGCAGTTCCGCGTACTGGCGCTGGTGGCGGACGGCCTGCTCAACAAGCAGATCGCCGACCGGCTGGACGTGCAGGAGCGCACGGTGAAGGCCCACCTGTCGGCGATCTTCGAGAAGCTCGGGGCGCGCAACCGCACCCAGGCCGGCGTGATCCTGCGGGAGCTTGAACTCAGCGACCCCGCGCGCCAGGTCGAACGCGAGGCCTGACTCCGCGCTCAGGTGCGCGAGAACGCCCAGGACTGCATGCGCCCGTCGCGATAGGGCATCACGCCGTGGAAGGCGCGCGGGTCGTCGTCGAACACCAGCGGCACGAAGTGGCGATCACCTTCCCACAGCGGCAGCTCGAGCACGCTGTCGACGTCCACCCACTCCAGCGTGCCTTCCGGATTCGCCGCCAGCGGCGTGCCGGTGAACTCCGTGACCAGGAAGACGAAGGCGAACCAGTCCTCGCCATGCTTGCCGAAGCCCGGCCAGCTGATGGTGCCGCGCAGTTGCATGCGCGTGCATTCGATCGCGGCCTCTTCGCGGATCTCCCGACGCATGCAGGCGAGCGCGTCCTCGTTCGCCTCGAGCTTGCCGCCCAGGCCGTTGTACTTGCCCAGGTGGAGGTCGCCGGGGCGCGCGTTGCGGTGGATCATCAGCACCCGGCGCCCGTCGGGCGAGAGCACGTAGCCGAGGGTGGCCAGGATCGGGGTGTAGGGCATCGTGGCTGCGACAGGCGGAGGGCCGGTGATTGTAGGGCGCTCAGCCCGCGCGTCCGTGCCGGACCCACATCCGGCCCAGCATCGATTTCAGCGCCAGCGGCCGCACCGGCTTCTGCAACAGGCCCAGTCCATGCTCGGCGACCTCGCGTCGGACCGCATCCGTAGCGTCGGCGGTGAGCACCAGCGCGGGCACGCTGCCGACGCGCGCCGACAGCCGCTGCCAGGCCTGGATGCCGGTGTCGCCGTCGTCGAGGTGGTAGTCGAGCAGCCACAGGTCCGCGGGGCGCGCGGCGTGGGCCGCGACCGCGGCATCGGCATCCGCGGCCAGGTCGACGCTGCAGTTCCAGCCTCGCAGGAGCGCGGCCAGCGATTCCAGCGCCATCGGATCATTGTCCAGCAGCAGCACGTGCGCACCGGCGATGCCCGCGCGCACGGCCGGGATGGCAACGGCATCCGCCGGCGCGGCCACGCGCGACAGCGTGATCGCAAACAAGGTGCCCGCGCCGGGACGACTGCGCAGCTCCACCCGCGAACCGAGCAGCCGCGCGATGCGCTCGGCGATCGCCAGCCCCAGCCCCAGTCCCTGCCCGCCCACGCCTTCGCCACGGCGGAACTCTTCGAAGATCAGCGCCTGCTGCGCCAGGTCGATGCCCGGGCCGGTGTCGTGCACTTCGATGCGCAGGCCGCCGTCGACCCGGCGCACGCCCAGCAGCACGCGGCCGCGCTCGGTGTAGCGCACGGCATTGGCGAGGAAGTTCTGCAGCACCCGCCGCAGCAGCTGCGGATCGCTGTGCGTCCAGGCGGCGCTGGCCACGTGGTTGAAACACAGGTCCCGATCCTCGGCCAGTGCGCGGAACTCGGAGGCCAGTGGCTCCAGGACTTCCGCCAGCGGGAACGCGCGAGGCTGTGGCACCAGTCCACCGGCCTCCAGCCGAGCCATGTCGAAGAGGCCGGTCAGGAGGTCGGTGGTGGAGTCGAGCGCGCCGCGGATCTGGCCCAGCGATGCCTTCCTGCTGCCCTCGACCTGCTCAGCCAGCGCATCGGTGAACAGCTGCGCTGCATGCAGTGGCTGCAGCAGGTCGTGGCCCACCGCGGTCAGGAAGCGGCTCTTGGCCTCGTTGGCGCGCTCGGCCTCTCGCCGTGCCTGGTCGAGGCTGGCAGTGCGCTCATCCACGCGCTGCTCCAGCGTCTCGTTGCTGCGCTTGAGCTCGGCCTCGGTGCGACGGAAGGCGGTGACATCGGTGAACGTGGCGACGAAGCCGCCACCGGGCATCGGATTGCCACGGATCTCGACGATGCCGCCGTCCGGGAACACGCGCTCGCTGACGTAGGGCGTGCCGGACTGCATGTGGCGCATGCGCTTGGACGACTCGGCATCCACGCGTCCCCTGATGTCCCCTGCGAGCCCACGCTGGAGGTTGTGCACGACCAGGTCCGCCACCGGCACGCCGATGCGCAGCAGGCCTTGCGGATAGCCGAACAGCTCCGCATAGCGGCGGTTCCAGGCCACCAGCCGCAGCTCGCGGTCGACCACGCTGATGCCCTGGCTCATGTTCTCCAGTGCTGCCTGCAGCACGCGCTGGTTGAAGCGCAGGTCCTGCGAGGCTTCGCCGACGATTTCCGCCACCGTGTCCAGGTCCGGCCCGGCCTCGCGGCGCGCGGCATCGAGCAACAGGCGCGCCGAGGCGCTGCCGAGGACGGCGGACAGTTCACGCTCCAGGCGTGCCTCGATCGCCGACGGCACCGGCCCGCTCGCGGGTGCGCCGCGCAGCAACTCGTCGACGGCGCGCACCGGAAGGAAGCGTCGCCCCGCCTGGCGCAGGGTCCGCAGGTCGGAACCTCGCGCCACGTCGCGATCCGGCGCCGACAGCCAGGCTGACAGCGCGAGCGTGGTGGCGATGCCCACGAACAGGCTGGCACCCACCGCACGTCCCAGCCGGCTCCAGCCGGTCAGCCCGAAGAGCGTGTCCGGCGCCAGCCAGGCGATGCCCCAAGGCCCGGCCATGAGCCAGGTCCCGTCGCCGCCGGTGAGCTCCACCAGCATCGGCGACAGCGTGACCCAGGCCCAGGCGAGGAACGATGCCAACACGCCCCAGGTGGCCGCCGCGGCCGGCGTGCGCGTACGCCATACGGCGCAAAACAGCGCTGGCGCCAGCGTGGCCAGGGCCGAGAACGAGACACCGCCGATGTCGGCCAAGGCTTCGCTGCCGACGATCACGCGGCTGTAGGCCCAGGCCAGCAGCATCACGGCCAGGATGCCGGCGCGACGCAGCGCCAGCAGCGCGCCACGATGGTCGTCGTCGCCGGCGCGACCCACCGCCCACGCACCGCGCAGCAGGCCGGGCGTGAACCAGTGGTTGCCGATCATCAGGCTCAGCGCCAGGGTGCTGACCACCACCATGCCGGTGGCCGCGCTGAGGCCGCCAAGGAAGGCGAACAGCGCCAGGCCGTCATGCCCCAGCGCGGCGGGCAACGCCAGCGCGTACATGTCCGACGGCACGCTGTCGCCGAGCAGTACGGTACCGGCGCGCGCCAGCGGCAGGGTCGGCAGCGCGATCAGCACCAGGTAGAGCGGGAACTGCCAGCGCGCGGTGCGCACGTCGCGCTCGTCGCGGCACTCGACCACGCCGACGTGGAACTGGTGCGGCAGGATGAACATCGCCAGCCCGCCCAGCAGCACCAGCGGCATGAAGCCACCCACCGGCTCCGGTGGCGGCGGCGGCGCGGCGACGTCGAAATCACCGAGCCCGAACCAGACCAGGGCCCCCAGTGCCAGCATCGCCGCCAGCTTGAACAGCGACTCGAAGGCCATCGCCAGCACCAGGCCGCGGTTGTGCTCCGTGGCACTGGCCCGGCGCGTGCCGAAGGCGATGGCGAACACCGCCATCGCCAGCGCGACGTAGAGCGCGCCATCGCGCCAGGGCGCGACCACCGCGGCGACCTCGCCAGGGCTGGTCAGGGTGGCAAAGCTCATCGTCACCGCTTTCAGCTGCAGCGCGATGTAGGGAACCATGCCCAGCAGCGCCACCAGCGTCACCACCGCCGCAAGCCAGGGATCCTTGCCCAGCCGCGTGGCGATGAGGTCGGCGATGGAGGTGGCGTTGCTGGCGCGGGCCAGGCGCACCAGGCGCAACATGAAGCCGATGGCCAGCGCGTAGAACACGATCGCACCGAGGAAGGTCGGTGGCAGCGGCCAGCCGTAGCGCGCCGCCTGGGTCACCGTGCCGTAGAAGGTCCAGGACGTGCAGTGCACCGCCAGCGACAGCGCGTAGACATGGTGCCAGTGGCGCGCCAGCGTCCCGGGCCGGCGTTCGGCATACACCGCCACGCCAAACAGCAGGACCAGCCAGAGCGTCGCGGCCGCGACCACCATGCCGACGCTCAGCATTGCCCTGTATCCCCTGCCTGTCTGCCCTGGACCGTGGGCATCGAGCATAACGCAGCGGCGGGCCGAAGCCCGCCGCCGTGATCACCGCATGGAACGGTGGCGGTCAGAAGTTGTAGCGGACCGACATGTACCAGTTGCGCGGCAGGCCGTAGTAGGCGGTCTGGATGTTGCCGACGCTGGCGAACTCCTGGCCTTCGGTCTTGTAGACCTCGTCGGTCAGGTTGCGCACGCCGGCGCGGACCTGCCAGGTGTACTGCGGCGAATCCCACACGCCGAACGCGCCGTACAGGGTGTACGCGCCCTGGCTCAGCACGTCGCGGTTGTCCACCGACAGCCAGGTCTTGCCGCGGTAGGACGCATCCACGCCGACGCCCAGGTGGCCGGCATCGCCCAGCGAGAAGCCCTGCTGCAACGCGACGCGTGCGGTCAGGTCGGGCGAGAACGGCACGTGGTCGTGGTTGAGGTTCGGATCGAAGCCCGGGTACGTCGGGTCGAGGCGGAAGTCGTCGAAGCGGTCGTACTCGGCGTCCAGCCAGCCCACCTGCGCGCTGAGCATGGTGGCCTCGCCGAAGAGCGCGCTGCCCTCGAACTCGATGCCCACGATGTCGAGTTCGGCGGCGTTGAGCACCGGGAAGGTGCCGACGTCCTGCGAGACGCGGGCCTGGAAGTCGCTGTAGTCGCTCTTGAACGCCGCGACGCTGCCGCGCAGGCGGCCGTCATCGGACGCGGCCTTCAGGCCGAGCTCGTAGGTCCAGACGTATTCGGGATCGAACTTCGCGTTCTGGGTGTCGTACACGGTGTTGGCGCGGCCGTTGAAGCCACCCGACTTGAAGCCGCGGTTGGCGGACACATAGCCCATGACGTTGTCGCTGAAGGCCTTCTGCAGGCTCACCGAAGGAGTAACCGCGGTCCAGTTGGCCTTGGCCTGGAAGGCCACGGTCTCGTTGATTCCCGAGAAGGGCGCGCCCCAGAAGGTGCTGGTGCTGCGGTCGTATTCCTTCTCGTCCTTCGTCCAGCGCACGCCGGCGGCGAGCGTCCAGGTCGGGGCGAACTCCCAGTTGGCGTGGGCGAACGCGGCGACGCTGGTGGTGGTCAGGTCATCGTCGATGGTGCGCAGGAACGACAGCGGTGCGCCGAACAGGGCGAACAGGTCGTCGGCATAGGCCTCCTGGTAGGACGGCACGTCCTCGCGCATGTAGTACGCGCCGAAGGTGGCCTGCAGGTTGCTGCCGTTGTCGTACTGCAGCTGGAACTCCTGGCTGGTCTGCTCCTGGTCGAGCGACACCAGCACGTCGCCAAGCTCGAATTCGCTGGCGTCGATGTCGATGAACGAGTCCGTCTTCAGGCGGCGGTGCGAAGTGATGCTCTTGAACAACCACTGTTCGCTGAAGTCCCACTCCATCGACAGCGAGGCACCGGAGTGCTCCAGCTGCTGGCCGTGGCCGGGCGGCAGGAACGACGTCTGCGAGCGGTGGTTCCACTCACCGGTCTCGCCCGGCTGCAGCACCACCACGCCCAGGCCGAGGTCGGTCTGCAGCAGCGGTGCCATCGGCCGGCCCATGGTCGGGGCGACGTCTTGCTCGGTGTGGTCGAATGACAGCGTGGCGCGGAAGGTGTCGCTGGGCTGGAACGCGATCTTGGCGCGGATGGCCTGGGTGTCGTCGTTGTTGTAGTGACGCCCGGTGACGCTGTCGCGCACATAGCCGTCGTTGCGGATCGAGGCCGCGGCGACGCTGGCGGCCACGGTCTCGCTCAACTGGCCGCTGGCGTAGGCGCGCACTTCCTGGCGGCCGTAGTCGCCGATGGTCAGCTCGGCCGCGCCGCCGCTGTGGTCGAAGGGATCACGCGTGGTGATCTTGATCGCGCCGCCGGTGGAGTTCTTGCCGTACAGGGTGCCCTGCGGGCCGCGCAGCACTTCGACCTGCTGCACGTCGAACAGCGAGAACATCGAGCCGTTGATGCGCGAGTAGTAGACGTCGTCGACGTACATGCCCACGCCGGGGTCGAAGCTCTGCAGCGCGTCGGGCTGGCCGATGCCGCGGATGAAGACGTTGACGCTGTTCGCCGAGCCGCGGCCCTGCACGATATTGAGATTCGGCACCGCGCCCTGCAGGCCGCTGACGTCGCTGGCCTGGAGGTCCTTGAGCTGCTCCTCGCCGAAGGCGCTGACCGCGACCGGCACGTCCATGATCGATTCCGTGCGGCGGCGGGCGGTCACGGTGATGGTGTCGAGTTCGGTGGCACTGCGCGCGGACGGGGCCTGGTCGGCATCGGATTCCTGCGCGTGCAGGCCCGGCGCGGCCAGGGCCACGACGATCGCCAGGCTGAGGGTGGTGGCGCGAATATGGACAGGCTTCATGTGATCCCCTGGAATCTTCGTTGCGCGCGGCCGATTTGCCGCGTGGTGACAAGACTAGGGAGGGGACCGCTGCGGCGGCATCGTACCTTCGGACAATGGGCCGTGGCCGCGCCCGGCGGGAACACTGTCGTCCGTGGAGTCGCGCGCCGCGCGACCGCAAGGGATCCCCGATGTCGTTCCTGATCGTGCTCGCCGCGCTGGTCTTCCTGATGTATGTCGCCTACCGCGGCCACAGCGTGATCCTGTTCGCCCCGATCGCGGCCATGGGCGCGGTGCTGCTCACCGACCCCTCGCTGGTGGCGCCGATGTTCACGGGCCTGTTCATGGACAAGATGGTCGGCTTCCTGAAGCTGTATTTCCCGGTGTTCCTGCTGGGCGCGGTGTTCGGCAAGCTGATCGAGATCTCGGGCTTCTCCAAATCGATCGTCGCCGCCACCATCCGCGTGGTCGGCGCGCAGCGCGCGATGCTGTCGATCGTGATCGTCTGCGCGCTGCTGACCTACGGCGGCGTGTCGCTGTTCGTGGTGGTGTTCGCGGTGTATCCGTTCGCGGCCGAGCTGTTCCGCCAGAGCGACATTCCCAAGCGCCTGATCCCCGGCACCATCGCGCTCGGCGCGTTCACCTTCACCATGGACGCGCTGCCGGGCACGCCGCAGATCCAGAACATCATCCCGACCGCTTTCTTCGGCACCGACACCTGGGCGGCGCCGGTGCTGGGCACCATCGGCGGCGTCTTCATCCTCGCCGTCGGCCTGTCCTACCTCGACTGGCGGCGGCGCGTGGCCGAGCGCGCCGGCGAGGGCTACGGCGACCCGACCCTGCTCCGCAACGAACCCGAGCCCTTCGTCGGAAGCCGGCTGGCGCATCCGTTCATCGCCCTGCTGCCGCTGGTGATGGTGGGCGTGTCCAACCTGGTCCTGACCAAGCTGATCCCGGGCTGGTACGGCGACAGCCACAGCTTCATCCCCGCCGTGGTCGGCAACCCGGCGCCGGTGGTGCAGGAAGTGGCGAAGATCGCCGCGATCTGGGCGGTGATGGGCGCGCTGCTGATCGGCATCGCAACGGTGATGGTCTTTGCCTGGAAAACGGTGTTCACGCACTTCGCCGAGGGCACGAAGTCCGCCATCGGGGGCGCGCTGCTGGCCTCCATGAACACCGCGTCGGAATACGGCTTCGGCGCCGTCATCGCGGCGCTACCCGGCTTCCTCCTGGTGGCCAATGCCCTGGGCGCGATCCCGGATCCGCTGATCAACGAAGCGGTCACGGTCACCGCGCTCGCCGGCATCACCGGCTCGGCCTCGGGCGGCATGTCGATCGCGCTGGCCGCGATGGCCGACACCTTCATCGCCAACGCGCAGGCCGCCGGCATCCCGATGGAAGTCCTGCATCGCGTGGCCTCGATGGCCTCGGGCGGCATGGACACCCTGCCCCACAACGGCGCGGTGATCACCCTGCTGGCGGTCACCGGCCTGACCCACCGCCAGGCCTACAAGGACATCTTCGCGATCACGATCATCAAGACCCTCGCGGTGTTCGTGATCATTGGTGTCTTCTACGCGTTCGGGGTGGTCTGAGGGCCAGCGGCCCCACGCTGCCTTGCAGCGGCGCGTTGCCAAGGACTGGCCGACCGCGCCGCCGAACCCGCGCACGCGGCCGAGCGTGTCCTCGGGCTGGGAGCCACGGGGATTTCGCGCGCGCTAGGACCCCAGATACACCTGCACCGCTCGGCCCGCGCATGCGGGGGGAATCGGCGGGTCCAGGTACTGGTTCGCGATCCGCGCATCCCCTCCCCCGAGATCGGCCGGGTCCCCGAACCGGAGCGATGAGCCATCCTCCGGGTCCAGTACGCCAACGGCGCGTCCATCGACAACCAGGAGTTCGTAGTGCGGCGGCCATATCGCCAGTGCACCGCCATTGGCCAGATGCACGCAGCCGTTCCGGACCTCGATTCGCGCGCCGACGAAGAGTTCAAGCGGCCAGGCGATGGGTGCATCACGCTTCACGCGGACCAGCGTTGGCAGGTCTTCCAACACCCCGCGCGCCCCCGGCTCCACCGCAGCGGCAGGACTGCCCACCAGAAGCAGGCCGATGAACAGCGCGGCCAATCCAAGACGCGTGCGCACATGCAGCATTCCAGCACGGTTCAACCTTCCATAATCAAAGTGAATCCTTTCCAAGACGACCTCCACACGTGCACTTGAATTACCCACCAAGCTGGACCCTAGCCACCCGCTGTGACACCAGGCCTCGCATCGTCAACGAATCCAAATTGCCGAAATTCAGCGAATCCCAAACAACCAACGACCGAGCAATTACTGCGCGATGGTAATCGTGCCCTTCACAACCCCTCCTCCCAGCCGGGAAGCGGAAGCGCTCGAACTACCCACACATGTACTCGTATGCTCAACGCCGGAGGTTATGACGCCATCCGCCCCTTCTAGAGTTGTTCTCCAACGAAACGTTGCAGTTGGGAGCCCACTCCCGCTATTGCATCGAAACGTGAAAGTTAGTGGAGTTGCTTGCGTATCCGTGTATGTAGCATTGTAATCACTGCAGTTCCAATTGCCGGACGGGTCGCATTCCACGACTTCAGTTCTCCTAATGACCGGAAATCGGGGATAGCCTCGATAGGCTGAGGCAAAGGCTGAAGAGAACTCTGGACAAAAAGCTGAACATCAAAATTGCCGTGCACCCACTCATCAATGAACTCGAGAGCCATTGGCTGCTGATCCACTTCCACAGAGTTATTCACCGCATGCCCTGAACCAATGATTCCAAGCTCCAACTCCGACGTCACAACATTAAAGCCCAATGTAGATTCACGATACTCCTGAGAATCATCGTAGCCGCCTACCACCGCCCCCCCAATCAACTCAACAGGCACAGGCAAATCGCCTTGCTCGAGGCGAACGAAGTCGTACACAGACCGCAATGGCACAAGCTCCATCGCTGCCTTTGCCATATTCTCAACGGTAACCACAAGTTCGTTACTTTCGACATCAAGGGAAACATAGAAGGGAACGGAGCTGCGCTGCAAAACGTTCCCAATTTCCATCTGAACAGCCCTCATGAGCTCAAGGGAATATGAAACCTGCCTGGGGACATAGAACTCGTCGGAGGTGAAGCGTCGAAGTTGCGCAGGCGCATCACCGGTCAAAAGGACAACTGCCCTGTGTTCCGGTACATGCTCAAGGTACATGCCGGCGAAACTGTCCGGAAGTTCTCGCTTGAGTTTTTCCTGCAGTTCCCGGGCCATATTCGCCACCGCGCTTCGCCGTTCAGCCTCCTCGAGGCTGACGCCATAAGCATTTGCGTACGCATAGACCGTAGGCGAATGGCTTTGGGCAAATGCAGGAGGAGCGATCATTGCGAGCGTCGCAACGAGAAGCGAAGAAACCAACAAAAGAGCGATCTTCATACTTACCCTCACTGACTGCTGACCAGCATCGGTTTAACCGAAGAAGCTGGCCCTCGCGGGCAGTCTAGTTGTCGACTGCGGGAACCTGCAGCGCGCTGCCGTCGCAGGACACCATGGCCGCGCCGCCGCATGTTCGCGATCATCGGCATCTTCCACGCCTTCGGGTTGGGCTGACGGGCCCGGGCGGCGCTCCGCGTTGACCGGCTTGTCCGCCGGATCACGTTGGTTCCAGTGCGATTGATGCGTCGGACAAGGGCGTCGATCCGTCCCGCCCCTGTCACGCCAAGGATCGCCCGTGTGTGGAATCGCCGGTATCGTGCGCCTGGACGGCGCGAGCGTCAGTGCGGACAGCATCGGCGTCCTCACCGACCTGATCGCGCACCGTGGTCCTGACGATGCCGGCGTCCATGTCGACGGCCACGTCGGCCTCGGGCATCGCCGCCTCAGCATCGTCGACTTGTCGCCGGCCGGCCACCAGCCGATGCCCAACGGCGACGGCTCGCTGTGGATCGTGTTCAACGGCGAGATCTACAACCACGAGGCACTGCGCGACGAACTGATCGGCCACGGCCACGCGTTCCGCTCCACCACCGACACCGAAGTGATCCTGGCCGCCTACCGGCAGTGGGGCGAAGCCTGCGTGCAGCGCTTCGAGGGCATGTGGGCGTTCGCGATCTGGGAGCCGGCGCGGCAGCGGCTGTTCTGCTCGCGCGACCGGCTCGGCATCAAGCCGTTCTATTACGCGCTGACGACGGCCGGCTTCGCCTTCGGCTCCGAGATCAAGGCGGTGCTCGCAAGCGGCCTGGTGGCGGTGCGGCCGAACCACGAGGCACTGCGGCTGCAGCTGGTCTACCGCGCGCGCGCAAGCAGCGAGACGACATGCTTCCACGGCGTCCTCCAGCTGCCACCGGCGCACAACGCGGTGCTGGTCGATGGTCGCTTCGTGCGTTCGCGCTACTGGAACGCCGAAGACGCGCTGGCCGCACGCGACGATCGGCCCCGGGACCACGCCGCACGCTTCCGCGAACAGATCACCCAGGCCGTGCGCTCGCACCTCCGCAGTGACGTGCCGGTCGGCGCCTGCCTCAGCGGCGGGCTCGACTCCGGCACCCTCGCGGCGCTCGCCGCGCGCGAAACGGCGAATCCACTGCGTACGTTCTCCGTGACCTACCCCGGCACGGTCCACGACGAATCGCGCTACATCCATGCGCTGCGTGGCCAGGTCGGAAACCTCGACGGCACCGATACCTCGCCGGACGGGCGCGACCTGGTCGACGTGCTCGAACGTTCCACCTGGCACTACGAAGAGCCGGTCTGGGGCGGCAGCGTGTACTCGTGGTGGCAAGTCATGAAGTCGGTGCACGCCGGCGGCATCAAGGTCGTGCTCAACGGCCAGGGCGCCGACGAACTGCTGGCCGGTTACCCGCGCTACTACCCGACCTACCTGCGCGAGCTGCTGCTCGCCGGGCGCGTGCCCGGCCTGCGCCGCAACTTCGAAGGTTTCCGCGCGCAGCAGGGCGATCTTTCGCGGCAGGCCCTGTGGCGGGAGCTGGCCACGCCGTTCTGGCCCGACTGGCTGCGCCGCGCGGCGCGCGTCGCAGGCCGCGGCGCCGCGTTCGACGACGGCTTCCTCAGCCCCGAACTGCGCGCCCAGTCATCCCCATCGGCCGAGGCGCTGGCACGGCGCGCGTTCTCGAACCTCGACACCCATCTGCTGAGCGACCTCACCACCACCCGCCTGCCGGAACTGCTGCAGGCCGAGGACCGCTTCAGCATGGCGTTCTCGATCGAGAGCCGGGTGCCGTTCCTGGACCGCGCCTTCGTCGAGTACGGCATCGCCCTGCCCGCCGCACAGAAGATCGACAACGGGGTCACCAAGGTGGTCCTGCGCAATGCGATGCGCGGCACGGTGCCCGACGAGATCCTCGACCGCCGCGACAAGCAGGGGTATCCCACGCCCGCGAACGAATGGCTGCGCACGTTCGGCGTCGAATACGCCGGCGACATCATCGGCTCGCGCCGGTTCCGCGAACGCGGCGTGTTCGAAGCCGACGTCGCCTCCGCCGCGTTCGACCGCTGGCGCAGCGGGAAGGGGTCGCTGGCGGGCCTGTGGACGTGGCTGTCGACCGAGCACTGGTTCCGGCAGTACCACGACACCCCCGTCGACGCCTGGCACCGGCACGCCGCCTTCCGGCGCTGAGGCCGCTGCAGGACGGCTCGGCGGCCCTCCCGCCTGCTGCCCGATACCTGCTCCCGATCACACCCGGAGCGCCTGACTTGGGCGATAGTCTGGGCGGAGCGACGATCGCGTCGGGGGAATCCTATGGCACGCATCACGGCGGCGCCCAGCCGCGAGACCATCGACCGTGCGCTGCTGCAGCGCCATGGGCACGACATCCGGCGTCTGGCGATGCGGCCGCCGCCGGACCTGCCGCCGCCCGGCAACCGGCCCGATGACGGCGGCCAGGGCCGCGGCCAGGATCCCGTGCTCCATCTTCCGCCGGCGCCGGCCTGGGTGCGCGCCTGGACCCGGCTCGGCTACGGCATCTTCCCCGGTGCCAGGCAGGCCTTCGACGCACTGGGCGGCAACGACATCGCGCGCTACGAAGCGCTGATCGACCAGCAACTCGCATGGGAGGCGATTGACGACTCCGCAATCGAGGCCAGGGTGGCATCGGCCGGTTATTCCACGCTGGGGAAATCGCTGGCCCAGCTGTGGACGGACCATGTCGCCAGCGGTCCGCCGTGGGAAGTTCGCATGCTCCCAGCCTGGGAATCGCAGCGGGCATGGATGGTGCGCGCCGCGTTCTCGAAGCGCCAGCTGCAGGAGCGCGTGACCACGTTCTGGCACGACCATTTCCACGTCACCGGCAGCGACTACACCGGCGGCCCGGTGTTCGTGGCCTACAGCCGCGACGCGATCCGCGCGAATGCGCTGGGCAACTTCCGCACCATGCTCGAGGGCGTCGCGACCAGCACGGCGATGCTGTACTACCTCGACAACCTGTCGAACATGCGTTCGGGTCCGAACGAGAACTTCGCCCGCGAACTGCTGGAACTGCACACCTTCGGCACCGAGAACTACCTGGGCTTCATGAATCCCGCCCAGGTGCCGCCCTGCCCCGAGGATCCGGCCTACCCGATCGGCTACACCGACATCGACGTGTACGAGGCGGCGGCCGCGTTCACCGGCTGGTCGGTGCGCAACGGGCACTGGCAGTTCCCCGCGGAGAACGACGGCAGCTTCGTGTACCGCGCGGCCTGGCACGACACCGGGCCGAAGTACGTGCTGGGGATGTTCCTGCCGCCCGAGCAGCCGGCAATGAAGGACGGGCGCGACGTGCTCGACCGCATCGCCAGCCACCCGCGCGTGGCGCGCTTCATCTGCCGCAAGCTGGTGCGCCACTTCGCCGGCGACGCGGCACCGGCGGCGCTGGTCGCGAGCGCCGCGGCGCTGTTCCGCGCGCACTGGCAGGACCAGGACCAGATCCGGATCGTGCTGCGCCACATCCTGCGCTCACCCGAGGTGCGCGACGGCCGCCAGAACAAGCGGCGCCGGCCCTCCGAGATCATCGCCGCCACGCTGCGGGCGTCGGCCAGCCCGTTCACGCCGCGTCCCGCGCACGCGCGCAGCGACGACTTCATGTGGCGCCTCGGTGGCACCGGACACCTGCCCTTCGACTGGCCGGCACCCAACGGCTACCCCGACCGCGCCGAAGCCTGGTCGGGTGCCAACAGCTTCGGCATGACCTGGCGGATGCTCGGCTGGCTGACGGAGACCAGCGATGACGGCACGCGCCTGATGCCGATCGTCGAGGACAGCCGCGCGAACGTCCCCAGCTGGACCGCGGCCAACCTCGTCGACTACTGGTGCCTGCGCCTGCTGGGAGGACCTCCAGCGCCCGCACGGCTGCAGATGCTGCGCGCCTTCATGGGCCAGGGCGCCGCCGCGGGCCATGTCATCGCCGACGACAACGCCTGGCGCGGCAGCGACCTCAAGGGTCACTACAACCACGACCGCCTGCGCAGCATGGTTTCGCTGCTGCTGATGTCGCCTGAATTCGCCATCCGCTGAGGGACCACCATGGCCGACCACACGCTCTCGCGGCGGAACTTCCTCAAGGGCTGCTGCGCCACCGCTGCCATCGCCGGCGTCGCGCCCGCGATGTTCTACGCGCCGCCGGCCATCGCCGGCACGCCGCACGACACCCTGGTGCACGTCTTCCTCCGTGGCGGCATCGACGGCCTGAACCTGGTAGTGCCGATCGACGGCAATGACCGCGGCCATTACGAGGAGGCCCGTCCGACGCTGTCCATCCGCGCCACCGGTGCGTATGCGGCGCTGCCGCTGACCCTGCAGGGCGGCGGCGGCACCGGCTTCGGGCTGCACCCTTCGGCCGCGGGCCTGCATGCGCTGTGGCAGGAGTCCCGCCTGGCGGTCGTGCATGCCTGCGGCATGGCCACCACCATCACCCGCAGCCACTTCGACGCCCAGCTCTATTGCGACCTCGGCACGCCGGGACGCCAGGGTTCGGGTACCGGCTGGCTCGCCCGCGCCTGGAACAGTGATCCGGCGGGCGGCGCCGCAATCCCGCTGCTCGGCGTCGGCGGCGGACAGCCTGCAAGCCTGCTTGGCGCCACCGATGCCCTGTCGATGGCCAGCCCCACCGAGTTCGCGCTCAATGCCGGCCCCTGGCAGTGGCGCGAATCGGGCGGCGGCCGCCCGGCGGGCGTGCTTGGCGTGAACGACGTGCTCGGCAACTTCGTCGCAGGGCGCGCCCGGGTGGAGCAGCAGTCGCGCGCCGGCGATGCCGCGCTGCGGCGCATCCGCACGCTGCCCTTCAGCGGCACGCTGCCCGAAGGCTGGCCCACCACCACCTTCGCGCGCCAGCTGTGGACCGTGGCGCAGGCGATCCGCTTCGGCACGGGCCTCCGCTACGCGACGCTCGACCTCGGCGGCTGGGACACGCACGAAGGCCAGGGCACCGCCGGCAGCGGCTACAACTACTACCAGAACAAGATCGCCGAGCTCTCCGAGGCGCTTACCGCGTTCTACGTCGAGATGGCGGCCGGCGGGGAGTCGTCACGGGTCACCATGGTGGTGCAGTCGGAGTTCGGGCGCCGCGTGCGCCAGAACGGCAGCGGCGGCACCGACCACGGCTATGGCAATCCGCTGCTGGTGCTGGGAGATACCGTCAACGGCCGCCGTTTCTACGGCGACTGGCCGGGCCTGGATCCCGAGGTGCTCTCGCCCTACTTCGGCGACATCCCGGTCACTACGGACTACCGGCAGGTGTTCTCGGAGTTGCTGATCCGGCGCATGGGCAACAACCGCCTGGGGCAGGTGTTCCCGCAGTACGCGGGGTATGCGCCGCTTGGGCTCGTGCAGGGGCCGGACATGACGCCCATCTACGGCATACCCCCGAGTCCCCGCACCCGGCTACGCGTCCCCGGGGGCTGAGCGCTGACGCACAAACGCCCTTCAGGTTTGTGTAAACGGCGTGAAGTGACTCGTCAAGGAACTGTGCAAGTATCGAAGGCGCGGAACTCCCCCGGTCTCAAGTCAGGCGGGGCTCGCTCATTCATTTGAGGGCAGCGTGATGAAAAGTTCTCGTAACTTTACTTTACCTGTTGTGTTTTCCTTCGCGGTCCTGCTTTCTGCATGTGCCTCCGCGCCCCCCAGCAGCAGCACCTTTTCTTCGAGCCAGGCCGGCGTCGAACACACCGTGCGATGGGGCGTCATAGACGCCATTCGCCCGGTGACCATCCAGAGTGACGGCTCCTGGGTTGCCGCTGCGACTGGTGCGGCCTTGGGTGGTATCGCAGGCAGCGCCATAGGCGGCGGCAGGCGTGTCCCTGTGGCCGGTGCGGTGGCTGGCGCGGTTGCCGGCGCCGCCGCCGGCAGATCCATGGCAGGAAGAACCAGCGAGGGCGTCGAGTTCACCGTGCGCCTGGAAGAAACCGGTGAGTCGGTCGCCGTGGCACAGGCGGGTTCGGTGCATAACTACCGCGTTGGCGATCGCGTCCGCGTTACTACGGACGGTACGACTGCACGCGTCAGTCGCTGAAGATGCAAAATGCCAACATTCGTCCCCCTTGACAGGTGGGCGGAAGCGGTTTGATCGCGGTAGGCGGATGCTTCTCTTCCGGGCCGGCATTGATGCAGAGGGAGTGCGTCGGGTGTGGGATCTATCGGCTGTGGTGATCATGTCGTGTCCGGACTCGTCTCTGCGCTCTCGACTCCAGAGGTCACGCAGCGAGCTGCAGAATCCCGGCAAACCAACGCCCCGCCGTGTCGGGCGTGCGTTGCTGGCGCTGGCCGTGGGCTTGCTGGCGGCTGGGGGCGTGCAGGCGCAGACCAGCACCGATCACATCGCGGACCTGCTCGACACCCCCGGCAGCGCCGGTTTGGGCTTCATTTCACGCATCGAACAATCGCCCTACATCGACGGCGGCAACCGCGTCGACCTGCTGCCGCTGTACCTCTACGAAGGCGAACGTTTTTTCCTCAACGCCGACCGCGTCGGCGTGAAGATCTTCAACGATGACGTGCATCGTTTCGATGCCTTCCTCGGACGCCGACTGGAAGGTTTTCCGGAAGACGAGATAACACCCAGCCTGGAAGGCATGGAGGTACGCAACACCAGCATCGACCTGGGCGTGACCTACCGCCACACCCAGTCCTGGGGTACGTTGCGCGCCTCGTTGATGCATGACGTTGGTGGCATTTCCGATGGCAGCGAACTGAGCCTGGGCTACTCGTATGACTGGCGCGGCGAACGCTGGCTGCTGCGTCCCGACCTCAGGGTGTCGCTGCGCGATTCCAACCTCAACAACTACTACTACGGCGTGGCGCCGCACGAAGCCACGCCCGATCGTCCGGCCTATGCGCCGGGCAGTGGCGTCAACGTGTCGCTGGGCCTGTACGGCAGCTACAGCATCCTCAAGAACTGGCGCCTGCTCGGTGGCGTTTCAGTGACAGCGCTGGATGGCAAGATACGCAACAGCCCCATCATCCGCGACGACCTGCAACCGGCGCTGTTCGCCGGCGCGGTCTACGATTTCGGCACCGCAATCACCCGCTGGGACGACGACGAGAAACCGCTACTGGTGAAGGTGTTCTACGGCCGCGCCTCGGCCGAGGGCTGCCACATGGCCAGGATCATGACCCTGTCCTGCACCTCGCTGGACCACGAGAATCCAACCAGCGTGACCGGCGTGCATGTCGGCCGGCCCTTCCTGGAACGGGTCAATGGCTGGCCACTCGACTTCAACGGCTATGTCGGCCTGCTGTACCGCAACGAGAACGGCTTGCAGGCCGATGGCTTGCAAGTGGACGCCTACATGAAGGCCTTCTACTACGGATTCCCGTGGAGCCGCTCCGTCAATACACGCTTCGGCTTCGGCTTCGGCATTTCCTACGCCAACCATGTGCCATCGACCGAAGTGATCAGCCAGGAGCAGCGCGGGCGCCCCACCTCCAAGCTGCTGAACTACCTGGACCCGACCATCGACGTCAACGTCGGCGACATATTCCGCTCGGAGCGCTGGAAGAACACCTACTTCGGCCTGGGCATTTCGCACCGGTCCGGCATATTCGCCTCCTCGCGCCTGCTGGGCAGCGTCGATGGCGGTTCGAACTATATCTATACCTACCTGGAGTCGAGTTTCTGACAGCCCAAGTCGCGCTCACTGGACGGACTGCAGCGGCTTGTCTTCAGTGTCGTTTAGGGCTGTTCCTTTCACTTGGGTGACGGAACACCGCTGTCGGGGTCGAAGGGGATCGCCGTGCATCGTTCCATCGCGTTCGCGCTGTGTCTGCTGCTCGCCGCGTGCGCGCAGCTGCCGCAGCGCGCGGATCTTCCGGAGGAGCTGGCGCCTGCGCCGGCAAGCAGCGGTGCGATCGCCGAGCGGGTCGCTCCGATGGAGGCACGGCATCCCGGCCAGTCCGGCTTTCGCCTGGTTGCCGCCGGTTCCGAGGCCTATGCCCTGCGCGCATACAGCGCAGAGGCTGCGACCACGAGCCTCGATATCCAGTCCTACATCTGGAAAGACGACCTGACCGGCAAGCTGCTGGCCCGGCATGCGCTGCTGGCGGCCGATCGCGGTGTCCGCGTCAGGATTCTTGCAGACGACTTCCCGGCACGCGTGCACAACGCTGGATTCGCCGCCCTTGATGCGCACCCCAACCTCGAGGTCCGGATCTACAACCCGCTGGTCAGCCGCAGCGGACTGTTGCGCATGGGGGGAGAGTTCGCCACCGACTTCCGTCGCCTCAACCATCGCATGCACAACAAGAGCTGGATCGCCGACAACCGCATCGCACTGGTCGGCGGCCGCAACCTCGGCGACGAATACTTCGACGCGCACACGGGGGTGAACTTCATCGACCTCGACATGCTGATGACGGGGCCGGTGGTGCAGGAAGTGAGCGCGACCTTCGACGCGTTCTGGAACTCGCCCTCCAGTTTTCCGATCGCGCAGCTTTCGCCGCGGGCCGTTTCTCCGGAGGCATTGCAGCGCTTGCGCGGCGTGCTCGATGACAGCCTGGTCGAACTCGGGGCCAGCGAATTCGAGCACGTGCTGCGCGAGGACCCACAGGTACATGCGCTGCTTGCGGGCGAGACCTACCTGCGATGGCATTCCGAATGGCGCTTCGTCAGCGACGATCCGCAGAAGAAGCGGCTGGACATGGCTGATCGGTCCGAGGTGCTGCGCGTGCTGTTGCCCGTCGTGCACCAGGCACGGCGGAACCTGCGCATCCTCACGCCGTATTTCGTACCCGCCGCAAGCGGCACCGCCGAACTGGTCGCCGCCGCCCAACGCGGACCGGAAGTGCAGGTGCTCACCAACTCGCTCGCCGCCACGGACGTTGCCATTGTGCACGGTGGCTACATGCGATCACGGCGCCCGCTGCTGCGCGGCGGGGTGCAACTGTGGGAACTCAGGCCGGTCGGTACGACCGACCCCGAACATGGCCTGATGGGCGTATCGGGCGCCAGCCTGCATACCAAGGCGATGATCGTCGACGACGAGCAGATCTTCGTCGGTTCGTACAACCTCGATCCGCGCTCGAAGTCGCTGAACACCGAACAGGGCGTGCTGGTAGCCGACCCGGTGATGGCGGCGGAACTGACGCGCATGTTCGATGCGAAGCTGCAGGGCGAACGCGCCTGGAAGGTCACGCTGCACGGCAACCGCCTGCGCTGGAGCGACGGGAAACAGGTCTGGACGCGCGATCCGCAAGCGGGCGTGCAGCGACGAATCCTGGCCTGGCTGGCCAGGGTGCTGCCGATCGAATCGCAACTTTGAGACCGCCGGATCACGCGCCGCCTTGCGTCCGGTCAGGCATGATGGAACCCTGCGCATGGCGTGGCATCGCCGCAATGATCCTGAGCATCGAAAGGCCTATCCACCATGACGCTTGCGAAATCACGTCCGGGTAAGTCGTTGGCTCCCTGGCTGTCCAGGCCACTCACCTGGCTGGTCACCGGCATCAGCTTCATCGCTCGCGTTGGAGTCCTCGCCTGGGGCTCGATGGCGATCTACTGGTCGAACCTGCCTTGGGACTGGTTGAGGCTGGTGTCGGCACTGGCGTTTGCGGCGTTCGGTATCTGGGCATTGTGGCTCGCGCGCAAGCCACGCGCGCGCCTCGCTTTCGTCGGGTTGTTCGCGGTTGTGCTGGTCTGGTGGTTGCTTATCCCCCCTTCCAATGACCGACCCTGGCTCACGGAAGTGGCGGTCGTGCCGCGTGCCGTCGTTGACGGCGACCGGGTCCGCATTTCCGGTGTCCGCAACTTCGACTTCCGCAGCCGGGATGATTTCACCGTGCGGTACGAAGAACGCGAAGTATCACTTTCGCACCTGACAGGCGTGGACCTCTTCATTTCCTATTGGGCGAAGGGGCCGGTCGGACACACCTTCGTGAGCTTCATCTTCGACAACGCACCACCAGTGACGATCTCGATCGAAACCCGGCCGGAGCAAGGCGAAAGCTTTGCGCCAATCGCTTCCATGTTCAAGCAGTTCGAACTGATCTACTTGGTCGGCGACGAACATGACCTGGTCGGCGTGCGCACCACCCACCGCGACGAGGACGTTTTCCTGTATCGCCTGCAGACCTCGCCCGAGCGCGCGCGCCAGCTGTTCCTGGTCTACATCGACCGGATCAATGCGCTCGCCGACAAACCGGAGTGGTACCACCTGCTCAGCAACAGCTGCACGATCAACATCGTGCGCTACGCGAACAAGGTGGGCCGGGAAGGTGGTTTCGACATCCGCCACCTGTTGAACGGGCTGATCGATGGCTATCTATACGAGGCCGGATTCCTCGACACAAGCTTGCCCTTCGAGGAACTGCGCCGGCGTTCGCACATCAATGCCGCTTCGCAGGCTGCGGATGGTGCGGAAGATTTTTCCCAGCGCATTCGCGAATCGCTGCCCGGGTTCGAGGCGCAAGCGATCACGTCGCAGAATCCTGTCCACCCGGCCCGTCAAGGCACGCGCTGAATCGCCGCTCGCGTACCGCGCGTAATGGAGCTTTCGCCATGGCGCCCCGTTCCCGGGGCGCCAGCTATCGAAGCAATCCCGGCCGGGTCAGGCGCGGCCGCGGAATCAAGATTTCAACGAGCGATGCACGTCGTTGTCCCACTCAAGAGCCAGGCGGGAAGTCCGCGAACATCCTGTCGATGCCTGCCTGCACGGAGGTATTCACCCTGTCGGGCGAGCTGGGCACCGTCTGCTCTGCAGTCCCACGCCAGATCGCCTGCTTGGTCCCGGAATCGAACAGGTCCACGATCAGCGTACCCACCGTGTAGTTCCGTACCGTCGTCGTGGTCGCGTGAGGCCGATGCATGGCGCCATGGTGGCCCCTCCAGCCCTGGTGACCCCTCCAGCCCCACTGATTAAAACTGCTGCCGCTGTAGAACGTGTCTATCCTCATCCGATCGGCGGTTGCCACATGCGCCGCCACCGCGATATCGCCGTTCTCGACCTGCGTCCAGCCTTGGGCGGCCAACTGCGCGTCGATGCCTTCGACAATGCGCTGCTCCACCAGCGGCGAAACGCCTTGAGGCTTCATCAACCAGGTATAGGTACGAAAGCCTGCGAACTGTGCCGCTGGATCGAAGTCGGTGTTGACCCTGGGCGTGGCGGCGCACGATGCCAGGGTCACGGCCAGGAACATTGCCAATGCGATACGTTTCATCAGAGCTTTCTCCTGTTGATGCTAGCGCTTGAGAAACAGCAACTTCGCTGCGTTAAACAAAGCAAGGCGAATCAGGGGCAGGCCAAATATACTCCGCGGCTGCAGTGGCAGGTGAAGGTGATCACGCAGGAAAACGATGATTGCCGCGGCGAGCGGACAGACCTGCGGGAAGCATGCGGTTGACCCGGCGTTGCCGTGGCAGCCAATTCGCGATGTCTGCAGTAAAGCAGAGTTTCAAACCGAAGTTTGATCTGCCGCCGTTTCTGCAATGCGCAAAAGTGCAGTGATAACGCCGCCGTCATTGTCGGGTTCACTCACACATTCACACACTTTTAACTTCGGCAGCTTCATGGTCAACGCTGGGGCGGGGTCAAGCGGCGCTAGTTCTTTCAAGTCGAGGGGGAAAGACCATGCGAAAGGTCCTGTCCAGTCTTGCGGTCCCGGCGTTGCTCGGGGTCGTGTTCTGCACCGCCTGCAACCGCTCTGATGGCCCGGGCGACGTAGCGGCCAGCGCGACCTCACCACCTTCCTCGGCCGAAGCCACTGCTCCGGCGACCGCCGCCGCCGTTGAACCAGCCGTGCCCGTCACCCTGTTCCAGAACGTTCGGGTGTTCGATGGCAAGAGCAGCACGTTGTCCGAGGCGCGCAACGTACTGGTGCGCGGCAACGTGATCGAAAGGATCTCGGCGGAGGCGATCACCGTCCCGTCCGATGAAGGCGTCACCGTCATCGATGGCAACGGCCGGACGCTGATGCCCGGCATGATCGACAACCACTGGCACGTCATGTTGGCAAGTGTGCCGATGCAGGAACTGATGACGTTCGACGTGGACAACATGACCCGGCTGGCCAACGTGGAGGCCAAAGCCACGCTGATGCGCGGTTTCACCACCGTGCGCGACCTTGGTGGGCCGTCGTTCGCGCTCAAGCGGACCATCGACGCCGGGGAGGTGGTCGGCCCGCGCGTCTATCCCTCCGGCGCCATGATCACCATCACCGGTGGCCACGGCGATTTCCGCGCGCTCAGCGAGTTGCCACGGCAACTCGGCGGACCTTTGTCACCCATGGAACTCACGGGCGGCAGCATGGTGGCCGATTCGCCCGACGAAGTGCGGGTCCGCGCGCGCGAACAGCTGACGCTCGGCGCCTCGCAGGTCAAGCTGACGGCCGGCGGTGGCGTGGCATCGCCGCACAGCCCGCTGGACGTGACCACGTTCAATGAGGACGAGTTGAGGGCCGCGGTACAGGCCGCCGAGAACTGGGGCACTTACGTCGTAACGCACGCTTACACTCCGGCGGCGATGCAGCGCTCGATCGCGGCAGGCGTCAAGGTCATCGAACATGGTCATCTGATGGATGAGGAGACCGCCAGGATGATGGCCGAGAAGGGAATCTGGCTGAGCTTCCAGCCCTTCACCGACCTCAGCCCCGGCGAGCAGATGGCGCCCGCCAATCGCGCCCGGCTGGAACAGGTGGTCTCAGGGACCGAGCGGACCGTGGAACTGGCGAAACAGTACGGATTCAAGATGGCCATCGGAACCGACATCCTGTTCTCGGCGGACGATGCAGCCGGGCAGACAGCGGTCCTGACCAGGATGGGCAAGTGGTACAGCGCACCGGAAGTGATGACCATGCTCACCGCCACCAATGCCGAACTGCTGAAATTGTCGGGTCCGCGCGACCCCTATCCCGGCAAGCTGGGCGTGGTGGAAGAAGGCGCACTGGCGGATCTGTTGCTGGTCGAAGGGAACCCGCTGGAAAACCTCGAGCTGATCGAAGACTCCGAAGGAAACTTCGTGGTCATCATGAAGGATGGCCGGATCTACAAGAATGCACTGCGCAACTGAGACCTTGTCCACGAGTGACTCGATTGCGCGGTCCCCGCTTCTCGTCAGCGTGTGTGGCCTTCACGAAGAGGACCTGACATGACACCGGAAGCCAAGTCCGCTGTTGCAACGGTTGTGAAGGAAGTGGCGTCTGCAAGGCACATCGGATCGTCAACGCATCGACGTGTCATCGTGGGGCTCGTCCTGGCGGTGACGGCCGTGATCTGTGTCGGGTGCGCCGGGGCTCGCGTCCAGAACGTGCAGAGGGATCACGCGCTCATCCTGCCGCGGCCAGCGCGGGTCGTCGTATACGATTTCACCACCGGGCCGACCGACGTCCAGCTGCTCACGTCCCCCCGTCAGGAAGGCGAGCCCGCGCTGTCGTTGTCGCAGGAACAGCCCGACCTGCTTGCCGAGGCGGTGGCGGACAGCCTCGCGACCAGAACGGTCGAAGCCATCCAGTCGCTCGGTCTCCCCGCCGAGCGCGTCGCCGGGGCCGGCCTGCCCGAGGTGAACGACCTGGTGATCGAGGGCGACTTCGTGCGCGTCGACGCAGGATCGCGGGCGCTGCGGTTCGTGGTCGGGTTTGGCCTGGGTGCAAGCGAAGTGCGGACGCAGGTCCGGGTCTTCCAGGTCACCGAGGAGGGCTGGAAGCCGGTCAAGCAGTTCGAGACGGTGGCCACGGGCTCCAGGCTTCCGGGCGCGGTGGTCGCTCCGGCGCTCGGGGGTTCGGCGGTGCTCTCCTCCGCCGTTGGCGCTGGGGAGCTCCGCACTACCGTCAACGCGGATACCCGGCGGACAGCCGAGCAGATCATGGGCAAGGTATCGGAGCTGAAGGCTGCCCAGGGCTGGTAGAGCGCTACAGGCCGTCGTTCAATGCGATGCCGACGCCGATCGTGGTCTGGTTCCAGTTGTAGTCGATGAGGCTCTCGCCGTAGCCGGAAAAGATTTGCGCGTAGCCACGGAACGCGCCGAACAGCGGGCGTGACGTCCATCCGAACTGGACCGCACCCTTCCCGGTGCCGGGGTTGCCGCGGAGGCTGGCCGCGAAGCTCTGGCCGCGCCATCGGTACAGGACACTGAACTCACCATTGCCGTAGTAATCGGTGATGTCCGAATTGTCGTCCTCGTCGTAGTCTTCTTCGAAGCGGGACCACACCGTCGCGGACAGGACCAGGTTCCCGCGCTCGACGGCGAACTCGGCATATGCCCGATCCCAGCTCCGCGACAGCGGCTCGGCCCTGCCGTTGGACTGGTGATTGAGTCCGACGTTGAGCAGCCCCCAGTGGAAGCCGCCCGGCAGTTCGACGCCCGGCCGGTAGCTCAAGAACAGTTCCGGCATGTAATTTGTTTCGCGAAACGGCCGCGAGACGACCTCGTTGTCGTTGAACACCTGCCATTGGCTTTGCTGGGTGTAACCGACCCAGACGCCCCAGCGCCGGTCATCGGTCGACCACAAGCGACCCTTGAAGCTGAGCTGGAACTTGGCCTCGACATGGTCCAGTTCCTGCTGCGGCACACCGGCGGCTTCGAACAAGGGCGTGAATGGCTGGTTGTTGACGCGACTGCTGTAGCGCACGGGCAGCAGGTAGTTGGCCCGATAGAGGCGGATGTCGATGTTCGGGGTGGAGGGATCGAAATCCCAGGCGGCATCGATCATCGACGTCGTTGCATCGGCGGTGCGTTCCGTGTCGATCGCCTGGGCCAGTACGTCGTCAGGCCAAGATTCCGCGGACTCCGCAGCGGCCGGAATTGCGGCTGCCGGCTGCGCTCGTCCAACGCCGCCAGCGGCGTCTGCGGCGTCTGCGGCGTCTGCGGCGTCTGCGGGACGGTCGCTGGAGGCGTCGTAACAGGCCAGGCGTTCGGCACTGGTCTGGATTGCGTGGCACTGCGCAAGCGAGGACGGGGGCGTCTGCGCACTCGCGTCATGCACAGTGGCCACGACCGTGCAGAAGAACAATCCGATGCAAGCCTGTTGCCGCTCAGTGTTCAAGTCTCATGCCTCGTCAATGCGCAGCTTGCACCGCGCACGCCGCTGCGAGCGATGCACGGGCCCACGGTCAGAAGCCCTTGCGGACATTGAGCCAGTACTCGGTCGAACTGTAATTGAACCCGACCGAGCTGCTCTGGTCGCGGATGAACAAAAGCTCAGGCCGCAGGCTCCAGCTCGGGGCGAACTCCCAGACCAGGCCGGCACCGACCTCATACAGGTTGTCCTTGCGCCTCAGGATGACACCTTCATCAAGGTCATCGGGATGGTAATGAAGGGCGTCGGCGTTGAAGGAGTCGCGTTCCCACCAGCCGAAGAGGAATCCATCGACGGTGTCGCTGAACGTGTAATCCAGGTTCACCGTGGCGCCGAAGACCGAAGAGTCGCCGTCGGGCCGGCTCGTCGCGTAATTGCGGCCGCCGTGGAGGGTCAGGCCAAAGCTCGCGCGCCCCTCCGCCAGCGACCGGAGCCAGCCCGCTGAAACTGTCGATGTCGTGCGGCTACGCTCGCGCAAACTCCCTTCCGGGTATCTGCGCCGCCGCACCTCGGCACCGAGCGTGACCTGGTTGACGGCGTCGACCTGGTGGGAATAGTCGGTGAAGAGGCCGACGTCATTGCGGTAGTCGCCATTGCCGCGGTAGCTGACCCGGCCGCGCAGGCCCAATGCCAGGTTGTCATCGCCGAACGCGCGGCTGCCAGCGGCGCTCCAACGCAAGTCGCGGTCATCGCGGGTGCTGTTGCTGTCGTAGTAGCGGAAGCGATAGTCCAGCGTGGCGTCGAAGGCGTAACCGCGCTCAAACGCGTAGTTCAGGCTGCCGCCCGCGCGCAGGTTGTAGAAGGTGTCGTGGCGATCGCCGCCGCCAAATGCATTGGTACCGCGGGTCGAGTTCACCCGGTAACCGCCGACGCCGGCGATCGCATAGCCGAAGCCCGTCAGGTGCTTGTCCTCTTCCAGGGCCTGTCGTGCCGCCTCGTCGTAGATCTTGACCTGGGAAAGCACGTCCCGCGGCAGGTTCTCCAGGCGCAACACCGTCTCGAACTCGATCTTCGCTTCCGCGTACTGCCCGTTGGCGAAATACTCGCGGCCTCGCTGGAGACGCTCCTGAACCGGATCCAGATCCGGTTCCGATACCGGGTCGCTTGCTGTTTGCTGCCCGGCAGACAGCGCGGCGTTGGCCGGCAGCAACGCCATGACCACGAAGAGTCCACGCAGGCACAGGCGGTATCGGGAGATGTTCATGCCATGTCTCTCATGTCAGGGTTAAAAATGCCCTTGTCATGCAAACCACGACCAAGGGTCCGCAAGTTGAGCCACGCACGATCCAGCGCATGCGCGTGGCGTACTTGAGAAGCAAGCCCGGTCACAAGTCTTCCGCTGGCTGTTGCGTCAGCGCATTGGCGGTATCGACCCAGCCACCACCCATTGCCTGGTACACGTTCACGGCCTGGATGTGGCGGTCAGTCAGCACGCGAGCGAGGCCGATCTCGGCCGCGAACAACTCGTTGTCGGCCACCAGCACCTCGACGTAGCCCACAAGGCCGGCTTCGAACTTCAGCCGGGACAGGCGCGCGAACTCCCTCAACGCCACGACGCGCTCACGCTGCTGGGCGACTTCCTCGATGCGATTCTGGGATCCGCTCAATGCGTCGTTGGTTTCCCGGAAGGCGTTGAGAATCGTCTGCTCGTACCCGAAGAACGCCTGCCGCTCCTGCGCTTCGGCCGCGCGCACCTGGCCCTCGACTGCGCCAGACGTGAAGATCGGGCCGGCCAGGCTGGCTCCGGCCGACCATGCTTTCGCCGATCCGGACAGGAAGTTGCCGAACGAGGTGCTGATGGATCCGAGCAGCCCGGTCAAGGAAATCGTCGGGTAATACAACGCCCGGGCGGCACCGATGCTGGCGTTGGCGGCAACGAGGTTCTGCTCCGCCTGCAGGATGTCAGGCCTTCGCTGCAGCAACGCCGCAGGCAGGTCCCCGGGAATTGGCGGCGCTGTCAGTTCGTCGATGGTCTTGCCGCGCGGGATCGGGCCGGGATTACGCCCCAGCAGGAGGGAGATACGGTTCTCCGTCGCCGTGATCTGTTGTTCGATCGCCGGAATCGCGGCAAGCGCCTGCCTGTGCTGCGACTTGATCTGCATCAGCTCCGTGTTGGAGATCACGCCGTAATCGAAGCGCAACTGGAAGATCCGCTCGGTCTCGCCGAAGTTGCGCGCCGTCGCCTCGACGATCTCGCGCTGTTGGTCGAATCCCCGCAACGCGATGTAGCTCGATGCGACCCCCGACACCAGCGAGAGCACGACGCCGCGCTGCGCCTGTTCGCTTGCATAGACCCGTGCCTGCGCCGCTTCGCTCAGGCGCCGCACCCGGCCGAACAGATCCAGTTGCCAGGACGCACCGAGTGCTGCCTGGTACAGCTCGAAGTGCGGGTCGACGCTGTCCGGGATCGGCGGCTGGCCCTCGCGGCTCGCCCGCGTGCGGCTCGCGTCGGTGCTGTAACCGACCTGCGGCAATGCCTGGGATCGCGTCGCGGTCAGCGCGCCGATGAACTGGTCGATGCGCGCAGCGGCGATGCGCACGTCGCGATTCTCCTGCAGCGCGGTCTCGATCAACTCATTCAGCACAGGGTCGCCAAACTGTTCCCACCACTTGGTGTTGGCGATTTCGGCGGTCTTGGGATAGTCGATCCGCCACGCATCCGGGGTGTCCACGCCGGGACGCACGTAGTCCGGCCCGACCGTGATGCAGCCGGCGACGGAGGTGGCCACCAGCGCTGCGAACAGGCATGTCCTCATCACCTTTCCCTTGCGCGGGGTCGGAATCCGCCTTGCGGTACTCTCGTGCTCGAACAAGCTGGTCATGATGGAATCGCTCCAGATGGCATTTGCGAGGTGTGCATCAGCCTGTCGCCAACAGCGTCCAGCTGAACAGGGCCGCCACCAGCACCAGGGCGATGCTGGCCGACGGCCAGCGTCGCAGGACATCGTCAGTCCACTCGAACATCCCGCCCACGACATTCCCCAGCGGGACGCGCGCCGGCCGGGCGCCGAGCCAGAATGCGAGCACGCCACCTCCCAGGACAGTGAGCAGCAGCGGGACGATCTCCGTGAGCGCCAGCGGGTTCGACAGCAGGGACCGCGGAAGCGGACCGAACGCCGCGAAGGCGAGCAGCAACGAGCACAGCGCCAGCGCCAGCGCCGCCAATTGCGGGATCGGCGATACGGATTTCTGCAATACGACCGGACCGCCCGACGGCCGCAGCGCGTGCGCCAGCACCAGCACCACGTAGCTGCTGGTGAGCACGCCTCCGGCCTGCAGCACCAGCGCCCACCACCATTGCCCGCTGCCCGCCGCGGCATCAAGCAGCAATTTCTTCGCAAGATAAGCGCCGCTCGGCAGCACGCCCATCAGTGCGATGCCACCCAGCGCGAACGCCAGCACGCTCAAAGGCAAGGCCCTGGCGACGCCAGGCAACCCGGCGATCCGGTCATGGCCCAGCGCGGCGTAGATCGAGCCGGCTGCCATGAACATCGCAGCCTTTGCCGTGGCATGGGACACCGCCTGCAGCATCCCGGCCGGGAGCGCGCCATCGCGGCCGAGATGCCCGGTGGCAGCGTCGATGGCGAGCGGAAACATGAGAAAGAGGTAACCGATCTGCGCGAGCGTGGAATATGCGACCAGGAGCTTCAGGCGTTCCTGCCGCAGTGCGACCACGCTTCCAAACACGATGGCGCCAGCGCCCAGCGCACCAAGCAGTTCCGCTGCCGACCACGTGATCACGCCAGGCATCACGTCGAACCACAGCCGCACCACCAGGAACCACGAGCCCTTGATCACAAGTCCGGAGAGCACCGCGCTGGCCGCGGCCGGCGCGCCTGCATGCGCGGGTGGCAGCCACAGATGCAGCGGGAACAGCGCGGTCTTGGCGAGCAGTCCCGCCGTCATCAATGCCGCCGCTGCCCAGGCGACGGGTTCTGGGCGGATGCGCTCGGCCAGCAGCACGATATCCAGCGTGCCGTAGGCGCCGTAAAGCAGGAAGGTACCCAGCAGGTAAAACATCGACCCCAGCAACGCGAACAACAGGTACCGCAACGCCGCCCGCAGAGTCTCGCCGCGGCCGTCGAGGCAGACCAACGGCACGGCCGCAAAGGTCAGCAGCTCCAGCGCGACGTACAGCGTGAACACGTCACCGCTGACGAACACCAGGTTGAGGGAGCCCCACACCGCCAGCAGCAGCAGCCAGAACGTGAACGATGCACGTGTTTCCTGCGTGCCGGACGGCGTGCCGAAATCACCGCAGGCATACACGCCGATACCGCAGATGACCACCGCAATGGCCACCAGCATCACCACCGACAGTCCATCGGCGCGCAGGACGACACCGAGCGGCGGCGCCCAACCGCCGAGCACGTACACCAGCGCATCGCCGGAGCCCAGCAGCACGTTGGCGATGGCGAGCGCGATGCCAAGTCCCAGCGCCAGCGTCACCAGCGCGACGCGCCGTGCATTGCGGCCGCCCAAGACGAGTCCAACCATCACCCCCACGAACGGCACCAGCACAGCCAGCACCAGCAGCAGGTCGCCAGGCGCTGTCAGGTCCCCCGCCGTCTGCGCCGGGGCCAGCACTTACGCCTCACCATCGGCAGCATCTGCCTTGGCGGGTGCATCCGTGGCGAGCGTGATCGAGCCGGCCTCCTCGAACAAGCGCAGCACCACCGCGACCGCGAGCGCCGAGGCGGAGAAGGCGACCACGATCGCGGTGATCAACAGCGCCTGCGGTACCGGGTCGCCGCCCATCCCTGCAGCCGCTCCCCTGCGCGCGATGACCGCGCACACCAGGAACGTGCCGCTGCCCACCAGGTTGAACGCCAGGATCTTGCGCAGCGGCTGCGGGTTGACGATGAGGCCGTACAGCCCGAGCCCGACCAGCGCCGCGGCGCACAGTCCGAACAGCGTCGGCGCGCTCATGGTGGCGACAACCGATGCGGGGCGCCTGCCAGGAGCAGGGCCAGCGTGATCGCAAGCGATGGCATCAGCGCGACCTCGATCAAGACGATCAAGGGTTTTGCATAGCCATCCGGATAGCCGAGGAACGCACCCGCAGTCAGAACGCCGGCGAAGCCGGTCGCGATGAACACCACAGGCCCGGCCACCAATCCGATCCGCAACCACTTGCGGCTGATCGCAGGTGCGTCGGCGAGACCTGACATGATCACCAGCAACCACATCGCGGCCACGATCGTGGCGCCCTGGAACTTTCCGCCCGGCGCATCCGCGCCTACCCAGAAGATGTAGATGGCAACCACGATCCCGACCGGCGGCAACACGCGCGCGATATAGGCCAGGATGCCGTTGGGATCGGCAGGATGGGCCGGCCCCGGCCGGCCACCCCATACCCGGTTGGGGGCCAGCGACCACACGCCGATCAGCGCAAACAGCAGCACGATCGCCTCGAGCAAGGTGTCCATGGCACGAAACGCGAGCAACACCGCGGTGATCGGGTTGCCGACACCGGTGACCGACATGTTCGCGGCCACCTGCGGTGCAAGCGTGGGGGCGGGATCGGGCAGCATGAGCACGCAGGCCGCCAGCGACGCCGCAACGCCAATGGCAGCGACGGCAGCCAGCACGCGTGTGAACACACCCGGGCCTTCGGCGCGCGCCGCAGCCTGTGTTGCCTGCAGCTTGGATGCAGCACCGATCAGCAACGCGCCGGTCAAGCCCGCGCCGATCGCAGCTTCTGTCATCGCCACGTCTACGGCCGACAGCTGCACCCACGCAAGCGTGAGCAGCAGTCCGCAGGCAATGAAGCTGGCCACCGCGGCAAAGGTCTCGCGCGCGAAGATCGTCCAGACTGCAAGCATCAGGACCAGCAACACCAGGGCGATGTTCAGTACTTCGATCATCGGCCTTGATCCTGGTTTCGTGCGGCACGCGCGATCAGCTGGGATACCGTCGCGGAAGCCCAAAGCACCAGCAACCAGACGACCATGAGCTTGAGCCCCGCCAGCGCGCTGTCGACCTGCGGCAGCAATCCCAGCACCACCAGTCCCAGCCCGAGATTGTCCGCCTTGGTCAGTGCATGCAGCCGCGTGAGCGTGTCGGGAAAGCGCAACAGGCCCACGGTCCCGGCGAGGAAGAAGAACATGCCGGCCGTGACCGCGACGATGGTCAGCAGGTTCAGTGCTGCGCTCATGGGTCCTCCCCCGCTCGCGCCTTGTCGTCGCGCCGCACCACGGCCTTGACGAAGGCGATGGACGCGAAGGCCGCCAGCAACGCCAGCGTCAACGCCACGTCGATCACCGCGGACGTGCCGACCGTCGCGCCCAGCAACAGGGCCGCGATGCCGCCAGTGCCAAACAGCTGTGCAGCCATCATGCGCTCGGCATCGCCCGGTCCGCGCAGGATGCGGACCAGGCCCAGTGCGACCAGCACCACCACGAACCCTGCGGCGCCGAGCAGGAATTCAGTCATGCCCTTTCCCCGCGATGAGTGCCCGCGCAAACAGGCGCTCTTCCTCCCGAAGCTGCTCGATGGCCGGCTGGGTGATGTCCAGGCAGTGATAGACCAGCACGCCGTGCTTGTCACCGCAGGGCACGGAGCCCGGCAGCAGGCTGGTGATGGTGGCAAACGTGTTGCGGCTGAGACCGGGCGGGAAATTCAAGGGGCAATCGACGAAGCCGGGGCGCATCGGCATGCGCGGATCGAAGGCGCGGCGCGCCACGTCGACCCCGGCCAGCACCGATTGCCAGAGGAAGTGCGGCAGCAGCGCAAGCAGTACGCCGAATCGCACGCGTCCCGCTTCGGGCCGCAGCAGCCACAAGCTGGCCCAGGTGGCGAAGACCGCGGCGAGTGCGCCGGCTGCGAGATCGTACGGCTTCGCACTTGGCATCAGCACCAGCCAGAGCGCGAAATACATCGCACCGCGGGCAATCACGACGCGCAGGGGCGCGTTGTCCTTGCGTTCGTGATCGGATGGCAGGTAGGCGCCCATCGCGGATCACGCTGGCTCGGCCGACTGGCGCGGCGGCGTCGGCTCGTTCCCGAACACCGTCACGTACAGCACGGGCAGGAAGATCAACGTCAGCAGCGTGGCCACCAGCAACCCGCCCATGATGGCGAACGCCATCGGCCCCCAGAACACCGTCGGTGCGATCGGGATCAGACCCAGCACGGTCGATATCGCGGTGAGCATCAGCGGCCGCATGCGCGAGGTCGCCGCGCTGACGACTGCGTCCAGAACGTTCTTGCCTCCGGCGCGGTCGGTTTCGATCTGCACGATGAGGATCACCGCATTCTTCGCGATCATGCCGATCAGCGCGAGAATGCCGAGGATCGCCACGAAGCCGAGCGGCCGGTTGAACACCAGCAGCGCGGCGACCACGCCGATCAGGCCGAGGGGCAGCACACAGATCACCATCGCCAGCCGCCGGAAGCTCACCAGCAGGACCATCATGATCACGAGCATCAACAGCAGCATCAACGGCACGACTGCGAACACCGATTCGCTCGATTCGGCGCTTGCCTCGTAGAGGCCGCCGGTCTCGATCCTGTACGGCGCGGGTAGCGTCCCGGCGAACTCCTCGATCTTTGGCGCGAGCTTTCCGACGACCTCATCGGGCAGCACACCACTGACGACATCCGCGCGCACGGTCAGGGTCGGCAGCCGGTCGCGTCGCCAGACCAGCGGAAACTCCTGGTCCTCCACGAACGTCGCGAACTGGCTCAGAGGAACCATCCGCCCGCTTGGCGTGGGTACCTGCAGCGTACCCAGGGTGGAGAACGAAATGCGCTCGTCGTCGGTGGCGCGCGCGACCACATTGACCAGGTAGATATCGTCGCGCAGCTGGGTCACCGCGGAGCCGGTGACGGCGGCATTGAGCACGGCGGCCAGTGCGCGGGAACTCACGCCCAGCTGGCGCGCCTCGTCCTGGTCGATCCGGATGCGGACCTGCCGAGCGGGCTCCATCCAGTCGTAGTTGATGTGCCGCGCGCGCGCATCGGAGCCGATCACACCAGCCAGGCCCAGCGAGATCCGGCGCACCTCGTCCTTGTCAGGTCCAGTGACGCGGTACTGCAATGGCCAGCCGACGGGCGGCCCCAGCTCCAGCGGGGACACGCGCGCGACCACGTCGGGAAACTCTTCGGCTAGGACGTTCTCGAGGGTTTCCTGCAGCCGTTCGCGTGCCTCGATGTCCTTTGCGACGATCACAAACTGGGCAAAGAAGGGATTGGCGAGCTGGACGTTGAGCGTGAGGATGAAGCGAATCGCACCCCGGCCGACGTAGGTGCTGTAGTGGTCGACGTCGGGGTTGTCCTTCAATACGGCCTCGAGACGCTTGGCCTGCGCCTCGGTCGCGTAGATCGAGGCGTTCTGCCGCAGTGTCATGTCGACCGTCAGTTCGGGACGGTCGGAGGCCGGGAAGAACTGCTGCGGCACGAACTGGAGCAGCAGCATCGCCAGGACGAACGCACCGACCGTCACGCCGATCGTCAGCCACTTTGCCCGTATCGCTCCTGCCAGCAGCCGGCTGTAGCCACCAAGCACTTTGCTGGGCTTGGCGTCCTTGTTCGGCTTGGGCGCCTTCAGGATGGCCTTGCCGAGCAACGGTGCGAATACGACCGCACCCAGCCACGACACGATCAGCGCAATGGCGACCACCGCGAAGATCGAGAACGTGTACTCGCCCGCGGAACTGCGCGCGAAGCCGATCGGCACGAAGCTCGCGATCGTGACCAGGGTGCCGATCAGCATCGGCGCCGCGAGTGTCTTGTAGGCATAGGTTGCCGCGGCATCCTTGCTGTCGCCCGCGGCCAGCCGGTTGATCATCGCGTCGACCGTCGTCATCGCGTCGTCGACGAGCAATGTCAACGCGATGATCAGCGCGCCGAGCGAGATGCGTTGCAGGTCGATGCCGACGATGTCCATGACCGCGAAGACGATCGCCAGGGTCAGCGGGATGGCCAGCGCGACCACGGCTCCGGGCCGCACGCCCAGGCTCACGAAGCTGCAGGCCAGGATGATCAGGATCGCTTGCCACAACGAACCCATGAAGTCGCCGATCGCAACGTCGACCGTGACCGCCTGGTCGGCGACCAGTGTCGGCTCGATGCCCACCGGCAGGTTCGCGCGAATGTCGGCCATCTCGTTGCGGACGTTTTCGCCCAGCGCGAGGATGTCGCCGCCATCGCGCATGGCGATCGCCAGCCCGATCGCGGGTTGGCCATTCACGCGGAACATCGGCTGCGGCGGGTCTACGGGGCCGCGCCGGACGGTTGCGATGTCGCCCAAGCGGAAGATGCGGTCACCGGACACCAGGTTGGCCGCCTCGATGTCCAGCTCGGTGTCGAATGCACCGGTCACGCGCAGGAACACGCGCTCCTGCTCGGTCTGTATCACGCCGGCCGGACGGATGATGTTCTGTGCCTGGAGTGCCGAGATGATCGAAGGGAGGTCCAGTCGCAAGCCGGCGAGCCGCTGGGTCGAGAACTCTATGTAGATCTGTTCGTCCTGTGCGCCCAGCACCTCGATCTTGGAGACGTCCGGCAATTGCAGCAGGCGGGAACGCGCGGCCTCGACATGGTCGCGCACCTCGCGGAAGTCGAAGCCATCGGCGGTGAACGCGTAGATGATGCCGAAGGTATCGCCGAAGTCGTCGTTGAAGAACGGTCCGACGACACCACTGGGGAGCGTCTGGCGTATGTCACCGATGTTCTTGCGGACCTGGTACCAGACGTCCGGAACTTCGGAAGGTGGTGTCGACTGCTTGAGATCAACGAAGATCGTCGTCTGTCCGGCGGTCGTGTAGCTACGCACCGTATCGAGATGGTCGGTTTCCTGGAGCTTGCGCTCGATGCGCTCGGTGACCTGCAGCAAGGTCTCCTCGACCGTGGCGCCAGGCCAGGCCGCAGCGACGACCATCGTCCGGAACGTGAACGCCGGATCCTCGCCCCGGCCCAGGCGCAGGAACGACAACGTGCCCGCGATGATCGCGACGATCATCAGGAAAATGACCAGCGAGCGCTTGCCAAGCGCCCATTCCGAGAGGTTGGGGCCGATCACTGCGCGGACTCGAGCAGGCGGACTTTCTGGCCAGGCCGCAGGGCCTGCGCCCCCGCGGTCACCACGACGTCACCAGGCTCCAGGCCAGACGCGATCACCACGTTGTCCGGATCCGAGGACTGGATCTCGATGGGGCGCATCGAGACCTCGCCGGTCTTGGGGTCGACGACCCAGACCGCCGCCTGCTGGTTGGCGCGAATCACCGCCGAGGCCGGGACCTGGATGCCCGCTACCGCATCAAGCGCCAACCGTCCTGTCACCGTACTTCCCAGCCGCATCGCGGCGGGCGGATCGACCAGGCCCACCTTGACCCGGAAGGTTCCGGTGACCGGGTCGGCGCGCGGCGCGACTTCACGTACGCGTCCGACGGCGGTGACGCTGGGGTCGGAAGTCAGCACGACGGTGATCTCGGCATTCTCTGGCGCGTTGTCCTTGACGCGCGCGGGCACGTCGAACGCTGCGTCGCGACCGCCCTCGCGTGCAACCTGGACGATCATCCGCCCGGCCGACACCACTTCGCCTGGCTCCGCACCATGCGCCGTCACCACGCCGGCCACGTCGGAGACAAGCCGGGTATAGCCCAGCCGGTTGTTCGCGAGATCGAACTGGGCCTGCGCCGACTCGACCTGGGATCGGGCTGACTTGCGGTTTGCATCCGCCTGGTCAAACAGGGCGCGCGACACCGCGTTCTGGGCCACCAGTCCCCGCATCCGCCCGAAGTGGTTGTCGGCTTCCACCTGTTGCGCGCGGGCTGCGCTCAGTTGCGCACGCGCCGACTGCAGCCCGCTCTCTTCGTCCTGCGTCTCCAGGCGGGCGACGAGCTGGCCACGCCGCACGTTGTCGCCCACGGCCACGGCACGTTCCACCAGCCTCCCGGAAATCCGGAACGACAGGTTGATCTCGGATTCCGGTTGCACTGTGCCGACCAGCGAAACCGTGTCGCCACTCATGCGCGTGTCGGTAGCCATGACCCGGACCGGGCGAATCTCGGCCTTTTCGGCCCCATCGTCGCCCTGGCATGCCGAGAACAGGAGCACCACGCCAAGCAGCGGCACCAGATTGCGTGGACAGCGAACGAAGCAGCCTGAAGCGGCGAATTCGAACACGGGGTGAACCTCCAGAAGTCATGACGGGAGCAGGCGATACAGACCGCGCCACCCGCAGGCAACTTCGCACGGGTCTACTCGGCGAATTTCGCGTAAGCGGCAATAACACTCGTCGAAACAAGCAGCATTCCCAGCAGCAGCGGCCAGACAAAACGCACGTACTTCTCGTAACCGACCTTGGCGATCGCCAGCCCGCCGACGAGCACGACGCTGGTTGGCGCCACCATCAGTGCCAGGCCATGGGCCATGCTCCACGCCGTGATGGTGGTCGCGCGGCTGACGCCCGCGAAATCGGCCATCGGCGCGAGCAGCGGCATCGCCAGTGCGCCGTGCCCGGAGCTGGACGGGATCAGCACCGCGATCGGAATGTTGACGACGATGGTCAGGAACGTGAAGAACGCCGCCGACGAGCCACTGACCAGGCGCTCCATCGAAAAAAGGATGGTGTCAATCGTCTGCGTGTTGTTCATGATCGCCGACACGGCACCTGCGAGCAGCATCACCATCGCCGGCCCCAACATGTCCGATGCCCCGGCCGTGATCAGCCGCACCGTCTCCGCTTCGCCCATTTTCGCAACGAAGCCCACCAGGACAGACGCGAAGACGAAGAGCATCGCCAGTTGTGGGAACCACCAGTTCAACTCGAACCAGTACGGCTCTGCGTTCGCTACTTCGTGCAACAGCAGGTCTTCGGCCGGGCCGGCGCGCCCGCCGAGCACGCTCGACCAGGGAATGACCGAAACGATCATCAGGCCGAAAGCCGCAATCGTGATCACCAGCACCCACTTTTGCGTGCCGGTCAGCTTTTCATGGATGGCGGTTTCGGCGGCGGCGGGATCGACGCCGGTCTCGGCATCGAAGCCAACCAGCGAGGCACTTCGGTCGCTGCGCACCTTCGCGGCATACCGCAGCACCCAGCCGACCGCCATCGCCGTCAGCACGACCCAGAGCAAGACACGCAGCGCGATGCCATCGCCAATGGAAGTACCCGCCTCGCCGGCGGCGACGCCAATCGAAAACGGGTTCACGGTGGAAGCCATCACACCGACCAGCGCGCCGAGGATGATCATCGCCGAGGTCACCAGCCGGTCATAGCCCAGCGCCGCCATCAGCGGCAGGAAGAGGGCGTAGAACCCGAGCGTCTCGACCGAGAAGCCCATCGTCGAGCCGAGCAGCGAGAACAAGACCATCACCGTGCTGATCAGCAGCCAGCCCTTGTCCCGCAGGCGGTTGGCGAGCGATGCGACGGCAACTTCGATGCTGCGCGTGGCGAAGCTCACCGATATGAACGCGCCGATCGCCATGATGAAGATGATGATGCCGATCTGCCCGAAGATACGGCCGACGATCTCGGTGTCTACCTGGTTTGAAGCAGGGCTGCGCAGGCCGTACACGCCGTTGACCGGCGAAAGCACCAGCTGGTTGACCTTCTCGCCGAAGCTCAGCGTCGAAGGGATCTGCTGGTAGGTGCCGGGAATCGGCGAGCCGTCGGCCGCGTGCTGGTACACCCCCGCCGGGATGAAGAGCACAGCGACCCAGACCAGCAGCGTGACGATGGCCAGCGTCGTCACTGCTCCGGGGAACTTGAAGCCGCCTTTCTTCACTTCGCCTCCCGGTTCCATCCTGGCATTCCCCGCTCGAAGTACCGCGCGGCGCGAAGACGCGTCAGCGCAGTTCGCTCAGAAGTCCACCGCGTCGCGGATGATCGGACACGTCATGCAGTGGCCGCCGCCACGACCGCGGCCGAGTTCCGAACCGACGATGGTGACCACCTCGATCCCCTGCTTGCGCAGCAACGTGTTGGTGTACGTGTTGCGGTCATAGGCGAACACCACGCCCGGCGAGGCACAGACGAGATTGGCGCCGCTGTCCCACTGCGTGCGCTCGCGCATGTACGCCGTGCCACCGGTCTCGACCACGCGCAACTTCTTCAGTCCGAGCGCCTGCGCGACCACGTCGGTGAACAGGCCCTTGTCCTTGTGCAGTTCGACGCCGGACGAGTTGTTGGCCGGGCGGTAGGAGTAGGTCTCGACGTGGTTCATGATGTCGGGGTGCAGCAGCACGCAGTCACGGTCGGCGAACGTGAACACCGTGTCCAGGTGCATCGCGGCGCGCAGCTTCGGCATCGCGGCGACGATGACGCGCTCGGCCGCCTTGTTCTTGAACAGCGCCGCCGCGAGCTGGCTGATGCCCTGGCGCGAGCTGCGTTCGCTCATGCCGATCAGCACATTGCCCTTGCCGATCGGCATCACGTCGCCGCCCTCGACGGTCGCCATGCCGTGGTCCTGGGTCGGGTCGCCCCACCAGACATTGACCTTGCCGGCGAAGTCCGGATGGAACTTGTAGATCGCCGTGGTGAGGATGGTTTCCTCGTGGCGTGCCGGCCAGTACAAGGGGTTGAGGGTCACGCCGCCGTAGATCCAGCAGGTCGTGTCGCGCGTGTACAGCGTGTTCGGCAACGGCGGCAACAGGTACTCGGTGACGCCTGCGGCATCTTTTATGAGCGCCAGCTGCTCACCACCGATCGCTTCCGGAAACTCCTCGGTGGACAGGCCGCCGATCAGCGTTTCCGCGAGGGCACGGTCATCGAGCCCCTCCAGGTAGCCGCGGATTTCATCGACCAGGCCCAGGCCCACCTGGTTCGGCACCACCTGGTTGTCGAGGATCCACTTCTTGCCCTCGGGCACCGCCACCGTCCCGGCCAGCAGGTTGTGCATCTCCACAACGTCGACGCCGCGGTCGCGCATTTTGGTGATGAAGTCGAAGTGGTCGCGCTTGGCGTTCTCCACCCACATCACGTCGTCGAACAGCAGCTGGTCGCAGTTGCTGGGCGTGAGGCGCGCATGCGCCCGACCCGGTGTGCACACCATTACCTTGCGCAGTTGACCGACTTCGGAGTGGACTCCAAATGCGGTGTCTTTACCCTTGGACTCAGTCATGTCTCACTACTCCAGTCAGATGGTGATGCTGCCTGTGATCAGCCCGCGCAGTGCATACACCGCGCCAAGCACGAAGACGGCCAGAACGATCCATTCGGCCGTGGTGAAGAACTGCTTGCCCTGCTCGCGCCGGGTCTTGAGGTACAGCAACGTGCCCGGCGCGTAGATCAGGAACGACAGCACCAGGAACTTCATTCCGCCCGCATAGACCAGGAAGACCGAATAGACAGTGGCGAAGACCGCGACCAGCAAGTCCTTGCGGAGTTCGGCATCGGTCGGGGCATAGGTCTCGCGGGACAGGACCAGCTTGAGCAGGTACGCGGCCGACAGCAGGTACGGCAGCAGCGCGAGGTGGCTGCACAGCGACAGCGCGAAGGTGAAGGCATCGGCCGAGAACAGCGTCGCGAGAAGCACCAGTTGCACCAGCATGGTGGTCATCAACAGCGCATTGGTCGGCACCTGGGCCGCGTTCTCCTTGGCCAGGAAGGCCGGCATGTCGCCCTTCTTCGCGGCGATCGACAGCACCTCGGCGGCCATCAGCGTCCAGGCCAGGTAGGCGCCGAGCACCGATATCACCACGCCGATGCCGATGAAGGTCGCGCCCCAGGGGCCGACCGCCGCCGCCAGCACGCCACCCACCGAGGGCTGGCTGAGCGCCTGGATTTCCGCGCGCGGCAGGATGCCGAAAGCCAGGATCGACACCGACGCAAACAAGGCCAGTACGCCGAGGAATCCGATCACGGTGGCCTTGCCCACGTCCGAGCGCTTCTCGGCGAAGCGTGAGTAGTTGCTCGCGCCCTCGATGCCCAGGAACACGAACACCGTCACCAGCATCGTCGCCTTGACCTGCTCGAACAGGCTGCCGTAGTCGCGCGCTTGGGCGGCCGCTGCGCTGGGGATGAGGTCATTGTGCGCGTGCAGATACTCCTGATACAGGCCGCCCCCGCCCCAAAGATTGGCCGCGAACACGTCGGGCTTGAAGGTGAAGATCACCAGCACCAGGAACAACAGCAGCGGTATGATCTTGGCGACGGTCACGATCTTGTTGATCGCCGCCGCTTCCTTGGTGCCGCGCAGTACCAGCAAATGGAAGGCCCAGATGCCGACCGACGAGACCGCTACCGCGCTGACGGTGTTGCCGTCGCCGAAGATCGGGAACACCGCACCGAACGTCGACTTGATGAGTACCCAGTACGAGACGTTGCCGACGCAGGCGCTGGCCCAGTAGCCGAACGCCGCAGCGAAACCCAGGTACGATCCGAACCCGGCGCGGGCGTAGGCATAGACACCGGCGTCAAGGTCCGGCTTGCGGTTGGCCAGGGTCTGGAACACGAAGGCCAGCATCAGCATGCCCAGGCCGGCAATGGTCCAGGCGATGAGCGCCCCGATGACACCGGTCGCCATCGCGAAGTTGCGCGGGATGGAGAACACCCCCGCGCCCACCATGCCGCCGACCACCATTGCGGTCAGGGTTGTCAGCGGCAACTTCTGCGTGTCGGAAGTACTCATGGTGACTCCTTCTTCAGAACACGGGGGGGTTTCTAAAAGAAGCGACCGCATTGCGCGGCTTCATCACTAGCCAGTCCGTCAAAAGCCTCCAGGGCTTATGCGAACCTGCTGCACCATTACTATTGCTATTGACCCCGTGCAGCCCGGGCCCCTTGACTGCACGGCCCGAAAGTTTCACCTCCCGTGTAAATGCAGCGTGAGGTCTGCGTGAGAATGATGTGTCTTTTCCTTAATGCTTCATGACTACAGGCTGTCCCGCTTGAAAGACTACCGTTGACACCACTTGCGCAGTATGCTCTGGCCGTAGTTGCGGTTTCCTTTCGCCAAAGCACAGGAAATAGCCATGAACAAGTCGCTCGTTAAAACAGCCATCGTGATCGGACTGGCGGGACTGCTCGGCATGCCTGCCCTGGCAAGATCCCAGGTGAGTTCCATTGACTATGGCCGGGTCACCGCGGTCCAGCCGGCACCCGCCAATTCCAGATCCAGCAGCAATACCGGCGCGATCGTCGGTGGAATGATCGGCATGTCCAGCGGCAGGGGGCAGCGGGGCGCCAACCGCGCAGCGCGCACCGCCGCTGGTGCAGGTGTAGGCCACGCCATCGGCAACAGCGGCAACTCGTCCAGGCCCGGTAATTTCTTCACCGTCAGGCTGGTCGGTGGCGGTGACGTGCGCGTCCTGTCCGACCAGGGCGATATCCGCGTCAACGACTGCGTGTCCGTGGAACGTGGCGACTTCAACAATATCCGCCGCGTCGGCAGCGTGTTCTGCGAGACGCCCACAGCGGCTGCGTTCGGCGACCATCGCCGTGAAGCCGACCAGTGCCTGGCGGCACGGCGTGACCTGGAGAGTGCGCGTGGTGATGCGTTCGATCGGGCCGTGGTGCGGGTCCGCGCGGTGTGCGATGACTGATTACGCGTGTTGGCGTGGTCTCGCATCACGTTGATTCACATCAAGCCTGCCCACCGCACCGGGGAGTGAACGCAGTATGAGAATGAGAAGAATCTTCTATATCGCGCTGGCCGTGGGCATCACGGCATTGGTGATTCTCTTCAAGATCCAGAATCTCAGCGCGGTGACCGTGTCACTGTTCTCGGTCAGCATCACCATGCCGACTGCCATCTTGATCTTTCTCGTTTACGTGCTCGGCATGGTCACCGGTGGTCTGGTCCTGACCCTCCTGCGTGCAGTGGTCCACGGTGCGACCCGCCCGTCTCCACAACATCTGTGAGAGCTGCAGGGACCTCGTTCGCGTGCGGCCATGTGGCGAAACCGCATGGCCGCGCGTCAGCCGGTTTGACGACGTGTCCGGACCTTCCCTGACTGTTGCCAGCATCACCTCGATCAAGGGGCCTCGCCATGAAGAAGCTGCTCATAACGCTGCTTGCCGCAATGACGGTCACCGCCTGCACGCACACCGGGGGACTATCCACGCCCGATCGGCTGGCGCTGTACCGCGCCAACGCGGGCGAACCCGTTTCGGGTTTCCAGCACACCAATAACGTGAGGTGGACTGCACTGGGTGATGAGGCCCTGGCAGTGTGGACCAGGAACAATCAGGCCTTCCTGCTGGAACTGGGGATGCGCTGCACGGGCCTGAGCTCCGCCCATTCGATCAGCCTCAGCAATGCCAGAAGGAACATGCCCAGCGGAATGACAAGGCGTGTCTCGGCCACGTTTGACAGCGTGCACGTGATCAGGCCCGGTGGTGGCGGATTCCAGCCCCCTTGCCGCATCCAGTCTATCCGGCCCCTGGACACGCGAGGGCTGGCAAACGACAAGCAGGAGCTCCGGGAGGCGCAGAGCATCGAACGGGAACCCGAGCCCGGCGAGGAATAGCGCACGCGCTTCATGCGCGGCATCCCGGGAACAACGAAAAAGCGGGCCGAAGCCCGCTTTTCCTGTTCCAGCGATGAACCTGCGCGGCTTATTCGCCGACCACGCCCTCGCCTTCCTCTACGGCCTTCATCGACAGGCGGATGCGGCCCTGCTTGTCGACTTCCAGCACCTTGACCTTGACCATGTCGCCTTCCTTGAGCACGTCGCCGACCTTCTCGACGCGCTCGTTGGAGATCTGCGACACGTGGACCAGGCCATCCTTGCCGGGGGAGATGGTGACGAACGCACCGAAGTCCATCAGCTTGACGACCTTGCCCTCGTAGATCCGGCCCGGCTCGACGTCGGAGGTGATCTGCTCGATGCGCTCCTTGGCGGCGCGGCCGGCGGCGGCGTCGACCGAGGCGATCGTGATCGTGCCGTCGTCCTGGATGTCGATCTGGGTGCCGGTTTCCTTGGTGATCGCCTGGATGACCGAACCGCCCTTGCCGATCACTTCGCGGATCTTGTCGGGGTGGATCTTGATGGTGATCAGGCGCGGCGCGAACTCGCTCAGCTCCGAACGCGGCGCGGTCAGCGCGGCTTCCATTTCCTTGAGGATGTGGAGGCGGCCCTGCTGGGCCTGGGCCAGCGCGACCTTCATGATCTCTTCGGTGATGCCCTGGATCTTGATGTCCATCTGCAGCGCCGAGATGCCGTTGGTGGTGCCGGCCACCTTGAAGTCCATGTCGCCGAGGTGGTCCTCGTCACCGAGGATGTCGGACAGCACGACATAGTCGTCGCCTTCCTTCACCAGGCCCATCGCGATACCCGCGACCGGCGCCTTGATCGGCACGCCCGCGTCCATCAGCGCCAGCGACGAACCGCAGACCGACGCCATCGACGAGGAACCGTTCGACTCGGTGATCTCCGACACGACGCGGATGGTGTACGGGAACTCTTCCATCGTCGGCATCACGGCGAGCACGCCGCGCTTGGCAAGGCGGCCGTGGCCGATCTCGCGACGCTTCGGGCCCATCATGCGGCCGGCTTCACCCACCGAGTAGGGGGGGAAGTTGTAATGGAACAGGAAGTGTTCCTTGTACTCGCCGGACACGGCGTCGATGATCTGGCCGTCGCGGGCGGTGCCCAGCGTGACGGCAACGATCGCCTGGGTCTCGCCACGGGTGAACAGCGACGAGCCGTGCACGCGCGGCAGGATGCCGACGCGGCTGGCGATCGGACGCACGGTGTCGAGCGCGCGGCCATCGATGCGGACCTTGGTCTTGAGGACCGAGTTGCGCATGGTCTGGTACTCCTGCTCGCTGAACTCCTTCGACAGGTCGCCCGAGGTCCATGCCTTGGCTTCTGCTTCCGGGGCCAGCGCGTTCAGGATCGCCTTCTTGACGGTGGAGATCGCGTCCTTGCGCTCGAGCTTGTCGCGCACCTGGAACGCGGAGGCGAGCTGGTCGCCGATCGCGGTGCGGATGGCGTTGACGATGCCTTCGTCGGCAGCGGGGGCGCTCCAGCTCCACTTCGGCCTGCCGGCCTCGGCGACCAGGGCGTTGATGGTCTCGATCGCGACCTGCATCTGCTGGTGGCCGAACATCACGGCGCCCAGCATCACGTCTTCAGACAGTTCCTTGGCTTCGGACTCGACCATCAGCACCGCGGCGGCGGTACCGGCGACGACGAGCTCGAGGTCGGAATCCTTCAGTTCGGTGACCGTCGGGTTGAGCAGGTACTGCCCATCCTTGTAGCCGACCTTGGCGGCGCCGATCGGGCCGTCGAACGGCGCGCCCGACAGCGACAGCGCGGCGGAGGCACCGATCAGGGCGAGGATGTCGCCGTCGATCTCGGGGTTCATCGACATCACGGTGGCGATGATCTGCACTTCGTTGCGGAAGCCGTCGGGGAACAGCGGGCGAATCGGGCGATCGATCAGGCGCGAGATCAGCGTTTCCTTCTCGGTCTGGCGGCCCTCGCGCTTGAAGAAGCCACCCGGGATGCGGCCACCGGCGTAGAACTTCTCCTGGTAGTCGACGGTCAGCGGGAAGAAGTCCTGGCCCTCGCGGGCGGTCTTGTTGGCGACCGCGGAAACGAGCAGCACGGTGCCGTCGCAGGAGACCATGACCGCGCCGCCTGCCTGGCGTGCGATCTCGCCGGTCTCGATGGTGACGGTGCGATTGCCGTACTGGAAGCTCTTGGTAACTTTTGCCACGTCTGGAATTCCTTGGTGCGTCTTGCGATGAACCGACCGGGACCCATGCCCCTTGCCGGGTGGCGCGCCTGCGACGCGCCGAAATGAAACCGCGGCGCATTTCTGCGCCGCGGCGGGAGACATATCAGCGACGCAGGCCGAGCTTCTCGATCAGCGCCCTGTAGCGCGCGGCATCCTTGCGGTGCAGGTAGTCCAGCAGGCTGCGGCGCTGGTTGACCATCTTCAGCAGGCCGCGGCGGCTGTGGTGGTCCTGCTTGTGGACCTTGAAGTGGTCGGTGAGCTGCACGATGCGCGCGGTGAGCAGGGCGACCTGGACCTCGGTGGAGCCGGTGTCGTTGTCGCCGCGCTTGTTGTCTTCGATGATCTTGCCGGTGTCGATGGACATTGGATGTTGCCTTTCAGGTGATGCGTGGACCGCAGGAACGCGCTCATGCCGGCCTGGCATGGATGCGCACCACGAGAACCGCCGCTTGCTATGGGAGCGCCAGGTACGGGCGCACGGATTGCTCGGAAAAAGCCGCAGAATTGTAACGCGCGGAGGGTTGCCGGACAAGGCGCGGCCTCAGACCGCGGGCGCTTCCTGGGCGGTGCCGGGCTGGGCGCAGGCCCAGGCGAACATGCGGCGCGGACGCAGTCCGCCCTCGCCGTCCGTGGTCCCCAGGCCGAGCACGCGGCCATCGGGGCCGAACACGGCGACCTCGCCGGCACCCGCGAACACGCCTTCGGCGCCTTGGCCGTACGCGAGGCGCGCCGCGCCCGTGGCATCCACCTCGACCCGCGGCCAGGCGTCCATGCCCGCCTCCAGGGGCAGCAGGCAGGCTTCGAGGCTGCGCTCGCCGCGCTCGGCCAGGGCCTCGAGCTCGGGGAAGGTCCACATCCGCGGATTCCTGAACGGGTCGACCCACAGCCGGCGCAATTCAGCCACGTGTGCGCCGCAGCCCAGCGCCTCGCCCAGGTCGCGGACCAGGCTGCGCACGTAGGTGCCCGAGCCGCATTCCACGCGCAGCCGGAGGATGTTCCCGGGCGCCGCGCCCTGGACGGCATCGATCAGGTCGGCGGCCGAGAGCAAGCTGAATGCGTGGACGTCGACCTCGCGGGGTTCGACCTCGACGTCTTCGCCCCGTCGCGCCTTCGCGTACAGCGGCTCGCCGCCGCGCTTGAGCGCCGAATAGATGGGCGGGCGCTGCATGATGCGGCCGGTCAGCCGCGCCAGCGCCGCGTCGATGGTGGCGATGTCCAGCGCTGGCACTGGCCGCTCACGCAGCAGCTGGCCGTCGGCATCGTCGGTGTCGGTCACCTGGCCCAGGCGCGCGACCGCGTCGTAGGCCTTGCGCGCGCCCAGCAGTCCACCGGCGATCTTCGTCGCCTCGCCGAAGCACAGCGGCAGCAACCCGGTCGCCAGGGGATCGAGGCTGCCGGTATGGCCGCCCTTGGCAGCGCGGAACAGATGCCGAGCGCGCTGCAGCGCCTGGTTCGAACTCGGCCCGCGTGGCTTGTCGAGCAGCAGGATGCCGTCGAGCTTGCGGAACGTGGTTCGGGGGCGCGACTTCATCGAAGCATTGTAAGTGGCCAGCCCGCGGTGCGGGTCACGGTCACACCGTGACGCCCTACTGATCGTCTTCGGACGCGTCGGGAACGTCGGGCAGGTCACGCAGCAGGTTGTCGATGCGCTCGCCGCGATCGACGGAATCGTCGTAGTGGAAGTGCAGCTCGGGCACATGCCGCATCTTCACCGCGCGCGCGAGCCGGTAGCGCACTTCCGGCGCCACCGCCTTGAGGCCCTTGATCGCCTCCGTGGCGCGCTCGGCCTCCAGCGCGGTCACGAACACCTTGGCATGCGCCATGTCGCGGGTGACCTCGACGTCGGACACGCTCACCGACGGCAGGCCGTGCTCCGCCACCGCGTCGCGCACCAGGGTGCCCAGCTCCCTCCGGAGCTGGGCGGACACGCGGTCGGTGCGATGGAAGGACTTCTGCGCCATCAGAGCGTGCGCTGCACTTCGACGCGCTCGAAGCACTCGATCTTGTCGCCGGGCTTGATGTCGTTGTACGCCTTCACGCCGATGCCGCACTCGGTGTTGGTACGCACCTCGTCGACGTTCTCCTTGAAGCGGCGCAGCGATTCCAGCTCGCCCTCGAAGATCACGGTATCGTCGCGCAGCACGCGGATCGGCTTGTTCCGCCTGACCACGCCCTCGACCACCATGCAGCCTGCCACCGCGCCGAACTTCGAGCTGCGGAACACATCGCGCACTTCGGCGGTACCGATGATCTCCTCGCGGATTTCGACGCCCAGGATGCCCGACGCCACCTGCTTCACCTGGTCGATCACGTCATAGATGATCGAGAAGTAGCGCAGGTCCAGGCCGTGGGTGTCGACCACCTTGCGCGCGGACGCGTCGGCACGGACGTTGAAGCCGATGATCGTGGCCTTGGACGTCGCCGCCGAACTGGCGTCGGACTCGGTGATGCCGCCGACGCCGGAGCGGATGATGTTGATCCGGATCTCGTCGTTGGACAGCGCGGTCAAGGCCTGGCGCAGCGCCTCCACCGAACCCTGCACGTCGGCCTTGATCACCAGCGGCAGCTCGAGCTGCTGGCCGCCGCCCATCTGCGCCATGATGTCTTCCATGCGGTTGCCCGCGGCCTGCACCAGGCGCGTTTCGCGGCGCTTGGTCTCGCGCTGCTGCGCGACTTCACGGGCCAGGCGCTCGTCGTCGACGACCACGAAGTCGTCGCCAGCGTCGGGCACGCCCGACAGGCCGAGCACCTGCACCGGGATCGACGGACCCGCCGAGGGCACCTGGCTGCCGGTCTCGTCGAACAGCGCGCGCACGCGACCGAACTCCACGCCGCAGACCACGAAGTCGCCCTTGTTGAGCTGTCCCTGCTGCACCAGCACCGTGGCCACCGGACCGCGGCCCTTGTCGAGCGAGGATTCGATGACGGTGCCGCTGGCACGGCCTTCGGGAATCGCCCTGAGCTCCAGCACCTCGGCCTGCAGGTTGATCGCGTCGAGCAGGTCGTCGATGCCGTCGCCGGTCTTGGCGGAAAGCTCCACCATCTGCGTGTCGCCGCCGAACTCCTCGGACACCACGTCGTGGGCGAGCAGTTCGTTCTTGATCCGCGAAGGATCGGCTTCGGACTTGTCGATCTTGTTGATCGCGACGATCAGCGGCACCCGGGCCGACTTCGCATGCTGGATCGCCTCGATCGTCTGCGGCATGACGCCGTCGTCGGCCGCGACCACCAGGATCACGATGTCGGTGATCTTCGCGCCGCGCGCGCGCATCGAACTGAAGGCGGCGTGGCCGGGCGTGTCGAGGAAGCTGACCACGCCGTTGGGCGTCTCGACGTGATAGGCGCCGATGTGCTGGGTGATGCCGCCGGCTTCGCCGGTGGCGATGCGGGTGCGGCGGATGTAGTCGAGCAGCGAGGTCTTGCCGTGGTCGACGTGGCCCATGATGGTCACGACCGGCGGGCGGGCGGCCTGGTCGCCCGTCATTTCCTCGACGTGGGCGAGCAGCTCGCTCTCGGCGTCATCGGCGTCGGCGCGCACGGCCGTGTGGCCGAGTTCTTCCGTGATCAGCACCGCGGTGTCGTGGTCGATGGACTGGGTGATGGTGGCCATCACGCCCATCTTGAACAGCGCCTTGACCACGTCGCCGCCCTTCATGGCGAGCCGCTGTGCCAGGTCGGCGACGGTGATCGCCTCGCCGATCTCGACCTCGCGCACCACGGGCGCCGTCGGCCGGGTGAAGCCGGTACCGGTACGGGACTGGTCGCGCTGCTGTCCGCGCTGCGGACGCCTGGGGCGCGCAGTGCTGCGGCGCGCACGATCGGCCGGCGACAGGTGCAGCTGGCCTGCAAAGCGGGCCGCGGCGCCCTCGTCGTCCTCCACGCCAGCGACCATCGCGTGCGAGCCGCGATGCTTGCCCTTGGCGGCAGTGCGATCGTCGCGTGCCGGAGGCGGCTTCGGATGGCCGTGGCCGTGGGCCTTGCGCGGCGCCTCTTCCGTGCTCGCGACCGAAGCCGCGGCCTCGGTCTCGACGCGGACGCGTTCGGCTTCCGCCGCCGCCTCGCGCTGCTTGGCTTCCTCGGCTTCTTCCACGCGGCGGCGGTCGGCCTCGGCCAGGCGCTGCTGCTCGTCGAGGTTGCGCTGGCGCGACTCCTCGAGCTTGCGCAGGATCTCGGCGCGCTCGTCGTCCACCCCGCCCGCACCGGCGGGCGCACCGGCGCCGGCCTCCGGCTTGACCAGGGTGACCTTCTTGCGCACGACCACGTCGACGGTCGGCTTGTTGCGGCCGCCGCCCACGGTCAGCGTGCTCTTGCGCTGGAGGGTGATCTTCTTGGGCGCGACGGGATCCATGGCGCCCTGCTCGGCGCGCCCGTGGGTGCGACGCAGGAAGCCCAGGAGCTTCATCTTCTCGGTGCTGGTCACGGCCTGGTCGGGATCGCTGAACGGCATGCCCGCTTCGGACAGCTGTTCAAGCAACTTTTCGACCGGTGTGTTCACCAGTTCGGCCAGCTTGCGGATGGTGGTTTGCTGCGACATTCGGATTCCGGTTCCTTTGGCGTCGGCACTTGCCGCGCTGTGGATGGATCAATTCTGGGTGCTTGCCATGCTCGGGGGCCGTGATGGCCCCGGCCTGTCAGCCTTCGCTTTCCAGGCGCGCGATCTCGCCCGCGCGCGCGGCCAGCACCAGCGCGGCGGCGCGCTCCTGGTCGAGACCCTCGATGCCGAATTCAAGCACCTCGTCGACGGCCAGGTCGGACAGGTCCTCGGCGGTGCATATACCGTGCGTGGCAAGCGCGAACGCGATTTCGTCGTCCATGCCTTCGAGCGCGACGAGGTCGTCGGCGGGCACGTTGTCGCCGAGCTCCTCCTCGACCGCCAGCGCATCGTTGAGCAGGGCGTCGCGGGCGCGGGCGCGCAGTTCCTCGACGATGTCCTCGTCGAAGCCCTCCACCGCCAGCAGCTCGCCGACCGGCACGTAGGCGATTTCCTCGACCGTGCTGAAGCCTTCGGCCACCAGGATGCCGGCGATTTCCTCGTCGACCTCGAGCTTCTCCTGGAACAGCGCGCGCGCCGTGGCCTGCTCGGCCTCCGACTTCGCGGCGACCTGGTCCTGGGTCATCACGTTGAGCTGCCAGCCCGACAGGCGGCTGGCGAGGCGGACGTTCTGCCCGCCCTTGCCGATCGCCTGCGCCAAGCGGTCTTCGGCCACCGCGAGGTCCATCGAGTGCTTGTCCTCGTCGACGACGATCGACTGCACTTCGGCCGGCGCCATGGCGTTGATCACGAACTGCGCCGGGTTGTCCGACCACAGCACGATGTCGACGCGCTCGCCGTTGAGTTCGTTCGAGACCGCCTGCACGCGCGAACCGCGCATGCCGATGCAGGCGCCGATCGGATCGGTGCGGGTGTCGTAGGCGACCACGGCGATCTTGGCGCGGTCGCCCGGGTCACGGGCACAGGCCTTGATTTCCACCAGGCCCTGGCCGACTTCCGGCACTTCGAGCTTGAACAGCTCCATCATGAATTCAGGCGCAGCGCGGCTGATGAACAGCTGCGGGCCGCGCGGCTCGGTGCGCACGTCGTACAGGTAGCCGCGGATGCGGTCGCCGGCGCGAACGACGTCGCGCGGGATGGCCTTGTCCTTGGGGATGAAGGCTTCGGCGTTGCCGCCGAGGTCGACGAACACGTTGCCGCGTTCGACGCGCTTGACCACGCCGGTGACCAGCTCGCCCACGCGATCCTTCCAGGCATCCACGACCTGCTGGCGCTCGGCCTCGCGCACGCGCTGGACGATCACCTGCTTCGCCGCCTGGGCCGCGATGCGGCCGAAGTCGACGTTCTCGATCTGCTCCTCGATGTAGTCGCCGATCTCGACGCCCTCGGCCTCGTCGACCGCGTCCATCATGCGGATCTGGCGGTCGGGCGACTCCATCACCACGTCGTCGGCCACGACCTCCCAGCGGCGGAAGGTGTCGTAGGTGCCATCGGTGGGGTCGATCACCACGCGCGTCAGCACGTCCTGCTCGAGGTAGCGCTTCTTGGCCGCGGTGGCCAGGGCCGCCTCGAGGGCTTCGAGGATCACCGACTCCGGCACGCCCTTTTCATTGGCGACCGCATCGACGACCAGCAACAGTTCCTTGCTCATCTTCTCTATCACTCCGCACGGGACGGCTTCGACGCCGCCGGCTTGTTGTTGGTGTTTTTTTGCTTGCTGTCCGGCTTGGCCTTGGCCTTGCCCGGGCGCGCGTCGCGCCCGGAGGCGTCCTTCGCGGGCCCGTAGCCGAGGGCGACCCAGTCGGGCACCAGTCGCGCCTTGTCGATGTTGTCGGCGGACACCGCGAACGGCTTTGCGTCGACTTCGAAGGTGATCGTTTCGCCCTCGACCGCGCTGATCCGGCCCTGCAGCCGGCGACGGCCGTCCTGCGGCAGCTTCAGGGTCACCTTGGCCTGCTCGCCAAGGAAGCGCTGGAAGTGGGCCGGGGTGAACAGCAAGCGGTCGACGCCGGGTGACGACACCTCGAGGGTGTAATTGCCGGTGATCGGGTCCTCGACGTCGAGCTGGGCCGAGACCTCGCGGCTTACCGCCTCGCAGTCCTCGATGCCCACGCCCTGCGCTTCGTCCGCCGCATCCGCGCCCGGACGATCGATGTACAGGCGCAGCAGCGCGCCGCCGGGCGATGGCAGGTATTCGACGCCGAGCAGCTCCAGCCCCAGCGACGCCACCGTCGGAGACAGAAGCCCAGCGATGTCGGTCGACTTGTCGGCCACGTTGCGTCCTCCTGTCTTGTCCAAATTGCCGGCCGTGCCGGGGGCGAAAAACGAAAAAGGGCCCGAGGGCCCCTTGTCCGATACTGCTGGATCCGGTGCCGGCGCGCCTCGATGCGCACCGCGCGAGCCCGACTCCCGCAACCGAAAAAAGCCTCCTTGGAGGCTTTCCGTCGACCGCGAAAAGCTTGCGGCGGGGCCGGACCTGGCGCCGGGAGGCGACAACGGTGGTCCTGCATGTTCCGCCGAGCCGCTGGAGTATAGGCGCGGGCCCGTCTTCCCGCAAGCCGGCGCGGCGACTGACGCGGCGTGCGGGCGCCATCGGTTAACCTTGGCGGTCCCACGCCAGTTGGTGCAACACTGCATGAAACGCTCCCGCAAGACCGCCCTCGTCCTCATGGGCTCCGCGCCCCTGCTGCTGGTCGCCTGCGCGCAGCAGCCCGAGGTGCAGACCTCGGAAGGCCTGTTCACCTCGGTCGAGGCCTGCGCCACCGAAACCATGGATCCGTCGATGTGCCGCCAGGCCTTCGAACACGCCCAGGCGCAGGCCGATGCGGTCGCACCGCGCTACACCTCCGTGGCTGAGTGCGAGGCCGAGTTCGGCGAGGGCCAGTGCGCCACGCGCCAGCAGGCTGGCGGCAGCTTCGTGGGCCCGCTGATGGCCGGCTTCGTGCTCTCGCAGATGATGAGCGGTCGCTCCGGCGCGATGGCACCCGCACCCGGCGCCGGCCCTGCGGCAGCCACGGCCGGGGCCACGCGCGCGGCTTCACCCGCGTTCCTTTCCAACCAGTCGGGTTGGCTGCGACCGCAGGCCGGCCCTGGCGGCGCCACGGCTCTGGCCCGCACCAGCCTGCAGCCCGACCGCGCGCCGACCGTGCGTCGCGGCGGCTTCGGCCGCGCGGGCGCCGGCCGCAGCGCCGGCGGCTGATGCGCCGCATCGCGATCGAGGCGCGCCCGGACTGGCGCCGTCGCGCCGAGGATTGCGGCTTCGCCTTCCATACCATCGACGGCGCGCCCTACTGGGACGAGACCGCCTACTACGCCTTCGACCTTCGCCAGGTCGAAGACGACATCGAGACGCCGACCGCCGAGCTGCATGCGATGGCGATGGAGCTGGCCGGCGAAGCCGCCGGCAGCCAGGAGCTGATGGAGCGCCTGGCGATCCCGGATGCGGCGCGCGACCAGGTCGCCGAAAGCTGGCGCCGCCGCGACCCGCACCTCTACGGCCGCATCGACCTGGCCTACGACGGCCGCGGCCCCGCGAAGCTCTACGAGTTCAACTACGACACACCGACCTCGCTGTTCGAGGCCGCCTTCTTCCAGTGGGACTGGCTGGAGCGCCAGCGCGAGGCCGGCGTGCTGCCGCCCGGCGCCGACCAGTTCAACGCCATCCACGAGGCGCTGGTTGCGCGCTTCGTCGAAATCGGCGGGCGGATGACGCAGCCGCTGTACTTCGCCGCCGCGCACGACAGCCCCGAAGACCAGGGCACCGTCGACTACCTGCGCGACTGCGCGGCGCAGGCGGGCATCGAGGCAGGGGCGCTGTCGATCGAGGACATCGGCCTGTCAGCCGACGGCCGCTTCACCGCCGCCGACGACGTGGTGATCGCCAGTCTGTTCAAGCTCTATCCGCTCGAGGACCTGTTCGCCGACGAGTTCGCACAGGCCCTGCCCGGCTCTGGCATGCAGCTGCTCGAGCCGCCGTGGAAGCTGCTGCTCAGCAACAAGGGCGCCCTGCCGCTGCTGTGGGAACGGCATCCCGGGCACCCCAACCTGCTGCCCGCGGAATTCGACGATGGCAGCGCATTGCCGCCGGGCTGGGTGCGCAAGCCGCTGTTCTCGCGCGAGGGCGCGAACATCGAGATGCACTTCGCCGACGGCCAGCGCCTGCATCAGCCGGGCCCTTACGCAGGTCCCGCGATCCGCCAGGCACTGCACGCCCTGCCCGCGCTCGATGGCGCCTGGCCGCTGATCGGCAGCTGGGTCGTGGGCGACATGGCCTGCGGCATGGGCATCCGCGAGGACGACTCGCCGATCACCCGCGACAGCGCGCGCTTCGTGCCGCACGCGATCATCGGCGACGGGCGCCGCTCGATGGTGATCGAAGTCTGAAAAGGCAAACGGCGCGTCCTGTTGAAGGAACGCGCCGCTGCTGTGTAGTGGTAGCGGGGGTAGGATTTGAACCTACGACCTTCGGGTTATGAGCCCGACGAGCTGCCAGACTGCTCCACCCCGCACCAGGCCGACGATTATGACGTAACGTCGGGTTTCGTGCAAGCCTGATACGGCATCGCCGCATCAGGACCTGCGTCAATCATCAGGCGAACGCCGCCTGGCACCAGGCCATCAACGGGTTCCACGCGATGCCGAGCACCAGCAGGGCAAGCGCGTTGACCGCGAACAGCGTGCGCAGTGGTCCGTTGTCGCTGACTTCGATCGCCCTGCCCTCCGGCTCGTCGAAGTACATCACCTTGATCACGCGCAGGTAGTAGAACGCGCCAACCACCGCGAACACGATGCCGACGATGGCCAGCCACATCATGTCGCCGCCGATCGCCGCGCGCAGCACCACCATCTTCGCCCAGAAGCCGAGGAAAGGCGGTACGCCGGCCATGGACGCCATGATCACCAGCACCATCGCCGCCATCCACGGGCTGCGTGCGTTGAGGCCCTTGAAGTCCTCGATGCGGTCGGCCTCGAAGCCGCGCTTGGCCAGCAGCACGATGGCGCCGAAGCCCGCGGTCGCCATGATCGCGTAGCTGATCGCGTAGAACATGGCCGCGGCGTAGCCTTCCGGACCGCCACCGGCAAGGCCGAGCAGCAGGAAGCCCACGTGCGACACCGTGGAATAGGCGAGCATGCGCTTGAGGTTGGTCTGCGCGATCGCGAACACGTTGCCGACCGCCAGCGACAGCGCGGCCAGCAGCGCCACCATCACCTGCCACTGGTCCTGCAGCGGGCCGACGCCGGACTCCAGCAGGCGGTAGGCCATGCCGAACACCGCCAGCTTGGGCGCGGAACCGATGAACAGCGTCATCGGCGTCGGGGCACCGTGGTAGGCGTCGGGCAGCCACATGTGGAACGGCGCGGCGCCGAACTTGAAGCACACGCCCACGACCAGGAACACCGTGCCGGTCAGCAGCAGCGTGCGCGTGCCGCCGTCGACGGTGGCCGCCGCGGTGCTGATCGTGGCGAGGTCGAGGCTGCCGGTGGCGCCGTAGACCAGCGACATACCGAACAGCAGCAGGCCCGAGGCCAGCGAGCCGAGCACGAAGTACTTCATCGCCGCCTCGGAGCCGATCGGATTGTCGCGGTCGATGGCGACCAGCGCGTACTGGCAGAGCGCCAGCAGCTCGAGGCCGACGTAGATCGTGGCCATGTTCGGCGCCGACACCAGCAGCATCATGCCGACGGTGGCGAACAGCATCAGCACCGGCAGCTCGCCCTTGTACAGGTCGCGCTCGCGCATGAACGGCCAGGCATAGCCCAGCGATACCGCGGTCAGCACCAGGATGCCCACCTTGAGGACGTCGGCCGCGGTGTCGCGGACGAACATGTCGGCCAGCACCATGCCGTGCCCGCCCACGCCGAGCACGATCATCAGCGCGGCGCCGAGCAGCACCGCCACGGCCAGGCCGTGCGTGACCACGCGGCGGCGCTCGCCGATGAACAGGTCGAGCATCAGCAGCGCGAACGCGCCGATCACCACCACGAGCTCGGGCGCCAGCGGCGCGATGTCGGCCAGCGTCCGGACGGGAAGGTTCAATTCACCAGGCATCATCGCGTCACGTTCCTCAAAGCTTGCTGTTGGCGAGCATGCCCGCCAGCTGCGCGATGGACGGCTCCATCAGGTCGGTCAGGGGCCGCGGCCAGAGGCCGATGAGCAGCACGCCTGCAGCGAACACGCCCAGCACCAGGGCCTCGCGGCCATTGATGTCTTTCATCGCGGCGACGTGGGCGTTGCCGACCTCGCCGTACATCACGCGCTTGACCAGCCACAGCGTGTAGCCCGCGCCCAGGATGAGCGTCAGGGCGGCGACGAAGGCGATCAGCGGGTGGTGCTGGAACGAGGCCACGATGACCATGAACTCGCCCACGAAGCCCGAGGTGCCCGGCAGGCCGGAGTTCGCGAAGGCGAACAGCACGTAGAACGCGGCGAACCACGGCATCACGTTCGCCACGCCGCCGTAGTCGCGGATCATGCGCGTGTGCATGCGGTCGTAGAGCACGCCGACGCAGGTGAACATGGCGCCGGCGATGAAGCCGTGCGACACCATCTGCACCATCGCGCCCTGCAGGCCGAGGCGCGCGGCCTCCGGGTTGCCGGTGTCGCGGACCAGGGCGAAGGCGATGAAGATGCCCAGGGTCACGAAGCCCATGTGCGAGACCGACGAATACGCGATCAGCTTCTTCATGTCCTGCTGGACCAGCGCCACGAGTCCGACGTAGACCACTGCGATCAGCGACAGCGCGATCAGCAGCCAGGCCCATTCGTGCCCGGCGTCGGGCGTGATCGGCAGGCTGAAGCGCAGGAAGCCATAGCCGCCGATCTTCAGCATGATCGCCGCCAGGATCACCGAGCCGCCGGTGGGCGCCTCGACGTGGGCGTCGGGCAACCAGGTGTGCACCGGGAACATCGGCACCTTGACCGCGAACGCGATCAGGAAGGCGAAGAACAGCCACATCTGCTCGGTGGCCGTGAGCGGAAGCGCGTACAGGTCGGGCAGCTGCCAGCTGCCGGCCTTCAGGTACAGGTACACCAGGCCGACCAGCATGAACACCGAGCCGAGGAAGGTGTACAGGAAGAACTTCACCGACGCGTACACGCGCCGCGGACCGCCCCAGACGCCGATGATGATGAACATCGGGATCAGCATGCCCTCGAAGAACACGTAGAACAGCATCGCGTCCACGGCCGAGAACACGCCGATCATCAGGCCCTCGAGGACCAGCATCGCGGCGAAGTACTGGTTCACGCGCTTGTCGATCACCGCCCAGGCGCCGATCAGCACCAGCACCGTGACCAGGGTGGTGAGCAGGATCAGCGCGACCGAGATCCCGTCCGCGCCCAGGTGGTACTGGATGTCGTAAGCGGGAATCCACTCCCGGGCCTCGACGAACTGCATCGTGGCCACGGCGCCCGAAGCGTCGTAACCGGTGAACAGGGGAATGCTGATCGCAAGCGTCGCCAGGGCGATCGCCAGCGCGAGCCAGCGCGCTGCGCCCGCGCGGTTGCCGAGCGCGAGCACCATCGCGCCACCGAAGATCGGCAGCCAGATGAGGATGCTGAGGAGGGGCCAATTCGACACGTATCGTCTTCCGTCAGGTCCAGTAGTGGATGAGCACGGCCAGGAGCACGATCAGGCCGACGATCATCGCGAATGCATAGTCGTACAGGCGTCCGGTCTGCAGGCGTCGCACGACGCGCGCCACCAGGCCGATGAAGCCGGCGCTGCCGTTGACCACCACGCCGTCGATCAGCTTGCTGTCGATCGCGTTGGAGGCCTTGCCCAGCTGCAGGCTGCCGCCCGCGAGGCCACCGATCCAGAAATCGTCGGCCCAGTACTTGTTTTCCAGCACCTTGACCGGCAGCGCGAACACGCTGCGGGCCTTGGTCGCGAGCTCAGGACGCCACCAGTACATGACGGTCGCGAGCACGAAGCCGGCCAGCGTCAGCCAGAACGCCGGGGTCAGGAAGCCGTGCAGGGCGAACGCCATCGGTCCGTGCCACAGCTCGGACGCTACGCGCGCCAGGGTGTCGTTCTCCGGCAGCAGGTCGATGGCGCCGGTGAAGAACGGCATCACCTGTTCGCTGCCGCTCCAGCTGGTGCCGAACAGCATCGGACCGGCGGTGAAGAAGCCGATCGCGATCGAGGGGATCGCCAGCAGCACCAGCGGCAGGGTCACCACCCAGGGCGACTCCTTCGGCTCGTGCACGCCGTGGTGGCCGTCATGCGCATGGTCGTCATGGCCATGGTCGCCGTGCGCCTCCTCGCGGAAGCGCTCACGTCCGAAGAAGGTCATGTACAGCAGGCGGAAGCTGTAGAACGAGGTCACGAAGGCGCCGAGCAGGACCGCCCAGTAACCGTAGGTGCCGACCCAGCCCATGCCTTCGGCCCCGAACTTCGCGGCCTCGATGATGGTGTCCTTGGAGTAGAAGCCGCTGAAGAACGGCGTCGCCACCAGGGCCAGGGTGCCGATCACCATGGTGATGAAGGTGATGGGCATGTACTTGCGCAGGCCGCCCATGCGGCGCATGTCCTGCTCGTGGTGCATGGCGATGATCACCGAGCCCGCGCCGAGGAACAGCAGCGCCTTGAAGAAGGCGTGCGTCATCAGGTGGAACACGGCCGCGGAGTACGCCGACACGCCCAGCGCCACGGTCATGTAACCCAGCTGCGACAGCGTGGAATACGCGACCACGCGCTTGATGTCGTTCTGCACGATGCCGATCAGGCCGGTGAAGAAGGCCGTGGTGGCGCCGATGAAGAGGATGAACTGCAGCGCGGTCTGGCTGAGTTCGAACAGCGGCGACATGCGCGCCACCATGAAGATGCCCGCGGTGACCATGGTCGCGGCATGGATCAGGGCCGAGATCGGGGTCGGGCCCTCCATCGAGTCCGGCAGCCACACGTGCAGCGGCACCTGTGCCGACTTGCCCATGGCGCCGACGAACAGGCAGATGCAGATCACGGTCGCGACCGACCAGGCATAGCCGGGGATGATCTCGACCACCTGGCCGCCGCCGATCGTCGGCCCGACATTGGCGAAGACGGTGGCGTAGTCGAGCGTGCCGAACCAGTACGCGACGCCGGCAATGCCCAGCAGCATGCCAAAGTCACCGACGCGGTTGACCAGGAAGGCCTTGAGGTTCGCGAACACCGCGGTCGGGCGCTTGAACCAGAAGCCGATCAGCAGGTACGACACCACGCCCACCGCTTCCCAGCCGAAGAACAGCTGCAGGAAGTTGTTGGCCATCACCAGCGTCAGCATGGAGAAGGTGAACAGGCTGATGTAGCTGAAGAAGCGCTGGTAGCCCGGGTCGTCGGCCATGTAGCCGATGGTGTAGATGTGGACCAGCAGCGACACGAAGGTCACCACCACCATCATCATCGCCGTCAGCCGATCGACCATGAAGCCGATGTGGATCTCGTAGCCGGCGACCTGGAACCAGGTGTAGAGGTTTTCGTTGAACGGCGCCGCGCCCTGCCCCATCAGCTGCCAGAGCACGTAGCACGACAGCGCGCAGCTGACGGCCACGCCCAGGATCGTGGCCGACTGGGCACCGACGCGGCCGACCTGGCGACCGAACAGACCCGCGATGATCGCGCCAAGGAGCGGCGCGAGCACGATCGCGATCAGCACCGCCTTCGAGATGACAATTTCCATGCCAGGCATTCCGTCAGCCCTTCAGCGTGTCGATTTCGGCGACGTTGATCGTGCGCCGGTTGCGGAACAGGGTGACCAGGATCGCGAGGCCGATCGCGGCCTCGGCCGCGGCCACGGTAAGGATGAAGAACACGAAGACCTGACCGGCGGCGTCGCCGAATTCGCGCGAGAACGCGACGAAGTTGATGTTCACCGAGAGCAGCATCAGCTCGATGCACATCAGCAGGATGATCACGTTCTTGCGGTTGAGGAAGATGCCCGCGACGCTGATGCAGAACAGCGCGGAAGCCAGCGCAAGGTAGTGCCCGAGTGCCAGGCCCTGTCCGAGGAACTCCATTACTTCTCCTCCCCGTCGGTGGCGGCATCGGCGGCCGGCGCGTCGTCGGCGACGTGCACGGAGCTGGGCATGTCGACCATCCGCAGGCGGTCGCCGGCGCGGGTACGCACCTGCTCGCCCGGGACCTGGTGCTTGGTGCCTTCGCGGCGGCGCAGCGTCAGCGTGACGGCGGCGATCACGGCCACGGTCAGGATCACGGCCGCGACCTCGAAGGGCAGCAGGAAGTCGGTGAACAGCCGGCGCGCGATCCACACCGTGTTCGGCACGCCCTCGGCCTCGAAGGCGTTGGCCGCGAACGGCGTCTCGACGAAGGCCATGATGCCGATCAGCGACAGCAGCTCGAGCAGCATCACCACCGCCACCACCAGGCCGGCCGGCAGGTAGCGGACGTAGCCCTCGTTCAGAGGGTCGAGGTCGATGTCGAGCATCATCACAACGAACAGGAACAGCACCATCACCGCGCCGACGTAGACCAGGACCAGGGCGACGCCCAGGAACTCGGCGCCGGCGATGATCCAGGTACAGGCCACGGTGAAGAAGGTCAGCACCAGGAACAGCGCCGAGTGCACCGGGTTGCGGGCGCCGATCACGCCGATCGCCGCGGCGACCGCGACCCCTGCGAATGCGAAGAATGCGAGCTGTACGAAGTCCATGGCTTACCTGTATGCGGCGTCGGCGGCGCGGCGCTCGGCGATCTCCGCCTCGAGGCGGTCACCGATTGCGAGCAGCTGCGGCTTGGTGACGATGTTCTCGCCGCGATTCTCGAAGTGGTACTCGTGGATGTGGGTCTCGACGATCGAGTCCACCGGGCATGACTCCTCGCAGAAGCCGCAGAAGATGCACTTGAACAGGTCGATCTCGTAGCGCGTGGTGCGCCGCGTGTTGTCCTCGCGCTGCTCGGAATCGATGGTGATCGCCAGCGCCGGGCACACCGCCTCGCAGAGCTTGCACGCGATGCAGCGCTCTTCGCCGTTCGGATAGCGGCGCAGCGCATGCAGCCCGCGGAAGCGCGGAGACTGCGGGATCTTCTCCATCGGGTACATCATCGTGTACTTCGGGCGCCACAGGTATCTGAAGGTCAGCGCCAGGCCGCGGAACATCTCGATCAGCAGCAGGCTGCGCGCCCGGGAAATGAACTTGTCCATCACGCACCTGCCTCGAACACGCCGAAGTACGCCATCAACGCCGTCACCGCGATCCACGCGATCGACAGCGGGATGAACACCTTCCAGCCAAGCCGCATGATCTGGTCGTAGCGGTAGCGCGGGAACGACGCGCGGAACCAGATGAAGCAGCTGGCGAAGAAGAAGGCCTTCAGGAACAGCCACCACCAGCCATCGCCCAGCAGCACCGAGAGCACCGGGATGTCCGGGATCCAGGCCACCGGGACCGGCGACAGCCAGCCACCCATGAAGAAGGTCGCGGTGAGGAAGCTCACCAGCAGCATGTTGGCGTACTCGGCCAGGAAGAACAGCGCGAACACCGCGCCCGAGTACTCGACCATGTGGCCGGCCACGATCTCGCTCTCGCCTTCGACCACGTCGAAGGGCGCGCGGTTGGTCTCGGCCACGCCCGACACGAAGTAGACGATGAACAGCGGCAGCAGCGGCAACCAGAACCACTCGAGGAAGCCGGCGTTGCCGGACTGCGCCATCACGATCTCGCTGAGGTTGAGGCTGCCGGCGGCGACCATCACGCCCACCAGGGCGAAGCCCATCGCAATCTCGTAGCTCACCACCTGCGCCGCGGAGCGCATCGCGCCCAGGAACGCGTACTTCGAGTTCGATGCCCAGCCGGCCAGGATCACGCCGTACACGCCGATCGACACCATCGCCAGCAGGTACAGCAGGCCGGCATTGGCGTTGGACAGCACCAGTTGCGTGTCGAAGGGCACCACCGCCCAGGCGGCGAATGCAGGCGCCAGGGTGATCAGCGGCGCGAGGATGTACAGCACCTTGTGCGCGGCGCTGGGCCGGATGACTTCCTTGAACAGCAGCTTGAAGACGTCGGCAAAGGCCTGGAGGATGCCGAAGCCGACGTACATCGGGCCGTGGCGCACGTGCATCCAGGCCAGGAGCTTGCGCTCCCAGACCACGTAGAAGGCCACCGTGATGATCACGGGCATGGTGATCGACAGGATCAGCAGCACGAGCCAGATCACGGTGCCCATGGCGCCGAGCGAATCGAGCCAGGCGCGGAAGGGTTCGAGCCAGCCGAGCAGCACGGTGGCGGTGTTGGTCGTCGTCGTGCTCATGCGGCCTCCACCCGCACCGTGCCGGCGCCGAGCGCCGCCGTGGCGCCGTAGCCGGATTCGATCAGCGCCGCGCCGCGGGCCACGCCCGTGCTCGTCGCCACCTGCAGGGTCGCGGTGCCGGTTCCGTTGGCCACGCGCGCCATGGCGCCCTCGCGCAGGCCCGCCGCCGATGCGTCATCGGGGTTGAGGGTGATGCGCGCCCCCACGGTCAGCGGATGCGCCTGCAGCGCCGCGGCGCGGCGGGTCACGCCGTCGACACGGTAGATCGCCTGCGATACCGCCAACTCCAGGCCCTCGCCCGCCGCTGCCGGGGCCGCGCCGCGCGCGACCTCGACCTGGCGCGGCGACACCAGCGCAAGCGCGCCGGCGAAGTCGGTGAAGTCGAAGCCCGGCACACCCAGCAGGCCGCCGAGCGCGCGCAGCGCCTTCCAACCCTGGCGCGCCTCGCCCGGCAGCTTGCCGCCGGCCACGGTGCGCTGGTCGCGACCGTCGAGGTTGGTCAGTGTCGCGTCGAGTTCGGGCAGCAGTCCGATCGGCAGGATCACATCGGCCACGCGGCGCGTGGACTGGCAGGCGAAGTGGCTGAAGGCCACCACTTGCGCGCCGCCCAGGGCCTGCATCGCCTTCGCCTGGTCGGCGAAGTCCAGCCCCGGCTCGATGCCGTAGATCACATAGCCGCCGCGCGGCTGGGCCAGCATGGCGCCGGCATCGCGCGAGGTCGGCAGCACGCCGTGGCGCGCGAGCCCGACCGCGTTCGCACCCTGCGGCACGCGGCACAGCGCGGCATTGTTGCTGCGCGCGAAATCGCCGGCGGCAGCACGGATGGCCGCGGCGTGGATCCCGCACTCGGCCACCGCGCCCACGATCACCACGGCACGCGAGGAACCCGCAAGCGCCTGCCCGAGTTCGGACGACGCCAGTGCAGCAGCGATCCGCGACGGCGCCACGATGGACTTGTGGGTGATGTCGAAGGTGAAGTCGAAGTCGACCGGGTTGACCACGTGCACCTTGGCACCGGCCCGCCAGGCCTTGCGCACGCGCTGGTTGACCAGCGGCAGCTCGGTGCGCAGGTTGCTGCCGACGATGACGATGGCGTCGGCCTGCTCGATGGCGTCCACCGGCATGCCGAAGACGTCGGCGACGGCGCCGTCGGACAGGTCGTGCTGGGCGATGCGGTGGTCGAGGTTGCCCGTGCCCAGGCCCTCGGCCAGGCGTGCGACCAGCGCGCCCTCCTCGTTCGAGGTTGACGGGTGCACCAGGATGCCGAGGTCGTCGGCGGCGTTGTCGCGCAGGATCTGCGCGGCACGCGCAAGCGCCTCGTCCCAGGTCGCTTCGCGCCAGTCGGCTTCGTCACCGTTGTTCGCCACGCGCAGCAACGGACGCGTCGCGCGGTCGTCGGCGTACAGGCCCTGGTGCGAATAGCGGTCGCGGTCGGACAGCCAGCACTCGTTGACCGCTTCGTTGTCGCGCGGAACGGTGCGCATCACTTCGCCGCGGCGGGAATGCAGGAACAGGTTGCTGCCAAGCGCGTCGTGGTAGCCCAGCGACTCCTTGGCGATCAGCTCCCAGGGGCGTGCGCGGAAGCGGAACACCTTGTTGGTCAGCGCGCCCACCGGGCAGACGTCGATCACGTTGCCCGAAAGCTCGGTGGTCAGCGGCTTGCCGTCGTAGGTGCCGATCTGCAGGCTCTCGCCGCGCTGCATGCCGCCCAGTTCGTAAGTGCCGGCGATTTCCGCGGTGACGCGGACGCAGCGCGTGCAGTGGATGCAGCGCGTCATTTCGGTCGCGACCAGCGGACCCAGGTCCTCGTCGGCCACGGAACGCTTGCGTTCGACGAAGCGCGAGACCGAACGGCCGTAGCCCAGCGACAGGTCCTGCAGCTCGCACTCGCCGCCCTGGTCGCAGACCGGGCAGTCGAGCGGGTGGTTGATCAGCAGGAACTCCATCACGTTGCGCTGCGACTTCAGCGCCTTGTCGCTGCGCGTGGACACGCGCATGCCATCCATCACCGGCGTGGCGCAAGCCGGCGCAGGCTTGCCCATCTTCTCCACCTCGACCAGGCACATGCGGCAGTTGGCCGCGATCGCGAGCTTGTCGTGGTAGCAGAAGCGCGGGATCGGGATGCCGGCCTTGTCGGCGGCCTGGATGATCATCGAGCCCTTGGGCGCGGCCATCTCGACGCCGTCGATGAAGACAGTGACGTGGTCGGGCGGCAGGTTCGGGTTCACCGGCTGCGCGCTCATGCCGCCACCTCCGCGTTGGCGTCGACGATCGAGCGGCCGTGCTCGATGAAATGTTCGAATTCGTGCCAGAAGTGGCGCAGGAAGCCCTGCACCGGCCAGGCCGCGGCCTCGCCGAAGGCGCAGATGGTGTGGCCCTCGATCTGGCCCGCGGATGCGCGCAGCATCTCGACGTCGGCCATCGTCGCCTTGCCTTCCACCATGCGGCTCACCATGCGGTACATCCAGCCCGTGCCTTCGCGGCAGGGCGTGCACTGGCCGCAGGATTCCTGCCAGTAGAAGCGCGAGATGCGCTGGCAGGCGCGCACCATGCAGGTGCTGTCGTCCATCACGATCACCGCGCCCGAACCCAGGCCCGAACCCGCCTTCTGCAGGGCGTCGTAGTCCATGGTCAGGCCCATCATCGTCTCGCCCGGCAGCACCGGCATCGACGAACCACCGGGGATCACGCCCTTGAGCGTGCGTCCCGGACGCAAGCCACCGGCCATCTCCAGCAGTTCGGAGAACGGCGTGCCGAGGCGGATCTCGTAGTTGCCCGGCTTCATCACGTGGCCGGAGACCGAGAAGATCTTGCAGCCGCCGTTGTTGGGCTTGCCCAGGCCGGCGAACCACTCGGGGCCGTTGCGGATGATGGCCGGCACCGAGGCGTAGGTCTCGGTGTTGTTGATCGTGGTCGGCTTGCCGTACAGGCCGAAGTTGGCCGGGAACGGCGGCTTGTAGCGCGGCTGCCCCTTCTTGCCTTCGAGCGACTCCATCAGCGCGGTTTCTTCGCCGCAGATGTAGGCGCCGGCACCCAGCGCGTTGTGGATGTCGATGTCCACGCCGCTGCCGAGGATGTCTCGGCCCAGCCAGCCGTGCGCATAGGCTTCCGCCAGCGCCTCTTCAAGATGTTCGAAGGGCTCGTGGTGGAACTCGCCGCGCAGGTAGTTGTAGGCGACCGTGGACCCGGTGGCGTAGCAGGCGATCGCCATGCCCTCGATCACCGAATGCGGGTTGTAGCGCAGGATGTCGCGGTCCTTGCAGGTGCCGGGCTCCGACTCGTCGGAGTTGCAGAGGATGTATTTCTGCACGTCGCCCTTGGGCATGAAGCTCCACTTCAGGCCGGTCGGGAAGCCAGCGCCACCGCGGCCGCGAAGGCCGGACTGCTTGACCATCTCGACGACGTCGGCCGGCGGCATCTTTTCGGCCAGCACCTTGCGCAGCGCCTGGTAGCCACCGGTCTTGAGGTAGTTCTCGTACGACCACGGCTTGTCGAAGTGCAGCGTGGTGTACACGGCCTGGTGCTCCTTGGGCGCCGGGCCGACGGGGCCGTAGCCTTCGGAGACGTGGGAGTTGTGATGCGCCATGCCTGCGTCCAGCCTCACTTCAGTCCGTCGAGCAGCTCGTCGACCTTCGTCGCGTCGAGCTTCTCGTGGTAATGGCCGTTGATCACGACCACCGGGGCGCCGCAGCACGCGGCCACGCATTCTTCCTCGCGCTTGAGGTAGACGCGGCCATCGGCCGTGGTCTCGCCAAGCTTGCAGCCGAGCTTCTTCTCGGCGTGCGCGACCAGGTCTTCGGCGCCATTGAGCCAGCAGCTGATGTTGGTGCAGAAGGCGACGTTGTGGCGGCCGACTTCCCGTGTCTCGAACATCGAATAGAAGGTCGCGACCTCGTAGGCCCATACCGGCGGGATGCCGAGGTACTTCGCAACGCCGGCGATCAGCTCGTCGGTCAGGAAGCCGCCGTTCTGCTGCTGGGTCGCGAACAGGCCCTGGATCACGGCCGAGCGCTTGCGGTCGGGCGGGAACTTGGCCACCCAATGGTCGATGTGCGCGCGCGTCTCATCGCTGAGCACGACCATCGGGTCGACGTTGCGCGCGTTCTCGAAGTTGCCGGTCGCTTTCATCGGTCCACTTCTCCGAAGACGAGGTCATAGGTGCCGACCATCGCCACGACGTCGGACAGCATGTGCCCCTTCACCACCGCGTCCATCGACGACAGGTGCGCGAAGCCGGGCGCGCGCAGGTGCACGCGGAAGGGCTTGTTGGCGCCATCGCTGACCAGGTAGCAGCCGAACTCGCCCTTGGGCGCCTCGACGGCCTGGTAGGTCTGGCCCTCGGGCACGCAATAGCCTTCGGAGAACAGCTTGAAGTGGTGGATCAGGGCTTCCATGTCGTCCTTCATTTCCTCGCGGGAAGGAGGGGCGACCTTGAAATTGTCGACCATCACCGGGCCGGGGTTGGCACGCAGCCACGCCACGCACTGGGCGATGATCCGGTTGGATTCGCGCATCTCGGCCACGCGGACCAGGTAACGGTCGTAGCAGTCGCCGTTGGTGCCCACCGGGATCTGGAAATCGACCTGGTCGTACTTCGCGTAGGGCTGCTTCTTGCGCAGGTCCCACTCGATGCCCGAGCCACGCAGCATCACGCCGGTCATGCCCCAGGCCATGGCCTGCTCCGGCGGGATCACGCCGATGCCGACGGTGCGCTGCTTCCAGATGCGGTTGTCGGTCAGCAGCACTTCGTATTCGTCGATGCGCGCCGGGAAGTCCTTCGTGAAGGCTTCCAGGAAGTCGAGCATCGAGCCTTCGCGCCACTCGTTGAAGCGCTTGAGCTTGGTGCCCTTGCGCCACGGCGACTCGCGGTACTTCGGCATGTGGTCCGGAAGGTCGCGGTAGACGCCACCCGGACGGTAGTACGCCGCGTGCATCCGCGCGCCGCTGACCGCCTCGTAGACGTCCATCAGCTCTTCGCGCTCGCGGAACGAATACAGCATCACCGCCATCGCGCCGAGGTCGAGCGCGTTGGAGCCGATCCACATCAGGTGGTTCAGCACGCGGGTGATCTCGTCGAACATCGTGCGGATCCACTGCGCACGCTCCGGCGCCTGGATGCCCAGCAGGGTCTCGATGGCCAGCACATAGGCGTGCTCGTTGCACATCATCGACACGTAGTCGAGGCGATCCATATAGCCGATCGACTGGTTGAACGGCTTGGACTCGGCCAGCTTCTCGGTGCCGCGATGCAGCAGGCCCACGTGCGGGTCCACGCGCTGCACGACTTCGCCGTCCATTTCCAGGATCAGGCGCAGCACGCCGTGCGCGGCCGGATGCTGCGGGCCGAAGTTCAGCGTGTAGTTGCGGATTTCCTGGCGCGCTTCGGCCGAACTGCTGGCCAGCAGCTCGCTGGGCGGGTGGATGCTCACTTCGTGTCTCCTGCAACGCCGTAACCGCGCACCGGGCCGACCTTGAGGTCCTGCGACTCGCCTGCACTCGTCTCGTAGCGGGCGTCGTCGCGGATCACGCGCGGGACCAGTACGCGCGGCTCGACCGAGGTGACGGGCTCGTACACCACGCGCTGCTTGTCCGCGTCGTAACGCACTTCGACGTTGCCGATCAGCGGGAAGTCCTTGCGGAACGGATGGCCGATGAAGCCGTAATCGGTGAGGAGGCGGCGCAGGTCGGGATGGCCCGGGAACATGATGCCGAACAGGTCGAAGGCTTCGCGTTCGAACCAGTTCACGCCTTCCCACACCTCGAACAGCGAGTCGACCACCGGCAGGGCGTCGTCCGGCGCATGGCAGGTCACGCGCAGACGGCGGTTGTTGGCGATCGACAGCAACTGCACCACCACCGAGAAGCGGTTCTCGGGCAGCGGGATCGCCCCCTCGCCGTCAGGCTGCGCGAGCTGCTGGCTCGGCGCTTCGCCGTAGCGGAAGCGACCGGGGCCCCTGCCCTCCACGCCGCGGCTGAAGCCTTCGGAGGAGACGTCGGTGTCCCACTCGTCGGTGCCATAGCCCAGGTGGTCGACGCCGCAGAGGTCGATCAGGATCTCGAAGCCGAACTCGTCGCGCAGCGTGCGGCAGCCTTCGCGCCACTCGGACGCGAGCAGCACCATGCCGACTTCGCCGCGCGGCAGCGCGACATCGACAAGGGCCGTCGGGAAGCGGGCGCGAAGGCGCGCGGCGAACGCGGTGGCGGACTCAGACATTGCGCTGGCCCACCTTGTCCTCGCCGAAGTTGCTCGACCTGCGGATCTTGCGCTGCAGCTGCAGGATGCCGTGCACCAGGGCCTCGGCCGTGGGCGGGCAGCCCGGCACGTAGATGTCGACCGGAACCACGCGATCGCAGCCACGCACCACCGCATACGAATAGTGGTAATAGCCGCCGCCATTGGCGCAGCTGCCCATGGAGATGACCCACTTGGGGTTGGGCATCTGGTCGTAGACCTTGCGCAGCGCCGGGGCCATCTTGTTGACCAGGGTGCCGGCCACGATCATGACGTCCGACTGCCGCGGCGACGGGCGGAACACCACCCCGTAACGGTCGAGGTCCATGCGCGCCGCGCCGGCGTGCATCATCTCGACCGCGCAGCAGGCCAGGCCGAAGGTCACCGGCCACATCGAGCCGGTGCGCGCCCAGTTAAGCAGGATGTCCGAACTGGTGGTGACGAAGCCCTGCTCGAGGAGCGGGTTCTCGCCCTCCGGCCGCAGGATGTCGTCGACGCGTCCTTCGGACAGCGGGTTGCTCGCGGCATTCGCAAGGCTGCGGGCCGCCTGGATCACTCCCATTCGAGCGCTCCCTTCTTCCACACGTAGATGAAACCGATCAGCAGCATGCCGACGAAGATGCCCATCTCGATCAGGCCGAGCACGCCGAGCTCACGGAACACGGTGGCCCACGGCACGATGAAGATGATTTCCAGGTCGAAGACGATGAACTGGATGCAGATGAGGTAGTAGCGGATGTCGAACTGCATCCGCGAATCTTCGAACGGGGCGAAGCCGCATTCGTACGCCGTCAACTTCTCGGCATTGTAGAACTTCGGCCCAAGGGCATTGCCTATGACGACCAGGCTGATGCCGATTCCGGTTGCGACAAATAGGAACAGCAGGGTCGGCAGATATTCGGCCAGCACGGTGTTCTCTCGGCTACGGGCCGCTTGCGCCGCCCTTTGCTTGCTGGTGCCGGGCCCGGCCGTTGAACGACCGGGCCCGACGCGTAGTGGTGCCCAAGGGGGGACTCGAACCCCCACGACCTAAGCCGCTACCACCTCAAGGTAGTGCGTCTACCAATTCCGCCACCTGGGCAATGTTTCTGACTCTTTCCGTACCTGGGTACGGAGCGCGATATTGTAATCGCTATCACTCGTCCTGCGGAGCTTCCTGCCCCGTTTCCCCCTGTGCGGGGGGAGATGCCGCGGGCGGCAATTCCTCCGGCACGGAGGGGACGGTGGATTCCGGGACAGCGGGCACGGCGTCGGGCGCCGCGGGGACCGCCCCGGCCGGGGCCGGCGTCGCCGGCGCCATCGGGATCTCGGACATCACGCCAAGGTCGGCGGCGACGGGACCCGCCTGCCGCGCCATCTGCGTCGCCTGCCACGCCATGAACAGGGTCAGGGCGAAGAAGGTGATGGCCAGCCACTTGGTGGACTTGCTGAGGAAATTGGATGCGCCGCGCGCACCGAAGACGGTCGCCGATGCGCCACCGCCGAAACCGGAGCCAGCCTGGGCACCCGCGCCACGCTGCATCAGGATCAGCGCGATCAGCGAGATGGCGACCAGCACGAAGGCGATGTTGAGGATGAGCTGCAGCATTGGTTCCGTTCTCTGGTGCCCTGGAGGTCAGCGGGCCGCTGCGGCCACGATGGCCATGAAGTCCGCGGCCACCAGCGACGCTCCGCCGATCAGGCCTCCATCGACGTCGGGCTTGGCGAACAGCTCGGCGGCGTTGGCGGGCTTCACACTGCCGCCGTAGAGGATCGGCAGTGAATTTCCAATCTTAGCATCCATCGCGGCAACCTCGCTACGGATGAACGCATGGACTTCCTGGGCCTGCTCCGGGCTGGCGGTCAGTCCGGTGCCGATCGCCCAGACCGGCTCGTAGGCCACCACGGCCCCGGCGAAGCCCGCGGCACCGGCCAGCTCGAGCACCGGGCGCAGCTGGGAGGCGATCACGGCCTCGGTCGAACCGCCCTCGCGGTCCTCCCGGGACTCGCCCACGCACAGGATCGGGCGCAGCCCGGCCGCGACCGCGGCCGCGAACTTGCGCGCGACCAGGTCGCTGTCCTCGCGGTGGTACTGGCGGCGCTCGGAGTGCCCGACCAGCGCGAAGCCCGCGCCGACATCGGCCAGCATCCGTGCCGACACTTCACCGGTGTAGGCACCTTCGGCATGCTCGCTGACATCCTGGCCGCCGAAGCCGATGCCGCGATCGCCATAGGCCGCCACCAGGCTTCCCAGGTGCGTGGCCGGAGGCAGCACCACCACCTCGACGCCGGCGACCGGCAGGCCCGCCGCCACGTCCGACAGCAGGCCATCGGCGAAGCCGCGGCTGCCATTGAGCTTCCAGTTGCCGGCGACGATGCGTGCGCGCATGGGATGACCTCGGACGTTGACGGGCCGCAGATTCTAGGCCTTCGTACACATTCCTGCATTGGGCACGCCCGTAGCGCGCGTGCCCGGCAGGCAGGCTCAGGCGAGCTTGATCTCGCGCAGGCGCTCTTCCAGGTAACCGTGCGCCGTGATCGGCTCCGGATACCGGCTGGGATTGTCCGGCGTAATGCACGAGGGCAGCACGTCGATCAGGAAGTCCGGGTTCGGATGCAGGAAGAACGGCACCGAGTAGCGCGGCTGGCGCGCGAGTTCACCCGGCGGGTTGACCACGCGATGGATGGTCGACGGGTACACGTGGTTGGTCAGTCGCTGCAGCATGTCGCCGATGTTGACCACGATGGTGTCGGCGTCGGCGGTGAACGGCACCCACTCGCCTTCATGCGAGCCGACTTCCAGGCCGGCGGCGCTGGCACCCACCAGCAGCGTGATCAGGTTGATGTCCCCGTGCGCGCCGGCGCGCACATTGGGGATGTCGTCGGCGGTGATCGGCGGGTAGTGGATCGGCCGCAGGATCGAATTGCCGAAATCGGTCTTGTCGGCGAAATAGTCCTCGGGCAGCTCGATGTGCAGGGCCAGCGCCCGCAGCACCTGCGACCCCAGCGCGTCGAGCGCCTGGTACAGCGCATAGCCCTTCTCGTGGAACGCCGGGACCTCATCGGGCCAAAGGTTCTTCGGCATGACGTCGCGGTAGCCGGAATCGTCCGGGATCTCGCGACCGATGTGCCAGAACTCCTTCAGGTCGAAGTGCTTGGAATCCTTGGCCGTCTCGACACCGAAGGGCGTGTAGCCACGGGCGCCGCCGCCGCCGGGCACGTGGTAGCTCTTTTTGGTCTCTTCCGGCAGCGCGTAGAAGGCCTTGAAGGCCTCGTAGGCCTCGTCGATCAGGCCCTGCGGGATGCCGTGGTTGCGGATGCCGGCGAAGCCCCACTCGCGATACGCGGCGCCCAGGTCATCGATAAAGGCCTGGCGGTCTTCCGGGCTGGCGGGCTGGATGAAACGGCGGATGTCGAGGGTCGGGATACGCGGGGCCATGGCTCACTCGGGGGCGACCGCCCCCGGCGGGGGCGCAGGTCCGCAATGATACCGCCCGCCCGGAAGTTTCGACCTCAGGCGACGGCGCGTACCGCCTCGGCCAGGCGCTCCAGGGTGGCCGCCACCAGGGCCTCGTCGTCGGCCTCCACGGTCACGCGCACCACCGGCTCGGTGCCCGACGGGCGCAGGAACGCGCGCCCTCGGCCTTCCACGGCCCGCTGCGCGTCGGCCAACGCCGCCTGGACGCTTCCGGCCTCGACCGGCTTTGCGCCATTCGCGATGCGCACGTTGACGGTGCGCTGCGGCACCTTGCGCAGGCCGCGCAGCGCTTCCGCCAGCGACATCCCGCGCCGGTGCAGCACCTCCAGCACCTGCAGGGCGCTGACGATGCCGTCCCCGGTCGTGGAGCGGTCCAGGCACAGCAGGTGGCCCGAGGCCTCGCCTCCGAGGATGCCGCCGTGCTCGATCAGCGCCTTGTGCACGTAGCGGTCGCCGACCTTGGTGCGCATGAAGCCGATGTCGCGGGCGGCGAGCGCCTGCTCCAGCGAGAAATTGGTCATCAGCGTCCCGGCCACGGGGCCGCGGAGGCGGCCGCTCTCCTGCCAGTCGCAGGCCAGCACGTAGACCAGGTCGTCGCCGTCGCGGACCACGCCGTCACCGTCGACGAACATCACGCGGTCGCCGTCGCCGTCGAAGGCGATGCCAAGTTCCGCGCCGGTGGCGCGCACGCGCTCGGCCAGGCCTTCGGGATGGGTCGAGCCGACGCCGTCGTTGATGTTGGTGCCGTTGGGATCAACGCCCATCGCGTCCACGCGCGCACCCAGCTCGCGCAGCACCATCGGACCGATCTGGTAGGTGGCGCCGTGGGCGCAGTCGACGACGATGCGCATGCCGTCGAGGTCGAAGCTGCGCGGCACCGATCCCTTGCAGGCCTCGACGTAGCGGCCCACGGCGTCGCGCGTGCGCACCGCCTTGCCCAGCTGGTCGGCCGCCACGGTGCGGAACGGCTGTTCGAGCGCGGACTCGATCGCGAGCTCGGTCACGTCATCGAGCTTCTCGCCCATGGCCGAGAAGAACTTGATGCCGTTGTCGTGGTGCGGATTGTGCGACGCCGAGATCACGATGCCGCCGTCTGCGCGCATCGAGTGCGTGAGGTGCGCGACGGCGGGCGTCGGCATCGGCCCCATCAGCTGCACGTCGACGCCCGCGGCCACCAGGCCGGCCTCGAGCGCGGCCTCGAACATGTAGTTCGAGATGCGCGTGTCCTTGCCGATGATCACGAGCGGCTTGCGCCATTCGCCCCCGCCCTTGAGCGATGCCAGCAGCGCGTGGCCGTAGGCGTTGCCGAGGCGCAGCATGAAATCGGCAGAGATCGGGCTCTCGCCTACCCGGCCCCGGATGCCGTCGGTGCCGAACCAGCGCCGCGCTGCAACGCCGCTCACGACGCGGCCACTTCGTCGGCCGGCGGTGCCGGACGGCGCATCAGCATCGCCAGCAAGGCGGCGATCCGCTCGCGCAGTTCGCGGCGGTCGCAGATCTGGTCGATGGCGCCGTGCTCGACCAGGAACTCCGAACGCTGGAACCCTTCGGGCAGTGTCTCGCGCACGGTCTGCTCGATCACCCGCGGGCCGGCGAAGCCGATCAGCGCCTTGGGCTCGGCGAGGTTGATGTCGCCCAGCATCGCGAACGAGGCCGAGACACCGCCGGTGGTCGGGTGGGTCATGACCGAAATGTAGGGCAGTCCAGCCGCACGCAGCCGACCAAGCGCGGCCGATGTCTTGGCCATCTGCATCAGCGAGAACAGGCTTTCCTGCATGCGAGCGCCGCCGCTCGCGGAGAAGTTGACGAAGGGCGAGCCGATCTCGAGCGCACGCTCGGCGCCGAGCGTGAAGCGCTCGCCGACCACCGAGCCCATCGAGCCGCCCATGTAGGCGAAATCGAAGGCGCTGGCGACGATCGGGCTGCCCTTCAACAAGCCTTCCATCGCAATGAGCGCGTCACGCTCACCGGTGGACTTCTGCGCGGCCTTGATGCGGTCGGCATAGCGCTTCTGGTCGCGGAAGCGGAGCACGTCGACCGGGCCGAGCGCGGCGCCGATCTCGCGGCCGCTGCCGGCGTCGAGGAAGGCCGCCAGGCGCGCGCGGGCGCGGATGGGCATGTGGTGGGCGCACTTCGGGCAGACCTCGAGGTTCTCCTCGAGCTCGGGCCGGTACAACACCGCGCCGCAGCTGTCGCACTTCTCCCACAGCCCCTCGGGCACACTGCGCTTGCGTGCGGGGCTGCCCTCGGTGCGGATGCGGGCGGGCATGAGTTTTTTCAGCCAGGACATGCGTGTGCTGTGATCCTATGCGGCAAAGCCGCGAACCGGGGGAGTTTAGCCCACTGTCCCGGCCGCGCCGGCATCCAGCGCGCTGCGCAGGGGGGCCAGGAAGGCGGCGGCCGCGGCCGCGGCGTGGCCGCTTCCGGCGGCGGCCATCACCTTGACCAGGGCGCTGCCGACCACCACGCCGTCGGCGTCCACGGCCATCGCAGCGGCGCTGGCGGCGTCGTGGATCCCGAAGCCGGCCACCACCGGCACGGGGCTGCGGGCGCGGATGGCGCGCAGCTGCGCGGCCGCGGCGCCGGCATCCAGGCGCGCCGAGTCACCGGTCACGCCGGCGAAGCTCACGTAGTACAGGTAGCCCTGCGCCAGCGAGCAAAGCATCTCCACGCGCTCCGGGCCGGTCGTGGGCGACGCCAGCAGCACCAGGGCCACGCCATGGGCGGAGAAGGCCTTGCGGAACTCCGTGGCCTCCTCTGGCGGCAGGTCCACCAGCAGCACGCCGTCGACGCCGGCATCGGCCGCGGCCTTGGCAAACGCCTCGGGACCCCGGATCTCGATCGGATTCAGATAGCCCATCAGGGTCACGGGGGTATCGTCGTCGCGCTGCCGGAACTCGCGCACCCGCTCCAGCACCCAGGCCATGCCGGCGCCCCGCGCGAGCGCGCGCTCGGAGCTGCGCTGGATGGTCGGGCCATCGGCCATCGGATCCGAGAACGGCACCCCGAGTTCGATCGCATCCGCTCCGGCCGCGACCATCGCGTGCATCACCGGCACGGTGTCTTCGAGACCCGGGTCGCCGGCGGTGATGAAGGGCACGAGCGCCTTGCGTCCCGCGGCGCGCAGGGCGGCGAAGCGGCGCGCCATGCGCGGCGCCACCTCGGCGACGGCGCTCATACCTCCACTCCTTCGCGCGCGGCGATGGTGTGTACGTCCTTGTCGCCGCGGCCGGACAGGTTGCAGAGCACGAGAGCGCCCTTCGGCATGTCGCGCGCGAGCTTGATCGCCTGCGCCACTGCGTGGCTCGACTCGAGCGCAGCGAGGATGCCCTCGGTCTTCGCCAGCAGGTGGAAGGCTTCCAGGGCCTCGTCGTCGTCGACGCCGACGTATTCGGCGCGTCCGGTATCGGCCAGGAAGGCGTGCTCGGGGCCGACGCCGGGGTAATCCAGGCCTGCCGACACCGAGTGCGTCTCGATCACCTGGCCGTCGTCGTCGCAGAGCACGTAGGTGCGGTTGCCGTGCAATACGCCTACGCGTCCGGCAGAAATGGACGCCGCATGCCGGCCACTGGCCATGCCCTCGCCCGCCGCCTCGGCGCCGACCAGGCGCACGCCGCGGTCGTTGAGGAAGGCGTGGAAGATGCCGATGGCGTTGCTGCCGCCGCCCACGCAGGCGGTGACGACATCCGGCAGCCGGCCGTGGCGCGCGAGCATCTGCATGCGCGCCTCTTTTCCGACCACGGCGTTGAAGTCGCGCACCATGCGCGGATACGGATCGGGGCCGGCCACGGTGCCGATGATGTAGAAGGTGTCGGCGACGTTGGTGACCCAGTCGCGCATCGCCTCGTTGAGCGCGTCCTTGAGCGTCGCCGAGCCACTGGTCACCGGCACCACCGAAGCGCCGAGCAGCTTCATGCGGTAGACGTTGATCTTCTGGCGCTCGATGTCGGTGGCGCCCATGTAGACCACGCACTCCAGGCCCAGGCGCGCGGCGACCGTGGCCGACGCCACGCCGTGCTGTCCGGCGCCGGTCTCGGCGATGATCCGGGTCTTGCCCATGCGGCTGGCCAGCAGCGCCTGGCCGATGGTGTTGTTGATCTTGTGCGCGCCGGTGTGGTTCAGGTCCTCGCGCTTGAGCAGGATGCGCGCGCCGCCGACGTGGCGGGTGAGGCCCACGGCTTCGTAGATCGGGCTCGGGCGACCGACGTAATCGGCCAGGTCGGCCTCGAAGGCGGCCACGAAGGCGGGATCGGCGCGCGCGGCGTCGTAGGCGGCAGCCAGCTCCTGCAGCGGCCCGGCCAGGGTCTCGGCCACGAAGCGGCCCCCGTGGCGGCCGAAGTGGCCGCTGGCGTCGGGGAACGCATGGAAATCCTCGGGCATGTCGCTCATCGCGCACCTTCTCCGTGGGTTGTCGCGTCATCGTCCGCGCGACAGTCGGCGCGGCGCACCTCGGTCACGAAGGCACGCATCAGGTCCCCGTCCTTCTGGCCGGGCGCGGCTTCGATGCCGCTGCTCACGTCCACGCCCCAGGGCATGGTGGCGGACACGGCATCGTGCACGTTGGCCGGCGACAGGCCGCCCGACAGCAGGTAGGGACGGGTCAGGCCGGCAGGTATCGCGGACCAGTCGAAACGGCGCCCGCTGCCGCCGTCATGCCCGCCGCCATGGCTGTCGAACAGGAACGCGGATGCATCGGGAAAGGCCGCCATCAGCGCGGGGCCGCTGGCGGGTGCGCCCTCGCCCATGCCCACCGCCTTGATCCACGGCACGTCGAAGCGGCGGCAGAAGGCATCGTCCTCGTCGCCGTGGAACTGCAGCAGGCTGGGCCTGACGTGCTTCACCACCTCGCGCACTTCGTCGGCACTGTTGTTGCGGAACACGGCCACCGCGTCCAGCAGCGGCGCCAGCGCCTTGCGCAGCGCACGCGCTTCAGCGACATGGACGCGGCGCGAACTGCCGTGGGCGAAGACGAAGCCGACAGCGTCGACGCCGAGTTCGCCAGCCAGGCGGACATCGCCGGGGCGGGTCAGGCCGCAGAACTTGATGCGGGTACGGAACAGGGTGCGGGGCATGTCAGGGGCGTGGCAAGGGAAGGGGGAGCGACGGGCCGGCAGCGGCCAGCGTGACCTCGTCGGGAAGGCCGCAGTCGGCCGGGTACAGCGGTCCAAGGAACACCAGTCCACCTGCCGGCGCCGTTGGACCGGCGATGGTGCGATCGCGCGCAGCCAGCACCTCTGCGATCCAGTGCACAGGACGGGATCCCTCACCGACCGCGAGCAAGGACCCGACGATATTGCGGACCATATGATGCAGGAAAGCGTTGGCCTGGATCTCGACGATGATCACGTCGCCCTCGCGGACGACGCTGATCTGCTGCAGGTCGCGGCGCGCATGCGGCGCCTGGCAGTGGACCGTGCGGAACGAGGTGAAGTCGAACTCGCCGACCAGGGCCTGGGCCGCGCGGTGCATGGCCTCCGCATCCAGCGACCTCCGGCTCCACGACAGGTACTGGTGGCCCAGCGCGGGACGCACCGGGCGGTTGAGGATGCTGTAGCGGTAGCGGCGTGCACGCGCGGAAAAACGCGCATTGAAGTCGTCCCCGACCTCGCTGCACCAGCGCACCGCCATCGACGGTGGCAGCAGCGACGTGGTGCCCAGCATCCAGTTGCGCGGCACGCGCCCGGCCTCGCTGTCGAAGTGCACGACGTTGCAGCGCGCGTGCACGCCGGAGTCGGTGCGGCCTGCGCAGATGGTTGCCACCGGGGTGTTCGCGACCTTCGACAGCGCGGCTTCCAGCGTCCCCTGCAGCGTCTCCAGGCTCTCCACGCCGGCCCGGGCCAGGCGCTGCCATCCCAGGAAAGCGCTGCCGTCGTATTCGATGCCAAGGGCGTAGCGCATGGTGTCGACAGACCGCCGCGCCGCGGCCAGGCCGCGGCGGGTTCGTCAGGCGATCCCTTCCAGCAGGCGGGACGCCTCGGCGCGGGCAGCGGGCTCGCCGGCGTCGGCCACCTCGCGCAGCAGGTCGCGCGCGGTATCGATGTCACCGAGGTCGATATAGGCGCGTGCCAGCTCGATCCGCTCGGCACCGCCCGGCGCGGGGTTGAGCGATGCGATCACCGCGGCGTCCGCCGCATCCCGGCCCGCGTCCGTGGCCGGAGGCGACTGCGTCGGCGGTGTCACCGGGGCCGCCACCGCGGTCGACAGGGGCGCGTCGGCGTGCCAGGTCGGGGCCGCAGCTGCCGGCACGGGCCTGGACACCGCTGCAGGAGCGGGGACAGCGTCATCCGGACCGGCTTCCCGGCGCGGCGCTGGCGACGGCGTCGCAGCCGCCAGCGTCTCGGAATCGAAGCGCGGACGCGGCGTCGGACGCGGCGCGCGCCGTACGAGCAGCCACGCCACGGCCACCACCACCAGCAGGCCAAGGCCGATCCACAGCCAGGGCAACCCGCCGGCCTGGTCCGCTGTGGGCGCCGGCGTCGCCGGGACTTCGGACGCACTGGCCAGCCGCTCTTGCGCCGCGGCCATCTCGCTGTCCTTCATTTCGATCAGCTGCGCCTGCTGTGCCTGCAGGCGCTCGAGGTCGGCGACGCGGGCCTTGAGCTCGGCAACCTCGGCCTCGCGCGCGGCCAGGGTTTCCTGGTTCTGTTGCAGTTCCTGTTGCATTTCCTGTCGCAGCATTTCGCCCTCGCCACCGGCCTGGATGCCGGATCGTATGCCTGCCTGCTGCCCGCCCGCGGCCGACGGCGGCACGATTTCAAGGCGCGCATCCGCGGTTCGTGGAGCCGGAGCCGACTGCGCACCCGCGCCGGCAGCATCCGCTTCGGAGGCGCCCTCGCCCGCCGCGGCTACCGCATCGGGCTGGGGTGCCGGCTGCGTCATGTCACGCCATGCCGCAATCTGCTCACGCATCAGCGCGCGTGATTCGCGCAGGTCGAGCCCGGCGATCTCGCTGCGATCCGGGATGCGGAGCACCGCGCCCTGGCGCACTAGGTTCAGGTTGTTGGCGATGAACGCCTGCGGATTGGCACGGAACAGGGCCACGATCGCCTGTTCACGGCTGATGCCGTCGCCCACCAGCTGCTGGGCGATCGCGCCCAGGGTCTCGCCGGACTGCACCGGACCGTATTCACTGGCCTGCGCCGATGCAGCCGCGGGCGGCGCGGGGGCGGGGGCCGAAACAGCCGGTGCGGGCGCGGGCGCGGGCGCAGGCGCGGGCTCGGGTGCGGAAGCAAGCTCGGCCGCTGGCTCATCCTGGCCCTCGGCATCGGTCGCGACGGCTTCGTTTGCCGGCGTCGCGTCCGCAGCCGCCGTCCCGCCGTCCGCGATGCTGGCTTCGGGCGCCCGCACGATCGTGTTCGACGGCGCGGAGACAGGGGCCGCGACGGCCGGCTGCGCCGGTGCCGACACCGTCTGCGGCGCATCGACCAGGGCGGAATACTCGCGCACCAGGCGCCCCTGCCCCCAGTCGACCTCGACCAGGAAGGTGAGCGCCGGTTGTGTGACGGGGTCGCGCGTGGTGACCCGGATCACCGGATTGCCGCGGACGTCCAGGGCCACCGTGAACTGCAACCCCGATACCGTTTCATCGGGTGCCGGCAGGCCGATGCGGCGGAACGTGTCGGGCGATGCCAGTCGTGCGCGCAAGGCGTCGAGCTCGGCCGGATCGGTGGAAATGACCTGGATCTCGGCCAGCAGCGGCTCACCGGCGCGCGATTTGACCTCGATGCGCCCCAGCCCCAAGGCCAAGGCCTGCCCGGCGAACAGCACCAGTGCCAGCCCGAAGGCGGCCGCCCATGCCATCGCGCGTATGGATCGCAGCTTCTTGATGACGCTTTCCCCCGCGGATATCCCGAAGACTCTAGCGGTGCCGGGGCGCAATTGGCAATCTCCGACGCGGCAGGCGCACCCAATCCACGTGCACTACGGCACGTGGCCGGCCGCGGTATCGTCGCCGTCGTGGTACCGGTGGCCGATGTCCAGCCCGCAGGGATCAACTCATCGGAGCAAGCATGAACATCGAGCCGCGAACCGCGCGCGTGCCACGGGGAACGACCGCCTGCTCAGCGGACTCATCATGGCGGTCGTCACCTTCTGGCTGTTCGCGCAGTCGGCGCTGAACATCGCGCCGGCGATGCGGGAAGGCCTCGGCACCAGCGTCAGCCTGATGAACACCGCCGTGGCCCTGGGGGCCCTCTTCTCGGGAATCTTCACCGTCGTCTTCGGTGGCCTCGCCGACCGCGTCGGGCGGCTCAGGATGGTCCGCATCGGTCTTCACCTGGGCATCGCCGGCTCGCTGCTCATCGCCGTGGCGCCCCGGCAGCCTGGGCGCCGCGGCGCTGCTTTGCGGCCGCGCGCTGCAGGGCCTGTCCGCCGCCTGCATCATGCCCGCCAGCCTGGCGCTGGTGAAAACCTGCTGGGACGGCACGGAGCGGCAGGCGGCGATCGTGGCGCTGCTGGTCAACGTGCTCCTGCTCGCAAGCGCCGCGGCCGTAGTCGCGCTCACGATCCCGAAGACCCCGCGCGCGGACTGAGGCGCGCCTGCCTCAGCCTTCCGCGACCACCAGCTCGGCCACCTGCACGGCATTGAGCGCCGCGCCCTTGCGGATGTTGTCCGCGACCACCCACAGGTCCAGCCCGCGCGGATGCGAGAGGTCCTCGCGGATCCGGCCGACGAACACGGCATCGTGGCCCGATGCGTGCGTCACCGGCGTCGGGTAGCCGCCGTCGGCGCGCTCGTCGACCACTTCCACGCCGGGAGCGGCCTCGAGCAGCGCGCGCGCTTCGGCGGCGGTGATCTTCGCCCGGGTCTCGATGTGCACGGCCTCGGCATGGCCGTAGAACACCGGCACCCGCACCGCTGTCGGGTTCACCTGGATGGACGCGTCACCGAGGATCTTCTGCGTCTCCCAGACCAGCTTCATCTCCTCGCGGGTGAAACCGTTGTCCATGAACTCGTCGATGTGCGGAATCAGGTTGAACGCGATCTGCACCGGGAAGCGCTTCGGCTCCGCGCCCTGGAAGCGCAGCAGCGAAGCGGTCTGCCGGCCCAGTTCCTCCAGCGCCGAGCGGCCCGCGCCGGACACCGACTGGTAGGTCGCGACGTTGATGCGCTCGATGCCCACGGCGCGGTGGATCGGTGCCAGCGCCACCACCATCTGCATCGTCGAGCAGTTGGGATTGGCGATGATGCCGCGCGGGCGATTCTTCGCCGCGTCCGGGTTGACCTCGCTCACCACCAGCGGCACGTCGTCGTCCTGGCGGAAGGCCGAGGAGTTGTCGATCACCACCGCGCCGACGGCGGCGAATTTCGGCGCGTACTCCTTCGAGATGGCGCCGCCCGCGGCGAACAGCGCGATATCCACGCCCGCCGGGTCGAATTCCGCGAGGTCACGGACCACGACTTCCTCTTCGCCGAAGGCGACCACGCCGCCCGCCGAGCGCGCACTGGCCAAGGCGACGAGTTCGCGGACCGGGAAATTGCGCTCGGAGAGGATCGCGAGCATCGTTTCGCCCACCGCGCCGGTCGCGCCGACCACGGCCACCTTGTATTGCTTGCCCATGGGGGGCCTCCGTCTGCTGTCCCGCGCGACGGCGCCGCGCAGCCATGCATTATCGCGCCTGCGGCGCCCGGATGCGCAGACGCCCCCACCACAGCAGCACGAAGCCCAGCGCCATCGCGATCCCGACATCGCGCAGCTCACGCGCGCTGCCCTGGGCCAGCAGCCACGCAATGACGGCCAGGGCCACCGCCACCGTGCCGATGCCGCCCGGGGCGCGGAACAGCGCCGGGGCCACGTCCGTGCGCCGCCGCAGCATGGCCACCGCGGCGCAGGTCGCGCCGTAGGCCAGCAGCCGCGTGAGCGTGCTGATCGCCACCGCCGACAGGAACGAACCCGAAAGCGTCAACACCAGCATCGCCAGCGCGGTGAACACGATCGCCACGTGCGGCGTGTGGTGGCGTGGATGCGTGCGCGCGAACAGCGCGGGCAGCTCGCTGTTGCCGGCCATCGCGAACAGCAGCCGCGGCGCCGCAAGCACCAGGCCATTGAGGGTGCCGGCGATGGACACCAGCGCGCCGACCACCACCACGCTGGCACCTGCCGTGCCGGCGAAGCTTCCGGCGGCGTCGGCCAGCGGCCGCGTCGATGTCGCAAGCCCGGGCAGCGTGCCGATGCTCACCACCTGCACCAGCACGTACAACGGCACGATCACCGCGAGCGCTGCGAGGATCGCGAACGGCAGCGTGCGCCGCGGGTCCCGGACTTCGCCGGCGGGCACCGTCGCGGTCTCGAAGCCGGTGAACGCGAATACCAGCAGCAGCATGCCGGCGGAGAAGTCGTCGAGCGCCGGCGCATCGCCCGGCACCAAGCGTGCCGGCTCCACGAACCACAGGCCGATGCCCACGAACAGCAGCAGCGGCACCAGCTTGCCGACGGTGAACACGTTGGCGACGATCGCCGCGGGCCGCACGCCACGGATGTTCACCCAGGCGATCAGCGCCACCACGCCCGACACCAGCACCACCCGCCAGGCCGGCGACGTCGCAGCTGGCCAGAACCAGGCCAGGTAGTCGAGCAGCAGGTTGCACAGCGCCGCGAACGCGGTGACCCGCGTCAGCCAGACCAGCCAGCCGACCTGAAAGCCGGCGACCGGCCCGAAGGCCTCGCGCGCGTAGAGGTAGGGCCCGCCGGTGCGCTCGAAGCGGCTGCCGACTTCGGCGAAGCACAGCACCACCAGCAGCACCAGCAGCGCGCATGCGAGGTAGGCCAGCAGCGCCCAAGGGCCCAGCAGCGCATGCACGCGCGACGGCAGGCCGAAGATGCCGGCGCCCACGACGGCGTTGATGAAGAGCGCGACCATGCTGGCGCGGCCGATGCCGCGGACCAGGCCTTCCCCGGTGCGGGCAGCGTCAGTCACGCCTGGCCGCGCCGCCGTTGATCACGACCGTCCGCCATCCCTGTCGACCGGTCGCGGCGTGACGGAGTCCGGCGGATGCCCCGCATCGGGTCCATGGCCCATCGCCGCCACCAGGTTGTCGACCGCCAGCGACACCATCGCCCGTCGCGTGGGCAGGCTGGCACTGGCGATGTGTGGTGTCAGCACCACGTTGCGGCAGGCGACGAGGCGCGGATTGACCGCAGGCTCGCCCTCGAACACGTCCAGGCCGGCCGCGGCCAGGCGGCCTGCCTGCAGCGCGTCGGCCAGCGCGTCCTCGTCGATGAGGCCACCACGGGCGATGTTGGTCAGCGTCGCACCAGGCTTCATGCGCGCGAGCGCCGCCGCATCGATGACGTGGTGATTGGCCGGCGTGTAGGGCAGCACCAGCACGAGATGGTCGGCTTCCGCGAGCAACGCATCGCGCGCGACCCAGGTCGCGGCGCACTCACACTCCACTGCATCCGGAAGCCGGCTGCGGTTGTGGTACAGCACGCGCATACCGAACCCCCGCGCGCGCCGCGCGATGCCCTGCCCGATGCGTCCCATGCCGAGGATGCCCAGCGTGCTGCCGTGGATCTCCACACCCAGCAGCTGGTGGAAGCCCCAGCCCTGCCAGCGGCCCTCACGCAGCCAGTGCTCGGCCTCGGTGATCCGCCGCGCCGCGGCCATCATCAGCGCGAAGCCGAAGTCGGCCGTGGTCTCGGTCAGCACGCCCGGCGTGTTGGTGGCGATGATGCCGTGCGCGGCCAACGCATCCACATCGAGGTTGTTGTAGCCGACGCCGACGTTGGCCACGGCGCGCAGCCGCGCTGCGCCGGCGATCTCCGTCGCGCCGATGCTGTCGTTGAGCGTGACCAGGGCGCCGTCGGCACCGGCCAGCGCCGCCGCGATCGCGTCCGGCGCGTGGTCGGTGACGCGCAGCGTGCGCGTGACATCGAACCACTCGTCCAGCCGCGCTTCGATGTCCTCGTACAGGGGCTGCGACACCCAGACCTTCGGCCTGGGATCAGCCATCGACGGATCCGTCGCGCGACGCCGGGATGCGCGGTGCAACGTCGCCCACGTCGCCGCACTGCGCACGGTGGCGCAGCGCCTGGTCCATCAGCTCCAGCGCCATCATCGCCTCGCAGATCGGCGTCGCGCGGATGCCGACGCAGGGGTCGTGCCGCCCGGTGGTCACGATGTCCACCACGCTGCCTTCGACGTCAACGCCCGCCACCGGCAGGCGCAGGCTGGAGGTCGGCTTGAACGCGATCGAGCACACCACCTGCTGGCCGCTGCTGATGCCCCCCAGCACACCGCCAGCGTGGTTGCTCAGGAAGCCGTCGGGCGCCATCGCGTCCCGGTGTTCGCTGCCCTTCTGCGTGACGGACGCGAAGCCGTCGCCGATCTCCACGCCCTTGACCGCGTTGATCGACATCATCGCCGCGGCCAGTCCGGCATCGAGCTTGCCGTAGACGGGTTCGCCCCAGCCCGGCGGCACGCCGTCGGCAACCACGGTGACGCGCGCGCCGACGGAATCGCCGGACTTGCGCAGCGCATCCATGTACGCCTCGAGCTCGGGCACCTGGGCTGCGTCGGGCCAGAAGAACGGGTTGTGTTCCACCACGCTCCAGTCGTGGCCGCGCGGAGTGATCTCGCCCAGCTGCGCCAGGTGGCCACGCACGTGCACGCCATGGCGTTCGCCCAGCCACTTCTTCGCGATCACCGCCGCCGCCACCCGCATCGTGGTCTCGCGTGCAGAGCTGCGGCCGCCGCCACGGGGATCCCGCACCCCGTACTTCTGCCAGTAGGTGTAGTCGGCATGGCCGGGTCGGAACTGCGCGGCGATCCCTGCGTAGTCCTTGCTGCGCGCGTCGGTGTTGCGGACGAGCAGCGCCAGCGGTGTCCCCGTGGTCACGCCCCCGTACACGCCGGAAAGAATCTCGACCGCGTCATCCTCGCGCCGCGCCGAGGTGTGCCTCGTGCGCCCGGTCGCGCGGCGCTCGAGGTCGTGCGTGAAGTCTCCGGGCGCCAGGGCGATGCCGGGAGGACAGCCGTCGACCACGCAGCCGATCGCCGGCCCGTGTGATTCGCCAAAGGTGGTGACGCGCAGCAGCTGCCCGAACGTGTTCACCGCCATGCCCCGCGCGGCTGGCCGGCGGGCGCGCACATCAGAACAGGTCGCCCGCCCCGGACACGGCACCGTGCTCAGGGGATGGAACAGCGCGCGCCGCCGCCCCTGTACGCTCCGCGGCCAGGGCCGCGATGCGGGCGTTGTGGGTCACCAGGTCGTGCCGTTCGACCACGAACACGCCCATCTGCCCGACCTTGAACTCCACCCACATCAACGGCAGCTCCGGCAGCAGCCGGGACAGCGCCCGCTCGGCCTCGCCGACCTCACAGATGAGCAGCCCGTCCTCGGACAGGTGCAGCGGCGCGTCACGCAGGATCGCCAGCACCAGGTCGAGTCCATCGTCGCCCGCGCGCAGGCCCATCTCGGGTTCGTACGAATACTCGCGCGGCAGCGCGTCGGTCTCGTCGTTGGTGACATAGGGCGGATTGGTGACGATGAGGTCGTAATGCTCGCCCTGCAGCGACGAGAACAGGTCCGAGCGCATGAAGCGGACGTTGTGCACGTCCAGGCGGCGCTCGTTCTCGGCAGCGAGGGACAACGCGTCGTCGCTGAGGTCGACACCGTCGACGTGCCAGTCGGGGTTGTAATGCGCCATCGCCAGCGCGATGCAGCCCGAGCCGGTGCACAGGTCGAGCGCGCGGCGCACGTCGCGTCCGGCGAGCCAGGGCTCGAAGCCGGATTCGATCAGTTCGGCGATCGGCGAGCGCGGCACCAGTGCACGCGTGTCGCTCTTGAAGCTCAGGCCGACGAACCAGGCTTCCCCGCAAAGATAGGCCGCGGGGATTCGCTCCTCGATGCGACGGATGAACAGCCCCAGCACCTCTTCCTTCTCGGCCTCGGTCACCCGCGCCTGGCCGTAGACGGGATTCAGGTCGTGCGGCAGGTGCAGCGCGTGCAGGGTGAGCTGGGTGGCTTCGTCCAGCGCGTTGTCGTAGCTGTGGCCGAACGTCAGCCCCGCCGCGTTGAAGCGGCTGGCACCGTAGCGGATGAGGTCGATGATGGTCTGGAGCTGATGGGTCGTCATGGCGCGCGGTCACGGCGCTTTCGCCGGGTCCGGCAGTATAGGCGAGCAATGCGCGCCACCGCGCGCCGGCCGTTATGATGTTGCGCCCCCAACGCGCCGAGGCCCCATGTTCAACCGCAGCTTCCTGATCGTGCTCGTGATCGCCTTGGCGGCCGGCCTCGGCCTGGTGGCCTCGCAGCGCTGGTTCGGGGGCGACGCCGCCCCGGTGGGCCCCGAGCTCGAAACCGTGCGTCTGTTCCCGCAGCCGCGCGAGCTGCCGCCCTTCGCGCTGCAGCAGTCCGACGGCACCCAGCTGGTGCCGGGCGAGCTGCACGGCCACTGGACCCTGGTGTTCCTCGGCTTCACCCACTGCCCCGACGTGTGCCCGACCACGCTTGCGGAACTCGCGCAGGCGCAGAAGCAGTGGGAGCCGCTGCCCGAGGCGCTGCGCCCACGGGTGCTGTTCGTCTCCGTCGACCCCGAGCGCGACAGCCCCGACCGCATCGGCGAGTACGCCGCGTTCTTCCATCGCGACACGTTGGCCGCCACCGCCGACATCCCCGCGCTGGAAGCGTTCGCGCGCTCCCTGTCGCTGGTGTTCATGAAGGTGCCGCTGTCCGACGACGCGCCCGCCGACCAGTACACGATCGACCATTCCGCAGCGCTCGCCCTGCTCGACCCCGAGGGCCGCATGGCCGGCGTGGTGCAGGGACCCCTGGACCCGGCGGCGATCGCCGCCGACCTCACCGCGCTGACCGGAGTCGCACCGCAGTGAGCCTCACGACCACCCTGACCTACGCGCTGCCGCACCGGTTGCTGTCCGCGGCCGCGCGTCGCCTCGCCTATTCCGACAATCCGCGGCTGAGCCGCTGGCTGATCGACACCGTGGTGCGCCGCTTCCAGGTCGATCTCGCGGAAGCGGCCCAGCCCGACCAGGCCGCCTACCCCACCTTCAACGCCTTCTTCACCCGAGCGCTGGGGCCGGAGGCGCGCCGGGCGGATCCGGACCCTGACGCGATCCTGATGCCCGCCGACGGCCGCATCAGCCAGTGCGGACCGATCCGCGAGGGCCGCATCTTCCAGGCCAAGGGACGTTCCTTCACCGCCGCGGAGCTGCTGGCCGACGCCACCGCCGCGGCCCCCTATGACGATGGCCTGTTCGCCACCGTCTATCTTTCGCCGCGCGACTACCATCGCGTGCACATGCCCTGGAACGGGCGCCTGCTGCGCACCGTCCACGTCCCCGGCCGTCTTTTCAGCGTCGGGCCGGCCGCGGTCGCACGCGTGCCGCGCCTGTTCGCGCGCAACGAACGCCTGGTCTGCCATTTCGCGACCGACTTCGGGCCCATGGCCGTGGTGATGGTCGGCGCCCTGCTGGTCTCGGGCGTGGAGACGGTCTGGAGCGGCGAGGAGATCCCCGCCTATGGCGACCGCGTGGACAGCAAGGATTACGTGGCGGACACCGTGGAACTGGCGCGCTTCGAGGAAATGGCGCGCTTCAACTACGGCTCCACCGTGATCGTGCTGCTGCCACCCGGAGTGGCCGAACTGGCGGCCGGGCTGGGTCCGGAAACCCCCGTCCGCCTGGGCCAGCGCCTGGCCACGCGACTGCCCTGACACCGCACAGGCGCCGGGAGGCGTAGAATCTGCGCCCCTTATGGCCGTCCCGGCCCCGCACAAGGCCGCAGATGAGTTCCGACGCCCCCACCACCCCGCTCTTCACCGACCTCGGCCTGCCGCAGCCGCTGCTGCAGGCGCTCGCCGCCGTCGGCTACGAGGCCCCTTCGCCGATCCAGGCCGCCACCATCCCGCCGCTGCTGGCCGGCCGCGACGTGCTGGGCCAGGCCCAGACCGGCACCGGCAAGACCGCCGCCTTCGCGCTGCCGGCGATGGCACGCCTGGACCCCGCCGCGCGCAAGCCGCAGGTGCTGGTGCTGGCGCCGACCCGCGAACTCGCGATCCAGGTGGCCGAGGCCTTCCAGAAGTACGCCGCCTTCCTGCCCGGCTTCCAGGTGCTGCCGATCTACGGCGGCCAGGGCTACGGCCCGCAGTTGCAGGCGCTGCGCCGCGGCGTGCAGGTGATCGTGGGCACGCCCGGCCGGGTGATCGACCACCTCGAGAAGGGCTCGCTGGACATCTCCGAGCTGCGCCTGCTGGTGCTCGACGAGGCCGACGAGATGCTGCGCATGGGCTTCATCGACGACGTCGAAGCGGTCCTTGCCCGCACCCCGGCGACGCGCCAGGTGGCGCTGTTCTCGGCCACCATGCCGCCGCCGATCCGGCGCATCGCCCAGACCTACCTGAAGGATCCGGTCGAGGTCGCGATCAAGTCCGCCACCAGCACCGCGCGCAACATCCGCCAGCGCTACTGGATGGTCAGCGGCACCAACAAGCTCGACGCGCTGACCCGCATCCTCGAGGCCGAACCCTTCGACGGCATGATCGTGTTCACGCGCACCAAGATCGCGACCGAGGAGCTGGCGGAGAAGCTGCAGGCGCGCGGCTTTGCCGCCGCCGCGATCAACGGCGACATCGCCCAGGCCCAGCGCGAGCGCACCATCGCCCAGCTCAAGGACGGCAAGGTCGACATCCTGGTGGCGACCGACGTCGCCGCGCGCGGGCTCGACGTCGACCGCATCAGCCACGTGCTGAACTACGACGTGCCCTACGACACCGAGAGCTACGTCCACCGCATCGGCCGCACCGGCCGCGCCGGGCGCAGCGGCGAGGCGATCCTGTTCATCGCCCCGCGCGAGCGCAACCTGCTGCGCGCGATCGAGCGCGCCACCCGGCAGCCGATCGAACAGATGGAGCTGCCGAGCGTGGAGACGGTGAACGACGCCCGCATCGTCAAGTTCAAGCAGTCGATCACCGAGACCCTGGCGACGGGCGAGCTGGGACTGTTCCAGTCGCTGGTCGAGGACTACGAGCGCGAGCACAACGTCCCGGCCGTCGAGGTGGCCGCCGCGCTTGCGAAGATGGCACGCGGCGACGTGCCGCTGCTGCTCGAGCCGCCAAGGCGCGATCTGCGTCCGGCACCCGCGTTCGATCGCGCCGAGCGTCCGGCGCGCCACGACCGCCCGGAGCGTCCCGACCGCCCCGCCTTCCCGAAGAAGGAGCGCGTGGCGCGCGCGCCCTCGCCGGGCATGCAGACCTTCCGCGTCGAAGTCGGCTACGACCACGGCGTGAAGCCGGGCAACATCGTCGGCGCGATCGCCAACGAGGCCAACATCGAGTCGAAGCACATCGGCAGGATCGAGATCTTCGAGGACCACAGCTTGATCGACCTGCCATCCGGCATGCCGCCCGAAACCATGACCCACTTGAAGGGCGTGTGGTGCGCGGGCCAGCAGCTGCGGATCACCGTGGACGGCGAGCCGCCGGATACTTCGGGAGGCAAGCCGGCGGGCCGCAAGCCGTTCGGAAAGAAGCCGTTCGAGAAAAAGGCGTTCCCGCCGCGCAAACCGCACCGCAAGGGTCCGGCCCCTTCGCGCTAGGCGGTCCTCAGAGGGCGGCGACCCTGTTGCGCGCGTCGGCTTCGGCTTCCACGCCGGCCGGCATGCGCTCGTGCAGCTCCTCGACCACCACCCGCGGAAGCTCGTGCACGCAGACGCGGTTGCGGCCCTCGCGCTTGGCGCGGTAGAGCATGCGGTCGGCCTGGGACATCATCGCGGTGAGGTCGCGGCCGGCGAGCTCGCTGGAGGTAACGCCGAAGCTTGCGGTGACGGTGAACACGTGACCGCTGCCGGCCGAGTCGATGGACGCCAGCCGTGACCTGCACTCCTCGGCGACGTGGCGCGCGCGTGCGACGTCGGCACCGGGGATGAGGATCGCGAATTCCTCGCCGCCGATGCGCGCGAAGCAGTCGCGCGGCGTGCACAGCGCGCGGCAGACTTCGACCACGCGTACCAGGGCCCAGTCGCCGGCGGCGTGGCCGAAGTCGTCGTTGATGAGCTTGAAGCCGTCGAGGTCGAACATTACCAGCGATACGGTTCCCTCCCCCTGCGCGGCGAGCATCTGCTTGGCGCGCTGGGTGAAGAAATGGCGGTTGCGGGCGCCGGTGAGCGGATCGTTCTCGGCAAGATGGCGCAGCGAGCGCTGCATGCGCTTGGTCTTGAAGGCCCAGTAGCAGATCGTGGCCAGCGCCAGCAGCAGGAGCAGCACGATCAGCCGCGAATTGGTCGCCTCCTGCTCCTGCACCCGTTGCTGCAGCTGCAGGACCTCGTTCTGCTGGTTGAGCAGCTCGATCTGCTGGTTCTTCTGGTTCGTTTCCTGGCGCACGATCTGGTAGGCCAGCTCGCGCGTCTTGACCTCGTTCAACCAGGCCTTGTCGGCCTCGGCATGCTTGCGGTAGTACTCCAGCGCCTCCTGAGGACGCCCCGCGCGCTCGGCGATCACGTACAGCACGCGGTAGGCATCGGCGATCGCACGGGCACCGTCGATGCCGGCGGCCTGGGCAACGGCCGCTTCCGCGCTGCGAACCGCGCCCTGGATGTCGCCGCTCTCTTCCAGGAGCACGGACAGCAGCGAGCGATATTCCGCTATGAGCCACGGATAGCCGATGGCCGTCACCTTGTCGACGGTCTGCTGCAGCAGCGTGATCGCTTCGCGCCGCTTGCCGGTGGCCGCCAGGTGGCGTGCGATGTTGGTGCGGATGATACCGGCGACGACGCCCTCGCCGATCGCATCGCATTTCGCCAGGATTTCTCGCGCATCCCCTTCGCCATCACCCAGCTGGCCCAGTCTCAGGCGCGCCTCGAGGCTGAAATGGCCGGCGAAACAGGCTGCGCGCGGTGCCGGCGAATCAGCCAGGGTCTCGGCGGCATAGGTCTTGGCCAGCGTGTACTGCCCGAGCTGGTTGTACAGCGCCGCCGCCACGTTGGTGCCGTCATGGCGGATGTCCCGGTCTTCGACCTCGTGGCGCATCGGCAGCGTTTTCTCGAGGAAGCGCAGGCCTTCCGCGAAGTCGCGGTTGATCGCGAAGCTGTTGGCCACCAGCGACCCGGCGCGGAAGCGCAGATCCGGATCCGCAGCCTCGTGGAACAGCGTCTGCGCACGCGCGATGCCGGCAGTGACATCGTTGCCGAAAAGCACGAGCCAATAGGCCCGCAGGTACTGCAGCCGCTGCACTTCGGTCAGGTCCAGCGAATCGCGGCGTGCGTAGAGCTGCTCGAGCGCCTGGCCGAAGCGGACGCGGTCCGAGCTGCGCAGGGCATCGGCCTGGGCGAGCAGCTCCCGGATATCGGTCTTGTCATCAGCGGGCGCGACGGGGTCCGACGCGCCAACAGATCCGGTCGCCCCGCAAAGTGCGGCGAGGACGACGATGACGATGGCGAAGGTCCGCGTCACTTGCGCAGATCACTCGCCCGCCGGCGAGCGATCCTCCCGATCGGGCACGTCCCGTTCGTCGCCGTCGCCTTCGCGGTCGGGCGAGCGCAGCGGAACTTCTTCGCTGTCTGGCGTGCAGATCGCGCAGACCATGCGCGGGCGCCCGCCGAGCAGGTCGCCCAGACCCATCGCGTCGCGTCGCAGGAGGGCATCCCGCAGGGCGGGAGTGGCGTCGAGGGACTCGACCGCAGCCTGGTAGGCCGCTGTCGAGCCGAGGATCGCCGGGGCACGGCCGATCGCGTCGAGGAACTGGATGGTTTGCGTCATGTCAGGTGTATTCCTGCAGTTCGGGGTTTGATTCCACCGCGGCATCGAGGACGGCGAGGCGTTCAAGCATCGCTTCGTCGCGCTGCAGCGGAATCGCGGGAGGTACCACCAGGGTGGTCTGCAGGTCCATGCGCGCACCAGGGAACGCCGACAGCGGCAGTTCCTCGATGCGGGGCGTGGAAATCGGCAGCGTGGCGGCTTCGTAAAGGATCACGGGATGGTCCAGGGGATAGTCTTCGGCCAGGCGTTCCACCAGCAGTTGGCGATGCGCCCGCCCCGTAGCAAAACGGCTTGTGGAGCGATCCCCGGCCACCCCGACCTGCCACAGCACCAGGCAGGCGGACGGATCCACCCGCCGGCGGTAGAACATGAACTGGCTGGCCTCGAAGTGCTGGCAGCCATGCATGCCCGGATCGATGCCGAGATCGGCGTAGAGGCAGTCCTCGGCGGACACGCCCGGCTCCATGACGGCTTCGAACCCTTCGCGGCGCGCCTGCGCGATGGCGCGGTGCGGCACCAGCGCGAACACGCCGGGATGGCCATAGAACGCACCGCAGACGCGACGCCCCGCGCGGACCTCGGCCAGCATGGCCTCGACCATTTCGCGGTAGGTGTCGTGCCGGGACTTGCCCTCGTCGTAGAGGGGCTGCAGGCTGCGGACGTCGGGATGCATCTGCTGCAGCCAGAGTTCGACCAGGGGATCGGAGACGGCAGCGAACACGACCTCGGCCTGTTCGATGGTCGCACGCGCACGCGGGCCGATATGCGCGCCCAGCATCATCCCGGTACCGACACAGGCAAGACTTCCAGCCACTGCCCAGCCCCCATGGGCCATCCAGGCCCGTTCAGCTGAGCCTAGCAAACAATCCACCGGGGCGTCAGCCCGGTTCCCGACCGCTCGTCAGGGGCCCAGGACGTGGATGACTTCGTCGAGCGGTGGCCAGCCCAGGAGCGGGGCCAGCCACCAGTAGGCGGCGACCAGGATCAGGACCCACAGCGCGAGCTTCAGCACCACGCCGGCGACCTTGAACGCCAGGTAGAGGCCGATGATGATCGCAACCAGGCCAAGCCAGGTCATGCGCGATGCGGCGCCGGAGCGGTGCGGGGATAGGAGGGAACACGGTCGGACAGGGGCATGCGGACATTCTAGCCGGGCTATCCTGTCGCGATGAAGATCGCCTGCGACGTGCTGGTCATCGGAGCCGGCGCCGCGGGGCTCATGTGCGCGCTGACCGCCGGCCGCCGCGGCCGGCACGTGCGCGTGGTCGAACGCGCCAACAAGCCGGGCAAGAAGATCCTGATGTCGGGCGGTGGCCGCTGCAACTTCACCAACACCGGCACCGGGCCGGCGAACTTCGTCTCGGCCAATCCGCACTTCTGCAAGTCCGCGCTGGCGCGCTACACCCCTGCCGATTTCATCGACATGGTCGACCGCCACGGCATCGCCTGGCACGAGAAGGAACTGGGCCAGCTGTTCTGCGACGACTCTTCGAAGCAGATCGTCCGCATGCTGCTCGACGAGTGCGCGGACGCCGGAGTCACCGTCGACGTGGGCTGCGAGGTCCACGGCGTGGCGCGCGCGGACGACGGCTTCCGCGTCGACACGGCCCGCGGGCTCATCGTCGCGCAGTCGCTCGTGGTGGCCAGCGGCGGCCTGTCGATCCCGAGCCTGGGCGGCAGCGGCTTCGGGTATGCGCTGGCGCGCCAGTTCGGCCACACAGTGCTGCCCACGCGCGCCGGACTCGTGCCGCTGGTCCTCACCGGGTCACACGCGGAACGCCTGGACGGCCTCAGCGGCGTGGCGCTCGAGGTCGAGGCCGAAAGCCGCGGGCAGCCCTTCCGCAACGCTATGCTCGTCACCCACCGCGGCCTCAGCGGCCCGGCCATCCTGCAGGTGTCTTCGTACTGGGATGCCGGCGAGCCGCTGGCCATCAACCTGCTTCCCGGCGTGGACGCCCTCGCCTTCCTGCGCGAACAGCGCGCCGCACGTCCGGCCAGCGAACTGCGCACGGTGCTCGCCGAACGCATGCCGCGCCGCTTCGCCCAGCGCCTGTGCGAACAGTGGCTGGGCGACCGCCCCCTGCGCCAGTTCGACGAGCCGGCGCTGGCGCGCGTGGCCTCGACGTTGTCGTGCTGGCCGGTGACCGCCAGCGGCACCGAGGGCTACCGCACGGCCGAGGTCACGCTCGGGGGCGTCGATACCGACGGCCTGTCGTCGACGACGATGATGTCGCGCAGCGTGCCGGGCCTGTACTTCATCGGCGAGGTCGTCGACGTCACCGGCTGGCTGGGCGGTTACAACTTCCAGTGGGCCTGGGCGTCCGGCCATGCCGCGGGCAACGACGCCTGATCAGGGGGCGGCTTCGTAGCTCGTCGAAGCGCACAGCTGCGTGTCTTCGGCGGTGGGCGCCGGGATGCCGTCGCCCTGCAGAGCGAGCAGCTTGACCACGCGGATGCCCGCCTCTTCGTAGCTGGCGAGCGCCAGGTAGCCGGTCTTCATGCTGCCGCAGAAGGCCTGGCCGTCCCCGGCGCGGGTCTCGTCCAGCACGCGACGCAGCTCAACCGGTTGCCCCGCGTCGACCATCATCACGTCGGCATAGCGCTGTCCGGCGCTGAACTCGTCGCCGCCACGGACGACGGCCACGCGCTCTGTCACGAAGCCGGCACCGTTCTCACCTGCGATACGCGAGTCCTCGATCTCCAGCGCGCCCGTCATCGCCCTCGAGACCCGGTCGGCGGCATCGAAACGCCCGAGTGCGACCGACTGCAGCGTCGGCGGCGCGGCGCGCTCGATCGGCGCGTTGGCGGTATCGGGCTCGAGCGAAGCACGCGGCGCCGGGGGCGGTGCGCTGGTGGCGGGCGGCTGGCCGGCGCCCGGCGTGGCGACGGCCTCGTCACGCGCGCAGCTGGCGGAAGCCATGCAGGCCAGCGCGATCAGGGACAGGACGTGACGGAGTGGACGATGGGCCAAGTGGGGATCCGGGATTCGATGAGGGACGACCGCCGATGATAGGCGCCTGGCGTTCAATGCGCGTCAGGGGTCGACCCGAGGGTCCGGCGGCGATGGCAGAGCCGGCGTGTTCTCGCTGAGGATGCGCAGGCTTTCCTCTTCGCGGCGGCGGCGCTCGGCCGCGGCCTCGGGATCCTCTGCTTCGGCGTCGGCACCGGCCACCTGGGCCCGCAGCGACGCCCCCGGCACGCCATAGGGGGTTGGCGCGGCGGCCGCTGCCCTGCCGGCCTGGCATTCGGCCTGAAGCGACGCCGCGGCGGGCACGGCCGCGGCCACTTCCTGTATCCGCACCGCCAGCCCGGAGACGTCACCGTGCGCCGCAAGCCGCCGGCAGGCCTCGGACACCATGGAGTGCCCCGCGCCGCGCGAAGTCACAAGCAGCAGCATCGTCATGCGATCGACCCACCCGGCGCCGCGGACGCCGGGCATCGCAGCAAGCTCGCGGCGTGCGGCCTCGCGACGCACGGCGCTGCCGCGGTCGGCGAGCAGGGCATCGCGATGCACCTGTGCACCGAGGTCGGCCAGGCGCGCCGTGGCGGCCTCGCCATCACCGGCGCGCGCGTCGCGGCCGATGGCCTCGACTTCGTCGGCCGCCAGCGTAGCTGCAGGACCCACGGACCCGGATGAGAGCAACGGCGATGGCGATGGCGATGGCGATGGCGACGATGGTGGTGTTAGAGCCGGCTGCGCCAGGGCTGGCACGGCGTCCACCACCGGGTCGGTCCGGGGGCCGAGCCAATCGCGCACGTGGCGATATCCGAACCAGGGCAGCACCAGCAGCAGCGCCACCACCACCCAGAAGACGCGGCGCGCGTTGCGCCGACGGAGATGCGCGGAACGGTCGGGCCAATGCGGCGCCTTCGGGGGGCGCCGCGGGCTCACGCCCCGGCCCTCCACAGCAGCACGACCGGAAGCGCGACCAGTGCCAGCAGGACCAGGATGCCGGCCGCGACCGCGGCCACGCGGGCGGGCTCGCGGCGCAGTACGTCGGCAAAGGTGTCGGCGGTGCCGTCGCTGAGCGCCTGGGCGCGGTCGGCCCGCGCGCTTGCCTGCCGAGCGGCCTGATAGTCGTCCATCAGCTTGCGCGCGCGGGGATGGTCCGCGTCGTCCGAGATCCAGATGCCACCGTGGGAAATGCCCCAGCGACTGGGCCGGGTTTCGTGGAAGGCGATGTCGTGCTCGCGCAGGAAGCCACGGACGTCGTCCGCTTCGTCCTCGGGCACCATCTTCATGTTGAGCAGCAGCTTGGCCATGGTGCGAAGGATACCGGGCCACGCGCCATCCAGTCGTCGCGTGCGAGCTCCCAGCGGCATGGTCCATGCGGCGCCGATGGCATGGCCCTGAATCCGGTGCGTCGCATCAGCGCTGCGGCGGCCTCGTGTCCCGATGCATGCCGGGTCCACAGCCGGCGCAGGTCCGTGGCCGTGAATACCGCGTCGGCCAGCGCGGTGATCGCGGCGGTCGCCACGCCCGAGCGCTGCGCTGCCGGTGCGAGCAGCACGCCAACCTCGGCGCTGGTCGCGGCCTCGTCGCCCAGCAAGGCCATCATCCCGCACGGCGCGCCCGCTTCCAGCGCTCCCGGCAGCAGCCAGTAACCGTAGCGCGCGGGCTCGCGCTCCAGCAGCATGAGGACGCGGTCAAAGGCCGCCGCGGCCGCTTCGCCAGGCAAGGGCGCGCCCACGTTGCGCATGGTGTCGGCGCACCCGTACAGACCGCAGTAGAGCGCGCGGTCACGCGGTGCGAGGCGCTGCAACGCATGACCGCCAACCACCGGATCGGGCAGCCGCAAGATCAGCCCTCCACGCCGAGGGTCCGCCGCAGGTTGGCGCGCGCGACGGCATCCAGGCGGTCGTGGAAAAACGCGCTCAGGTAGATGCGTTCGCGGCCCAGCAAGCCGCGCAGGAAGCGGCGGCGGTTCAGGCGGTACAGCCAGCCGGGAACGGCGTCGCGGTACTCGTCCGCGATCGCCCGGTCATAGGCATCGAAGGTGGACGCATCGGCACCCAGGATCGCCATGTCGCAGTCGAGGAAGTGGCGTCGGTCATCGCCCGCCGGGCCGGCGCCGAGCGCTTCGGGCCGCAGCGAGCCGTGGCGGGCGGTGAGTTCGATGAGTTCGACGACGTGCGCAGCATCCAGGCCGGCATCGGGCAGCCAGCGAGCGATGGATTGGGCCGCCAACACCGCGGAGCGGGTCTCGTTGTCGCGCCGCCCGGCCTCGTAGACCGCATCGTGGTACAGCACCGCCAGCCAGGCCTCACGCGGGCGGGCCCAGCCCGGTCCGGCGGCGACGGCGTCGAACTGCGCGAGCACGGCCTCGACGTGGCCGAAGTGGTGGTAGGCGCGGGGCGGCGTGGCGTAGGCCAGGCGCAGCGCGTCGAGCATGCCGGCGGGCAGCGGGATCAGCTCGCGCACGGGGCCGTCCGCTTCCGGCGGAGCGCCAGCGCCACGCGCTCCAGCACCGGCTCCAGCTCCCGCCCCGCAGCGCCCCCCGACAGTGCGGACCGCGCCGCCCGGACGGTTGCGTGATTGGCGACGGGCGCATCGCCGGTCCATGCGAAGGCGATCCGGTTGCTCATCTTCGTTTCTTCCAGCACCAACACATGCTCGGTGCCGAAAGCCTCACGCAGCCGTTCGAGGTAGGGAGCCGGATCCGCACCGTGCAGATTGCTCGCCATGACGCCGCCTGGCAGCAGTGCGTCACGGCAGGCCTGGAGGAAGGCCGTGGTCGACAGGGCTTCGGGAATGCCGCGTTCGTCGTAGCCATCGACCAGCAGCAGGTCGTAGCGCGCGGGCCGTGCGGCGATGAAGCGTGCGCCGTCGTCGTGCGTCACCTCCAGCCGCGAATCGTCGTCCGGGATGCCGAACGAGCGGCGCAGCGCGATCACCCCGGGGTGGTTTTCCACCACCTCCAGGCGCGCCAGCGGCAGGTGCCGGTGCAGGAACTTCACCTGCGAACCGCCCCCCAGGCCCACGATCCCGATCCGCCGCGCCTTCGGCCGCCACAGCAGCGCCGCCAGCATGGTCCGGGTGTAGTCGATCAGCAGGTGGTCGGGTGCATCGCTGCGCATCCGGCTCTGGGTCTGCCCGCGGATGAAGTGCAGCGACACGTACCCGTTGCGCTCGCGCACGCGCGCCGGGCGCAGGCGCAGCCCGGTGGGATCGCGCGGTCCTGCCCCGCGCAGCAGCGCGAACAGGTCCGCGAGCCCTTGCCACCAGGAATTGCCGCCCGCCACGCCTGCCTCCGTCGCCATCCCAAAGAGCCTAGCGCAGCACGGCCCGAGGCGTCAGCGCAGTTGGCTGTCCTTGCTGCCGCGCCGGTTGTAACTCCCGCTGCCGGTCTCTTCCTCATCGCGTGCGGCCTGGCAGGTGATGCACAGGCGCACCCCCGGCACGGCCTTGCGGCGCGCCTCGGGAATGGCTTTGCCACATTCCTCGCAGTCCTCGCGCCCGGGGCCGGTTCCCAGGCGACTGCGGGCGCGCTCGATCGCGTCCTTCACGGTCGCGTCGATCTGATCCTGGACGGCGCCGTCTCCGGCCCAACCGGTGGCCATGCCGCTTCTCCATGGAGTTGCCTGTATCCCGTTATCGGGGCGCTGCTGGATTGCTGCAAGGGCAGGCATCACCAAGTGGTGGCACATGTTTTGCTTGCATTGGTTTCCATGACCCGTTCCCGGCCCACCGTCGCCCTCCGCAACCGCCTGGCTGCGGGCGTGCTGGCGCTCCTGGCCTGCTTCAGCGCGTGCGCAGGATCCGGGGACCTGTTGCGCCTGGAGTCATACGGTCCGGATGAGGGATTGCCACAGTCCACCGTGATGGCGCTGGCCAGCGACGACCAGGGCTTCCTGTGGGTGTCCACCCAGGATGGGATCGCGCGCTTCGACGGCCACCGGTTCCAGGTCTGGCGCGGCGAAGAACCCGCCGAAGCGCAGGATCCAGGCTCGACCCGGGGCCTGGTCAGCGGCAGCATCGACGCCCTGGCCTTCGATGCCACCAGCCGCCGCCTGTGGCTGGGCAGCAACGACGCCGGCCTTGAAGTGCTGCACCTGCCCGACTGGTCGCGGACCCGCATCGACCGCACGTCCGGGCTGTCCCACCACCAGATCACCCGGATCGTGCTCGACGGCGCGGGCGGAGCCTGGGTCGGCACCAGCCACGGTCTGAACCACGTCGCGGCGGACGCCGCCGTGGCCCGCCTCGGCGGCGACGCGGGAATCGTCGGTATCGCGCACCTGCCGGGGACCGGCGGCGCGCTGGCGCTGGGCCGCGATTGCCGGCTGTGGCGGGCCAGTCGTACCACCATGGACCTGCTGGCGACGGTACCGGGCGCGTCCGGCGACTGCATCGCGCTCGAGGCCGGCCCGGAGGGCGCCTGGGTCGCAAGCGAGCACGGCGGCGTGTTCCTGCTTTCCAGCCAGGACGGCCGGACGCTGCACACGCTTACGCTTGCAGGGCTGTTGCCCGGTGCCCAGCCGGTCAGCGCCCTGCTCCGTCGCCGCGACGGCACCTTGCTGGTGGGCCTGCGCGACGGCAGCATCGCGCGCATCGCCGGCCCCCGGGCCGCCCCCGTTCCGCTGGCACTCGACCGGCCGCTGGACAGCGCAGTCACCGTGCTCCACGAAGATCCCGCGGGCGCGCTGTGGATCGGCAGCTACACCTCGGGCCTGCACTATGCACGCCCGCTTTCGGCGGTCGTCCGCGCAGGCGGTGCCGAAGCCGGCATCCCCGGGGGATGGCCACGCGGCAGCATGCGAGCGATCTGGCGCGACGGCGGACACACTCTGCTCGGCACCGACGCCGGCCTGCTGGAGCGCCGCCACGGCAGCCCGGAATGGCGCGAGATCCCCGGCTTCAGCGGCCAGTCCGTGCGCGCCATCGCGCGTGCCACCGACGGCGGCTGGTGGATCGGCAGCCACGACGGCCTGTGGCACTGGTCCGGCCACGGCACGCCGCGGGCGGTGCCCGGCCTGCCCGACCGCCGCATCGACGCCCTGCTGGTCGAAGGCGACAACGGCTGGATCGGCACCCGTGGCGGACTGGCCCGACTGCGCGACGGCCGCATCATCGACGATCCGACGCTCGCACCGCTGCTCACGAGCCATGTGACTGCACTGGTGCGCACAGGCAATCATCTCTGGATCGCCACCAATGCCGACGGCCTCTGGCGACTGGATCCCGCCGCCCCGGCGACGCAGGTAGCGCCGGATGATATCCATCGTTCGCTGTGGTCGCTCGCCACCGACCGGGAGGGCGCCCTCTGGGCCGGCAGCTATTCGCGGGGCGTCTATCGCATCGACCGCGCCACCGGCAGCGTGCGCAACTACACCATGCAGGACGGACTCGGCAGCAACGTCGTCTATGCGCTGATCCCAGACGACCTCGGCCGGATCTGGATGAGCAGCAACGACGGCCTGTCCGTCATCGATCCCGGCAATGACAACATCCAGGTGCTGGGCCCGCGCGACGGCCTCGTCAACCGCGAGTACAACAGCAGCTCCGCTCTTCGCGGCAGCGATGCGCTGCTGTACTTTGGCGGCACCCGGGGCATCGACGTGATCGACCCGTCCGGCCTGCCGCGCCACAGTCCACCCGCGCGCCCGGTGTTGACCAACCTGCGGACCGCCTCCTTGGACGCCAATGGTGGCGGGCCGCGCGAAACCGACATCGTCTATGCAGACAACGTGCAGCTTGCCCACGGCGACCGCATGGTCACCGTGCAGATGGCCGCGATCGATTTCGGCGCGCCCGACGCCGCGAAGCTCCGCTACCGCGTGCTGGGCCTGCACGAGGACTGGGTGTACCCGCACGCCCCCCGGGCCGAATTCTCGGTGACCGACCTCCCACCGGGACGCTACGTGCTGGAAGCCGAGGCTGCCGGGCGTGATGGCCGCTTCGGCACCGCTCGACGCCTCCAGGTCGACATGGCGCCGCCCTGGTGGCGGCACCCGGCGGCCTACGCGGCCTACGCCCTGGTCCTGCTGCTGCTGCTGGGGCTGATCGCGCTTCGCGTCGACGCCGCCATGCGGCGCGAACGCAGGCAGGTGGAGCTGCTGGAGCGCACCGTCACCGAGCGCACCGCGCAGCTGCAGCTCGCCAACCAGCGCCTGAGCCGCACCAACGCCGAACTCAGCATCGCGACCCGCCGTGATCCGCTGACACGCATCTCCAACAGGCGTGACCTGCAGGATTGGCTCGGGCGCGAAGCCGCTTCGCTGCGGCAGCGTACCGAGGCCGCCGACGGCAGCGGCAGCCGCCTGGCGTTCCTGATGATCGACATCGACGACTTCAAGCAGGTCAACGACGTCCACGGCCACCAGGCCGGCGACGAGGTCCTGGTGCACTTCGCAGACCGCCTGCGCCTGCTCAGCCGCGACGACGACCTGCTGGTGCGCTGGGGCGGCGAGGAGTTCCTGCTGATCTCGCGCTTCACCCGCCTGGAGGACGCCGCGGTGCTTGCCGAGCGGATCCGCGACGCGATTGCGACCCAGCCGATCCGCCTCGGCCGCGGACTCGCACTCGACCTCACCTGCTCGATCGGATTCGCGCCGTGGCCGTTCGCGCCCGAATGGCCGGAGCTCGGTGACTGGAGCGCCTGCGTGGGCCTGGCCGACCGCTGCCTGTATGCCGTGAAGCGAGGTCGCAAGAACGGCTGGCTGGGGGTGGTTCCCGGCGATGCCCCGCAGCCCGACGCGATCCGCGCGCTGCTTTCGGGGACGCCTCCGGACCGGGTTGGTGCGGACACCGCGCGCGTGTTGCAGTCGGGCACGCACGCGGGTTTCGCCTGAGCGATCGACGGGGCCGATTTCACGAGCTCGTGCGAACATGCCCGCCATGCGCATGAACCCCACCGCATCCCTCCTCGCCATCCTGCTGCTGTCCTTTGCCCTGGGCACGGCGGCTCCGGCCCAAGCGCAGGATGTCGCCGCGCCGCCCGTTGAAGACACTGCCAACGCGGAGGCGCCCGTGTCCGAAGCCGGAAGCGGCGACACCGAGCGCGACCTCGCCGACAGCCGCCGCGTCGCCGATCGCCTGCGGGAAGCCGACGGCCTCGCCGATGTCACCGTCACGGTGCGCGACGGCGTGGCGGAGCTCGAGGGTGTCGTCCTCACCCCTGAAGACCGCGAGCGCGCAGCGCAGGTGGCCGGCCAGCAACCGGGCATCACCCAGGTCGAGAACCGCGTGGCCCTGAGCACCCGGCTGTCCGATCGCGTCGCCACGGCAACGTCGCTGGCCGGGGACAAACTCATGCGCCTGGTGGCGGCGCTGCCATTGCTGCTGGTGGCAATCGCGGTGGTGATGCTGGCCTGGTGGGTCGGGAAATGGTTCGGCCGCCGCGTGGGACGGCGTATCCGGCGACGCAACTGGCAGTCGGAAAACCCGTATTTCGCCAGCCTCATCCAGCAGGTCATCCAGTGGCTCGTGCTGCTGGGCGGCGTCCTGGTGGCACTCGACCTGCTCGGCGCCACGGCCCTGGTCGGCGCCGTGATGGGGTCGGCGGGCGTGCTCGGCCTGGCCCTTGGCTTCGCCTTCAAGGACATCGCCGAGAACTACGTCGCCGGCGTGCTGCTGAGCATCCGCCGGCCATTCGCCCCCGGCGAGCTGCTGCGCATCGACGGCGCGCACGAGGGGCGGGTCGCGGCGCTCACTCCCCGCGCCACCGTGCTGGTCACCGCCGACGGCAATCGCCTCACCCTGCCCAACGCCCTGGTGTTCAAATCGGTGGTGCTCAACTTCTCCAGCAACCGCAAGCGGCGCCTGGACTTCGCGATCCCGGTCGACGTCTCCGAGTCGATCCGCTGCGTCCAGGAACTTGCGCTGGAAGCAATCCGCACCACCGACGGCGTCCTCGATGACCCCGGCCCTTCATGGACGGTCGAGGGCTACGACGCCAGCGCGATCACGCTGCGCTTCTTCGCCTGGGTGGACCAGAGCGCGAGCGACCTGGGCAAGGTCCGCTCCGAGGCGCTGCACGCCGTGCGAAGCCGCCTGGCCGAAGCCGGCATCAGCACGCCGCGCAGCATCCAGTACACGGCGACGCTTGCAGACGATGCCGCCGCGCCTGCGGCGCAGTTCCCGCCCACGGGGAGCGAACCGGCGGGTGACACCTCGGTCAATACCGAACTCGACGCCCACCTTGCGGCAGAGCAGCGTGCCTACGCGGGTGAGGATCTGCTGCCGGTCGAAGCGGGCGCGACGACGGCCGCCTCGCCCTAGGTTTTCGGATTTTTCCTACCCGTTTATCGCGAAGGCGCTGACGGGCTGACGGGCGCTGCAGGCGCATCCTGTCTGGGCCCCGGCAGCACGGCCCTGCACCGGTCACGGATGCCGCTCAGCAACGGAACTGGCCGCGACCTTGAGCAAGTCGTGAAGCTGGGCCGGGGCGCCCCCACTACCAGGTCACGCCAATGGTCGAGATCAAAGAGGTCGCATCGGGATTCCAGGTCTCCGGCGCGAATTACGACGAGGTCTTCCACAGCCGCTTCAAGGCCACCATGGCCGCGCACGCCGTCGCGCTTGGCGACGCCACCACCGCCGGCCGAGCGGTCGTGATCACCATGCCCCTGAGCTGGGGCGAAACAGTGCTGATCGAACCCGGCCGCCACAGCGGCCACACCGCCCACGACGCCTGATCCATGGCACGGGGTCCGCACGCGACTGCGCGCGGCTAGACGCCCGGTGCGGGCGGCGGCATGTCGGCCGGCCGCGCACAGCCCGGCGTCGGACCGATACCATCGATGGTCAGCTCCGCGGCCTGCGGGAACACGGCACCGGACATGTTGTCCTCGCAGGGCCCCGGCAGCAGGGTGACCGAGATCGAACCGGCGGCGTCGCCCGCATGGACCACGCGGGCACCGTCGGCGTCGTTCTCGCTGCTGATCGTGAAGTGCCGTCCTTCGACGTCCGGACCGCTCAGCACCACTTCGCCACCCTCCACGCGCGCCTGCCAGAACGGCTCGTTGGTCAGCACCACGAATTCCTCGGGAAGCGCGGAAACCGGGGCCGCTGGCGGCTGGTCGGCCGGTGTACCGGCCACAACGTCATCGGCATCGGGGAGCGCGTCCGGCGGCGGGTTGCCGCGATCGCAGGCGGCAAGCGGCACGGCCAGCACAAACAGCAGCGGAAGCAGTCTCGGGTTCATCGCGTGGTCCTCGTCAGGATCTGAAGGCGGACAGCATGCCGCATCGGTGCGGAGGCGTCGTCAATCCGTCGCCGCAAGCCAGCGCAGGACGCCTTCAGCCGCCGCCCGGCCGCTGGCGAAGCAGGCGGTCAGCAGGTAGCCGCCAGTCGGTGCTTCCCAATCCAGCATCTCCCCGGCCGCGAACGTTCCCGGACGGACACGCAGCATCAGGTGGGCGTCCAGCGCCTCCAGGCGCACGCCCCCTGCGCTGCTGATGGCCTCCGCCAGCGGGCGCGGGGCGCGCAGGCGCAGCGGGAGGCGCTTGGTGGTGGCAGCGACCGCATCGGCATCGTGCATGGCGTCGGCGCCGATCACTTCCCGCACCAGCCCGGCCTTGGCGCCGTCCAGGCCGCAGCTTCGGCGCAGGTGTTCGGACACGCTGCGCTTGCCCCTGGGCCGTGCCAGTTCGCGCTGCAGGCGCGTCAGGTCGCGACCGGGCGCGAGGTCGAGCTCCAGCAGCGCATGGCCGTTGCGCGCGATCGCATCGCGCAGGTCCGCCGAGATCGCGTAGACCAGGCTGCCCTCGATGCCGTGCTCCGACACGACGCACTCGCCTTGCAGCGCTTGCTCGACGCCGTCGGCATCGCGCCAGTGCGCGACCACCGGCTTCAGTGGCGCACCGGGGTGGCGCGCGGCGAAGTGCGGTGACCAGACGATGTCGAAGCCACAGTTGGCCGGTTGCAGCGGCGCGACATCGACGCCCGCATCGCGCAGCACGCCCTCCCAGGCACCGTCCGAGCCCAGCTGGGGCCAGCTGCCGCCGCCCAGGGCGAATACCACGGCATCGGGGGCGACTTGCTGTTCGCCGTCCGGCGTCGCGAAGCGCAGCGCGCCCGTGTCATTCCAGCCAAGCCAGCGGTGGTGGACATGGATCCCCACGCCCTGCCCGCGCAGCCTGCGCACCCAGCCGCGCAGCAGCGGCGCAGCCTTGAGGTCCTCCGGGAAGACGCGACCTGAGCTGCCGACGAAGGTCGGGACACCCAGTCCAAGCGCCCAGGCGCGCAGCGCGTCGGCGTCGAACACCGACAACCAGCCCGCGACCTGGTCGGCCCGCTCGCGGTAGCGGCTGGCGAACAGCGCCGGCGGATCGGAATGCGTGAGGTTCAGGCCGCCCTTCCCCGCGACCAGGAACTTGCGCCCGACCGAACCCTTGGCTTCGAAGACATCCACCTCGCAGCCGGCCGCGCGCAGCGCTTCCGCCGCGAACAGCCCCGCGGGGCCGCCGCCGACCACGGCCACGCGGCGGACGGCCGCCTGCGACGCGGTCGCCGCGGTCGCCGTCGGGGCGTCATCCATCGTGGCCTCAGGCCTTGCGCAGGAAGCAGGTCTTCAGCACGAGGTCGCGGATCTTGTCCGAATGACCTTCGATGTTCTCCACATCGCCGTCGACCAGGCGGATATTGCGGATCACCGTGCCCTGCTTGAGCGGGATCGAAGAGCCCTTCACCTTCAGGTCCTTGATCACCACCACGGTGTCGCCGGCTTCCAACGGGTTGCCGTTGACGTCGCGGACCACCACGGCATCCACGCTCGCGCCCTCGCCATCACCGGCGGCCCATTCGTGGCCGCAGTCGGCACAGACGTAAAGCGCACCGTCGGGATAGGTGTTCTCGAGGCCGCATTGCGGACAGGCGGGAATGGTGGCGGGCATGGCGACTCCGGGGCTTGCGTGTGACCGCCCATTGTAGCCGCGCGCTCACGCTCCCTTGAGCGCGGCCCCGCGCGGACGCAGCACTGCCGCGGTCCTCCGCAGGCGCTGCAGCGGCGAGGGATCGACTGGACCGTCGTCGAGCAGCGCATCGGCCAACACGCGGCGCAGCGGCGGCAGCATGCGGCCCGCCTGGATGATGGCGCGGCGCACCGGGCGCATCGGAAGGCGGTCGTCGGTGAACACCCGCACGACCAGCCCGGTCCCCAGGAACAGGGTGGCGCAGCCGGCGCGATGGCGGCGCTGGTAGCGCGCAAGCAGCGCCGGATCGGCCGGATCGCCATGGCACTCCATCGAATCCCCCACCGCGTGCGACAGGCGCTCGACGCTGGCCAGGCCGAGGTTGAAGCCGTGCGCGGTCACCGGATGCATCCCCACCGCGGCATCGCCCACCAGCGCGAAGCGGCGGCCGACGAAGCGATGCGCCCAGGTCGCCACCAATGGATAGGCGTGCACCTCGCCTTCGAGCGTCATCGTGCCAAAGCGGCCGCGATACCGCTCATGGAGCTCCTTCGAAAAAGCCCCGGCATCCATCGCCTTCAATCGCTCCGCCTCGGCGCCCGTCACGGTGACCACCGCCGAAGCCAACGCACCATTGAGCGGCAGCAGCGCGCGCGTCTGCCCTTCGCCGAACCATTCCCAAGCGACGCCTTCGTGCGGATCCGCCAGCCGCACCCGGCAGACCAGCATGGTCTTGCCGAAGTCGTGCATCGCCACCGGGACGCCCATCGCGCGACGGGTGGACGAGAAGCGGCTGTCGGCCGCGACCAGCAGCGGCGCCTCGAAGCGGCGGCCGTCATCGAGCGTGACCTCGGCCAGGCGCGAACCGGTCGCCACCGAAGCAACCCGGGCACCGAAGTGCACGCGGATATTGCCGTCGCCCTCCACCTGCGACCAGGCGGCGGCGCGGATGTCACTGTTCGCGACCAGGCTGCCGAGCGCCTCGCCTCCGAAGGGGCTGGCATCGACTTCGAACCCCCTGCCGGCATCGCCGTCAGCGACCCGCGCGCGCAGCAGCGGCGATACCGCGTCTCCGGGCAGCCGATCCCATACGCCAAGCTCGCGCAGGATCCGCACCGATGCCCGGGTCAGCGCGATCTCGCGGCCATCCGCTGCGGGAGCCGACACCGCCTCGCGCGATTGCTGTTCGATGACATCCACGCGCAGCCCGCGCAGCGACAGTGCACGCGCAAGGCAGAGGCCGGCGGGGCCGGCACCGATGACAAGGACGGAAGGTCGGGACATGTCGCGCTCCAAGGTCAGGCTGGAGCCGACAAGCCTAGGCAGGGCGGGCGCAGGGCACCCTGACCCGGATCAAGCGGCGGAACGCCCCCGCGCGGCCGCATGCACCGCCGGCTCCGCCAGGAAGCGCCCGACCTGGAACCACACCAGCAGCGCGCCGCCGCCGATCAGCAGCGCAGCCAGCCCGTTTCCGGGCTGCAGCAAGTACAGCGCGGCCGCCAGTCCCACGGTCAAGGCCAGCCACGCCCAGGCCTGCCAGCGGCCCAGCAGCGCCCGTCGCGTCTCGCGCCCGATGATCTCCCTGGCCTGTGCGGCCGGGATCCCGTATTCCTCGCTGATCACTTGCGGATGCATCGTGTGGCTGACTCCTGTGGCTGTGCGGACGCGTTACCTCGGGTGGAATGGACGACGTGGGTGGACCGATTACGCCACGGATCGGCGCATAAAAGAAAGGGGGCGGAAACCCGCCCCCTCCCGACTCACCAGATGCGGACGCGATCGTCCGGCGCGACCCACAGCGGATCGGCCTCGGTGACGCCGAATGCCTCGTACCAGGCATCGATGTTGCGCAGCGGCGCGAAGGCGCGGATATGCCCCGGCGAATGCGTGCCGTTGACCAGCTGCTGGCGCAGCGCGTCATCGCGCCACAGCGTGCGCCACACCTGCGACCAGCCCATGAAGAAGCGTTGCTCGCCGGTGAAGCCGTCGATCACCGGCGCGTCCTTGCCGTCAAGCGAGCGGTGGTAGGCCTCGAGCGCGATGGTCAGGCCACCGAGGTCGCCGATGTTCTCGCCCATCGCCACCTTGCTGTTGATGTGCATGCCCGGCAGCTGCGGGAACTTGAAGGCCTCGTATTGTGCGCCGAGCTTCGCGGCCTCGACTTCGAACTGCGCCGCGTCCTCGGCCGTCCACCAGTCGCGCAGCAGGCCGGCACCATCGGACTTGCGCCCCTGGTCGTCGAAGCCGTGGATGATCTCGTGGCCGATCACGCCGCCGATGCCGCCGTAGTTCACGGCCGGGTCGGCGTCGGGATCGAAGAATGGCGGCTGCAGGATCGCGGCCGGGAACACGATCTCGTTCTTCACCGAGTTGTAATAGGCGTTCACGGTCTGCGGGGTCATGCCCCATTCGGCCTTGTCCACCGGCTTGCCGATGCGCACGCGGCGGTAGTCCCACTCGAACGTGGCCGCGCGCTGGGCGTTGCCGAACACGTCGGCGTTGGCGAGCTGCAGGCCGCTGTAGTCGCGCCAGGTGTCGGGGTGGCCGATCTTCAGCCCGAAGCCGGCCAGCTTGGCGCGGGCCTCGGCCTTGGTCTCGTCACCCATCCACTCCAGCTGGTCCAGGCGCGCGCCCATCGCCGCCTTCACGTTGGCGACCAGGGCGTCCATCTTGCCCTTGGCGTCGGCGGGGAAATACAGCTTCACGTAGTCCTCGCCGATCGCCTCGCCCATCGCCGAGGACGCGAAGGAGACCGCACGCTTCCAGCGCGCGCTCTGCTCGGGCTGGCCGGACAGGAACTTGCTGCGGAACTCGAACTGGGCGTCGGCGAAGGCGCTCGACAGCAGCGGCGCGGCGTTGTCAGTGGTGTGGAAGGCCTGCCAGGCCTTCAGGGTGTCGAGGTCGGTGTCGGCGAAGATCTTCGCGATCTTCGGAAGCGCCGTGTCCTGGCGGACCACGCCGGCATCGGCGTAGTCCACGCCGGCCGCGGCCAGGTAGGCCTGCCACGGGAAGCCCGGGGCGAAGGCGTCGAGGCCGGCGAAGGTGACCGGGTTGTAGGTCTTGTCGCGGTCGCGGCTCTCGGCGCGCGTCCAGTGCGCCTCGGCGATCTTCGTTTCCAGCGCCATGATCGCGTCGGCGTTGGCCGCCGGCTTGTCCCAGCCGGCCAGCTCCAGCATCTGCGCGATGTAGGCGACGTAGCGCTCGCGTTGCGGGGCGAACTTCTCGTCCAGGTACATCTGGCGATCACCCAGGCCAAGGCCGGACTGGCTCAGGTACAGGGTGTAGACGTCCGGGTTGCGCTGGTCGTCGCCCACGTAGTGGCCGAAGAAGCTGCCGCCGAAGCTGGCGTTGCGCTGGCCCATCAGCTTCGCCATGCCGTCCTTGCCGTCGACCGCGCGGATCGCGTCCAGCTGCGGCTGCAGCGGCTTGGCGCCGAGCGCTTCCACCGCGGCTTCGTCCATGAAGCCCTGGTACAGGGCCGCGAGCTTGGCGGCATTGTCGCTGCCCGCCGGATCGCCCGGCGCGTAGCTTTCCAGCAGCTGGTGCACGCGGGCCTCGGACAGGTCGCGCAGGACCAGGAACGAGCCGTACATGGACTTGTCGGACGGGATCTCGGTGTTCGCCGCCCAGGTACCGCTGACATAGCCGAAGAAGTCGCTGCCCGGCGACACGGAGGGATCCATGCCGGCGGTGTCGATGCCCCAGGTGCCGTACCGGGTGGCCGCCACGGTGTCCGTGGTGCCCGCACCCTGCCCACCGTCATCGACGAGGGCGAGGAGGTGGCAGGCTTCGTCCAGGCAGCGTTCGTGGGCACTGGCGACCGCAGGGGTGCCGACGGTGAGCGCGAGGGCGGTGGCAAGGCTGAGGATCGTCTTTTTCAAAGCGGGCTTCTCCGGCGCGTCGTGGCGCAAATGGTTGGCCCCGCGGGTGCGGGTGCGCCGGACAGTCTACCCACGCCGATCCGCCCGCGAAGTGTGTCGCTGGTCATGGCAGGGCCATGCGACCATCACCCCATGCCTGCCAATTCCACTCGCCGCCGCTTGCTGTCCGCCGTGCCCTTGTTGGCGCTTGCGCCGCTCCTTCCGGGCCTGTGCGCCGAAGAGGCCTTCGGGCCAACCACCACCGCCGAAGAAGCCACGCGTGGCCTGGACCTCGCCGGCCGCACAGTCCTGGTGACCGGCGCGACGTCCGGGATCGGACTGGAAACCGCGCGCGTGCTCGCACTGCGCGGCGCTCGGGTGCTGGGCAGCACGCGTTCCGCGGCGCGCGGACCGGCCGCCTGGGACGGCTTCGCGGGACACCTGGTGCCGGTGCAACTCGACCTGGCGGATTTCGATTCGGTACGGGCCTGCGCGGCCCGTGTCCGCGAACTGGCGCCGCGGCTGGACGCCATCGTCTGCAACGCGGGCATCGTGCTTGGCGACTGGCAGCGCGTGGGCGGCATCGAAAAGCACTTCGTGGTGAACCACCTTGGCCATCATCTGCTGGTGAACCAGGCGCTTGACCTCGTGGTCGCCGCGCGCGGTCGCGTGGTGGTGCTGGGCAGCGCCAACCACCACGATGCGCCCGAGGGCGGCATCCAGTTCGACAAACTGTCGGGCGAAGGCTGGCACGAGCGTGCGTACAGCCACTCCAAGCTGGCCAACGGCCTGTTCTCGCTTGAGCTGTCGCGCCGCCTCGCGGGCACCGGAGCCACGTCGAACTGCGTGACGCCCGGGCATACGCGCACGCGCATCCTGCGCCACGTCGGCGATGCCTATCGGGCGGATGCACGCACTCCGGCGCAGGGTGCCGCCACGCCTTGCTACGCGGCGGTGCACCCGCGCATGGCGGGAGTGAACGGTCGGTTCCTGCGGGATTTCCAACCCGCCGAACAGAGCGCCGCACAGCGCGACGCAGCGATGGCACGCCGGCTTTGGGACATATCCGAGGAGTTGACGTGAGGGAGCATCTGCCCGTGTGGGTGCAGGAATGGCTGGGCGTGATCGTGCCCCTGGGCCAGGTCGCGCTGATCATTGTCGCCGCGCTGCTGCTGCGCCTGCTGGCACGCCGCGTCGGCGACCGCATCTGGAAGCGTTACGACGCCCCGGCCGAACTCGTGGTGGGGTCGCGCCGCGTGGTCACCTTCCTGATCTCCGCATCCGCGCTCCTGCTGATCCTGCAGCGCCTGGGCGTGTCCGGCACCGTGCTGTGGACGGCGTTCACCGGCTTCGCCGCGGTCGCCGCGGTGGCCTTCTTCGCCGCCTGGAGCGTGCTGTCGAACATCTTCTGCACGATGCTGATCCTGGCCACGCGCCCGTTCCGGCTGTACGACCACGTCGAGATCCTCGAAGGCGGCGACAAGCCGGGCCTGGGCGGCCGCGTGACCGACATCAACCTGGTCTACACCACGCTGCAGGAAATCGACGACGCCGGCGACCCGCGCGGCAGCGTGCTCCGCGTGCCCAACAGCCTGTTCTTCCAGCGCAGCGTCCGCCGCTGGCGGAGCGACGAAGACCGTCGTCGCGCCCTTGCAGCGCGGGACAGGCCGGCCCGCAACCTGGACGTCTGACGCCGGCGCGCCCCGCTGGATGCGCGCAACGCATCGTTGCGCGAGGCCGTGGTTCCGGCGTCCGGTATCGGCCATACCCTTGTTGCGTGCACTCCTCCCCACGCAACTTCCAGGACCCTTCCATGGCCAAGTACCACCTTGCCATCGTCGTCGGCAGCAACCGCCGCGACTCCATCAACCGCAAGCTTGCCGAAGCCATGGCCCGGCAGCTGCCCGACACCTTCGAGGTCAGCTGGCCGCGCATCGACGACCTGCCGATGTACAACATGGACCTCGAGGGCGAGCGCCCGGCCGAAGTCATCCGCTTCACCGGCGAGATCGCCGCCGCCGACGCCGTGGCGGTGGTGATGCCAGAGCACAACCGCTCGCTGCCGGCGGTGCTGAAGAACGCCATCGACTGGGGTTCCAAGCCGATGGACCAGAACGTCTGGCGCGGCAAGCCGACCTCGATCACCGGCACCACGCCGGGCGCGATCGGCACCGCGGTCGGCCAGCAGCACCTGCGGCAGATCCTCGGCATCCTGGGCGCAGTGGTCCAGGGCGGCGAAGCCTACATCCAGTTCAGGCCCGATCTCATCGGCGCCGACGGCGACTTCAGCAATGCCGACACGCGCGCGTTCCTGCAGGCGTATGTCGACGGCTTCGTCGACCTGGTCACGCGTCTCGTGCCGCGCTGACGCGACGCAGGGCCTAGAATCGGAAGTCCTCCGAGGAGCCCCGCCATGACCAACCTGAAGCGCACCCTGGTACTCGCCGCCCTCGCCCTCGCCTCCGCCTGCTCGCCGCAGGCGCGCGCGACCCTCCAGCCCGGTGACGCCGCACCCGACTTCACCGCCCCCGCCTGGCTCGCCGGCGAGGCGTTCGAGTACTCCCTCTCCAAGGCGCTGCGCGACGGGCCGGTGGTGCTGTATTTCTTCCCCGCCGCGAACACGCCGGGCTGCAACATCGAGGCATCGCTGTTCTCGCAGGCGATCGACGATTTCAAGGCACGCGGCGTGTCGGTGATCGGCGTCACCGCCGGAAACACCGAACAGCTGCGCGAGTTCTCCGCCGACAAGGCCACCTGCTCCGGCAAGTTCCCGGTGGCCGCCGACACCGGCGCGAAGATCGCGGCCGAATACTCCGCCGTGCTCGAGCGCAAGCCGGAGATGTCCAGCCGCACCTCCTATCTGATCGGCAGCGACGGCCGCGTGCTGGCCGCGCATTCGGACATGAATCCCGCGCAGCACGTCAAGCGGATGCTCGAAGCGATCCCAGGAACGGCCGGCGACGCCACGAACTGACCGCCGCCGCGGCAACCGGCTCAGACCAGGCGCACCAGCGCCGCCGCGGCCGCACCTGCCACCACCACCACGAGGAACGGCAGCCGCAGCACCAGCGCGGCCGCCGCCGCGAGCAGTGCTGCAACGCGCGCATCGAAGGCAAGCACTTGGCCGTGGGCAAAGGTGTTGACCGCCGTCAGCGAAGCGAGCAGGCCGATCGTCAAGGCCGTTGCCGCCGCCTGCGCGCACGGCGCATCGAGCCAGCGCGGCGGCACCAGGAAGCCGGCGAACTTGGTCGCGAACGCGGCAGCGCTGGCGAGCAGGATCCATCCCCAAGTCGACATCAGCGCAGCCTCGCCGCGCCGTACCAGCCCCAGGCGGCGGCCACTGCCGCCGCGACCAGGATCGGCACGCCCGGCGGCACGAAGGGCACCGCGAGCACCGTGGCCAACGCGCAGACCACCGCGATCGCCACAGGTTCACGCGCCGACAGCCGCGGCCACAGCAGCCCGAGGAAGGCCGCCACCGCGGCACCGTCCAGGCCCCAGCGCCGCGGATCACCCATGGCATCGCCAAGCAGCGCGCCCGTCGCGGTGCACATGTTCCAGAGCAGGTAGATGCCGAGCCCCGCCGTCCAGAAACCGCGCCGCTGTTCGGCCGGGTCGCGCTGGCCAACGGCGGTCGCAGTGGACTCGTCGATGCAGACCTGGGCCGCAAGCACACGCCTCCACCCTCGCGGCCGCAGCATGCGGTTGATCTGCATGCCGTACACCGCGTTGCGCACGCCCAGCAACGTGGCCGCGCCAAACGCCGCGGCCCCGCCTCCACCACCGGCCACCACGCCGATGTAGGCGAACTGCGAGCCGCCGGTGAACATCAGCGCGCTGAGCGCGACCACCTGCAGGACGTCCAGTCCGGCCGCCACGCCGAGCGCGCCGAAGGACACGCCGTACAGTCCGGTAGCGACCGCGACCGACAGGCCGACGCGCATCGCTGGAGTCTTCGTGATTCGCATGCGGGGATCTTAAAGCGCCCAATCGCCCAAACCCCAGGCAACCGTGGTACTACTCTCCGGTGCGGTCCCATCAGATGGGGGTCGGATGGAAGCGGACGGCAAGTGCACTCGACGAGTTCGCCCGTGGTGGCTGCTGGCGCCGGGCCTCCTGCTGGCACTCACCGCCACGCTGTCGGTCGCCTCCGGTGAGCCCCGCACCCTCCGTATCGGCGGCGATGCCAACTACCCGCCGTACCACTTCCTCGACGCCCGCGGCCACCCTGATGGCTTCGACATCGAACTCTCCCGCGAAATCGCCGCCGACCTGGGCTTGGAACCGGTGTTCGAGCTTGGCGACTGGGGGGCCGCGCTCGAGCGCCTCGCACGCGGCGAACTCGACGTCGTACCCATGTTCTGGTCGCCCGCGCGCGAACTGCGCTACGGGCTTACCGAGCCCTTCCTGATCCGCCACCACGCCCTGTTCGGCCACTACGAAACGCCGGCCGTCAGCTCACTGGAGGCGCTGGCGAACGTGCGCATCGCGGTACAAAGCTCGGGGCTGGCCTGGGAAGCGATGCGCGAACTCGATCGCCCCGGAGTCACCCTGGTCGAGACCAACAACGAATCCGAAACCCTGAGGTTGGTGGCGCAGGGCGCAGTCGACTACGCACTGGCACCCACCGGCATCGGTTATTACGCGATCCAGCACGAGGACCTGCCGGGCATCGTTGCGCTCACCCCGCCGCTGCTGGAGCGCAAATACGTGTTCGCCGTCCGGCCGGGCGATCCGGAACTGGTGGCCGCAATCAACGGATCGCTGGGGCGACTGCGCCGGAATGGCGTCCAGAACCGGCTGTACGTGGAATGGATCGGCAATCCGGGCGCGCCAGGCGAGCCGCTACCCACGCCGCGCAACCTTTTCGCCCTGCTCCTGTCCGGGCTGGGTGCGCTGGCTGTCGCGTGCATCGCACTGCTCGCACTGCTCGCATGGCAACGCCGTCGGCGTCCCGCCACCGCGCATACGGTCGCGCCAAGCCAGACCTCAACGGCCGCCGCCAGTACGCAATCACCCGATGCCACCGTCGACAGCCCGCGGTTGCTTGAGGAGTTGAGCGAGGCGATCGCCAACCAGCAGCTCGCCTATGCCTTGCAACCGAAGATCGACCTGCGCAGCGGACGCCTGCTTGGTGCCGAGTTGCTGGTGCGCTGGGACCATCCGCGCCTGGGCCCGATGGCGCCCGAAGAGTTCGTGCCGATCGCGGAACAGGCACGCACCATCGGAGAAATGACGCTCTACCTGGTGCGCCATGGCCTCGCGCAGTGCCGCGGCTGGCCGACCACGGGCGACCCGCTGCATGTGTCCATCAACGTGTCGGCCAATGACCTCGCCGACCCGCACCTGGTCGACGCCATCATCGACGCCTGCGACGGTGGCTGTCCCGGCTTGATGCTGGAGATCACCGAGACCGAAGTGATGCGCGAACCCGAACGCGTGGCAGAAGCGCTTCCGCGCCTGCGCAGCCACGGCATCGGGATCTCGGTCGACGACTTCGGCGTGGGCCACTCCTCGCTCGTGAACCTGCGACGCCTCGCACCGGACGAACTGAAGATCGACCGGTCCTTCGTGCGCGCCCTGCTGGCCTCGCACTCGGACCGCGCGATCGTCCGTGCCACCATCGATCTCGGTCACGAGCTCGGCGCCAGCGTCGCCGCGGAAGGCATCGAGGACGAGGACACGCGGGCCTGGCTCACCGAGGCCGGATGCGACGCCGGGCAGGGCTTCTGGATCGCCCGCCCGATGCCGCCCGCCGAGTTCGTGCAGCTGCTGCAGGCACAGCGCTGACCGGCGGCCACCGGCCGCGCCTGCTACCCTGCCCGCGAGTGCAGGCTCGCACTGCATATGCGCGTACCAACCCACCGGACGCCCCTCCCACGCGCAGTCCGACAGGACGGGCGCCCCTCCAGGGAGGCCTTCGTGCCCGGTTACAGCACCCGCACGCTCACCGTGGCGGTCGGCGCGCACCGCTACCGGCTGCGCGTCCTCAGCGACAACCAGCAGTTCTCCGATCCCGACGGCCATGGCGAGCGCTTGGGCATCTCGTCGGCGCAGTGGAGCCATTTCGGCCAGCTCTGGCCCTCGGCACGGCTGCTGGCCGAGGCCATGGACACGTTCGACATCGCAGGCAAGCGGATCCTTGAAGCCGGCTGTGGCATCGGCCTGGCCAGCCTGGTGCTCCAGCGGCGCGGGGCCGACGTGGTCGCCTCGGACATACACCCGCTGGCGGAAGCCTTCATCGCCTACAACTCGGCGCTCAACGGCTTGCCGGCCGTGCACTACCGCCAGCTCGACTGGGAACGGGCGCTGCCGTCGCTGGGCGGCTTCGACGTGCTCATCGCCAGCGACGTGCTGTACGAGCGCGAACATGCGGCGCTGCTCGCGGCTGTAGTGGTGCGCCACGCAAATCCGGTGGCCGAGGTCGTTGTCGCCGACCCCGGCCGTGGCAACAGCAGCACCCTCGTGCGCTTGCTGGAGGACGAAGGTTTCGGGCTTACGCAATCGCGCGGAGCGCTGAAAGGGGACGCCCTGGGCACGCTGCGTGGCCGTCTGCTGCACTTCCGGCGCTGAGCCTCCTGCCACGGCGGCAAGCCGGCGTCAAGAGCCTGCAAACACTTTGTTAATGTGCGATTGGTAAAATGGACGCAAGGACGCATGCACCCGACAGGGTCAGCGGTGTCCAGGTCGGGCAGTTCCAGTCTCCAGGTGCGTTTCGGCACCGCACAACCATTCCGGGGCCCTGCCCCGACTGCCATGGCCGCTCTCCGAAGGCCGGCCGGCCGCAACCGCACGGCCGAGCCAACAACGACAGGAGTCGAGATGTCCCGCAGCAACGCCCAGAAGAAGACCCCCGCCCCCGCCGCCACCACACCGCGCGCCCGCACCTCGCCGCCGCTCCGCCGCTCTTCGGGCAGCAGCGCCAACAGCTCTGCCTCCCACCTGACCAGCCAGCGCATCGCCGCCGACCTCGCGTCGTTCAAGAAGTCCGGTGGACGGATCGAAGTGTTGGGCAACACGCCCCTGCGGCCGTATACCTCGCGCACCACCAGCCGCAAGACCGCTGTCGCCAAACCTGCGGCAGACGCCCCCGCGGCGAAGGCCAAGAAGTAAACCAGACTGCACCCTGCCCGACCGGGCCAGGATGACCGGGGCGGCGCGCGATCATCGCGCGCCGCCCGTACGTTTCAGACGCTGAAGCCGCCCCTCGGCACCGCGTTCCCGGACATTCCGCCCGCGGCATCCTCATCGACCACTGCATCGCGGGCGGAGGTCGCGCCGCAGGCCGCGGCGATGAACACCACGTCGGTCGACGAGTTCAACGCCGTCTCCGCCGAATCCTGCACCACGCCCACGATGAAGCCGATCGCCACCACCTGCATGGCGATGTCGTCACTGATGCCGAACAGCCCGCAGGCCAGCGGGATCAGCAGCAGAGACCCGCCCGGTACGCCCGACGCACCGCATGCGCCGATCGCCGCGACCACGCTCAGCAGCAGCGCCGTGGGCAGGTCCACTGGGATGCCGAGCGTGTGCACCGCCGCCAGCGACAGCACCGAAATGGTGATCGCGGCGCCCGCCATGTTGATCGTCGCGCCCAGCGGCACCGCTACCGAACAGGTTTCCTGGTGCAGGCCCAGCTTGCGGCAGAGCTCCATGTTGACCGGGATGTTGGCCGCCGACGAGCGGGTGAAGAACGCCGTGATGCCGCTCTCGCGCAGGCAGCGCAGCACCAGCGGATAGGGATTGCGCCGCGTCATCGCGAACACGACCAGCGGATTGGCCACCAGGGCCACGAACAGCATCGCGCCCAGCAGCACCGCCAACAGGTGCACATAATCGAGTAGCGCCGACAACCCGCTTTCGGCCAGGATCGAGGCGACGATTCCGAACACGCCCAGCGGCGCCAGTCGGATCACCATCCGCACCACGCGCGTGATCGCGTCCGAGAAATCGGACAGCACCTGCTTCGTGCCCTCGCCCGCGTGGCGCAACGCCAGGCCCGTGGCGATGCCCCAGGCCAGCAGGCCGATGTAGTTGGCGTTGACCAGCGCAGCGAAGGGGTTGTCGAACACCTGCAGCACCAGCGTGCGTAGCACCTCGCCGATGCCGCCAGGCGCGCTGAGAGCGACGTCGGCCGGCACGTCGAGCGTGAGCGTGGTCGGGAACATGAAGCTCGCCGCGACGCCCACCAGCGCCGCAAGCGCGGTGCCGACCAGGTACAGCACGAGCACCGGACGCATCCGCGTGTCCTGGCCCTGCCGATGGTTGGCGATCGACGCGGCCACGAGCACCAGGACGAGCACCGGCGCCACCGCCTTCAGCGCGGAGATGAACACCGTCCCGAGCAGGCCGACCGACGCCGCGGCGCGTGGCGACGCCATGGCGAGCAGGACGCCGGCCAGCAGGCCGATCACGATTTGCGTGACCAGGCTTGGCCGGCGCAGGAAAGCGGGGAGGAAAGACATAAAGGTACGGATTCCGGGCGACGGCAGCGCGCCATGATAGAGCGCCGGCGGCGCGGACGCGCCGGTCTGACCCAGGTCAATGCGCGAACGCCGCGAAGATGCGAGCCTGCATGCTCCCCACGCACGGAGGAGGCCATGGGCGACGCCATTTCCCTTCAACTTGCCGACCGGCCGGACATCGAGATCGACGGCGACCTGGTGGCGCGCGGCCTCGGCCTGGATGTGGAGCGGTTCCGCGAACTGATGGCGCTGCGCAAGGTCGGCATGCTCTGCGAACGCGGCACCGGCGAGGATGCCGGACTCTACCGCGCCAGCTTCTACCACGAGGGCCGGCGCCTGCGGCTGGTGGTGGATGCCGAGGGGCGGCCGGTCGACCACCCTTCACAGACGACGACGGCCCCCTGATCCGGCCGCGCCGGCCGCGCGCCTTCACGCGCGCGAAAGACCACGAAGGTCCATCATGGTTCCCAATTTCCCACGCACGAGGTGCACGATGAAACTCCACGCTTCCCTGCTTGCCGCCGCCTGCGCACTGGCCCTGTCCGCCTGTGGCGGCGAGCCGTCACAGACCCAGGACACCGCAGCCGCACCGGCCCCCGCCACCACCCCGGCCGAAGATGCCGCTACGGCGGTTCCCGCCCCGGGTACCGACGCCCCGATGGACCAGGTTCCAGCGGACGGCTCCATGGCTGGGCCCGGCGACCCGGGCGAACCCGCCGAGTCACCCGCAACCGCCGACACCGCTGCCGGTGATGCCGCAGCCAGCGCCACCAGCTGCGCCGTCGACATCGAAGGCAACGACATGATGCAGTTCAACCTGTCGTCGATCAGCGTGCCGTCGAGCTGCGCCGAATTCACCATCAACCTCACCCATACCGGCCGCCTGCCGGAAGCGGCGATGGGCCACAACGTCGTGGTCACCACGTCGTCCGACATGGCCGGCGTCGCCGCCGACGGCATTTCCACCGGCGCAGCAGCGGGCTACCTCAAGGCCGGCGACAGCCGCGTCATCGCGGCCACGGACATGGTCGGCGGCGGCGAAAGCACCTCGGTGACCTTCGACGTGGCCAAGATCAAGACCGGTGGTCCCTACCAGTTCTTCTGCAGCTTCCCGGGCCATGCAGCGCTGATGAAGGGCACGATCAGCGTCAACTGATGCCGCTCGGCATCCGCGACACCTGTCGCCCGCGTAGCGCATCTGCGACGCGGGCGATTCCTGAATGGCCAGCCAGCTGTCATGACTGTGTCATCGCAGCAAGGTAGAGCAGCCACGCGGCGGGCCGGTAGCCTGAAAGGCCGATTCCAGCCGTGGTTCACATGCTCCGCATCGCCGCCCTCCTCGCCGCCTGCCTGCTGGCGGCGGGTTTCACCTCCTGGCCAGGACTGTCCGCGGCGCTGGCATCGCGCCTGGTCGCGCCCGGCGGCACCTCGTCGCTGCTGCCGTCCGGCCCGATCAACGCCGCCCTGTCCCGCCTGCACGACCGCAGCGGCCACGTCACCACCGGCGACGGCATCGCCGTCTTCTGGCGCGCTATCGATCCCGGCAACTACGACCTGCGCATGTCCTGGCCGCAGGGCCTGACCGTGGCCGACACCTTTCCCACGCTCGATTTCGACGTCCCGTCCACGCCTGCCTCCGCGCCGCGCGGCACCGTGGTGCTGCTGCACGGGTGGATGATGCACGGCGATTCCATGCTGCCCTGGGCGCTGCGCCTGGGCGAGGCCGGCTACCGCACGATCACCATCGACCTGCGCAACCACGGCCGCTCGGGCGAGGGCCCTTCCGGCTACGGCACGCGCGAGGCGGACGACGTGGTCGACGTGGTCACCGCCTTGCGCCAGCGCGGCGAGATCGTCGGTCCGCTGCACCTGCTGGGCGTGTCCTACGGCGCCGCCACCGCGATCTTCGCCGGCGCCGACCCGCACCTGCAGGCCGACAGCGTGGTGGCCATGGAATCCTTCGCCGTCGCCGGCACCGCGATCCGCGACATGGTGCCCTACATGCTCACCGACGCCCCCGCGCCGCCTTCTGCCTGGCTGACCCGGCAGTGGCTGAAATGGCGCCTGAGCGATGCCGTGCTGGATGACGCGATCGAGCAGGCCGACAGCACCCTGGAGCTGTCCCTGGACAACGTCGACGTTGGCGCCGCGCTTGCGCACGTGCCCTGCCCGCTGCTGGTCCACGGCGATGCCGACCGCCACGTCCCCGTCGAACATGGCCGCGCGCTGGCCGCGTCGTCGCCGCACGCGCGTTACGTCGAGATCCCCGGCCAGGACCACCTGAGCCTGCCGATGCAACTCGACGCGCTGATGCCGCTGGTGGTGGACTGGTTCGAGCAGCCGGGATGCCGCAGGCCGGCCACCACGACCGCCACGCTGCGCTAGCCTCCCTGCAGTCTTCGTCCGGTTAACGCCGGCGAAACATCTCCGGGATTACTTTGTCGGCGCATCGGCAGGCCCGTGCAGGGCTGCCCTTCCCCGACGCCCAGGAGACGCCACATGCCCTACTACACCGGCACGATCGTCGCGGTTCCCACCGCCCGCAAGCAGGACTACATCGACCACGCCGCTGCCACTTGGCGCGTGTTCCAGAAGTACGGCGCCGAACGCATGGTCGAGACCTGGGGCGTGGACGTGCCCCACGGGAAGCTCACCGACCTCCATCGCGCCGTCGAGGCCGGGGATGACGAGACCGTCGTGTTCTCGTGGATCGCCTGGCCCGACCGGGCCGCCTCCGATGCCGCATGGCAGAAAATGGAACAGGACTCGGCGATGGCGGTGTTGCCGGAGATGCCGTTCGACGGCAGCCGCATGATCTACGGCGGTTTCACACCGGTGTACTCGCAGGGCGAACCTGCGAGCGGTGGCTATTACCAGGGCTTCGCGCTCGCCGTGCCCGGGGAAAACCAGGAAACCTATGTCGCCATGGCCGACGAGGGCTGGCAGATGTTCGCCCGGCTCGGCGCCTTGGCCATGGTCGAGGCCTGGGGAGAAGACGTTCCGCATGGCAAGCGCACCGACTTCTACCGCGCTGCCCAGGCCGTCGAAGGCGAAGTACCGGTGTTCAGCTGGATCGCCTGGCCGGATCGCGACACCTGCGATGCCGCGAACAAGGCCATGGAGGCCGAGATGGAAGGCGCCGGCATGCCGGAGATGCCCTTCGACGGCAAGCGCATGATGTGGGGCGGGTTCGAGCCGGTGTTCGATTCCGGCGCGTCGCCGTGATGCAGGGCGCCTGCCCGCACGTTTGAGAAGCGTTCTTCCGACTCCAGCATCCGAGGTCTGTTATCGACCTAGAACCGCGCTCCCTGCGTCGCTCCATGCGCGGTTGTCGCATCGTATTCCAACTCCCGTGCACGGAACTCCTCGATCAGGGCCTGGGCTTTCCTGTTGATGTCTTCCGGCAGCAGGAACAGACAGCAGGCGACATGCTTCATTGGCTCTCCCGAAGACCTGTGAGCTGGTGGATGCGATCGAGTGGTCGGCAGCGGCAGCGGCGCGGCGAGCCGACGCCTTGCGGCGCAGCCCCCGATCAGTGCAGCGGCGGTGACGCCGGCTCGGCAGCCGACATGTAGAAGTCGTTGAGGTACTTCTCGCCCTTGTCGGCAAGCACGGTGACCACGGTCTTCAACTCCGGGAAGAGCTCGCGGATACGACGGGCGGCGATGAGGTGCGCCCCGGAGCTGGGCCCGCACAGCAGGCCGCGCGTGCGGGCCAGCTTGCGCATCTCGGCCACGGCGTCAGTGCTCGACACGCTCAGGAAGTCGCTGACCTGGTCGCGGTGGCGGGCGAAGATGCCGGGGACGAAGCCGTCGGAAATGCCTTCGATGCCATGCAGGTCCACTTCGCCGCACAGCAGCGTGCGCGACTCCGACGGCTCCATCGCGAACAGGCGTACGTCGGGGTTCACCCTGCGGAACGCCTGGCCGACGCCGATCAGGGTGCCACCGGTGCCGACGCCGTGCACGAAGGCATCCGGCACGCGACCTGCGGGCAGCTGGGCCAGGATCTCCGGACCCAGGATCTCGCGGTTTTCCTGCACGTTCCACTCCGACTCGAACTGGCCGGGGAAGAAGAAGCCCGGGCGCTGGCCGAGTTCGCGTGCGCGCTCCAGCGCTTCGTTGACGTGGAAGTTGCCGCACAGCAGCACCTCGGCGCCAAACGCGCGGGAAATCGCCACCCGCTCGCTGGACAGGCCTTCGGGCATGACCACGATCATGCGGTAACCCTTGACCGCCGCGACCATCGAGAACGCGTTGCCGGTGTTGCCGCTGGTGGCCTCGACGATGGTGTCGCCGGGCTTGATCAGCCCTTCCTTCTCCGCGCGACCGATGATGTACGAGGCGATGCGCGCCTTGATCGACCCGGAGGGGTTGAGGAATTCGCACTTGGCGAAGATGCCGTCCTCGAGTTCGAGCATGGGCGTGTCGTGCACGGCGTCGAGGATGCTGTTGGACACCTGCGTGTATCGGACCGGCATGGTTCGGCTCCTTGGAGGGGACGATCCCGATTATCCCGGCCGGCATCGGCCACGGCCCTGATCCAGGTCACGGGCCTTGGCCGGCCGGTACGCGCGGGTCAAAGCATCCGCTGCAGCACGCCATCCTTCTTGACGAAGCGGTGGACCAGCGCCATCACCGCATGGCCGATCACCATGGCCAGCAGCAGCCACGCGACTGGCGAATGCAGGACTCCGCCGAAGGTGGCCAGCCAGGGGATCTCGGCGCCTTGCGCCACCAGCTCCATGCCGAAGACGGTCAATCCGTAGCCATTGCCGATCATGATGCTGATGCCGGTCACCGGCATCAGCACGAGAGCCGCGTACAGCGCGAAGTGGCCCGCCTTGGCGACAAGGCCGAGCATCTTCGGCGGCGGTGCCGGCGGGCGGTTGCCCTGGTTGCGCAGCGCCCACACGATGCGCAACAGCATCAGCAGCAGGATCAGGAAGCCGATCGAGATATGCCAGGGCACCAGGGTCTGGCCGACCCAGTGCTCGCCATCGTCGATGCGGTCGAAGATCTTGAGCACCTGCCAGACCACCAGCAGGGCCACGCCCCAGTGCAGCAGGCGCGAAACGGTTCCGTAGCGTTCCCTGGTATCACGACTCATGGGATCTCCTTGGCTTGCTGGACTGCTGGCGGGCCGGAATAGCAGCAAGGCCAACCTTACCGCCATTCCATGGAGATCAGGCCGACGCCTGTTCCAGGGCCTCCATTGCGGACACCGGCAGGTGCAGCTCCGCCGCGGCCATGATGTCGTCAAGCTGCTCCAGACTGGTGGCACTGGCGATGGGCGTGACGTTCGGACGCGCCATCAGCCACGCAAGGGAGACCTGCGCGGGCGTGGCAGCGACGTCGGCTGCGACCGTGCGCAGGACTTCGAGAAGCTTCATGCCGCGCTCATCGAAATAGCCCTTGAGGAAGCCGGCGCGCGCGGTGCCTTCCAGATCCTCGACGCTGCGGTACTTGCCGGTCAGGAAGCCGCTGGCGAGCGAGAAGTAACTCACCACGCCGATATCGTTTTCCTGCGCCACGGCGGCCAGCCCGGACTCGTAGCCGGCGCGGTCGTACAGGCTGTATCCGGGCTGCATCACTTCGTAGCGGGACAGGCCCTCGTCGCTGGACACCTGCAGTGCCTCGCGCATGCGTTCGACCGAATAGTTCGACGCGCCGATCGTGCGGACCTTGCCGGCCTCGACCAGCTTCGAGAACGCGGTGAGCGTTTCCTCCAGCGGCACGGTCGAATCGTCGGCGTGGGCGAAGTAGACATCGAGATAATCGGTACGCAGGCGCTTCAGCGACTCCTCCACCGCCGCCTGGATGTTGTCCGCCGACAGGCCCTCGCGCGATGCCAGCTTCCCGACCTTGGTCATCAGCACCACATCGTCGCGGCGGCCGCGCTTCGCCAGCCAGTTGCCGATCACGGTTTCCGATTCGCCACCCGACAGGCCCGGGGCCCACGCCGAGTAGACATCGGCTGTGTCGATGGCATTGAAGCCGCGTCCGGTGAAGCGGTCGAGCAGCGCGAACGAGGTGGCTTCATCGGCGGTCCAGCCGAAGACGTTGCCGCCGAATACGAGGGGTGAAATTTCAGGGCCACTGCGGCCGAGCCTGCGCTTCTTCATGATCTGTTGCTCCTTGGAATCCGTAGGGTTCAGGCAATCGTCTCGACCGTGCCGCCATCAACGCGCAGCGCGGCACCCGTCGTGGCGCTCGCCTGCAGCGACGCCGCGTACACGCTGAGGTTGGCGACCTCGTCCGGATCCGCGAAGCGACCCAGCAGGTTCGACGGACGGTTCTCGGCCAGGAACAGGCCTTCCATCTCCGCCGGGGTCACGCCGCGCTCCGCGGCCAGGTCGGCCATCATCCGCACGCCACCCTCGGTGCGTGTCGGGCCAGGCAGGATGGTGTTGACGGTGACCCCGGTGCCCGCCAGCACCTTGGCCAGGCCGCGCGACAGGCCCTGCAGCGCGGCCTTGCTGGCGCCGTAGTGGACCATCTCGGTGGGGATGTTGAGCGCCGACTCGCTGGACACGAACTGAATCCGGCCCCAGCCGCGATCGCGCATGCCCTTCGCATAGTGGCGGGCCAGGCGCACGCCGCTCATCACGTTCACCTGCCAGTACTCGTCCCAGAGCGCATCGTCGATGTCGAAGAATTCGCGCGCACCATAGATGCCGAGGTTGTTGACGAGGATGTCCGCGTCTGGGCGCGCCCCCACCAGGGCGCTGCAGCCTTTGGCGGTGCCGACATCGGCCACCACGCCGCTGGCATCGTCGCGACCGCCGTCCCGGCGCAGCTTGGCCAGCGCTTCGTCCACGCGCCCCTGGATGCGGCCGACGATGGTGACGGCCGCGCCGGCCTTCGACAGGCCGGTGGCGATGGCCAGTCCGATGCCGCCGCTGGATCCGGTGACGATGGCGCGCTTGCCGGAAAGATCGATCTTCATGGGGGAGTCTCCTGTAGCGGGCTTGGCTGCGGATCAGCCAAAGCGGAATGCGGAAAGGGTGGTCTTCATGACTTCCTCCGAATAGACCTTGCAGCCTTCGGAGCCGGCGCCCGCGCCGGCGGCGACCAGCAGCGGAAGCAGGTGCTCCTCGCCGCCCGGGGGATGGCTGTCGCGGGCGTGCGGCGCGGCTGCCCACTCGCGCAGCATGGCCTCGCGCCGTGGCGTTTCGCTTGCAACCGCCGCCGTCAGCCATTCGTCGAACGTTGCCGACACCGGTGTGTAGCGCGGGTCACCGTAGCCACGCATGTTGTGGAAGCTCATGCCGCTGCCGACGATCAGCACGCCCTCGTCGCGCAGCGCGGCGAGGGCGCGACCGGCCTCGATGTGCGCGGCCGGATCCATGTCGCGGCGCAGCGAAAGCTGCACCACCGGCACCTCCGCCTTGGGGAACATCAGCTTCAACGGGATGAACACGCCGTGGTCATGGCCGCGCTGCGGATCCACGCGCGCCTGCGCGCCCGCCTCGCCAAGCAGCTGCACGATGCGTTCGGCCAGGACCGACTCGCCAGGCGCCGGGTACGTCAGCTCATAGGTATGCGGCGGGAAGCCGCTGTAGTCGTAGATCAGGGAAGGCCGGGCGCTTCCGGTGACGCTGAAGCCGAGCTCCAGCCAGTGGCCGGAGACCAGCACGATCGCGCGCGGCGTGGCCGGCAGGGTGCCGGCGACGCCCTTGAGGAAGGCGGCCATGCGGTCCCAGGTATCGGCCGGGTTCCAGTCCATGAAGAAGCAGGGGCCGGCACCGTGGGGGACGAAGAAGACGGGCATGCGCACGCCGCCGGTCACAGCGGATGTGCTGCCGATGGAGCTCGCGGAGGGAATGTTCGTGGTCATGGCACACAGTATGGGCTCCACCCCTTAGGCAGAGAACCGGCCAGAATCGAACAATACTTCCCGCTCGGAGTGTTAGATTGCCGCCGTGGACCGGATCACCAGCATGCGCGTCTTCGTGCGCGCCGCCAGCGACGGCAGCCTGTCGGCGGCCGCGCGCCATCTCGGCATGTCGCCGGCCATGGCCACCAAGCACGTCAATGCCCTGGAAGCACGGCTGGGCGTGAAGCTGTTCCACCGCAGCACTCGCCGGCTGGCCCTGACCGAAGCCGGCGCCAACTATCTCGAGGCCTGCCTGCGGATCCTTCCGGAGATCGACGAAGCCGAGGCGGCTGCCGCATCGCAGCGCGTGAAAGCGAGCGGCCTGCTGCGGATGAACGTGCCGCTGTCGTTCGGCCGCGGCTTCGTGGCCCCCTTGATGCCGGAGTTCAGCCGACGCCACCCGGAAGTGTCGGTGGAACTCGGCCTGAGCGACGCCGAACTCGACATCATCGCCGGCAATTGGGACCTGGCGATCCGCATCGGCCGCCTGGCCGACAGTCCGCTGCAGGCGCGCCGACTGGGCGAAAGCCCGATGCTGGTCTGCGCGGCACCCGACTACCTGGACCGGCGCGGCGTTCCGCGGCGGGTCGCCGAGCTCATCCAGCACAACTGCCTCGGGTACACGCTGTCTGCCTCGCAGGGGCGCGACCACTGGGCCTTCGGCAGCAACGGCGAGATCCGGGTCCCGGTCAGCGGCAACCTGATGGCGAACAACGGCGAGGCCTTGCTGGAAGCGGCCGTGCGCGGCCAGGGGGTCATCTACCAGCCGGGATTCATCGTCGGCGAGGCCGTGTCGCGGGGCGAACTCGTGGCCCTGGAACTCGACAGGCCAGCGGTGGACCTTGGCGGCATCCACGTGCTGTATCCGCCCGACGGGCGCCCGCCGGCCAAGGTGCGGGTGATGATCGACTACCTCGCCGACGCGTTCTCCCGATGCGGCCCCATCGTGGGCACGCGCTGCCAGGGCACGCGCTGCTAGAGCGTGCCGGTCACCTCGCCTCCGCGTGCGGCGAGGAACTCCTTCGCCCGCGACTGCTCGTCGCGCGACAGCGCATGCACCACGACCGTGGTGCGGTGCGCGTCCATCGCGTCGTGGGTGGCCTGCACGTAACGGTCGTGGTCGGGTCGGATGGCAACCAGTCCGCCCAGGAACAGTCCGCCGACGGCACCAAAGAAGATCGTCGCCAGGCCCGCCGCCACCGGCGAGCGCGCCACGAAGGGCACGCCCATCCACATCATGGTCCCGAAGGCGGCTGCGCCCAGCACGGCGCCGAGGATGCCCAGCCGCACGTGGGCAATGACGATGGTGCGCCAGATGCCGCCGCCCTCGGGTTCGAGCTTGATATTGGCGTCGGGCTCGTCGGGCGCGATCACCTTCACCTGCGCGGGCTGCAGCCCGATCTCGGCGATCATCGCCGCGGCGGCATCGCGCGCAGCGCCGGCGCTGTCGAACACCGCGGCAAGCTTGCTGTTGGATACCTCTCCGCTGACCGGGCTGTCGGACACGGCGCGTGCTCCTGAGGGCCTGCGCCGATCATTCCAGACCGGGTGTCCGCCGGACGTGAGCGCCGGACTGCGCCCTCAGGCGGCCGCGACACCCATCCGCATCTGCGGCTTCAGGGTCACGTCGCCGCGATCGGCGATGAGCTGCAGCTCGCCGTCCTGGATCATCGCGCCCATGTTCATGCTGCGCTCGAGCAGGCCGGCCGCGGCCTCCACCGATGCCGGCTCGAGGTTGACGACCGAAAGGTTCTTCAGGCGCCCGAGGCTGTTGGCGGCCTTGTCCCACCAGATGTCCGCGGCGCCGCCGCTGTAGTTGACCACGGTGACCTGCCGGGCGCGGCCGCAGGCCTTGCGGATGCGGCTTTCATCGGGCTGGCCGAGGTCGATCCAGTGCTCGACGTCGCCGGTGTAGTCGCGCAGCCAGAGGTCGGGTTCCTCTTCATTGCTCAGGCCGCGACCGAACTCCAGGCGCTCGTGCGCATTCAGCGCGAACGCGATCACGCGCGCCATCAGGCGCAGGGGCGTTTCGGACGGATGCTGGGCGAGCGTCAGGGCATGGCCGGCGTAGTAATGCCGGTCCATGTCGCTGACCTGGAGCTCGAGCCGGTAGATCGTGGCATTGGGGGCCATGCGTGCGCCTCTTCAAGGGAGGCGCGAGTGTAGACCCTTGGCTCAGCTGCAGCCGCCGCAGCAGGTGCTGCCACCGCTGATATGCAGCTCTTGCACGAGCGGCTCGGCGGCGTAGCCCACCTTGCGCAGCGCGGCCACGATCTGCTCGCTGCTGGCGCTCGAGATCACTTCCAGGCGGCCGTTCTCGAGATCCAGCGCGATCTTTGCGTCGGGATCGAGCGGGCGCATCGCGGTGGAAAGCATGGCGGCGTCGGCCTTGCCGGACAGTTCGAACTGCATGTGGATCTCCTTGTGGGGTCACCGGCGACCCCGGCGGAATGCATCATGCAGCCCTCCCCCTCTTGGCGTCCTTGACTCCGGTCAAGCCGCATGCGGGCGCGCCCGAGGCGTAAGGTTGCCGTGCCACCGCCACCAGGGAGCTGCCCGCCATGACCCGTCGCACCGCGAAGGATTTCTCGCCAGAACTGCTCGAGCTCTACGACGGCTACGTCCACGGCCGCATCAACCGGCGGCAGTTCCTGGATCGCGCCGCCACGCTCGCCATTGGCGGGATGACCGCGGCCGTCGCCCTTGCCGCGCTGACGCCCGACTATGCGCTCGCCCAGCAGGTCCAGTTCACCGATCCGGACATCGTCGCCGACTACATCACCTATCCCTCGCCCAACGGCCACGGCGAGGTGCGCGGCTACCTGGTGATACCGGCGAAGGCGCAGGCCCCCGTGCCGGGCGTGGTGGTGGTGCACGAGAACCGCGGCCTCAATCCCTATATCGAAGACGTCGCCCGCCGCGTGGCCAAGGCCGGCTTCGCGGCGCTCGCGCCCAACGGCCTGAGTTCGGTTGGCGGCTACCCGGGCAACGACGACCGCGGCCGCGAGCTGCAGCAGCAGGTCGATCCGGAAAAACTGATGAACGACTTCTTTGCCGCCATCGAGTTCCTGCTGCGCGACGCGCGCACCACGGACAAGGTCGGCATCACCGGTTTCTGCTATGGGGGCGGCGTCTCCAACGCGGCAGCGGTGGCGTATCCCGAGCTCGCCGCGGCCGTGCCCTTCTACGGGCGCCAGGCCGAACCGGCCGACGTGCCACGCATCAAGGCGCCGCTGCTGATCCATTTCGCCGAGAACGACGAACGCGTCAACGCCACCTGGCCGGCGTACGAAGCCGCGCTGAAAGCGGCCGGCAGCGACTACGAGGCGCACTTCTATCCCGGCACCAACCACGGCTTCCACAACGACTCGACGCCGCGCTACGACGAGGCCGCGGCGAAGCTGGCCTGGGAGCGCACGATCGACTGGTTCAGCCGCCACCTGGCTTGACGCCGCCGCGTGCCCGAAGCCGCCAGGACGCGAAGGACACCGCTGCCAGCCCGGCCAATGCGCCCGGCCACACGCCCCACACCAGCGCCGAGGCGAGCCCGGCGTACAGGGCTGCGCCACCGGCCAGGATGGGCAACATGTCGTGCACAGCGGGCACGTCCCGCGTACGCCGCAGCTCGAAGCGCAGCACCAGCGCGATCACCGGCGCCACCATCAGCAGGCACAGCGCGATCCACCCTGCCCGCCCCAGCCAGAAACCCGGCTCCCCGGGCACGCCCGCATCGATCGGCAGGCCGAGTTTCTCGCCCAGCCACGCAGCGGGGAGTTCAGCCAGCTTGTGCCAGAGGTACAGCGGCATCCCGAGCGCACCGAGCACGGCAATCACGCGACCCAGGGCGCGGCCCGCCAGCAGCCGACGAGCCAGCGGCTCGAAGGACAACACCGCGCCCACCTGCAGCCACATCACGCCGATCAGCGCCAGCGTGGGCGGCAGCATGTTGTTGCCGGCCAGGGCCACGCCGACCATCGCCACCGGATAGCCGCTGGCCATTGCCAGCGCCAGCCACAGCGCGCCCAGCACCAGCAGCGCCATGCCGGTGCCGACGCCGCGGAAACGCCCGCGCTTCCACGCGATGCCCAGCTGCTGCGGGATCAGCCAGACCACCAGCATGTTCAGCCATGCGATTCCGGCCGGATGTTCCGACACGCCGCGGCCAAGCCAGCGCAGCGCATCAAGCGATGTCGCGCCTGCGCGCACCACGTCGAACACGGCCGCCAGCGCCACCAGCCCCGCCACCGCGCGCAGTCCGAAACGGACGTCCAGCCGCAGGCACCACGGCAGCAGCGCCTGCACCGTCAGCAGCATCAGCAGGAACCACAGGTGGATGGTGAGCGACTGGTTGAACACGCCGAGCAGGCGCCCGCCGGTCAGGAGCGAGAACGCCGCCAGCGCCACCAGCACCGCGAGGTAGGTCACCGTCGGCCGCGCCAGCCCGAGCGCGCGCGCCGCCCACCAGTGCTTCTGTCCGCCGCCTTCCATCCGTCGCGCCACGCCATCGGCGCTGACCGCGGCCGACACGAACACGAACAGCGGCACCACCTGCAGCACCCAGGTCAGGAATCCGGCCGCCTCCCAGATGCCCAGCAGGTGGTCGGTGTCGACCAGCTGGCCATCGACCAGGCGCGGGAGGGTGGCGACCCAGTGTCCCAACACCACGACCAGCAGCGCGCACGCGCGCAATGCGTCGGGATAGGGGTCGCGCTCCGATCGGGTACGTGCGCTGTCCAAGACCGGCAACGATCCGCTAGACGCGACGCAGCATGCGACGCCCGGCCACGATGCCCAGCCATGCCATCGGCAGGTACGCGAACACGAGATCCAGCGCGATGAACCACGCCGGCGCCGGGATCATGAACGCCGCCGCCACGCCGCCCGCCAGGAACACGACGCCGATCACCCATGCGAAGGCCGCCTTGCGACTGGCCGCGACCAGGTAGGCCACCAGGGCACCGGCAAACGTGCCCAGCGCATGCGCCAGGAACGGCACCACGAAGTGCTCCGGCCGGAACAGGTGGATGCCCGCAGCGAGGCCTTCCGCGGTCGTCATGTCCACGCCGGCAGGCGGTGGCACCAGCATCGGGCCACCGGTCACGATCGCCATGTTGACCAGGCTCCCGATAACGATGCCCGCGGGCACCGCGGCGATATTGCGCAACAGCTGTTTCATCTCCCCTCCCCCGCCCGTCCCCCGCCAAGGGGGACAGGCGCGAGTCTAGCCGCAAACCCCAGTGCCCCAGTGCACCCCGTGGCAGACCGGAATCGGGCCAAGCCGCGGCCTGCAGGTCCGGCGAAACGCAGGCCTTGGGGCAAACCGCCTCCGCGCTATCATCGCGACAGGGGAACGCGGGGAACACCATGGGGATGGGACTGTTTCGCATCGCGCTGCTGGCGCTGCTCTGCGCGGCTGCATGCTGGCCTTGGCACGCCCGGTCCGATGACGACCCGGTGCAAGCGTCGGTCAGCGAGGTCGACGCGCACATGCTGGCCGCGTACGAGCAGCAGCTGCGTCTTTTCGACGCCGGACCCACGTCCCTCCCGGACCACGCCGCCCGCGCGGTGGCGCGCTGCGAATTCATCGCCGCGTTCAGCGACGCGGAAACCGGCCGCTACGTGGACAGTGCGCCCGACGCGCTGGACGAATGCATCGACGCGATCGCGGCAGCCGCGCCGGACCACCCGATCGTGCGCGTCTACATGCTGGAGATGGGTCGCCTGCACGATGCCGACGGACAGGCCGACGCACTGGTCGCCGAGTCCGTCGACTGGCCGCCCGAGCTGCGCAGGCGACTCGCGACCGCCCTCTACTGGGAGCTGCACGACGAACGCGAGGGGGTGATGGCGACCATGGCCGCGCAGCTGGGCGAGTCCCCGCTGGTGCCGCGCGCGGTCACCCACCTTGTCGGTACCGGCGATCACGCCGGCGCGCTGGCCCTGCTCGAGAACGCCGGCCCGGCCAGCGGCAGCCATGCGGCGGGGCGGCGCGTGGAGGCGGCGATGCAGCTGCAGCCGCCGGGCGCCGCCGCTCGCGAACTGCGCCGCCAGGAGCAGGACGGTTTCGCGGTCGACGCCGCCATCGCCGCGCGCGCCCTGCTTCGCGCCGGCGAGATCGACGCCGCCCAGGAGCGGCTGGCCGCATCAACCGACGGGAACGACGATGAACTGGCCCTCGCACGCTTCGACGTGGCCCATGCGGCGGGCGACTGGAGCACGGCGGCCGCGGCGGTCGACCTGGTCCGCGCCGAGGGCTTCGTCGCGCACGCCGAACGCTTCGCCAGGCTGGTCGCGGCATCTCCTGGCAGCCTGCTGCAGCCGGCCCTGTGGCCGTCGCTCGCCATCTTGCTGGCGATCCTCCTCGGCCTCGCTCTCGTCCCGGGCCTGCTGCTGATCCCGGTCCACTACCGCGGGGCGCTGCGGCGGCTCGCGGGGCGCGCACGCACGCCGCTCTACCAGACCTTCGGACTGCGACACGCCTGGATGGCGCTGGCGGCCGTGCTGGTCCTGCCGATGCTGGTGCTCGGAATCGTGGCCCCTCACGACGTGTCGGTGATGCTGTCCGAGGACCCGCAACCGGGCGGCCGCACCTTGATGCTGGTCGGACTGTGGGGCGGCCTGGCATGCATGGCGGCGCTGGCCCTGCCGCTGGCGCGCTTCAGCACCGCCGGCGGCTTCGGCTGGGCGCGGCTGCACCGGGCGTGGTGGCGGATCCTGCTGGCCTGGGGTGTGCTGCTTGTGCTTGGCGGACTGCTTGCAGCCTGGCACCAAGGCCAAGGCACGGACACCGACACCGCGCAGGTGCGGATGGTGGCCGAACTGGTCAACAGCGGACGCACCACGCTGGAGATCCTGCTGGCCTTCGCCGCCGTCGTGCTGGTCGGGCCGCTGTGGGAAGAGATCGCCTTCCGCGGCATGCTCCTGGGCGGAATCGCGCGGCACATCTCATTCGGCTGGGCCAACCTGCTGCAGGCCGTCCTGTTCGCCGTGATCCACGATGACCCGCCGCGCTTCCTGTTCTACCTCGCGCTCGGGCTGCTCGCAGGCTGGCTGGTGCGGAGCACGCGCTCGCTTGGGCCGGCCGTGGTCCTGCACATGCTCAACAACGCGCTGGCCTTCGCCCTGACCCTGCGCTGAGCTGGCGCGCAGGGTCACTCATGCGCACAGGCGCGATGCCACTGCGCCCTTGTGGTTGCCGTTGAAGCCCACCCAATGATCGCGTCCGCAACGCATGAACACGGACTTGGGCACGGCTGCGCCGGCGGGCCGCAGCACCAGCTCAAGCCAGTCACCCCACAGGACCGCCCGCTTGAACCTGGCCGGCTGGTCGTCGATCCAGGCCTCGCCCTCCACCCGCTGCCAGGTCTGCTGCAGGCGTACGCGGAAGCGCCGGCCGTTCGATGTCTGCCAGCCCCAGGTGCCCGCCACGCCGGCCGGGATCATCCACAGGAAAATGGCAACCCCGCCGGCGGACATCTTGCGGTCCGGCTTCCAGTCGCCCATGTCGAAGTCGTGCGACACCACCCGCGTCCCCGGCCGCAGTTCCTCCAGCAGGCGTGGGCGCAGGTCCAGGTTGACGCTGTGCAGCAGGTACATCGTGACCACCGTCGCCGGGCTGAAATCGGCGTGGAACAGGTCGTATTCGATGAAGCTGACCCTGTCTTCAACCCCGGCCCGGGCCGCGTATGCCTCGGCCCGCTCCACCCGCACGCGATCGATTTCCACGCCCACCGCCTGCGCGCCGTGGTCGCGGGCGGCGGCGACCACGATCCGGCCGTCACCCGAGCCCAGGTCGTAGACCACGTCGCCGGCATCCACAGCGGCCAGCTTGAGCATCGCCTGCACCACCCGCTCGCCGGTGGGCACGAACGGCACGTCCAAGGGCATGGCGAACGGATCAGACCCGTCAAACACACATTCCCTGGACAACCCTTGCACCCCACTTCCGGAAAGACGATCGGACAATCAGCATAGCAGCGGCCCTTGGTGGGCCGCCGGCGTTCGCGGGTGGCGATCAATGCACTCCGTGGCAGACCGAGGTCGGGCCGAAGCTCTCGCCGAACGCCTGTCCCTGCCGATGGTGCTGCCAGTAGAACTCCGGTGCGGGCACGGCCTGGTTGCCGATTTCCGCCATGTCTGCGGCGACGTCGAACAAGCGGCCATCGACCATCACGTAGCGCGTGTCGGCGGTGTGGCGGATGTTGTCCAGCGGGTTGCCGTCGAGCACCACCAGGTCCGCGCGCTTGCCGACCTCGAGCGAACCCAGCTGCGCGCCGAAGCCGATGTAGTCGGCGCCGTCGATGGTGGCCGCGCGCAGCGCCTCGAAGTTGCTGAAGCCGCCCTGGGTGAGCATCCAGATCTCCCAGTGCGTGGCCATGCCCTGCAGTTGGCCGTGGCCGCCCACCTGCACCTTGACCCCGGCATCGCGCAGGCCCTTGAGCGCCTTCGCCACCTCGATGTGGTGGTAGTCCCAGTCCGGCGCGATCTCGCGGCGGATGCTGCGCGCGTCCAGGGTCTCGCGCGGGAAGAAGCGGTTGAGCTTGGCGTCTTCCCACACATTGTCGCGGGCGTAGAACCAGTACTCGCCGGACAGGCCGCCATAGCTGACCACGAGCGTCGGCGTGTTGCGCACGTCGGTTTCCTTCCACAGATTCACGACGTCGTCGTAGAGCGGCGCGATCGGCAGGTTGTGCTCGATGCCGGTGGCGCCGTCCAGGATCATGGTCATGTTGTGGTGGAAGGTGGAGCCGCCCTCCTCGACCACCAGCATGCCCAGTTCGCGCGCGGCCTGGTTGACCTGCTGGCGCTGGTCGCGGCGCGGCTGGTTGTAGCTCTTCACCGAGAACGCGCCGTTGGCCTGCATCCGGCGCAGGTGGCTGCGCGCGTCGTCGAGGGAATCGATCTCGGCCTTGAAGCCGCCGTCGGCGCCGTACAGGATCGTGCCGGTCGACATCATGCGCGGACCGACCATGCGCCCGGCCTGCAGCAGCTCGGCCTGCGAGAACACGAACTCGGTCGTCGCCGAAGGATCGTGCAGGGTGGTGATGCCGAACGCGAGGTTGGCGTAGTAGGCCCAGTTCTGCTGCGGCACCACGCCCTGGCCGAAGTTCGAGGCGTGCGCGTGGACATCGATGATGCCGGGCACGATGGTCTTGCCGGAGACATCGATCACGTTCGCTCCGGCAGGCACCTGCACGGAGCCCGCCGCGCCCACCGCCGCGATGGTGTTGCCGTCGAGCACGATGGTGCCGTTCTCGATCACCTCTTCCCCGTCTTCGGCATTGCGCATGGTGACGATACGGGCATTGGTGAAGGCCACCACGTCGCGCGGCGCGTACACCGGCGCCTCGAGTCCCACGGCGGTACCGCCGCCTGGTGCCGGCGCAGCGATCTCCTGCGGCGCGCCGGGCAGGAAGGGGAAGGTCTGGTCGAGCCGGCGCGAGTGGTAGCGGTCGCCGACCATCCAGTGCAGCGAGCCCGAGTCCGCCGCCCAGTGCAGGTAGCTGCCGACGTCGGCGCTGACCGGGCGCACCGGCAGCGCCTTGGTCTTGCGGTCGAGCGTGATGCTGCGGCCGGTTTCCGGCATCGGTGCCACGTAGGCGTTGAAGAGCTCGGTGAAGGCCACCCATTTGCCGTCGGGGCTGATCTGCACGGAGTCCACGTACTTCAGGTCGAACACCGCGCGCGGCTCTTCGCCGTGCAGGCCCACCGACATCAGCTTCTTCTCCATGCCGCCGCCGGTGAGGTAGAGCACGCGCGTGCCGTCGTGGTTGAACTGCGGCGACTGGCCGGTCTCGGCCACGCGCACCGGCTTGCCGCCGGCCGTGGGCACGACGTAGATGCCACGGTCGCCCGACCACAGGCTTCCCGTCAGGCCGCCGCCGCTGCTGCGGCTGTAGACCACGTGGCGGGCATCGGGCGAAAAGCGCGGGTGGTAGTAGAAGCCAGGCTCCTGCGTGAGCTTGCGCCCGGCGCCGCTGCCGCTGGCGCCGCGCACGTGGATCGCGCCGAGCGCAGCATCGGACCACGTGGTGTAGAGCAGCTGGCGGCCGTCGGCGCTGAAGCTCGGCTGGTATTCGTAAACGTCGCGATTGCCGGTGAGGCGCGCCGGGGTGCCGCCGGGCAGCGGCTTGCGCCAGAGCTGGCCCAGCGCATGGAACACCAGGGTGCCGCCATCGGCGGAGGTAGCCACGTCACGGATCATGCGCGGGTTGAAGCGGCCCTCGGGCAGCGACTGCGCGAACCGCAGCGGCTCCGAGACCACCTGCTCCACCTGCGCCGTGAACGGGATATTCGTCGCCGCGCCACTGCCCATGTCCACGCGCCACAGCCCGCCCTGCGCCCAGACCACCACCGCGCGCGAATCCGGCGTCCAGTCGAACCCGCTGTAGGGCCCGAAGATCGCCCAGGCTTCCTGCTGGTCGTGGCTGAGGCCGTCCCAGACCGGGCGCACCTCGCCACTCGCCAGGTCCAGGTGGTGCAGCACGCTCGCATCGCGCACGCGCTTGACGAAGGCCAGCGACTTGCCATCGGGCGACACCTGCGGACGCACCGCGCCGCCCGGCGTCGCGACCACGGTCTCGGTCTTGCCGGTCTGCCGGTCGAAGCGCTTGATCGCGTAGATCACGCCGTGCGGGTCACGGTTGTACTCGAAGCTCGGCCCGGGGCTGACGTCCTGGGAGAAATAGACATGGCGTCCGTCCGGCGACACGGAGGGCTCGCCGAGGTCCTGCTGCTCGTTGGCCTTTTCCACCAGCTGGATGCCGGCGCTGGTGCCGCCGGCGTGATACAGCCACAGCTCGCCCGCGCCAAGCGAGCGCGTGGAGGTGAAGTGCTTGCGGGCCACGATGTATTCGCCGTCCGGCGTCCAGGCCGGGTTGTTGATCAGGCGGAAGGTCTCCTCGGTGACCTGGCGCGCATCGCTGCCGTCGGCAGCCACCGTCCAGATGTTGTTGCCACCGCTGCGGTCGGAGGTGAAGGCGATGCGGCGGCCATCGGGCGACCAGCGCGGCTGGATGTCCCAGGCGCGACCGGTGGTGATGCGGGTGGCGGCGCCACCGGCGATCGGCGTGCGGTAGATGTCGCCGAGCAGCGAGAACACCAGCTGGCGGCCGTCGGGCGAGACGTCGACGTCCATCCAGGTGCCTTCGCCGGTCTCGAAGCGCACCGTCTTCGCCTGGCCCTGGGTGGATTCCACGTTCCACTTGGCGGCCTCGTCGGTGCCATCCGCGTCCTCGCGCAGGCCGCGCGCGCTCTCGAGGGGCGCCCGTGCCTCGTCCACGCCGGCGGCGTCCAGCGCGTCCTGTTCCAGTTCGACGTTGTCATCGCGGTTTTCCTGCTGCTCCGCCTTGTCCTGCGGCGGCGGCGCAGGCGGGTCCTGGGCGAGGACGGGGAACGAGGCAAGCGCGCAGGCGAGCGCGAGGGCAAGGGCGTTTCGGGACATGCGGTCGGCATCCAGGAGATAAACCCGCCCAACTTAGCCAGCCCCGCGCCACTTGGCACGGGACAAAAGTCCCGGCTGAACGCGGGATGTAGGCCCCTGCGGCCACATTTCCACCCGGAGGGCACCGCTTGGTCTAAGGTGCGCCCACCCCCCGCATCGGAAAGCCCCATGAACCTGACGCACGACGGCGCATGAGCGCCGACGTCCATCACTGCGCGTCCTGCGACGCTGTCTGCTGCCGCATGACCGTGGTCCTGCAAGCCGAAGACCGTATCGCCGACCACCTCACCACCTGGACCGACGCCGGCCTGCATGTCATGGCCCGGGACGAATTCGGCTGGTGCGTGGCGGTCGATCCCGCCGGCGGCGGCTGCTCGATCTATGAATCACGTCCCGACGTCTGCAGGCGGTTTGTGATGGGCGGCGCCTATTGCCGGGCACTGCGCGAAGACTATTCGGACCGCAACGCCCGCGGGATTCCGCTGCAGATGTTCTAGATGCAGGCCTGCCGAGTGGGCGCGGAGGCCCCGGATCGCCCGTTTTCGTACAATGGACGTTCTGATCACGACGGATGACCCATGGCCAAGCCAAACTACTCGTTTGAAAAGCGCCAGCGCGAGCTGGCAAAGAAGAAGAAGCAGGACGCGAAGGACGCCAAGAAGCGCGCCGAACGCGAAGCGGCCAAGGGCGACGACGCCCCGGCGCAGGACACGCCTGCCTGAGCGAGGCGGTATCAGCGCCCGCGCAAGCGCTTACAGATGCCGGACAGGCCCCAGCATCTGCTCCATGTCCGCATCCTTTTCCTGCCACACCCCGTTCATCCACTGCTGGAAGCGGGCGCGCACGACGCGGTCGTCCTGGTAGCGGCCTGCCATCACTTCGGTCGGGATCGGGCGCTGCCGCACGTGCACGCGCACCTCCGGGATGCGCCCGCCCATGAGGTCCATCATCGTGGGCCGGCCGGCGGGATAGGCGATGGTGACGTCCAGGACGGCATGCAGGGCGTCGCCCATCGCATCGATCACGAAGGCCACGCCGCCCGACTTGGGCTTGAGCAGGTGCCGGTAGGGTGAGGCCTGCCGCGCGTGCTTGTCGGGCGTGAAGCGCGTGCCCTCGACGAAGTTCATCACTGCGACCGGCAGCGCCCGGAATTTTTCGCAGGCACGGCGCGTGGCTTCCATGTCGCGCTTGCCAAGCTCGGGGTTCCTCGCGATCTCCTTGCGGGTGTAGCGGCCCATGAAGGGGAAATCCAGCGCCCACCACGCCAGTCCCAGCACCGGCACCCAGAACAGCTGGCGCTTGAGGAAGAAGCGCAGCAGCGGGATGCGCCGGTTGAACACCTTCTGCAGCACCACGATGTCGACCCAGCTCTGGTGGTTGGCCAGCACAAGGTAGTGGCCATCGGCCTGCAGCGCCGCGTCCCCGCTCACCTGGAAGCGGGTGCCGGTAAGGCTGTCGACCATCGCGCCGTTGGCGCCGATCCAGCTTTCCGCGAGCACCGCCAGCAGGCGGTTGATGGCCCGCCGCACGCCCTCGATCGGCAGCAGCGCCTTGCCCACGGCCACCAGCAGCAGCGGCACCGCGTGCACCAGGGTATTGAGGACGATCAGCAACAGCACCAGCGCGGCGCGCATCAGGGACATCGGGGACACCGGCCAGGCATTCGGGAATCGGGGGCGGAAGCGTAGCAAAACCGACCCCGCCGGCGTGACTAACGACCGGTGAACCGCGGCTGCCTCTTCGCTAGAGTTGTCGGTTTCCAGCGCCCCGGGCGCAGAGGGGATCCCGATGTTGAAGCGTTGCCTGATGGTGTTCTGCCTGGGGGCCAGCGGCCTCGCCGCGGCCACCGAGCCCGTCGACCTCGACATGGTCAGCCGCATCCGCCAGGAGGCCTTCCACAACTCCCAGGTGATGGCCACCTTCAGCCATCTCACCGAGAACATCGGCGCCCGCCTGACCAACTCGCCGCAGATGGCCGAGGCCAACGCCTGGACGCGCGCCAGGTTCACCGAGTGGGGCCTGTCCAACGTCCACGACGACGCGTTCGACGACTTCGGGCGAGGCTGGGAGTTCAGCCACGCCAGCGTGGAGATGCTCAGCGACCGCGTGCAGCCGCTGCACGCCCTGCCCAAGGCCTGGACCCCGGGCACTGACGGCGCGGTGGAAGGCGAGCTGGTGCATGTCGAGATCAAGAAGCTGGCCGACATCGACACCTACCGCGGCAAGCTGGCCGGCAAGATCCTGCTGCTGGGCGAGGCGCGCGAATACAAGCGCGGCAGCGAGCCCGATTCGCAGCGCCACGACGCTACCTCGCTGGAAGGCCTGCAGCAGTTCACGGTGCCCAAGACCGCCGCCAGCGACCGCGCCAAGCGGGTCAAGGAGTACAGCGAACGCCAGGAACTCGCCCGGGCGATCAATACCTTCTTCGCCGAGGAAGGCGCGCTGGCCGCGATCAGCATCAGCAGCTGGGACAACGGCATCATCCGCGTCGCCGGTGGCGGTTCGCGCAAGGCCGGCGAGCCGGTGGGCATCCCGGAGCTTGCGATGATCGCCGAGCACTTCAATCCGCTGGTGCGGGCGCTCGAGCGCGGCGACACCGTGCGCCTGCGCGTCCGGGTCGATGCCCGCTTCACCGACGTAGCCGACCAGCCCGGCTACAACACCATCGCCGAGATCCCCGGCCGCGGCCGCAAGGCCGGGGAGATCGTCATGCTCGGCGCCCACATGGACTCCTGGCACACCGGTACCGGCGCCGCCGACAACGCCGCTGGCGTGGCCGTGATGATGGAAGCCATGCGCATCCTCAAGGCGGTGGGCGCCCGCCCCGACCGCACCATCCGCGTGGCGCTGTGGAGCGGCGAGGAGCAGGGCCTGATCGGTTCGCAGGATTACGTGTCACGCCACTTCGCCGCGTACCCCGAACCCACCGATCCGACGCAGAAGGCGCTGCCCGGCTCGCTGCGCGAGCCCACCGGCCCGCTGCAGAAGCAGCGCGACTACGACCGCTTCTCGGCGTACTTCAACATGGACAACGGCTCCGGCCGCTTCCGCGGTATCTACGCGCAGGAAAACCTGGCCGCCGTGCCGATCTTCGAAGCCTGGCTTGCGCCCTTCCACGATGTCGGCGCCACCACCGTGGCCACGCGCAACACCGGCAGCACCGACCACATCGCCTTCGACCGCGTCGGCCTGCCCGGCTTCCAGTTCATCCAGGACCGCCTGGACTACTTCACCAATGTCCACCACACCCACCTGGACACCTGGGACCACATCGAGCCCGAGGACCTGAAGCAGGCCGCGGCGATCGTCGCGACCTTCGCCTACCACGCCGCCATGCGCGAGGAGCGGATGCCGCGCAAACGCCTGCTGGAGCGCAACTAGCCTGGCCCACTCAGGCCACGCGGTCGCGGCCGTCGTGCTTGGCGCGGTACAAGGCCTGGTCGGCCTTGTGCAGCAGCTGTTCCAGGGTGGCGCTGTCGCCGTCGTCCTGGCACAGCCCGGCGCTGAGGTCGAAGCCGAAGGTCTGCCCGAACACGGTGATCGGCTCCAGCCGCGCGCGCAGGCGATCCAGCAGCGCTTCGGCCTCCGACGCCGAACCCTCCAGCAGGATGGTGAACTCGTCGCCACCGCTGCGGCCGGCAATGCCGCGTCCTTCGACGACTTCGCTGATCCAGTCGCCTAGCGAGCGCAAGGCCTCGTCGCCCGCGGCATGTCCGTAGCTGTCGTTGACCTGCTTGAACAGATCGATGTCGGCAACGATCGCGGTGAACGGGCGCCGGTTGTTGCGAGCACGCACGAAGGCCGCCTCGCCGCGCCTGCGGATCTGCTGGTAGTTGAACAGCCCGGTCAGACCGTCACGTTCGGACTGCCGCCGGTAGCGGCCGCGTTCGAGGAACGAATGCCGCAACAGGATGGCCAGCAGGACAGCGGTGACCAGCAGCGCGAACATGCCCAGGCCCAGCAGCCACTGCCGGCGCTGGGTGGCGGTGACCTGGAGCGCGGCAAGCTCTTTCTCGGCTTCCAGCAGCGCGATCTGCTGCTCCTTCAGGCGGGTGTCGAACTCGACCTGCAGGTAGGCGAGCTGGCGCTCGCGGGTGATGGCTTCGGCGGCTTCCAGCGCCGTGGCGGCGAACTTGCGATGGGCAAGCGCCTCGCGCAGGTCGCCGCGTCGTTCGGCCAGGTCGCCCAGCAGCTGCTCGGTTTCCGCGATGGCGAACTGGGCGCCTTTTTCCCTGTAGTGCGCCAGCGCCTGCGTGAGCAGCACCTGCGCTTCGCCATGGCCGCGGCCAAGCGTGGTCAGGCTTTCGGCTACCACGAGTTTCGCGCTCCAGGCGCCGGCGGCAAAGCCCGCGGCCTCGAACTCGGCGATCGCCTGGCGCCCCCAGCCCAGGGCCTCCGAATGCTTGCCCTGGGCGGCGAGCATCTTGCCGACGCCGTATTTGGCGTTGGCGATGAAGATCATGTCGCCCGCACGGGTGCATTCCTCGATCTGCCGCAACCGCCAGGTCTCCGATTCGCGGTAGTTGCGCGCATGGTCCTCGGCAAGCGCCACGTCGGACACGGCCAGGCATACCGCCCGCGCGTCTCCCTGTGACTCGACCAGTTCCAGGCCGCGCAGGGCCAGCTCCCGCGCCTTCGCGGTTTCGCCGACCAGCGTGTGCAGATAGCTGGCCACGCCCATGAGCCTGCCCGACTCCGAGGGCGCGTCCGCCAGGTACGTCAGGGCTTCGCCCAGCCAGGCAAAGGCCAGCGGCCAGTCCTCGATATTGGCCGCCACGCTGATGGCCGTGGTGTACACGCGCACGCGCAGCTGCGCCGACAGGTCCTCGTGCAGCAGCTCGACGAAGCCCTCCAACGATTCCTGCTCGCGCGTCGACACCGCCAGGTTGCGCAGGCGGACGAACTCCAGGCGCTGCCGTTGCTCCGGGCTGAAGTCGTCCAGCCGCGGCGCGAGGCCTTCGATCCTTACGTCCGACTGCCGCCAGTGCGCAGTGACCGCCAGCCGCTCGATGTCCCTGACTTCCGCTTCCAGCGCGTCGTTCGCGAACGCCGGCATGCCGGCAAATGCCAGCAGCAGCAACGTGGTCCGAATCAGCCGGCACATGACGTCGGTCGAGCTCGGCCGCAGGGCCTAGTCGCAGGCCCTGATGACGTACGGCATCGCCAACACGGCATCGCCGCCGCGGGTATCCAACAGATCAAGCAGTACCGACATCCAAGTCTCCCCCCCAATGAACCACCCCGGCTTCCGATGCCGACCGCGGGATGGATGCGTGCCCGCGCCGTCGCGTCGCGGACACTAGCACAGGACCGGCGGTGACCACGGTACAGCGCGGTCACGGCGCGATCATTGCCCCGCTGCGAACATTTGCCGCCATGACGCGACCCGAGACCCCGGCACCGCAGGCCCGCTATTTCCAGGATGGCCAACCGCCCGTCCCCACCGCCGCGGCGCGCGAATGGAACATCGCGGTGGCCGACGGCCCCGTGGTGGCCACCGCCATCCACGACGGCCATGCCATCCGGCCTTCGCTGCAATCGCTGCTTGCGCTGCCCGACGACGTGCGGTTTCGCGAGGAAGATCCGCTGACCGGAGTCCTGACCGCCGTTGGCGACGTGCGCATCCAGGTCCCGACCTCGCGCTTCGAGCTTGACCTCAATCGACCGCGCACCGCGGCCGTGTACGCGCGGCCGGAGGATTGCTGGGGACTTGAAGCCTGGCGCGGCACGCTTCCCGATGCCGAAATCGAACGTTCGCTCGCCAGCTGGGACCGCTTCCACGCGATGGTGGCGGAGCTGCTGGACCGGCTGCTGCAACGCTGGGAGGCGGTGCTGCTGATCGACCTGCACAGCTACAACCATCGTCGCGACGGGCCCGACGCGGCGCCGGCGCCACAGGACGCCAACCCCGACATCGAGCTCGGCCTCACCACCGCTGATCCGGAGCGCTGGGCCGCGGTCTGCGAACGCTTTGCGGCCGCGCTGCGCGCCACGCCCCTCCATGGGCGCGCACCGGACGTGCGCGCCAACGTGCGCTTCCCCACCGGCGGCGACTTCCCGGAATGGGTGTATGCGCGCTGGGGCGCGCGGGTCTGCACGATCTCGCCCGAGTACAAGAAGATCTTCATGGACGAACACACCGGGCAGGCCGACATCGCCGCGCTGTATGCGCTGCGCGACGGCCTGCAGGCAGCGGTGGACGCGGTGCGCCCGGACTTCGAGGCACGGCAGTGAGCACGGTCACGGGTGCGCCGGGCGTGCGCTCCCTGCCCCCCGTGGCGGCGGAAGTGGATGCCGCGCTCGCCGACATCGATGCCGGCCTCGACTGGCTGCTCGCGCTCACGCCCCTGGGCACCGATGCGCTGTGGGAGGAGTTCGTGGCAAGCGGGCACACGCGCGTGTCGCCGCTGCGCTATGCCGAGCCGACGCTCGACCTCGCGGCGATGCGCAGGCGGCTGCTCGACCTCCCGGTGGAGCGCATCGAATCATCGCTGCTCGCCGGCGTGCTGGGCGAGAAGCAGCGCGAACTCGACCGCATGATCGAACTGGTGCGGCTGCGCGGCACCCGGGGCTTCGTGTCGGCCAGCATCGACCTGTTCGGCGGCGTGGAGCCGGGCCTGCTCGAACTGGCCCAAGCGATCCTCGCTGGCGTCGATGACAGCGAGCCGCTCGAGGCCGACATCGGCGTCGACGCGGTCGTCGCCGCCGTGGAGGACGAAGTCGCCTGGTACTGCGAGCGCGCGCCGGATTTCCGCCTCGACATCGTCGTCGATGCCGACATCGGCTCGCTGATGATGGTCTCGCACGGCCGGCTGTACCTCGACGCGCAGCTGCGCCTGCCGCATGCACGGCTGCAGCCGCTGGTGCAGCACGAAGTCGGCACCCACGTGGTCACCCGCTACAACGGGCTGCGCCAGCCGCTGCGGCAGCTCGCCGTCGGGCTGGCGCACTACGATCCGCTGCAGGAAGGCCTGGGCGTGCTGGCCGAATACATGGCCGGCTACCTTCCCGGCGAACGCCTGCGCGTACTGGCCGGCCGCGTGGTCGCCGCCGACATGGCCATCCGCGACCGCGACATCCCGGAAATCTTCGCCTGCCTGCACCAGGAGCACGGGTTCCCGACCGAAGACGCCTTCGACGTCGCCGTGCGTGCGCGCCGCGGGGGCGGCCTGACCAAGGATGCCGTCTACCTGCGCGGGCTGCGCGACCTGCTCGACCACCTGCGTGGCGGCGGCGCCTTCGAGCCGCTGTTCGCCGGCAAGTTCGCACTCACGCACCTGGTGGTGCTGGAGCAACTGGTCGAAGCCGGCTGGGTGCTGCCCCCTGCACTGCTACCGCGCTATGCCACCGCTGCCGGCTTCACGCGCGCACTCGACCAGTGCCGCGACATCGGCGTCGAAGACCTCCACCACCACCACCAGCCCGCCCCTCCGGCCTTCCAGGAACCGCCCGCATGACCGACCGACCGCTGCGCATCGGATTCGTCGTCAACGACGTCGCCACCGAGCAGGACAACTACACCACCATCCGCCTCGCGCGCACCGCCGCCAACCTGGGGCACAGCGTGGCCCTGATCGGACTCGACGGGTTCGTCTACGACGCCAACGGCACCGTGCGCGCCAAGGCGCACATGCCCGCCGGGCAGGATTACGCCGACGACAACGCAATGCTGGAAGAGATACAGGACGAGGACGCCGCCACCGAACGGATCAACGTCGAGGAGCTCGACGTGCTGATGCTGCGCAGCGACCCCGCGCCGGAACAGGTCGAGCGGCCTTGGGCACCGACCAGCGCGCTGCTGTTCGCGCAGCTGGTGACCCGCCGCGGCGTGATCGTGCTCAACGATCCCTTCCACCTCACCAATGCATCCAACAAGACCTACTTCCAGCATTTCCCGGAAGAGGTGCGGCCGGTGACCTGCATCAGCCGCGACGCCGACGAGATCCGCGACTTCATCGCCACCCATGGCAACCGCGGTGTGATCAAGCCGCTGCAGGGTTCCGGCGGCCAGGGCGTGTTCGTGGTCCGGGAGGACGACGGCGGCAACCTCAACCAGATGATCGAAGCGGTGACCCGTGACGGCTACGCCATCGCCCAGGAGTACCTGCCCAAGGCCGCCGACGGCGACCTGCGCCTGCTGACCCTCAATGGCCGGCCACTCCAGGTGGATGGCCAGTACGCCTGCTTCCGCCGCTACAACGACAGCGGCGACGCGCGCAGCAACATCAGCGCCGGCGGCAAGGTCGAACTCGCCGTCCCCGATGCCGATGCGCTGCGGCTGGCCGAGATCGTGGCGCCGAAGCTCATCCGCGACGGCATGTATTTCACCGGCCTCGACATCGTCGGCGACAAGCTGATGGAGGTGAACGTCGACACGCCCGGCGGGATCAACATGGCCGAGGAGCTGACCGGCGTGGATTTCAGCAGCCACATCATTGCCGACTTCGAGCGCAAGGTCCGGCTGCGGGAGCAGTACGGCGGCATCCTGGCCAATGTCGAGCTTGCGATGCTCTGAGCGGCTGCCGGCGGGAACTGGCCCCGGCGTCCGCTCGCTGTCGGGAAGCCGCAGCAACCAGGACGGATTCACCGTCGCGAGCACCATCACGCGCGCGTCTGCAGGACCCTCGCCGGGTCTGTTCAGTTGCCCGGGCCAGAGGCGTCACTCCCTGGAATCGATCTCCTGCACCATCTGCTCCGTGATCGCCGCGACCTGCTTGGACGTCATCGCCGCGAAGATCCCCTGCCACGCGCTGGACGAGGTGGAGTACTCGCGGGTGCCAGCCAGGGTCCTGCCCGGCAGCACGTAGAAGGCGGCATCGGCCTCGACGCGGGCGTTGCCGGTCATCACGCCCAGCCCGTAGCGTGCTCCGGTGGACACATGGCGGTAATCCGTGATGGTCACTTCGACCAGCGTTCCCGGCATCTCGAACGTCGCCGGCAAGGTGTCCAGGTAGACGAACTCCCGCCCGGCCCCGGCAGCCGTGGCGGCCATCGCGCTGCGCCACTCCGCGCGGAAGGCCTGCCAACCGTCGGAGGCCACCATCTCCGGCGTGCCCTTCACGTGCAGGAGGATGCGCGAGGTCGCTGGCACCGGGATGTCCATGCCCGCCGCCGGCGCCGCCGGCCGCTGGACGGTGGCTGCACAGCCGGACAGCGCAGCGCAGGCGACGAGCGCCATGCTCGCGAGCAACTTGTTCATCGGTCGCCTCGTGCGGGGGACGGGATGACCTGCACGCTAACGCCATCCGCACGGCCCGTGCAGCATGGGGACATCCCTAGCCCTGCTTTCCGCCGCGCCGCCGGCCGCGACGTGCCGGAATGCCCGCCCATGGGCAGAGCGGCAGCGCTCACCCGCGCCAGTTGGCGTGCGTGCTCCAGAACGCCACGCTGCGCGCATACGCCTCGCGGTCCACCGGCACGCCCGAACCGCCCTCCTCGACGCCCAGCGCGTTGCGCATCATCGTGATCGGCGCCATCGGCGTTTCATCTGGCTCCGCGGTGTACATGCAGCCCACCACGCCCCAGTCGGCGCTGATGCGCGTGCCTTCCTTCTCCAGCTGCGCGCGGCTGTAGAGGATCGGGATCAGGTAACCGGCGACAGGCGGCTCCAGGCCTTCGAACCAGCGCACGAGCACGGGCAGTTCGTCGCGCGTGCGCGCCTCGTAGTCCGAGCGCAGCAGGTGCCGGTTGGCGTCGGTGATCGGCGCCGCCAGGCAGCGGGTGGAGGTCCAGTTGCGATGCACATGCAGCTTGCAGAACGGCGCGTAGCCATCGAGCACCTCAAGCGGCGGCACCTCGTTGAGATGGTGCTCGAAGGCCTCCGGCGTGCAGTCCTGGATGGTGTTGCCACGCGGCTGACGCGGGAACAGGCGCCCGCGGGCGAAGTCGGTGAGGATGATGGACATGCGCGAATGCTACCGGGACCCTATAGTCGGCGGCCAGGGAATGGGATCGAAGGGGAACTCCATGCGCATCGTGCTCTGGCTGGCCTTGGCCGCATCGCTGTACGGCGGCTGGCAGTGGTGGCAGGAACGCTCCGCCGACGCGGCCATTGCCGCGATCGGCGCCGAACCGAGTCCCAACGGATTCGTGCCCGCGGCCATGCCGGTGGGCGCGCCGCGCAATGTCGTGCTGGTGCTCGCGCCGCGCAACTGCCCATCCGAGCAGGCGCAGCGGTCCGAAGCGCTGCTGGCCGCACTGGAACGTGACGGGGTTCCCGTGCGTCGTGGCACCAGCATCGAGTTCGAAGCGGTTGAGCCGACGCGCGAAGACCAGGCGGCGATCCGGCGCTCCATCGAGGTGTTCAAGCGCGGCGCGCCGGCGGTGTTCGTCAACGGCATGGCGATGTCCAATCCCACGCCCGAGCAGGCCATACGCGAATACCGCCGCACGCGCGGCTAGCGACCTGCGGCAAGCGTCTTGCAGCCGACGCAGCCGATCCGGAACGCCCGACGCTTCACCGTCACGACGCGCAGCCACGCAGTACCAGGCTGCGCGCCGCCGTCACGCGGAGCCGCCGCGCGCGGAACGGCGCAGCATGCGGCCCGCGCGTGCGACCGGCTTCCCGGCTTCGTAGACGGGCCGGCCGTTCACCACCACCAGGTCGAAGCCCTCAGCTTGAGCGGTCGGATGCACATAGTCCGCCCGCGCCCGCACGGCTGATGGATCGAACAGCACCAGATCGGCGATCGCACCCACGCGCACCGTGCCGCGGTCGGCCAGGCCGAGGATGGACGCGGGCAGCGACGTCGCCTTGCGCACGGCTTCTTCCAGCGACACCCGCGGGTCGCGGACGGCAAAGTCCTCGATCCATTTCGCGAACGTCCCGGCACCGCGTGGATGGCTGCCACCCGGCGAACCATCCGAGGCCACCGCCACGCGCGGATCCAACAGCAGCCTGTCCTGCAGCGCGCGGTCCATCACGAAGTGCGCAGCCTGCCCCCCGCCGGGGCCGATCTCGAGCAGGACGTCGGCGAAGGGAAGGCCGCGCTCCGCCGACACCTGCTCCAGCGTCCGTCCCGCATGCGGTCCGGTGCCGAACAGCAGCGCCGACGGCCCGCCACGCTGCGTCATCCGCTGCTGCAGCCAGGCGCGCAATTCGTCGCGCCGCGACTGCAGCACCGCCGCGTAGTCGCCCGGCGGCAGCGCCCACTCCGGGAACAGGATCGCCACGCCCGTATAGCTGGCTTCGTAGGGATAGGCATCGGCGGTGAGCGGCTGCCGCGGCCCGCGCAGCGACTGCAGGAAGGCGAGCAGTTCGACGGCGGCGTCCTCGCCCTTCCCGTACACCACCTTCAGGTGCGAGACGTGCGCACGCGCGGGGCCGGCGGCTTCCACCAGCTCCCGGATCGACGCACGCACGTCGTCGACATCCTCGGAACGCATATGGCTCATCGCCACGCCGCCATGGCGCGCGACCACCGGCCCGAGGCTGGCGAGCTCGCGCATCTCCGCGTAGCGGCCCGGCACGTATTCAAGGCCCGTGGAGAGACCGAACGCCCCGGCGCGCATATCGCCGTCCAGGACCGCCTGCAGCCGTTCGAGCTGCGTATCCGAGGGCCGGCGCGTGCCGTCATCGATGCCTGCGCGCCGCCGCAGCGTGCCGTGTCCGGAAAGCGTGGCGATGTTGATGTCCGGGTTCGACGCGTCCACCGCGTCCATCCACGCCGGCAGGCTGTCGGGCGCATTCCGCGCCTCCGGCAGCGCGGGGCTGCCGCCGTCCTGGCCAAGCACAACCGTGGTCACACCCATGGCGAGGAAGGGCGTGAACGCGGCTTCCAGCGGATCGCCGTGCGTATGCAGGTCGATGAAGCCGGGCGCCAGCACGCGGCCCTCGCCCTGCACCACGCGCAGCCCGCGTGCATCGGCGTCGGACGACGGGCCGATGTGTTCGATGCGATCACCGCGAATCCTGACATCGGTGTGCTGGCCGGGCCCGCCGGTGCCGTCGACAAGAAGCACGTCGCGCAACAGCAGTCCGGACACGTCTGCTCCCGGCATGGGTTGCCTGGAGCACGCCGACGGGGCCAGCGCGCAGGTGGCGCCTGCAGCCATCGCCCCCAACACATCGCGCCTGGACCAGGTCAGGTGCCGCATGGCCACGCCTCCGCTGCAATGACAGGCAGCCACATTAGCGAAGCGCGTCCGGCCAGTCACACCGCATTGCGGCAGCTTTACAGGAACGGCGCTGCGTCCGAAGGCCTTTCGAAACGCCGGTGCGCGCCGGTCAGCGGATCCACGAACTCCAGTGCGTGTGCGAACAGCTGCAAGGGCCGTGCATGGTCGTCTTCCCCGATCGCACGTAGCACCGGATAGTACGGATCGCCCTGGATCGGGGCGCCCAGGGCCGCCATGTGCACCCGGAGCTGGTGCTTGCGTCCCGTCACCGGCTTGAGCCGGTACCACCAGGCGTCCGGCCCGCGCGCGGCAACGTCGATCAGCGTTTCGGAGTTGGGCTCTCCGGCCACTTCGCGCATCCGGAAGAACGGCTCGCCCGCTTCGAGGCGGCTGCGGCGCACATGCGGGAACCCGAGCTCCGGCAGCGGGGCCGCGAGGGCGAAGTATTCCTTGCGCATGCGTCGCTCGCGGAACAGGGCCTGGTAGTCCGCCCGACTGTCCCGGCGCACGGAAAACAGCACAAGGCCCGCGGTGTCGCGGTCGATACGGTGAAGCGGTACCAGGTCCGCGGTGTCGAGACGGGTGGCAAGCCGTGTCAGCAGGGTTTCGCGCACGAACGCGCCCGTGGGAGCGACCGGCAGGAAGTGCGGCTTGTCGACGACCACCAGGTGTTCATCCACGTGCAGCACCGTTTCAGAAAACGGGATGCAGCGCTCGTCGGCAACTTCGCGGAAGTAATGGATCTCCGAGCCGGCGCGGTACGCAGTGGTGTCGTCCAGCGCGCGTCCCTCCGAATCCAGCACGCGCCCCCGGCGGAAACGGTCGGACCACGTCGCCCGGTCCACTGCCGGAAAACGTGCGCACAGGCCATCCAGCAGGGTGCCCCACGGACCGGGGGGCAGTTGCAGGCGACTGGCGGGAATGCCGTCGCGGATCGGGCGGGGCGAGCGAGTCACGCGCGCAGGTTACCGCGCCCGGCCGGGACCTTCGTCCTTCAGCGCGCTACCACCTCTGCGATGGGATCGGATGCACTGCCACTGCGGCCGGATCGAAGCGCGGCCATCCTGCGATCGTGCTCGCGCAGCTTCGGCAGAGCTTCCCCGGCGAGGTGCGCGCCCGGCCCGCCCTGGTCGAGCTCGCGCTGGTACAGGCGGATTGCACGGCCATGGCCGCGCGCCATGTGCCGGAGCCACGCACGGTCGTAGGCTTCGCCCTGGTTCCGGTCGAGTTCGTGCAGCGTGCTCCGCTGGCGTGCGTCGGGCTTCGGGGGCGCGCTGCCGGCGGCTTCGGCAAGCACCCGGTTGAGCGCCACAAGGTCGTGTTCCAGCTGCTGTGCGAACCGGCGCAGCTCCGCCGACGCCCCGCGCAGCTGTGCCGAACGCGCCGCCTCCACCGCGGCGACGCCGTCGTACAAGGCCTGCCCGAGTAAACCGCGCGATTTGTCGCGTCGCGAATACGCTTTCCACGCAGCGGCGCCGGCGCCGGTGAGCAAGGCAAGCTTGATGAGCCTGGCGAGCATGGGGGATCTCCGTGTGACTGCTGGTTGAGCAGGCACCAAGGACAGCAGCCGCGGGATTCGGTGCGCGTGAAGCCGACAACGAGCACGGCGCTCGCGTTCATCCCGCGCCCGGATCCCGCGCTGCCTTCCTACGCACTTCACGCCCCGGCGCATGCTCCCGAACACGATCCGGACGTGCCAACCGACCCTGGCCTAGGCTTGGCCTTGGAAGACCGGCTCCAGCAGCCGGAAGCTCCCGTCACCCGCGTCCATCTCCACCCGGCCGCCCACCGGCACGATGAACTGCTGCCGGATGTGGCCGATCATCGCGCCGCGGTAGGCGGGAATGCCCAGCGGCTTGATGTAGTCGTCGAGGATCTGGTCGAGTCCCAGCGAACCGTAGCCGTCGCCCGGGTCGCAATCGGTGCACTCGCCGAAAATGAAGCCCGCGATCCGGTCCAGCGCGCCCATCAGTTTCAAGGTGCTGAGCATGCGGTCCACGCGATACGGTGCCTCAGACACGTCTTCAAGGAACAGGATCTTCCCGCTGAAGTCCGGCAGGAAGGGCGAGCCGGCCAGCGCCGTGAGCACGGTCAGGTTGCCGCCGACCAGCTCGCCGCGCGCCGTGCCACCGGTGATCGTCACCGTGCGGTTCTTGCGCTGCACCAGCTCGTCACCGCGATCGGCCACGTTCCGGTACTGCATCAACTCCCGATTGAAGAACAGGCGCCTGAACTGGTCGGCGTTGAAGCTGTTCCAGCTGCCGGAGCCGTTGGGGCCGTGGAAGGTGACGAGCCCCGTCTGCGCGTGGATCGCGCTGTGCAATGCGGTGATGTCGGAGTACCCGAGCAGCACCTTCGGATTGGCGCGGATCAGGTCGTAATCCAGCAGCGGCAACAGCCGCGCGGCGCCGGAGCCGCCACGCACGCAGATCACGGCGTTGACGTCGGTATCGGCGAAGGCCGTGTTGATGTCGTCCGCGCGCCCGGCATCGCTGCCCGCCAGGTGGCCGCGCTTGTCCGCGTAGTGGGCGCCGGCCTTGACCTTGAAGCCCAGCGCTTCCATCACTTCCTGCGCAAGCTGCAGGTTGAAGGCATCGTCGACGGGCGATGACGGACTGACCAGGGCAACGGTATCGCCCGGCTTCAGCGCCATGGGAAGCAGGCGCCCGCCCACCGAGGCCAGCGCGCGGTGCCCGCCGGCAAGTGGCAGCAGCAAGGCCGCTGCCGCCGCGCCACCGATGAACCGCCGCCTGTCCATGCCGCCGCGCCCGCCGGACACGGCGATCAGGGCGCGCCGGCGACGCGAACGCCGTCGGCGACGATCCGGTATTCGACCGGCTCGGCCGCGATGCCCTTGGCACTGTCGCCGCTGAGGTGTTCGACCTGCTCGGGAGTGAGCTCCTTGCGCTCAAGTACGCCGTGCACCACCGCCGCGCCGCTTGCGTCCTTGGGCAGGAAGAAGGCGTGGTCGCCGAACATCACCCGCGCCACCTGGCCGTCGTCCTCCAGCATCATCCAGCAGCCCTTGGCCTGGCAGACCTCGGCGATGCGGCCGCTGAAGCGACGCGGCTCGCCGGCATGGCCGTCGAAATCCGCAATGGCTGCGGATACCGGAACGGTCGGGCCATCGGTGAAAGCCTCGCCGTAGGAGACAGGCTCCGCGGCATGGGCCAGCAATGCGGTGGTGGACAGCAGGATGGCGGCGAGGAAGCGCATGGGAGCCCCGGATCGGCAAAGGATGGGGGTCCGACGATAGCGGTGGATGGCGGCGTGGGCCAGTGTCTCCCGCGGCAGCGGGCCCCATGCCGGGACCCGCCGCCGTTCAGTCAGAACCGGGCTTCGACGCCGAGCATCAGCGTATCGGCGCGGTCCGCGTCGTAATAGAACGTGCCGCGGTCCCAATAGGCTTCGTTGAAGTACACGTAGTTCGTGTAGACGAGGCTCATGTTGAAATGACGGTTGAAGTCCACGCCCAGGCCGACGCCGACGTAGCCGCCGTCGACATCGTAGTCGGCCGACATGTAACCGGCGCGCACGAGGGCGTACACCGGGCTGGTGCTGCCAAAGTTGAAGCGGGCGTTCACACCGATGCTTGCGTAGTCGACTTCGGCGAAACGCCAGCCGTCCTCGGTGGTGCTGTCCAGCCGACCGGCGGCCAGCTCGATACCGACCAGGCCCACCGCGCCGGCCTGCCAGCGGTAGCCCGCGTTGACCAAGCGCGCCGACTGGTCGACGTCGTCATATACCCAGCCCTTGCCGCCCTGGACGCCGACGAAGAAGCCGCCCCGGCCTTCCTCTTGGCGCGCCGGAGCCTCGTAGCTGCCGGTATACGACTGCGAGTGGCCCACGCTGGACTGCTGCTGCGGCACAGGCTGCGGCGCTTCGTCTGCAGCGACAACCGGTCGCGGCGCTTCGGGCACGCGCTTGGCCGGATCCATCTCCTGGCGCGGCGGCGGTGACGCAGGCTCGATCGCCTTCGACTGGGCGTAGGCACCCGTTGATGCGATGACTGCGAACGCGGCGGCCATCATGGCCACCGAACTGGACTTCTTCATGAAACTCCCCTGTTTTCATTGTTTTTGACCGCGCCGGAAGACGCTGGCGCGCTGCGCATGAAGCACGTCGCGTGCCAACGCCGTGCCATCGGGCGATACATCCCACGCCCCATCCACCCGAGCAGGCGGCCGCTTCACGGCGGGTAGTGACGATTCACGTCAGCAGCACCTGTTTGCGGCGACGAGGCCCGCCAATCCACCAGGCACCCAAGGCATATAGTTGCCGCCTCACAGGGGGAAACATCATGAAACAGACCATGCGCGGCGCGGCGTTGGCCGCAGCCTTGTTCCTGTCCGCCTGCGCGACGCACCAGGACGTGCTTCTTGCGAAGTCGGCGCCGCCGGCGATCGTGTCCGTCGCGCAGGCACCGGCCGAGGGAAATTCCGCAGAGATGGACGTGGCGGTGCGCAATGCGCTGCTCGCGAACGGATTTACCGTGCAGGCGCCCTTGCCCGCCGGGACGCGCACGTCGGACGGTGTCGACGCGATCGTGAGCTACGTCGATGTCTGGCGCTGGGACATCGTGATGTACCTGCAGTCCGTAGCGGTCAAACTGTTCGATGCCAAGAGCGGCGACCTTCTGATCGCGGGCGACTGGAAGAATTCCGCGTTCCACGGATTCCAGGACGAGGCACGCGTCATCCAGGATCTGATCGGGGAAATGACCGCCAAGTTGAGGGCAGCGAGTCCGGCGCCGCAGCCACAGGAGGCAACCGTCGCCCCCGATGACCACGCCGCGCTCGATAAGGCCGCGGGTCCGCTTGGGATCAGCTCGTCCGGAACGGCATCAGACGTGCTCGAGTGAGGTCGTCTGCTTCGAGAGCGTCCCTGCCCGCTCCACTCTGAAGTCGATGGGCTTGCAGCTGAATCGGATGCGTTATCGTAACGCCCGCCGCCAAGGCCTCCGGGAAAGGACCAAATGAGCGACCAGGCTACAAGCACCGGCGTCGACCACTCGGCCCACTGCGAAAACTGCGCGGCCGCCCTGCACGGCGAGTTCTGCCACGCCTGCGGACAGTCCGTACACAATCCGATCCGCCATTTCGGACACGCGATCGAAGAGTTCTTCGAAGCGTTCTGGCATCTCGACGGGCGCGTCTTCCGGACGCTCCGCGACCTCTGGTTCCCGGGGCGGGTGGCGATCAACTATCTCGCCGGCCACCGCGCCCGCTACATCGCGCCGCTGCGCCTGTTCGTGATCCTGAGCGTGCTCACGTTCTTCATCGGCGCGGTGTCGGTGCACGTCGACGACAACCCGGTCACCGTCACCGGCATCGAGGAAATCCGGGGTGCGGGGACCGTCGAAGAGGTCGAGCGCATCCGCGACGCGATGACCGCCGAGATCGAAGCCGCACGCGTGGAAGCCGGCAACACACCGGGCATCGACCCTGCCCTCGTGGCAGCCGAGGTGCGGATTCACGGTGCCGCCGCCAACCGCATCGTCGAGCTGACGGGCGAGCCGGCGGCCGGAGACACGGGCGAATCGTCCGCACCCGGCGGCAAGCGTCCCTCGTCACTGCAGTTCAACTCGTTCGGCCACAAGGGCGTGTGGGATGCCGAGACCAACCCGCTTGTCGTCAACTGGTGGCCGCGCTTCGCGAACGACTGGCTCAACCGCAAGGTGGGCAATCTCGACAAGAACATGCAGTCCTTCGACGGTGCGGCCCCCGACGTGTGGCTGCAGGGCATCATGTCGTCGGCGCCGTCGGCGCTCTTCCTGCTGGTCCCGGTGTTCGCCCTGTTGTTGAAGGTGGCCTACCTGTTCACGCGACGCGTGTACCTCGAACACCTGGTGGTGGCGCTGTACAGCCACATCTTCCTGTTGCTCATGTTGACCGCGGCCTTCCTGCTGGCGGCGCTGGATGACTGGGTGGGCACGCGCGCCGCGGGCGTCGTGTCCGCCCTGGCGATGTTCGCCATCCTCGTGTGGATGCCGGTCTATCTGCTCATGATGCAGAAGCGCGTCTACGCGCAGTCCTGGTGGCTGACGGTGCCCAAGTACCTGGTCATCGGCTTCATCTATTTCATGATGCTCACGTTCGCCACCTTGCTGGTGTTCCTCGGGCGGCTGACGGCGGCCTGACCACGCCAGGGCCCATAGGCTGCGTCCGGCCTTTGCGGATGCTTCATCCGCACTCGGCTAAACAGGGGGACCCCACAAGGAGCTCCCCGATGACCGCACACGATGCCCCCGCCACCGTCCCCGCCGTCGACCTGCAGCGCTACCTCGGCACCTGGTACGAGATCGCCCGCCTGCCGATGCGGTACGAGCCCGAGGACTACCGGAACATCACCGCCACCTACACGCTGCAGGACGACGGCAAGGTGCGGGTCGCCAACCGCGCCATCGACGGCAAGGGCGAGCCGCAGGAGTCGATCGGCGAGGCCACCCCGGTCGACGGCAGCCAGGACAGCAAGCTCGAGGTGAGCTTCCTCCCGCAAGGCCTGCGCTGGATCCCGTTCACCAAGGGCGACTACTGGATCCTGCGCCTGGACCCGGACTACCGCATCGCCCTGGTCGGCAGCCCGGACCGCAAGTACCTGTGGCTGCTCGCGCGCGAACCGCGCCTGGACGCGTCGACCCGCGAGGACTACCTCGCCACGGCCCGTGCACAGGGATTCGAGCTCGACGACCTGATCGACACCCCCCAGGGCGGTGCGAGCCCCGCCCTGTAGCAGCGCCGTGCCGGCCGCCGGGCGGCAATCCGGTTCCGGATGGCTGGCGCATACTGTGTGGGCCGACTGCAACCGCAGTCCCGCGCCAACGCGCCGAGGAGAACCAGATGAGCAAGGGCCTGAACCAGAAGAAGGAACAGAAGAAGAAACCGCTCAAGACCATGAAGGAAAAAAAGGCCGAAAAGCGCGACAAGGGCGCGACCAAGCCCTTTGCGCCGGCCTGAGCGCGCTCCAGTCAATCAACGGAAAAGGCCCGGACATGTCCGGGCCTTTTTTTGTTGGCCCTCCGGGTCATCCGCCAGGGCGTTCGCGTCGGCCTATGGCAGCACCGCGGTCCACTCCGGCGTCGAAAACCGGTCCCGCGCCAGCGCCTGCGCGCGCCCGAGTTCGTCCGGATGCAGGATGTCGGGCTGCAGCCCGCCATGGCGGCTGCGGAAGGTGTCCACCATGCGGTCGATCACCACGGCGCGTGGCAGTCCGGTCTGGCTGCGCAGCGGGTCCACGCGCTTGGCGGCGCTGGTCGTGCCCTTGTCGGACAGCTTCTCGCGGCCGATGCGCAGCACCTCCATCATCTTGGCCGCGTCGATGTCGTAGGCCATGGTGACGTGGTGCAGCACCGCCCCGCGGCGCCGGGTCTGTGCCGCGCCGGCGATCTTTCCGGCACTGGACGTGATGTCGTTCAGGGGCTGGTACCAGGCCTTGATCCCGAGACCGGCCAGGGCCTCGATCACCCATTGGTCCATGAACGCATAGGCCTGCTCGAACGTCATGTCCTGCACCAGCGTCTCCGGCGCGACGATGGAATACGTGATGGTGTTGCCGGGCTCGATGAACATCGCGCCGCCGCCGCTGATCCGCCGCACCACCTCGATGCCATGGCGACGCGCGGCTTCCATGTCGACCTCGTTGCGCAGGGACTGGAAGCGCCCCATCACCACCGCCGGCCCGGCCCACTCCCACACCCGCAGCGTGGGCGGCCGCCGACCGGCAGCCACCTCGTCCAGGATCACGTCATCCAGCGCCATGTGCAGCGCCGGCGCCTGCGCTTGCGCGTGCACCAGGTGCCAGGCGTGGTCGCGCCAGTCGCTGCGGCTCACGCCCGGCCCCCAGCGTCGCCGCCCGCGGCACCCACTGCCCGGCGCACAGCGATCGCCACACCCGCGGGGGTGATGCCATACATCCGCGTCTCCGGATCCGTCGCCGCGGCCACCAGGGCAGCCAGCGCGGCCTCGTCGACATCGACGGGTGTTCCTTCCAGGGCCGCGGTGATCGCGTCCAGCGCACTGTCGGGCTCCAGGAAGAAGTCCCCGCTGACCTGCACCGCCGTCATCCGGCCCTCCGCGACGGCCAGGTCCACCACCACCAGCTTGCCGCCGGGGACCTTGTACTCGCCGTGCGCCCTGCCATTCGTTTCGTCCATGCGCGCAGTCTATCCCCGGACATCGCGCGCCACAGCCGTGTTCCCCTATCCTTCCGCCACGGCTGGAACTCCGTTCCACCCCGGCCCTTTTCCGAACCGAGGCTTCTGTGCACACCGGAGACAGGGGCAACAGCGGCGCAGCTGCATTGATCGCAAACGATGACCGCGCCCTCCTGCGCGGCATCCTGGTGCACGACATCCGTCGCGACCTGCACCGCCACCTGCGTCCGATGCTGGCCTGGTACCTGCTGTTCACCGTGTTCGCGACGGTGGCGGCGGCACCGCTGACCACGTGGTCGCTCGCCGCGCTGCTGCACTGGATCGAGCGCCCGTTCGCAGGCGACCTGGATGGCGCCCTCGACAACCTGCTCGCGCTCACCTGGCTCATGCTGGCCGGCGCACTGTCCTGGTACGTGGTCATGCTGCAGCAGGCCGGCATGCTCCTGGTCTCGGCAAGCCACGGCTGCCGCTACCGCACGGCCGCTGCAGCGCTGATCGGCATGCTGCGCCGCGCCGGGCCGCTTGCCGTGCTGGCCACCCTGCAGGTCCTCGCGCACACGCTGTTCGCCCTGCCCTGGCTTGCGATCGGCGGCACGCTCTACTGGCTGCTCCTTGGCGGCTACGATCCGTATTTCGTGGTGGCGGCGCGACCACCCGCGCTGTGGTGGTTCCTCGCCGCCTTCCTGCCGGTGCTCGCGATCGGCCTGCTGCTGCACGCGACGCTGTACTTCAGATGGCTGCTCGCCACGCCGGCGCTGGTGCTGGAAGGCCACTCGCCACTCGCCGCCCTGCGCCGCAGCCGCAGGCTGACCCGCGGCCGGCACCTGCGCATCGCAGCGCTCGTGGTGGGCGTCGCGCTCACCGTCGCGGCCATGCCGCTGGTCGTGACCGAACTCTACGACCGGGCGGCCACGCCCCTGCTGGACTGGCTGCCCGAGCATCGCCTGCTGGTCAGTGGTGGCATGGTGGTGTACCTCACGCTCTACGTCGCCACCGTGCTGGGCGTGCTGCTGCTCGGCAGCACCTTGAACACCCTGCTCGTCCGCGCCCTGTTCCACCGTCTCGGCGGCGCCCGCGGTGCACGGGCGGCCGACCCCACTCCGCGGCGCCCGGGCCGGCTGGTCTGGGGCGCCGAGGCCGCGTTCCTCGTCGTTGCACTGGTGCAGGCGACGATGGCCGTGAGCAGCATGAACCTGCGTCGCGATGTCACGGTGACCGCGCATCGCGGCGCCGCGCTGATGGCGCCGGAGAACACGCTCGCGTCGTTCCAGGCGGCGATCGCCGCCGGCGCGGATGCGATCGAGTTCGACGTCCGGCTGAGCGCCGACGGTGCCGTGGTCGTGTTCCATGACAGCGATTTCCGCAGGGTCGCCAATGACCCCCGCACCGTGCTGCAGACGCCGCTGTCGGCCATGCGCGACATCGACGTCGGCAGCTGGTTCGATCCACGCTTCTCGGGCGAGCGCATCCAGACGCTGGCCGAGGCCCTGGCCTTCATCGACCGCCGCGCGCTTGCGCTGGTCGAGCTCAAGCCCGACGCACACAACGCACAGTCCCTGCTCCACGCCACCCTGCGCGAGATCCAGCGCGCGGGCCATGAAGATGCCGTCGTGCTGGCCTCACTCTCGCCGGAGCTCGTCCGCGCCGCGCGCGCCGCCGCACCCGGGGCGCGACTGGCCCTGTTCGCGAATGCTGCCCTGCCCGGCACGGCACTGCGGACCGACTTCGACATGCTCGGGATCAACCACCTGCAAATCGACGCCGCCGCGGTCGCCGATGCGCGCCGCCGCGGCTACCTGCTGCAGGCATGGACGGTCAACGATCCTGTACGCATGGCGCGTTACATGGACCTCGGCGTCGACGACATCAGTACCGACGTGCCGGAACTTGCGGTGCGCCTGCGCGCCGAACGGGCGGCGCTGACCGACGTCGAATTGCTGCTCGTGCGCCTGCACAGCTGGTTCCGGCGTTGAAGCGAGCGACCGCCTAGAGCTCAGCGACCGCCACCCGCGCCAGCGCCAGCGTCTGCTGCTCACGCTGCGTCAGGGTCGTCTTGTGCCACTCACGACTCGCGGCGACCATCTCGGCGAGGCCCGCGGGGGCCGGCATCCTGTCGCCGTGGTAGGCGGTCACGCTGAAGTGCAGGTTGTCCTGGAGCACGCTCAGGTCGCCCCTGCCGACCTGCATGCGGGCCCGGTCCCCGATGCCCATGACTTCGCTGAACTGGATTCCGCCCGACCCACTGCGGGAGGCGCTTCCGGCCGCACCCAGCAGTGCGTCCGTTGCGGCACTGTCGGCCGCGTTCTCGCGCGCCTTCTCGCCGATGGAGTCCATGGCCGCGTCCAGCTCGGCGCCGCCTATCCCGCGCGTGGCGCTGGCGAAATAGTCCGCGGCATCGGCGGCGTTGTCCGACACCCGTGTCACATGGATGGTGGCATCCATGACCTGGCCGTTGCCCTTCCAGCTGTACAGGCACATCCCCGCGGCCGCGTGCTGTTCGATCTCATCCACCCGCAGCCCGAACACCGTCGCCACGGTGTCGATGGTCACCACGCTGCAGGGGGTGTCCCTGAGCGAAGGATCGAACTTCGCCGAGGCCCGGCTCGAGCCCTGCTGTCCGCCGGCACTTGGATTCCCGGCGGCGTTCGCGGCGTCACCTCCGCAGCCCGCCAGCATCAGGGCAAGCGCAAGCATCGACACCGCCGGAAGCTGGACGCGACCCGGGGACCGCCGGGCGGAATGGTGGAAGTGGATCTGCATGGCATGAATCTCCCCGCGCGAACACTCGCGCATTTGATGAAGGACCGGGCCTGGATCAGCGGCCGCGCGACTGGTGGAGCAGTGCCGATTCGGGCGCGGAATCCAACACCTGGCGCCAGCGGACCCAGATGGTGCCGATGTCGTGATCCAGCACCATCGCGTCGCGCGCGAGTGCCGTGGTCGCCAGGTCCTGGCCGTCGGCATTGGCCGAGATCACGAACACGAAGCGCGGCGCGTCGGGATCGAAAGGCATCGCGCGATCGGCCTCTTCGCCCAGCGCGGCAACCAGATCGTCGGCGACGCGTGCCGGATGCGGCCCACCGGGCGCCGGCGCATAGCCGATCGACGGCGCCGTCACATCGCGCGCGAACCATTCGCCCTCGGGCGCGACCGGATCCGGCAGTGCCGCACAGGGCGCACCCAGGCAGTCCACCGCAAGCGCTTCGGCAGCGGTCAACTCCTTGCGCGAGGCATGCATGACGCCGGCACGCATGCCCTGCCGGGGCGCCATCACGAAGCGCCAGGCCACGTCCGCCCCGACGCCGAACTCCGAGACGTCGGCCAGGTGCTCCGCCGCCACCGATGCGCGCAGATCGTCATGCCGCGCCGGCCCCAGGTTGAATCGCTGTACTTCGACGTAGTCCAGCTGCCGATCCGGCGCCTGCGCATCGGCCGCCACGTGCCAGCTGACCCGGTAGCGTGCGTGCGGCAGCAGCCCTTCGCGATGCTCGACCAGCAGCAGCGCACGCACCGGCGGCGCCAGCCCGGCGTCCGGATGGAATGCCGAACCGCCCTGCGCCGGAAAGCGCTCCGCGCTGTAGTAGTCCGCGCTTTCGGTGGGTTCGGCATCCACCACGCTGAAGCCCGGGGCGCCAATGTAGGCAGGTGGCGCCGCTTCCGACGCAGCACACGACATGGCGCCTGCACCGAGCAGGCTGGCGAGAAACAAGGGGCGCATACGCAGCATCGTCGGCATCCTTTCCACGAAGAAGAAAGCAGGGCCCGGCCGCGCAGCGCCAGGCCAGGCAACCGGATTCCCAAGGTGTACGCCGTCCGACCGGGCGAGAGGACAGGTCCCGCGCACCGGTACACTGCGCGTCCCGATTCCCGGCAGCCTCCCATGTCCGACCCCGTACGCCTGGCCAGACGCGTCATCGAGATGACGCAGTGCTCGCGCACCGATGCCGAGCAGTACATCAAGGGTGGCTGGGTGTCGGTGGACGGCCAGGTGGTCGAGGATCCGGCGTTCCGGGTCACCACCGAAACCGTGGTGGTGGACCCCGCCGCCCAGCTGGCCGCCGCCGAGCCGGCCACGATCCTGCTGCACAAGCCGGCGGGCTACGACACCATCACCGGCCCGAAGCCCGCGGACACGCTGGTGCAGCCGGACAGCCGCTGGAGTGAGGATCCGTCTGGCGTGCGCCTGCTGCAGCGGCATTTCCATCGCCTGACGCCGCTGATGCCGCTCGATGCCGAAGCCAGCGGCCTGATGGTGCTGACCCAGGACGGCCGCGTCTGGCGCCGGCTGAGCGAGGACCGCGACGACATCGAGCAGGAGTTCGTGGTCGAAGTGGACGGCGAGATCGCGCCCTACGGCCTGCAGCGCCTGAGCCACGGCATGAGCTACAGCGGCCGCCCGCTGCCCCCGTGCAAGGTCAGCTGGCAGAACGAGATCCGCCTGCGCTTCGCGATCAAGGGCGTGCAGGGCGGGCAGCTGCGCCACATGTGCGCGCAGGTGGGGCTGGACGTGGTGGCCATCCGCAGGATCCGCATCGGCAAGGTGCCGCTGACGAAGATGCCCGTGGGTGCCTGGCGCTATCTGCCCGCCGGCGAGCGCTTCTGAAACCCTGGGGACCTGCCGCCCTGCGGGCTCAGGCGCCGCGCACGCGCAGCGTCAGCCCCTTGAGGAACGCACGCAGCAACTGGTCGCCGCACAGGCGGTAGTTCTTGTGTTCCGGCTGCCGGAACAGGGCCGAAAGCTCCGGCTTCGCCAGCGGGAAGCCCGCGGCGGCGAACACCGCGTGCATGTCGTCGTCCTTGAGCTGGAACGCCACCCGCAGCTTCTTCAGCACCACGTTGTTGCGGATGCGCTTTTCCACCGGTCGCGGCGACACGCTTTCGTCGCGTCCCCGCAGGTGCACGATCAGCCCGTCGAGCACGTGCGCCAGCACCGCATCGCTGCAGGCCACGTGGCCGGGCTCTTCTTCCCTCAGCAGGAAGGCGCGCACGTCGTCCCGGTCCAGCGGCAGTGCCGGATCCGCCAGGTGCGCGATCTCCACCACCTTGTTGTCGCTCAGGTCGAGCATGTAGCGGATGCTGCGCAGGACGTCGTTGTTGATCATGGTGCCTCGCGCTTGAGCAGCGACTTCAGGTCGGCGAACGGATTGGACGTGGCCGTGGCCGGTTTGTCTTCGGCCACCAGCGCGCTCACTCCGGTGTGGTCAAGCTGGCGCGAGTGCTCGTTGTCGTGGCAGTACACGCACAGCAGCTCCCAGTTGCTGCCGTCGGCCGGATTGTCCGAATGGTTGTGGTTGCGGTGGTGCACCGTCAGTTCCTGCAGGTTGGCGCGGGTGAACTCGCGCGCGCAGCGGCCGCAGATCCAGGGGTACATCTTCAGGGCCCGCTCGCGGTAGCCCTTGTCGCGCTGCTCCGCGCTGCGCCGGGCCTCGGCGACGATGCGGTCGAGCTTGGCGTTGTCTGGAACGGCCATGGTGATCGGCTTCAGTGGGAATCGGGAAAGGGTAGCACCGGGTCCGGGCCACCCGGCCATCGGCACCGGGGTGCGTTAGGCTTGGCGCGCCTTTCCCGCCACAACGCAGCCCATGCCCACCCTCTTGGGCGCTCACTGAGCGACGACGGCACGATCAGGCACGCAGCTCCCATGAAGCCATCCCCACCCACGCTGCATCCGCGCAACCGGCACCAGGGCCGCTACGACTTCGTGCGCCTGGTACAGGCCTGCCCTGCCTTGGCACCGCACCTGCTGACGACACCGCGCGGCGACACCAGCATCGATTTCAGCGACCCCGCCGCCGTGCGCGAACTCAACCGCGCGATTCTCCGCAGTGACTACGGAATCGCCCACTGGGACCTGCCCGATGGTGCCCTGTGCCCGCCGATCCCCGGCCGCGCCGACTACCTGCACGGACTGGCGGATCTGCTCGCCGAAAGCGGCGACGGCGCGATCCCGCGCGGCACCTCGATCCGCGTGCTCGACGTCGGCGTCGGCGCCAGCTGCATCTATCCGCTGCTGGGACACGCCGAGTACGGCTGGCGCTTCGTGGGCTCGGACATCGACGCGACCTCGCTGCGGGTCGCCAACGCGATCGTGCAGGCGAACCGGCTCGACAAGGCGATGGCACTGCGCCAGCAACCGCGACGGGGCAATGTATTCCGCGGTGTGATCCACGAGGACGACCGCTTCGACCTCACTCTGTGCAATCCACCCTTCCACGCCTCCGCAAGCGAGGCCGCGAACGCCAACCAGCGCAAGCGTCGCCAGCTCGGCACGCAGTCCCCACCACTGTCACAGCGGGCGCCAGCGCCCGCACTGAACTTCGGCGGCCATGCCCACGAACTCTGGTGCGAGGGCGGAGAAGCGGCGTTCCTGCGCCGGATGGTCCGCGAAAGCGTGGAGTTCCGCGACCAGGTGCGCTGGTTCACCAGCCTCGTCGCCCGGTCGGAGCACCTCCCCGCCCTGCGCAGCCAGCTTGTCCAGGCCAGCGCCTCGGACATCCGGGTGGTGCCCATGGCACAGGGCGCCAAACAGAGCCGGTTCGTCGCATGGACGTTCCGGTAGCGCCCCACTGGACTCATCAGCGTGAACGCTGCTCCCACGCGGCGAAGAGTTCGCGCATCCGTTCCTGCTGCGGTGCATCCCAGCGCCGGATCCTGTGCTCCATGCCTTCCACGGTCCCCCACTCCGGCTGGCCGGCGGCCGTGGTGTCGTACCACTGCAGGGCAAGGTCGGCTTGTCCGGTCGTCCAGTACAGCAGTGCCATGCTGTAGGCCGCCCAGAAGGGTTCGCCGCCATGCAGCGCGATTGCACGCTGCCAGTCGGAAAAGGTGGTCGCAAAATCGCCGAGGTCATAGCTCGCCCAACCCCTGGACCACAGCGCGTTGCGCTCGTACGGCCCCCCGGGTTCTGCCACCGACAGGGCGGTGTCGAAGTCACGACGCGCGCGCACCAGGTCGCCGCCTTCCATGAACAGGTACGCACGCTGCGAAAGCGCGGCCCCGTTGCGCGGGTTCTTCTGGATCGCGGCGTTGACCATCCGGCGGAAGCGCGCCCGGTCCCCGGGGGGCGTGGGGTGATACCTCGCGGACAGATCGTCGTCGACATAGCGTCCTTGCGGCTGCACCGCAGGCAGCGGCTCGACCGCGCCCGCGGCGCCCACCCATAGCAGCACGACGACCAGTGCAATGCGATATCCCATGAATGGCTCCCCCTGATGACGGGCGAAGAGTGCCATACGACGGGTGGGGGCGCGATCGCTGGGGCGAACAAGCTGCGCCAGCTCGGCGGCGCGCCCGTGCGTGCTTCGCGGCAGCGCCGCGCAGCTGTCACCGGCTACAGCAGGAGAGGTCGATCCACGCCTGGATCGGGTCGGCCGGCGCAGGCATGTGCTGCACGCCGCCTTCGCCCACCAGGACGATGTGGTCGCGATCTACCGCGTCAAGGCCGGCTTGGCTGCGCGAGGCGGAGTCGGCAGTCAGTCACTTCCGCCGAACGGGCGGGGATCAGGCGTCCTGCCCTCGGCAAACGTCTGGTACAGGGACGCAGCGCGCCGGTCGACCATCCGGTGCTCGACCGGCCCGAACCGCGACAGCCGCTCTGCCAGCACGTCACCCGCGCGATGATCGCCAAGGATATAAGCCAGCCGGAGGTAAGCGCCGGACTCGAGCATGTCCTGTCGCGGGCCCTTCGCGGCATGGATGTCGGCAAGCACGTGATAGGCGAAGAGGTTGCCCGCCCTGGCGAGCGGGTAGGTCATGCCGATCGCGTGGTACGGGTCGCCTGCGTCCAGATGCCGCATCGCCAGCTCGAGCACCGCGGCCTCGTTGCCGGGCGCCTCCGACTCGAGCTGCTCGATCGTGAGTTCTTGCAAACGCTGTCGTTCCGCAGGAGAGGGATAGCCGTTGCGGATCAGCCAGTCAGCTTCCCTGGCATCCACAGCCATGAACACATCATCGGAGCAGCGTGCATGGGCACCCGCACAGAGATACGCATCGGGACCATCCACCCTGCGCGCGGGCGACTCACCCAAGACCGCTTGCGGGCTGGGCTGGGACCAGTCGACCGCCTCGCTTGCGGCCGGGATTCCATCCGGCGCGACGTCCTGCGGATTGACCGGAGACTCGCTGCAGCCAGCCGCCACGATCGCGGCCGCAAGGGCCACCGCGATGCACCGACGGCTGGAGATGTTCAGGTGCCGCATTCGCACTCCCCGATCTTATTCAATCGTCTGCGCATTTTGCCCGACATCGCCCCGACACACCCGACCCTTGCTTTCAGAACACAGACAGCCCCGTCATCCGCGTGAAGCGATGCAGTGCATAGCGGCCGAGCAGTGAATTGCCCTTGTCGTCCAGCCCGGGCGACCACACGCACAGGCCCATCACGCGCGGCACCACCGCGACGATGCCGCCGCCCACCCCGCTCTTGGCGGGCAGGCCGACATAGAACGCGAAGTCGCCGGCGGCATCGTATGTCCCCGCCGTCATCATCACCGAATTGATGCGCGTGGCGCCTTCGGACGTGGTCACCTGCTCGCCAGACGACCCGCAGCGGCCACCATCGGCCAGGTATTGCACGCTGCGCGCCAGGTCTACGCAGTCCATGCGCAGCGAACACTGCAGGTAGTAGAAATCCAGCACATCCTGCACATCGTTGTGCAGGTTGTCGTAGCTGCGGATGAAGTTGGCGAGCGCCACGTTGCGGTAGCCGCTCTCGCGCTCGGACTTCGCCACAACCTCGTCGGTGCCGACCTCCGGATTGCCCGAACGCGCCCGCATGAACTCGAGCAGCAGGGTCTCGGCATCATCATGGCTGGACAGCACCACGTCGGCGGTCACCAGGGCCCCGGCGTTCATGAACGGATTGCGGGGAATGCCCTTCTCGTGCTCGAGCTGGATCAGCGAATTGTACGCATCACCCGAGGGCTCGCGGTCCACGCGCGTCCACAGCTCGTCGCCAACCGCCTCCAATGCCAGGGTCAAGCTGTAGACCTTGGAGACGCTCTGGATCGAGAAGCGCTCGCGCGAATGCCCGACCTCGTGGATCGTGCCATCCAGCAGCGCCAGCGCCATGCCGAAACGATCCTTCGGCACGTCGGCCAGCGACGGGATGTAGTCCGCCACCTCGCCTTCGCCGAAGCGCTGCCGCACCTCCTCGTTGATGGTGCCGAGGATGTCGTCGAGGTCGAGGCGGCCAAGGTCGTCGGGGTTCGGTGGAAGCTTGCGCATGCGCGGGTCCGTCGGGTGCGGGGTGCCCACTGTACGCAGCGTCGCGTGATACCCGCGGCGCGTGCGACTCAGAGGTTGAAATGACAGAGGGTCACCGTCTCGTCCGGGCTGAAGCCCGGATAGTGGATCTCCATCTGCAGTCACCATCTCAGCGCGCCAGCAATCGCCGGGTCCAGTCCAGCAGCACCAGCGGCAGCCGCTCGGGCGTCGACAGCAAGGCGTAGTGGCCCGGGCCGAACACCTTTGGCAGATAGCCAGGCGCCTGCAGGTCGACAGTCAGGCAGAAGGGAAAGATGCCCTGCAGCCGTGCTTCTGTGACCGACTGGCGCATGTCCTCGACGCCGAACAGGCCATCGTAGCGGTCGGCGTCATTGGGCTTGCCATCGGACAGCATGAGCAGCAGCCGGTGCTCGGCGGGCTGCCGCATCAGCAGCGACGTGGCATGGCGGATCGCTGCGCCGGCGCGCGTGTAGTGCTCGGGTTCCAGGCCGGCAATGCGCAGCGCGACGTTCTGCCCGTAGGCCTCGTCGAAGGCCTTGAGCATGCGCAGCGTCACGCCGTGCGGGCCTTCGCCGGAGAAGGCCATGACCGAGAAGGGTTCGCCCAGGCCGTCCAGGGCCATGCAGACCAGCAGCAGGGCCTCGCGTTCGACGTCGATCACGCGCCGGCCGCCACCGATGAAACCGTCCGTGGAACCGCTGGCGTCGACCAGCAACGACACCGCGATGCTGCGCCGACCCGGTCGGCGCGACTCGTACAGCCCTTCGCGCAGGAATCCCCCGGCGCGCAGGTCGGCGCGGCCTTCGACGCAGGCATCGATATCGATGTCCTCGCCATCGCTCTGCCTGCGCAGGCGGACGCGCTCGGGACGCAGGGCCTCGAACTGGCGGCGGATGCCGTCGAGGTGCGAGCGGTGGCGGGCCAGGGTCGCGTCGATCCAGCGGCTGTCGCCTTCCACCGACGGCATCATGCGCACCGTGGTGCCGTGCTCGATGTAGGACCTGCTGGCGTGGTCCCACTCGGGATAGCGGAAGCGGATGCCGCCGGCGTCGGGATCGTCGAACTCGATCCTTGCGCGACTGGAGGGTGGATCGTCCGACAGCAGCACTTCGCGCGACGGGTCCGGCGCGGCGACCATCCGCGTCGATGCCAGCTCGGAAAGCATGTCGCCGTACTCGTCCGCGCTGGTCTCGTCATCGCGGTCGACCGGGCGCTGCAGGCCGAAGGGATCTTCGGCAACCTCGTGCGGCGCGTCCTGCTGGACCATCCACGCGCCGGGCTCGCCGTCCTGGTCCTCGTCCGCGGCCGCTTCGCGCTCCTCGGGGCGCCGTTCCATCCGCGCGCTGCGCACGGGACCGGCGTCATCGTCGTGGTCGAAGGGCTTGCCTTCGACCAGTCCGGCGGCGGCGCCCGCCTCGCGCAGTTCACCAGTCCACCAGTCGCGATACAGCGGCATCGGGCCAAGCCGGCGTACGTCCGCACTGGCGATGCCCCACTCATGCAGCAGTCGCCCGGCACGTGCGAGCGAATCCTCGACCGGTCCCGGCGGCGATGCCGGCACGGCCGACAGGTCGCGCGCAAGGATGCCGCGGACCAGCTGCTCGAGCGGCTGCCTGGCCGGCGCGAAATCGGCCAGCGGCGGCCGCCCTGCCAGCGCAAGGCGGCGCAGTCGCGTCAGCGCCGGCAGCAGCCCGGGGAAGCTCCGCGCAATCTCCGCTTCGGCGGCCTGCGTCTCGAGGACCAGCGCGGTATCGCGCAACAGCGGTGACCCGCGCTGACCGAGGATCGCCTGCACGCTGCCACGCATCGCTCGGCGCGCCTGCTGCAGCGCCATCGCGCGATACAGCTCAGACGCCTCGACACCATCGCAAGTGCCCAGGTGCGCCGGGAGCCAGATCGCATCCCCGCTGGTGGCCGGCAGCGCCCGGCGGTGGCGCGGATAGGCGCCGCGGTGGAACAGCCGGTGCAGCACGGTCGGGCGCGCCGGCGGCAGCGCCACGCGCATCGGCAGGCTTGTCCCGCAGGCGGCCGACACCAGCAGGTCCAAGCGCCGCACCAGCGACGCCAGTGCGACCGGCGCATCGGGTTCGCGCGCGTAGTGCCGGCGCCAGGTGTCGCGGATGAACACCGTCGCGTGCCGCGCGGCATCGACGACAACGTCCTCGGCCTCGGCCACGTCGGGTCCGCCTAGGGGAACATCGCGTCGACGAGTTCGCGCATCGCACCGAGCAGGGTCGGATCGTCGCTCAGCGGCGAAACCACCGCGGCGTTGCACGCCTCGCGCACGCCGATGCCGCTGGCGACCAGGCGGCCCGCGGCAATCAGCAGGCGCGTGCTCGGCACCTCGGCCAGGCCACGGTCACGCAACGAGCGCAGGCGCCCGGCCAGCTCCACCAGCGCCGCCGCCGTGCCGCTGTCCACGTCGCTTTCGGTCGCGACGATCGCGGCTTCCGCCGGTGGCTCGGGAAAGCCCAGCTCGATCGCGACGAAGCGCTGGCGCGTGCTCGGCTTCAAGTCCTTGAGCATGCGCTGGTAGCCGGGGTTGTAGGAGATCACCAGCTGGAAGCCCGGTGCCGCCTCCAGCGTCTCGCCGGTGCGGTCGATCGGCAGCATCCGGCGGTAATCGGTCAGTGGGTGCAGGACCACGATGGTGTCCTGGCGCGCCTCCACCACTTCGTCGAGGTAGCAGATCGCGCCCTCGCGCACGGCGCGGGTCAGCGGGCCGTCCTGCCAGACGGTGTCGTCGTGGCGGATCAGGAAACGCCCGATGAGGTCGCTCGCGGTCAGGTCGTCGTGACAGGCCACCGTGATCAGCGGGCGCCCCAACCGCCAGGCCATGTGTTCGACGAAGCGCGTCTTGCCGCAGCCGGTGGGACCCTTGAGCATCACGGCAAGCCCGCCTGCATGGCACTGCTCGACGATCCCGATCTCGTTGCCCGTGGGCAGGTAGTACGGGCCGGCCTTCGCCGTCGCGGTCGCTGAGCGCTCATCCATCGATCAGCGTCCCGGCTTGACCTGCAGCTCGCCCTCGGCCCCGTCCGCGATCACATCGAACTGCGGCCGGTACCGGAAGAAGTCGAAGATGAACATCGCAACGCCGGTGGCGAAGATCGTCGCCGTCAGGATCAGCATGAGGAAGTGCACCTGGATCTTGAGCTGTGCGTCCAGGTAGCCCATCCCCATGATCCGCTCCAGGTAGACCTGGGCGATGCCTGCGGTGCCGAAGGACAGCGTCATGCCGAACATGCCCGACACCTGCAGCCAGAACGCCCAGTAGCCCAGCGGCGAGTGCTTTCCCGGCGGCCGGTTGGTCAGGCCCGGCATCGCGTAGCTGATCATCGCCATGATGATCATCGCGTAGGCGCCATAGAACGCGGAGTGCGCATGCATCGCGGTGATCAGGGTGCCGTGCGTCCACTTGTTGACGCTGGGCCAGGTGTGGGCCAGGCCAAGCAGGCCCGCACCGAACAGCGCGAAGATCGCGCTGCCGATGGTCCAGTGCAACGCCAGGCTGTTGGGATGCGTGACCCCGCCGCGCCGCATCGCGGCATAGGCGTAGATCGCCATCGCGGCCAGCGCCAGCGGCTCCAGCGCGCTGAAGAAGCCACCGATCGGCAGCCAGATCTGCGGCACGCCCACCCAGTAGTAATGGTGCGCGGTGCCAAGGATGCCGGCGAAGAACACCAGGCCCACGATCACATACAGCCACTTCTCCATCACCTCGCGATCGATGCCCGACAGGCGGATCAGCAGGTAGGCGAGGAAGCCGGCCATGATCATCATCCACACGCCCTCGACCCACAGGTGGATGGTCCACCAGCGGTAGAAGATCGACACCGTGTAGTTCTCGTAATGCAGCAGCGCCGGGATGTAGAGCACCGCCGACAGCGCAAGTCCGCCGATCAGCACGCCCTCGGTCGTGGTCAGTCGCCCCGACCGCTTGATCGTCATGCCGATGTTGTAGAGGAACATCAGCATGCAGATGACGATGACGATCTTGTGCGGCAGCGGCTGCTCGAGCAGCTTGTTGCCGGTGCCGTAGCGGAACAGGTAGCCGATGACCGCGGTGACGCCCATCACCGTCCACAAGCCGAGCTGCCAGTACGCGAGCTTCGTGCTGTACAGCTCGGTGCGCGACTCGTCCGGCACCATCCAGTAGGTCGCGCCCATGAAGCCCGTGAGCACCCAGACGATCAGCAGGTTGGTGTGGATGGTCTTGGTGACGTCGAACGGCAGGATGTACAGCAGCGGGTCCGGCCCGAGGTACTTGGCCGCCGACAGCAACCCGAACACGATCTGCAGCCCGAACAGCACCATGGCCACGGCGAAATACCAGTAGGCCACTGATTGGGACTTGTAACGCATGGAAGATCTCCCGGTGCCGGCGCAGGACGCCGCCAGTGTTATTTCATCGATCCAAGGAAGGCGACGAGCTGGTCGACCTGCTCTTCGGTGAGGGTCTCTGGATACGTGTTGGGCATGAACGACGTGCCTTCCGCCGAGAACATGGCTCCCGGAACCAGGTGCGCGCTTGGGGAAACGATCGCCTCGCGGATATAGCCCTCCACGTCGGTCGCACTGCCGGTGTAGTCCGGGGACGCGATCGTCTGCGCCGCACGTTCCGCCATGCCAGCCATCGACGGGCCGGCGAGCTGGACGCCCGGCTGCAGCGAGTGGCATGCGGTGCACACGGGCACCGCGGTGCCGAACAGGTGTTCGCCGATTGCGCGCGGGTCGCTGTCGGCACGCACGGGCCTCACGTCCTGCGCCGTGCCCTCTTCGGTGCCCTGCGCGGCCACGTTGACGGTGCCGCCGGCGACCAGGATGGGCCGCGGCGGCCAGCCCTGGTTGTCGACCTTGGACACCCACTCGAGGAACTTCACCAGGTTCGCGATCTCGAGCTCGCTGAGGTTCTGCGTCGGCATCAGGCGGCGATGGCGCTGCTCGTCGTAGAACTGCGATGGATCGCGCATATAGGCCTTCAGGTAGGCCTCGCCGCGGTGCTGCGCGATCTTGGTCAGGTCGGGGGCGTAGTAGGCGCCTTCGCCGAACAGGGTGTGGCAGTTGATGCAGTTGTACTTGTGCCAGACATCCTTGCCGTGGGTGACCTCCGGCGTGATGTCCTGCGCGTTGGTGAGGTCGTCGAAGCGCGCATGGCTGTACAGGGTCAGGCCGAGGAATGCGACGGCGGCGAGGCCTGTTGCGACGATGGCGAAGATCCGGGACTGCCGCTTGTTCATGGTGTCGTTCCTAGACGGAGATCGAAGGCCAATACTCAATCGCCGTGTAGCCGGCGTAGATCACGGCCACCGCCATCAGCACCAACACCAGCATCCCGAGCCAGCGCACGGGAGAAATCAGCTTGCTTGCCTTCATTCGTCTGCTCCCCGAACGGGTCGACTCAGGACACGCGCCTGATTCACTCTGTCATTTACTCAACCTTCATGCAACGCATGAATCTCCGCCCCTTCCCGGCTTCACCCGTCGCGACGCCTCCACGCTGCGAAGAACCGCAGCATTTGCGCAGATGCGTCGGGGCCATGCGGATCGGTGTACGCGATCGGCATCGAGCCGGTGGGTGGCCACCAGGTCGCCGGGCGGCGCGCTCGAAGCCGCCACCTTCTACGCCGCGACCTTCCCCGACAGCGCCGTCACCGCCGTCAACCACGCGCCGGGCGATTACCCCTGCTGCTCCTACGGCCCGCACTGCCACCAACCACTCCACCTGCGCTGCGCACCGTCGGCACGGTGATAGACGAGGGTCGCAGGGCGGACCGGTGATTCCCCGCCTCCGCTCGCCGCGCCGGTGAGCGTGATGTCGATCGTCTTGCCAGCGCCGGAAAAGCGCGTGCCGCGGAGCATCGCGTCGAAACCGCCGGGCGCCGCCACGGGCTCTATGTAGTCGCCGACCTTCACCACGCCGCGTGCGGATTCGGCGGAGGCCACATCGCCCCTCGCCAGCAGCAGGGGTGCCTCGCCCGCTTCGCCAGAGGAGAAGCTGCAGGCGAGCTCCCCGGCAAGCGCCGCCGCATCGATCTCCGCCGCCGACAGCGGCATGAGCGCGATCGCAGAGCCGTCGCCGCCACGGGTCGGGTCACTGCCGTCATCCAGCGGCACCAGCCGGTGCGCGGCATCGCTGCACACCGTCAGGCCATCTCCGTCCCCGGATGCACCCGCCACCAGCACCCGCATGCCCACGGCCAAGGCCTGCACGTCCACTGGTTCGGCTTCGCAAAGATTCCAGCGCGCGGGCAGCCGCACCGCCACGCGGCCGCGGCCCACGACATCGACCTCGACCACAGCGCTGCCGTCGTACGTCCACGGTTGCGTGTCGATGGACGCCACGGTGCCCTCGACGGAAACGTTGCCAGGGGCGGCGGAAGGTGCTTCGGGTGGCGTGGCGCAGGATGCGGTGGCCAGCGCAATGGTCAGGGCCACGGCGGACGGGACGGCAATAGATCGAAGGGAAGGCATTTCCTGCTCCAGGGCGTGGCGGTTGCGTGGAGCGTATCTTGACGGTGTCTACGGCGTGGCAAGGCGCAGGACAGCCGCTCACTTGGGGCGCAGCGCCCGCCTCTGGATAACCGTCCCAACGCCATCCCGTACCGTCCACGGCCGCAGCGATCAGGCCATGAAAACATCAGTCCCTGACCCCGTTCCGCGGCTGTCCTCGCTGGTGCAGCGGGTTGCCGTCCACCATGCCTCTGGCCGTTCTGTCGTCGGGATGTCGTGTCCTTCAGCAAAGGAGGCACCCATGCGCGTTCTGATCCTGTCCTCCCTCGCGGCCCTGCCGCTCCTGGCGCAGGCAGACGACACGGTCTTCAGCTGCACGACAACGAACGGCAAGGTCGTACAGGTGGTGCAGACGGTGACCCACGTCCGCTACACCTTCGGCAAGCCTGGCCAGGCGCCAGAAATGACGATCGAGACGCCTACGGCGGAGCTCGAATACTCCGTCTCCACGGGTTCGCAGGTTGAAAGCTTCGTGATGAACTTCAAGAACGGCGACACGACTTATCTGCTCGACGCATCAACCTCCTACATGGATCCGGACTGGTACGGCCAACTGACCGTGTTCCAGGGCGACACGCGGCTTGCGATGCTCGACTGCAAGAAGGGCACGGTCAAATTCACTGCCGCCAACATGGCCAGGGAGCCCGATCGGCCTTGAGTCCATCCGCCGGCGCGCTATTCTCCCGACAGGGAACGGGGAGCAAGCGTTGAACGGATCAGCCAGGAAGAGAGCAGCCGCCATTGCGCTGCTGCTCGCATGCGTCATGACGTCATGCGCGAACGTGGATCACACCGCACGCGCACCGGCGACCGCCACCGCCACCCCGCTCAGCTGGGAACTGGCGTACGCGCAGGCCAACGAAGCCTACGAGCGCGCCGCGTATGCCGATGCGTCGCAACTGGCGCGCCTCGCGCATTCACAGGCGACGGCGACCCTTGGCCCCGACACCACTGAAGCCGGCGCGGCGTTGAGCCTGCATGCCGCCGCCGAGCTTGCACTTGGGCATTTCCCCGAAGCCACCACGGCCTTTGAATCATCCCTGGCCACGCTGCGCCGTAGTCCCGACCCCGATCCCAGGGACATGGCGGTGGCCATGGGCAACCTGGGCGAGCTGCACCGGCAACAGGGGCAGTTCGATCGCGCGTTGCCGTGGCTCGAAGAGTCGTATAGGACCAGCGAACTGGCCTACGGCCCCACGCATGCCGAGACCGCAACGGCCCTCGCCGCGCTTGCCCTGATCCGCCACCAGCTGGACGCACTTCCCGAGGCCGAACAGGCCTACACGGAGGCGTTGGCGCTCATGGCGGCTACCGGCGCACCGCCACTGCAGCTGGCCAAGGTGCAAGCCAACTTTGCCGACCTTCTCATCCGAACGGAGAGGCTCGACGAAGCGCACCAGATGCTTGACCGTGTACTCGCCACGGAGCAAGCCCAACTTGGACCCGGCCACCCGGACCTTGCGTACACGCTGAACACGCAAGGCATCCTGGCGGATGCGCGAGGCCAGCATGAAGATGCACTGCAGCTCTATCGACGCGCGCTCGATATCCGGCGCAACGCACTCCCCGCTGGACATCCCGCCACCGCCACGGTGCTCGCCAACATGGCTGGCTCTTACCAGGATCTCGGCGCCATCACCGAGGCGCGCGACAACTACGCGCAGGCCCTGACCATCCTGCGCGAAGCCCACGGTGAAGATCATCCCGACGTTGCCGACCTCGAATCCGCCTTGCGGGCGCTGGACTGAGCCGAGAGCACGTTCCGGCGTCGGACCAGCGTCAAACCCGGCCGTCTAGAACAGCACCACATGCCGTCCACGTTCCCCCTGCTCCAGCCCGTGGAACACGATGGACCCGCTGGCAGCATCCCATTCGAACGGGGCACCGTCATGGGGTCTGCGAAGCGGCGCATCGCGTACCGCGTCCGCCGCGCCCTCGCGTGAAATGCCACCGGCGCGCAGGGTCGCAGCCAGCAACGCGGCGCGCCGTTGGCCTTCGAGATCAGTCAGCCGTGCGATGTAGTTCGTGTAGGCGGGTGCGGCTATGGAGTCGAGGATGGCGCCGACCGGGTTGTACAGCCGGAACCCCGGCGACGCATCATTCTGCGGCTCGGCGAGGCCATCCAGTGCCTGGCCCATCTCCGGATAAGGCAGCTCTGAGAGCCTACCCAGCTCGACCATTCGGGCAGCGAACAGATTGAGCGTCGCCTGCGGCTGGAACAGCGGGCGCAGCAGGCGCTCGCTGACCTGCGAACGCGAGTTGGCTGTCTGCGCTTCAGGCGACATGACCATCCGCAGCGAGCCACCGGTAGCGTGCCACTCGCCACCGAGCGCCCGCGCGAGGGAACGCTCGGCCACCGACATGGGCTGCCGCCAGGACGGCGGCACGGCCGCGGCGGCAAGGTCGGGTGGAAGCTCGGCTAGCGCAAGGTTTCCGAACGCGAAATTCCGCCTGACCCCAGCCGCCGCGATCATCTTGGAAACCAGCAGGTCCGACGAGGCCAGCACTTGCCGCCAGAACACAAGATCTTGCTCCAGGAGGTCCCGCACGGCCCCCGCGTCGCGCGCGATCGCGTGCTGCCGCACCGCGACCAGATGCAGCTTCTGGATCTCCATCGGATGCTGATAACCCGCCAGCGGCACGCCAATATCCGCGGGAATGGGGTCGCGCCACCCGTCGGTGGCGAGCATGCGGCCATACCGGTCGAGCAACCACTGCTCCCCGGCCAACCACTGCGCTACCGCTTCGGGGTGGGCATGCAATGCCTCCACACATGCCGCTGCCTCGCTGCATGCGGTGGCAAGCGCGGCGACCTCAGGGCTGCGCGCGGCCTTGTAGTCCGCATCCTCACCCGGTAGTTCCGGGAAGTAGGCTCCAAAGGACGACGGAGTGAACGCCTCGATGTGCGCATTGCGGACGCTGCCCAGCGCCACCGGATCCGTGTCCTGCGCGGCCGCCAGGCCCAACGCATGGATGTAGCCGTTTGCCGTATCGGCCAGCACCAAACGGTCGCGCATCATGGCCGTCAGCCGCTCCGCGTCGGCAGAAGCCGACTCGTCGTTCCAGTTGACGACCAGGAGCACCGCGTACGTAACCGCCGCGAACGCCACCAGTGCGCCCGCCGCCCACGCGAGCGTACGCATAACACCTCTTGCACTCATTCCCTCATCCCCAGCCAAGAAAGCAGACCGTAACGGGTATTCTCGCCCAGCGACCCCGATCTACAACTATTGAGCAGGAGTGCCCCGATGCGCCGATGGAAGGTCCCCGCACTTCTTTCCCTGCTGTCCGCGACCGCGATCGCCGGGGAAGCCGTGCAAGTGCAGGACCACGGCGATGGCCGGTACACCTTGAGCACCGTTGTTCACGGCACGATGGATCCCGGGGAGGGACTGGTCGCGATCACGCCCGAAGCACTGACGACCTGTGGAGCCCGGTTCCCGCATTTCGGAAAGTACCGCTTTGAAGCGTGGAGCCAACTCGGGGCGTCGGACACACCCGGGCCGGAATCGCTGCGCTACTCGCACGACATCACCTGTCACGACGCACCGCAGGAGACCATCGAAACGGCCTCCATGCCGGTGCCACCGGCGCCTGACAGCCCACCGACCGAAGACGACGCGGCAATCATCAACGCACTTACTTTGGCCTACTTCACGGCGAAGGAAAACGCCGACGCGGACGCCGCGTACCAGTTGCTCTCGCCCGAAATGGCCAGCTACGCGACACCGGAAGAGTGGGCGGCCACCCGCAGCGCCTTCAATGCAAAGGTCGGACCCGGTGCGGAAACGCGCCTGGTCCGCACCACCTGGTACGACAATCCCGCGAATGCGCCATCGCTGGGCCGATATGTCGCGGTCGACTACGGCGTGACCTACCCAAGCCAGGGGTTCACCTGCGGCTATGTCATGTGGCTGCGCCAGGCAGACGGCGGGTATCTGATCGTCCGGGAAGAGAAGGCCCAGGTCACACCGGACAACGTTGCGGGCCTCTCGCCCGAGCAGGTCGCGAGCATGCGCGCGCAGTTGATGTGCCGGGACTAGTGCCGACACAGCCACGGCCGCGCTGCCGCGTCCGGGACCATCGCGCGAGCAACAACCCGTCCTTCATACACCTTGCCGGTCGCAAAGTAAGACCAGGTCCCACAGACTCGATCGGCGCGCTGCACCAACAGGTACACGCATCCAGAATCCCTCCCGGCGAGGGTTCCACACTACGTCGCGATCAGCGGCCTTGCGAATCGCGCGGCAAGGCATGAGCCCTACCCTGAAATCTCCCGCACCGCCCGCACCGCGCGCTCCACTTCGTCACTCGTGTTCACCAGGCTCGGCGCCAGCCGGGCATAGGTGACGGCATAGGGACTGGTGCTGGCGATGATGTTGCGCGCCAGCAGCTGCCGCACCATCTCCGCCGGCGCCACGCCCTCCACCTCGAACGACACCAGCCCCGCTGACAGCTCTCCCGACATCGGAGTGTGCAGCTTCACCTTCGGATTGGCGGCGAGCCCGGACTTGCACTGATCGTTGAGCTTGCGGATGCGCGCCGCCACGTGCGCGCGCCCCATCTGCTTGTGCATGCGGAACGCCGCGGCGGCGGCCCACTAGTGCTCGTAGGCGTGCCCAATTCCCGGCGCGTGCGCGCACGCGGATCGGCAGGCGGATGCCGCTGCTGGAATGCACCCAGGTCAGCCCCACCACCCGTGCTTTGGGGCCGATGGCCTTGAGCAGCGCGTCGATGATCGAATCGGTGGTGGCCGACGCCTCGTCCTCGAACAGCGGGACCATGCGCATGCTCGCCCCGGCGCGTTCGACGGCCAGGCGGATCGACTCATGGTGGGTGCGAGTAGTGGTCGTGCGTGGTGCACAGCACTTCGTCGCCGGCCCGTAGCGGCAGGCCCTGGTACACCAGCGCCAGGCCGGTGGTGGTGTTGCCGGTCAGGCAGACGTCCTGCGGTCGCGCGCCCAGGTAGTCGGCGATCTCCGCCTGCACCCGCGCCGGGTGACTGGCGATGAAGAAGCTGGCGAAGTGCATCAGCGTCAACGGGGCGCGCAGCGGGCCGCGGCCATTGACGGTCACCACGCCCTCAACGATCTCTTCCACCGGGGTTTCTTCCTCAATAGGGCGGCGCCCTGCGCTGCCGCTGCAGCCGCGCGGCCTCGGTCCACCACGCCAGGTCATCCGCGAAGCGGGCAAAGCTCCTTTCAAGCGACTTGCCGGCCGCATCGACTGGTTGCCCTTGATCGTCCAGGGTCTTTGCAATCGGTCCGACTTCCACGGTGCTTGAGATCACCACCATGCCCATTTCCGACAAGGTGCCGTGCCAGGCGACGTTCGCGCGCGCACCGGCCAGACGCCCGGCCGAATAGCTGACCACGCCGGCGGGACGCCAGAACCACTCCTCCAGGAAGTGATCGGTCAGGTTCTTCAGGCCCGGCTGCATGCCCCAGTTGTATTCCCCGGTGACGAACACGAAGCCGTCGGCGCCGCGGATCTTGCCGGCCAGCGCCTCCATCGCCTCGGGCGCCTGGCCCTTCGGATATTCCTTGTACATGCGGTCCAGCATCGGCAGATCCACCGCCCTTGCGTCGATCAGCTCGGCGTCGATTCCGCGTGCCTGCAACGTGCGCACGCAGTAGTCGGCCAGGCGGATGCCCATGCGGTCGCTGCGGTAGGAGCCGTAGAACACCAGGATGCGTTCGGACATGAGTTTGCCTTCGCGGTAGTGAAGAGTCTTTAGCAGGGGAGGCCGGGGGATCCATGCATGGCGCCATCTTCGTCGATCAGGCATGAAGCATCCGACAGGCCACAACCTGCGCGCCGGCACAAGTGACGCCCCAGCCACCCATCGCCGCCTGCCCCCGCAGGAGGGCTGTATTCTTCCCGCGGGGGCCATGGGAGCGGACGATGTCGATGGCGCGCGGCACCTGGCGGTATCGCAGAACACCCATCGGAAGGCAGCCAACGCATCCACTACAAGGGGAAATCCAGAATGTACAGGCAGATTGCAGGTGCCATGATCTTGTCGTGCGTGTGCACGACCGCCATGGCTGATCATGGATTCGAGCTGGTCTCCGCGATCGCTCCCGCGGGGATCGACGCCAAGGCGGTGGCGGTAGGCGACGTGACCGGTGACGGCCTTGACGATGTGCTCGCGCTCGGCGGCGGCCAGTCCCACTTCCGGAACCGCGTCATCCTCTACGCACAGATCGCGAACGGCTTCGCGCCGCCTGTCGCGATCGACTACCACCCCGAGCCGACCGACTACTACGCCGCGGGCAAGGGGCTTGCGCTGGCTGACCTTGACGGTGACGGCGACCTCGACATCCTCGTGCCCTACGGTGACTACCCGAGCAGCGAGCTGGCCGTGCTCCGCAATGACGGCGGCGCATTCACGGTGGACGCATTTTCCACGACCGAAGTGCTGCGCGAAATGAGGTTCACCGATGTCAACGGCGATGGCCATCTGGACCTTGTGGGCAACGACAACTACGGCAACATCGCCATCCTCCACGGCGACGGCGAAGCCGGGTTCGGCCAGATCACCTGGCACGGATACAACGCCTACCCCTCGATGTTCCAGCTGGCCGATATCGATGGCGACGGCAGGGAGGACCTCGTCTACCACGCGTGGGACGTGTTCCAGGTCCGTCGCAACGAGGGCACGGGCTTCGCCGAGTCGCCCCGCACCCTGGTCCGGGCCAGCTTCGATGACCGGTTCGCGGTGGCCGACTTCAGGGGCAACGGCCGCATCGACCTCGCGCACGCTGTGGGGTCCTGGCCGACGTACTCGGTCGTCCTCCACCTGCAGGGCAATGACGGCGCGTATCGTCTGAAGCAGCCCCTTGGTGGTGGGAGACTGGTCAGCGTCGACGAAGTGCTGGCCACTGACCTGGATGGCGATGGCCACCAGGACGTGCTGGTCTTCACCCGAAGTTTCGACCAGGCATTGGTCGTCCGACTCGGGCGTGCCGGCGGTGGATTTTCTCCCGCGGTCACGCACGAGCTGGGCAACACCGCGAGCTACGCCCTTGGCGACGTCAACGGCGATGGCGAGAGGGACATCGTGCTGCGCGACGCCAGCGGAGGCATCTCCTACAGGGCCGGCCGCAATTCATCACTGGGGACCGACCTTGCGGTGTTCACCGGCCTCAACGCAGGCGCGGCGGCGATACGCGTGGAAAACCGCGGCACCTTGCAGGCCGCGGCCTACAAGTTGACCTTCCGCCTCGAACCGCGCCTCGGGTCGGTCAGTGGCGACACCCTCCCGGGCGACTGCACGTCCCAGGCCTGGAACGGCTCCCTCGCGATCACCTGCCAGATGCCGGCGCTCGCAGCGGGCGCGCATCACGAGCGCCAGTTTCCCTTCGTCCTCACCACCTCGGCCGCGCAGACCATGGTCACGGGCACCGCGCGCGTGCTTTACGACTGGCCCGAACTCCGCACGGACAACAACGTGGCGAGCAAGCGGGTGCTGTTCGAAGCGTCGCTCCCTCCCCCACTGTCCCACCCACACCAAGTGAAGAGGAGTCAGAAGCGGTAGTTCATGCCCATCGCAAGCCCACGGCACGGTGCCCGGTGGGGTGGCCGCGGCGCTGGTTACGATTGATGGCAAGCGTCGCTGCCGCCACGCCCTGCCCCTGAGGACTACGCATGGATCGTCGCCGCTTCCTTGGCGTGACTGGAGCAGCCGCCGCGTCGCCGATGTTGGCCGCACTGGGCACTTCCCCCGTGGCAAACGCCACCGCAACATTGTTCAAGCGCGTGAACTTCGCGTCCGACGGGCTTGGGCTCAGCCCCGCCGAGTACGCAGCACTGCTGGGCGAGGTCGTGGCGGAGGACGGCTTAGAACCCGACTACTACTCACAGGGCGGCGTCATCCGTGAGCTGGAACGCAAGTTCGCCCGGCTGCTCGGCAAGGACGACGCGATCTACCTGCCCACCGGAACGCTCGCGAACCACCTCGCGGTGCGCAAGCTCGCCGGGGACGATCGTCGCGTGCTCGTGCAGGCAGAAAGCCACTTCTACAACGACAGCGGCGACTGCGCGCAGACCCTGAGCGGGCTGAACCTCGTGCCCCTGGCCGAAGGAAGCAGCACCCTCCCCGTCGAAGACGTGAAGGGCTGGCTGGCGCGCTCCGAGAGCGGCCGGGTCGAGACCCGCGTCGGCGTGATCGCGATCGATCGACCAGCGCGGGAGTGCGCCCGATGACACCCGCATAACGGACGCGGGCGTACTCAGGCGTCTCCTCCACCGGACACAGGGAAGAGCCATGAAGATCGTGACCAGCCTGAGCTTCCAGGGGCAATGCCGCGAAGCGTTCGAGTTCTACGCCAAGGTGCTGGGCGGCAAGATCACCGCCGCGATCCCCTACGCCGATGCGCCGCCGGACATGCCGATCAGCGGCGACAAGTACAAGACCTGGCTGATGCACTGCTGGCTCGAGGTCGACGACCAGGCCCTGATGGGCGCCGACATGGACGTCGAGTGGGCGCCCAATGTCGACAAGCCCAAGAACGGCTTCGACGTCACCGTGCACACCGATGACATCGACAAGGCGCGGCGCTGGTTCGAACAGCTGTCCGAAGGCGGCAAACAGGTGATGCCGTTCGAGGCGACCTTCTGGTCGCCAGGCTACGGCGCCCTGGTGGACCGCTTCGGCGTGCCGTGGATGGTCAACACCGTACCGGCCGCGGACTGGACCCCGCAGCCATGATCGCCAAGAACACCATCTGCGTGTGGTACGACCGCGACGCGCTCGATGCCGCCAACTTCTACGCCCAGACCTTCCCCGACAGCGCCGTCACCGCCGTCAACCGCGCGCCCGGCGACTACCCGTCCGGCAAGGAAGGCGACGTGCTGACGGTCGAGTTCAGCGTGTGCGGCATCCCCTGTCTTGGCCTCAACGGCGGCGACACGTTCAAGCACAGCGAAGCGTTCTCGTTCCAGATCGCCACGGAAGACCAGGCCGAGACCGACCGCCTATGGGACGCGATCGTCGGCAACGGCGGCCAGGAAAGCGAATGCGGCTGGTGCAAGGACAAGTGGGGCATCTCCTGGCAGATCACCCCGCGCGTCCTGACCGAGGCCTATACAGGCCCGGACCGCGCCGCCGCCAAGCGCGTGTTCAACGCCATGATGACCATGCGCAAGATCGATGTCGCCGCGATCGAGGCCGCGCGGCGGGGCTGAGTCGCCGTCCTACATGGGGCCTGCGGCCCCATGCAGGAAGAAGTCAGAAGCGGTAGTTCATGTCCAGGAACCAGGTCGAGCCGATCTCGAGGCCAGCGCGAAACATGTCGTGGTTCGGGCCAATCGTGCGCCCGCGGCTCTTGCTGAAAATGTTCCGCCCGCTGAGTCGAAGCTGCAGGTTGGAGCTCACGTTCCACTTCGCGGTCAGGTCGACCGTGGTCAACGGCTGGATCCAGAGCGTGTCCCAAGGATTGGCGTCGAAGCTTTCAAGGTACTTGCCTTGGTGGTTGACCGCCAAACGCAGTTCGGAGCCCTTGTTGAAGCTCCAGAACACCGCGGCGTTGCCGGCAAATTTCGACTGGTACTGGAGCTGGTCGATCTCGTGGATCCCTTCCCCGTAGATATAGGAGGACTTGCCGTCGATCCACATCATGTTGACGGAAGCGCCCAGCGGTGCCAGCGCGTGATGCAGACCCCCGAAGCTGCTGTGGATCACACCCAGCTCCAGGCCCTTGTAGGTGGTGTCTTCACCATTGATCGGCGAGGTCACTGTCCAGGTTTCATCCTCGATGGTTTCCTGCCACGACATGTTGAGGATGTCGTCGCTGATGTCCTTGTAGAAGCCGGTCAGCGTGACCATTCCCAGACCCTGGTGGAAGTAGTACTCCATGCCCAGGTCAAGGTTGGTTGATTGCCGTGGCTTGATACCGGCGTTGCCGCGCGAGACGGTGAATTCCTCGTCATTGAAATTCTCGACTGTTGCGATCATTTCCGGGTTGGCGCGGCCAAGGGTCTTCGACGCCGATGCCTTGATGCGGAAATCCGGCGACAGCGACCAGATCACGTTGAGGTAAGGAAGGACTTCGGTGTCACTGCCCGACGCGAACGCCTTGCCGGGCTGGACCACACCACCGGCCACGCTCGCCATTTCCGCATCGAACTCGGCACGATCCAGGCGCAGGCCGCCACTGACGCGAAAGTCATCCGTGGCGTACACGCCATTCACGTAGCCGGCGAGAACTTTTTCGCGGTATCGGTAATCGTTCGCCAGAGAGTTGTAGAGGGACGTTTCCTCGTCAATCTCCATGCCGGGGATCACGTTCTTCCAGAACTCGTCCGCATCCAGCCAAAGCGCCGGCCAGCTGTATCCGGGAGTGTCGAAGTCTGGAGTGAAAGCCAGTCCCTCCAGCGTCACTTGGCCCCTTGCATATTGGGTGGCGGTGTTGTCGCGCTCCATATCCCAGACCCGGTAGTTGAGGCCCGTTGAGAAGCCCCAGCCCCTATCTTCAGAGCCATCGTTGAAGCCGTAATCGACCTTGGCTTCGGTGACATAGGAATTGGCTTCGCGCCGGTCCTTGTACACGTTCCAGTTGGTGAACTTGCCGGGATCAAGCAGGGCGCCACCATCGTCAGGAACGAAAATGTGGCCCGGGTCTGCAAGGTCGTAGCTGAGCCGGCCTGCGTTCTGGACACGGAACGCCGAGAACGGACGGTCAGACCGGTACCACGCCTTGGACCTGCCCAGATTCGCGCTGAGCCGGCCCTTGTCCGCGAGATCCCATTCAACCCGGCCCTGGATGCCCATCTGGTCGCGGTTGAAGTCGTTGAAACGCCACTGCGTGTCGGCGGCGCGAATATTGGCGGTTCCAGTATTTTCCGTCTGGTCGCGGTGCTGGTCGAGGGTGACAATCCGGTTGCTGTTCCGCGTCTCCTGCTCGTCGGACAGATAGGCAAAGCCGAACAGCGAGGCGTTGAACCGCTCGTTCGGCCTCCAGTCCAGTTTCACGGTGCCCCCGTGCTTGGTGAATACGTTCGTGTAGCTGTGGGCGGTAAACCCGTCGGGGGCGCCGATGCCGTTCCAATCCGCGGAGTCCGGTGTGGTGATACTGCCGGCGTCGTTGTAGTACATGCGGTTCGGGATCGCGTTGTTGGACTGGGTCCGCGGGCGCTGCTCATAGACGCCGGTCACCAGCAGACCGATGGTGTCGTTGGCAAAGGTCGGCGCCCAGGCGAGCCTCGCTGAACGGCCCCAGGGGGAACTCACCCCGTCGCGGCCACCCCTGTTGTCGTCGGGCACATCCATATAGGTGGAGTAGCTGGTGCCCAGCGTCGCGTTGACCAATGGCTGACCCATGTCGAACGCGCTGGACGGCACGATGTTGATCAGGCCGGCAAGCGCGCCGGCGTCAAGCTCGGGCGAGAGCGTCTTGAAGGCCTGGAGCTGCTGCACGGCGTTGGTCGGGATCACCTGCAGGTTGACCTTGCGGGTGCCCTCACCGTGGTCGCCAGTGGTGGCAATCGTCAGGCCGTTGATGGTGACCGGGACAAAGTCGGGGTGGGAGCCGCGGATCGAAGCGAACTGTCCGATGTCATCGTTGTACACCGTGGTCACGCCGGTGATGCGACGCAGCGACTCGGCGATGGTGAGGTCGGGCATTGCACCGATCTCGTCGGCGGACAGGGAGTCCACGATCGCGACCGCTTCGCGCCGGGTGTCGATCTCTTCCTTGGCCTGCATCCGCGAGCCGACCACCACCAAGGTGTCCAACTGGGTGGCCGTGGCCTCGGCGCCCGTCTCCTGGGCGGCTGTGGGGAGCACCACCGAGGTCATGGCGGTTGCCAATGCCAGGGTCAGGGCGCGGCGCCGCGGTGTGTTCTGAGGGGCGCGATGGAACGTGCGCGAAGCAAGAGCGGACATCTCGAATATCTCCATTGAACAGCCGTGACGGCCGCACGGCAGCGGCCGCCACAATCCGGCGGGGTTGGGTAACGCGTGTGGGGTGGTGCCTTGCGTTCCGGGTCTACTCGCCGGCGCCCTGGAACCGCCCGTGGAAATCGGCCAGCCCGATCTCGAACTCGTCGCGCGCAAGGAACTCGGCGTCACTCAGCTCGGCCCGCCTTTCGCCGGCCTTGTACCAGGGCGCGTACTCGGGGATCTCGGAGCTGAGCTTCCCGAAGTGCGTGGAGTAGGTGCGCACGTTGACGCTTGGCTGCGGACTGTCGAGATCGAAGGTCAGCAGGCGCAGCCACCCGTCACCGGTCTGGGTGTTTCCCGGGTACTTGCCGTCCGGGTCGTGCGACCTCGCCACCTGTGCACGCGGCTGATAGTCGGCGAGCATCTGGTGCACTTCATGGCCCTCGTCGTTGTAGTCGACACCGTAGCCCTGTCCCCCGATGTGACCGCTGAGAACAAGAAAAATCTGGTCGTGCTGGCTGATGAAGTCATCCCAGACCATTTGCGGATTGTTGTCGACCGGATCCAGCAGGCTCATGTCCAGCGAGCCGCCCACCGCATGCTCGCCGTCGCGGTTGGTGTACTTGTGGGTGGTCACGATCGTCGGCAGTCCAGGGTTCTGCTTGATGACCCTGCGGGCCCAGGCAAGCGAGCTGTCGGGCGCGTCGTACTGCAGACCGATATGCAGGAACCTGCACTCCCCAGCGGTGAAGACCTGGGCGCTGTCGGCGCCGCCGTCGTTGGACGCGATGTACCAGTGCTGGTCGCGGAAGAAGTCGGACTCCGCCGAAAGAACCGAGAGGAAGCCGGTCAGACCGCCGAAGTGACGGATCTCCGGCGCCATCGGGTCGGCCTCGGGCAGGGGCGGATGTGCCGGGTCGGTCCAGACCGCGTCGTAGTCGTGATTGCCCGGGACCACCGAGAACGGCAGCGCGCCGGCGATGATCTCGAAGCCTTTCACCGCCGTCGGGATCTCGTGGTTCCGGACCTCTTCGGGATAGAGGTCCGGCTTGCCGCCAGTGACCGAATCGGGCGCCGCCTTGAAGCCCCGCGCCGCGTGGCCCGGATCAATGCGCATGACGCGGTTCTGCCAGATGTCGCCGACGTGGGTGGCGAACACGATATCGCCGCCGTTGCTCCTGGCGTTGTCGGCGATGTACTGCATCTGCTCGAAGTACAGCTCAGCGGCGTCGATCGGGAAGCCGTGGGACTTCTGGTGGCTGAAGTCCATGTAGTTCTGGGTGTCGGGGATGACGGCGATGGTGAACTCGCCGCACTGGCCCTGCCGGTACTCGCTGGCCGATGCATGGAACGAAAGTGTGGCTGCCAAGGCAGCGGTGGCCAGGGCCACGCCAACGGGCAGGCGCGCAGGCCGGATGCTTTTCAGGAGCGTCATTCAAATCACTCGGGTGGGAAGGATGCGCCGAGTGCTGTCATCGATGCACATGCCCCCATGATCAGGAAGGGGATGATCGGATGCGGCGGAGACTCCTTCTCCTGCGTCACTTGGCAAGCGCAGCATTGAACGCAATGAACATTGCACACGCATGACTCGCGCATTACCTGGCCTGGCTTCGACACCTCTCGTGGCCCCGGGGTGCCCTGGAGAACGGGCTTGGCGGAAAGGACGGCGTCAGCGCCGGTGGGTTTACTTCCGATCCGGCAAACGGCTCCGTCCCGCGGAGCGGACGCAGCAGCGTCAGGCGTCGACCACCATCCCGTCCCTGGCGGATCTTGAAGACCCGCAGCGGCCTGCCGTCGTCCAGCCGCAGCTCCATAGCATCCTGCAGCTGTTGCACTTGCTCCAGGCTGCCGCACAGGTCTCGGCCGCTGCCGCGATCTCGGCCTCGAACTCGTCGCCGAAATCGTTGGAGGGCCACTCACCGCGGCCGGCCATCTCATCCACGCGGGCCAGCGCGCGCTCGCGCAGGCGCTCAAAATCGCGCGCCTGGCGCCGGTTGCCGGTCAGCGCCGCGTTCACCTCGCCCAGCGCATCGAAGGCGATCCCGGTGGCCTCGCAGCTGACGGCCGCGATCTCAGGCAGCATGCCGCGCACGCCGGACTCTATCGCTTGCAATCGCGCGGCATCGGCTTTCGACACGGCACGAGGCTTGCCGTCCACGCGGAGCGTGCCGTCGCTGATCTCGACCAGCCCTCGTCGCACGCCACATCGCCCTTCGCCAGCAGCAAAGGTGCCTCCTCCGCTTCACCGGCGGAGCGCAAAGAGGCGGTTCCAGTGGCACCTGGCATGGCGTGCATGCTTGATCGTGCTCAACCCCTTCCAATTCCGTCACTTCGATTCTGACTATCGAACAGCTGCTCAACCACACGCTCATCTGCCTCGTGGCGAGCTAAAAGCTGCTCCCCACGCTGGGTGAACGCAACCCCCTTGGGGGACTGTGCAAACTCCTGCAAGATCCGACTCACGTCTGCGTCCTCTCCTACTGCAACAGCGGCGAGCACGCGATTGAGGTACGGGCTATCGAACGGGCTCGCGGGTGCTCGTACGGATCCTTGGCGCTCACGCTCTGGAGCTAGGCCTTGATGCAAGCCAGCAGTCTCCAAAGGTTCTCCTGTGCACCCCTCATCCATACGTTGGAGGAGCGTGTCAGCAAACTCCCGGCCTCGTCCGTTCATGGCATGTCTGATCTCGTCTGGAGTCGTCGCCATGTCCGCGCGCGGAGCCGGCACTCGGGGATCGACACGCAACAACGTCACGTGCACGCCACTTTCGTTGATTGTCAACTCGGTCGTGCCGTCGCCATTCCGCACGCGCGCCAAGCTGGCTGGATCGATTCGACGCCACTGCCCGTCGATGAAAGCCTGTCCTTGGCCGTTACGATTCCAATGTACGAAGTCATTGCCCGAAACATAGAAGCCTGCCTGCCGGCTCCCGTTAGCCTGCGGCTGTGGGTTGCCTTCGGCTAGCGACGCGCCCCTGTCGAGTGCTGCAATGAACCTACGTGAGGCTTCCGGTGTGAGGAACAGGGATCGCATCGTGTCGTATTCAAAGCCGAGATCAGGACTCGCCGTGTCAGGACGGTGAGCCGCCACCGGCCCGATCAGCGGATCGGCTGTTTTGGTAGCCGTCCAGTAGATCGCGAGCCACATCCGGATGCTGGCCAAGATCGATCTGTAGCGTGCCGAATGAGTAGCCGCTGTTGGCCACTGGCTCCATGCGTCCGCCTGCCCTGACGTTGCCAGCAAAGCTCAAGCGGTAGGCAACATCACGACCTGCAACGCTGCCTTCCGAACTCACCCCTACAGCGAAGTAGGCGGCCGCTCGCAGCTCATTCAAGGTAAGAGGATTCGGGTCCGTCATGATCCATCTCCTTATGGGTCATTCGCTACTTGCCGTCTGAAAGGCAGTTCTCCACCCAAGGTTGCGCCTGCAATGCATCCCACTCGCCTTGCTGGGTGGGCACTGCCCGATAGTCGGCGAGACATGCGCCATCCGCGGCTGTCAGATCGCCGAGATTGCCGTCGCAGAGCCGCAGTGGCTTGTCGATACCTTGCCATCCGTCTCCGCATTCCGTATCGGTCTCGGCGCCTGGACGACCACACACTTGGGTGCGGCGCGCTTCGTTCGAGGATGTTGCGCGAGCTACGACCCTGCCTTCATACACTTTGCCGGACGCGAGGTAAGACCAGGTCCCACAGATGCGATCGGCGCGCTGCACCAGCAGGTAGCGGCTGCATTCCTCACTCGATGCCACGCCTTCGCATGACTCCCACGCACCAGCGAAGGGCGTCTCGGTTGGCACTTCCGCGGTCCCCAACCCGGCACACGCCGCAAGACCCAGCAGCGCCATCATTCCCAGTACACGCATCCAGAATCCCTCCCGGCGAGCGTTCCACATTACGCCTCGCTCAGCGAGCTTACAAAGCTTGCGGCGAAACGCGCTTTACGTGACAGCGTGCGAGAACCTGTGTCCTCCGCCGCCACGGTTCGGCCGATCCGGCATGCGGAGTCCCCGCTTCCACGCGCTGCTGCAGTCACTCCAAGTCACTTACGCGCCTCAATCCAGCACCCCGGCAAACGGCTCCGGCCCATCGATATCCACCCCCAGCACCCGCGCCATCCCCTCCTCGCTGCGGTCGGTGGTGAACTCCACCCACAGCGGCAGGTGGTCGCTCACGCGCGGTGAGACCTGGGCGTTGGACAGCTCCTGGTACACCGCGCCGGCGAAGTCGATGCCGCCGGCGCGGCCGCTGGGCTTCAGGCCGAAGTCCTCGCCCTGGAACCAGGCGATCTGGTCGTAGTGCTTGGCGGTCTTGCCGGTCGTGGTCTTGACCGCCTGCAGCGGCACCGGCACCCACAGACCGGTTTCGACGAAGGCGTCGAACAACGGGTTGCCCTGGCGCTTGTCGATATTGAAGTCGCCCAGCACCAGCAGGTTCGGCTCCTCCCGGCTCTGCCCGGCCCGCGCCCGCGCGCGCAGCTCCTGCGCGGTGAAGCGGGCAATGCGCTGCAGCTCGGGCAGGCGGTCGGCGGGCACGCTGCCGTAGCGGATGTGGGCCGTGAGCAGGGTGAAATGCTCGTTGGCGGCGCGGAAGCCGGCGATGAAGGGCGTGCGGTCGAACTGTTCGGGCAGGCCCTCGGGCGTGGGCAGCAGCACGATCTCGCCCGCCAGCCCCGACAGCACCACGCGGCGGGTGTCGTACAGATAGGCCAGCCGCTCGGAGTTGCCCTTGTCGCCGCCGCTGACGTCGGTGAGCAGCACCGCCCAGTGCGGCCCGAGGAAGTGCGTCATCAGATGGCGCAGCGCGGTGGTGTCGCGCAGGACCTCCTGCAGGGCGATCACGTCGAAGCAGCGGACCACCTCGGCGATGACGGCCAGCGCCCGCAGGTTGCGCTTGGGGCTGCCGGGATTCTCCGACCAGTCGGGATGGAAGCCGCCGAACTTCTGGATGTTCCAGGTGCCGACGATGACGTTGGCGTCGGTGCGGCGCGGCGGCAGGCCGGCATGGGGCGATTCGGCGGCGAAGGCGGACGATGTCCTGGATGGCGGCGACGGAGTACTGGGCGTGGTCCATGGCTGGCTCCTGCGCCTGCGGCGCTCCAGTTGGACAACGTGCCGACAGACGGAAAGTGGCCGCCTGTTTGAATCGCGCAAAACCACGGCAACGTGACCGGCGAGGTGGGCGCGGCGTTGGTTATGCTTTATGGCAGGCGTCGCTGCCGCCACGCCCTGCCCTGAGGACTACACATGGATCGTCGCCGCTTCCTTGGCGTGAGTGGAGCTGCCGCCGCGTCGCCCATGTTGTCCGCACTGGGCATACCTGCCACGGCAAACGCCACCGCGACATTGTTCAAGCGCGTGAACTTCGCGTCCGACGGGCTTGGGCTCAGCCCCGCCGAGTACGCAGCACTGCTGGGCGAGGT